>JAXDCA010000001.1:0-15314 GCA_034678305.1 Bellilinea sp.
CACGCCGATCACCTGACTCAAGAAGAGATCGCCGCGGCGTTGAAAAAGCACGTCATCGATCCGACCCTGCCAGCGGATATGGTCGATAAAAACACGGTTGTCTATGTCAATCCGACTGGACGTTTTGTGGTCGGCGGCCCGCTCGGAGACGCGGGCGTTACCGGGCGAAAGATCATCGTGGATACCTACGGGGGGATGGGGCGCCATGGCGGCGGCTGCTTTTCGGGCAAGGATCCGACCAAGGTCGATCGCTCGGCAGCTTATGCGGCGCGCTGGGTCGCCAAGAATATCGTTGCTGCCGGGCTGGCAGAACGCTGCGAAATTCAGGTGGCTTATGCGATCGGCAAGTCGCACCCGTTGAGCATCAACGTGGAAACCTTCGGAACCGGCGCTATCCCGGATGACGAGATCGACGAGCTGGTCAGGGAGAAATTCGATCTGCGCCCCGGCGCGATCATCCGCGACCTGGATCTGCGCCGCCCGATCTATCGCCAGATTGCCGCCTACGGTCATTTCGGGCGCGACGACCTGGACCTGCCCTGGGAGCGAACGAACAAAGCTGATGAGCTCAGAGCCGCAGCGGAGCTCAAGCTGGCTGCCGCGGCGGATTAACGGAATATTTTCGAGAAATAAATACAGGCAGGCTCATTGCCTGCCTGTTGATTCATTGCAGGCGAGGGTGGGGGCGGTAATAAATGTAGGGGGTGTTTCCATTCACAACTAATACAACGCCCAGACTAGCCAGCGGCCATTGCGTTGTATGAAAAAAAGATCATCTTTTAACGACTCGGAAGGATTGGCTGCACAAGGGCCAGGGCAGATTTTTGCCACCCAGGTTACGCCCGCTGTCTTCTCGCCACACTGGTTGATGACGAGTTTAGCGTAATCGGTCTGGTTCGTTTTTAGCACTGAATCGATCCAGTTCTCATCTACACTGCCCGACATACTGCTCTCCGACCGGCTGGCAAAGGGAAGCAGCGGCCACAGCGCCGAGTCGCTGACCGCCCTCTCGCGTAGCTTGTCCCCTGTGTACAACAGTTCGCCCACCGCATGGATCACCGCCTCCGCGGGCAGGTCGTCCACGTCCTGCAAACCAGCATGATTGGGGCAGCCGGAGGTGGCCGGCCAGGCGCCGAACAGCAGCGGCAGCGGAGGCGGGTAATCCTCTTCGGGAAATTCGATCGGCGTGCTGGTGGGGCGGGTGGGGCTAGGCTCGATGGTGGGTGTGATTGTGGGAGTGCGGGTCGCAGTCAAAGTTGGCGTAGGCGTGGGGGTTGGCATCGACGTCGGTGGGGATGTTTCTCTTATTACAACAGGGATTTCAGTACCTGTGCTCACCGGTTGGCATGATGATATCAGCAGAATGATGAGGACAAGTGTTCCTATCCTTTTCGACAAGCTTGTTATCATTGACAGCATAACTCTATCTCCCTAAATATTTACCACTTCTATAGTATCAAAACAATCTGAGAGAAACATCGGCTTTTAAGCCGATTTATTTGATATTAATGAACCATTTCGGTAAAGAACCTTCTATTGAAGCCACTGTTGAAGCCTGCTCATGGGTATAATCATACTTAAGAACCTTATTCAGATATTATCGGGGATTTACAGGTGGGATTTTTTGCTTCGCGAAACAAGACACAATTCGAAATTTTCAAATAGGGTTTTGCAAGATCCAAAAATGGTGTGAGAAAGCTGATATGGTCGATAACTCCCAGTACCCTTGTCATAGTCCAGTACTTACTGACAGGGAAATCGAAATTCTTCGCCTGATTGGCAAAGGAGAAACGAATGCACAAATTGCATTGGAATTATCGATTAGTGTAAGAACCGTGCGATCACATATTGAGCGAGTAATGCATAAATTGAAGGTTCGAAACCGCACCGAGGCGGTGATTAAAGCTATCAAATCAGGATTGTTAGAATTATAGAAAATCAGGCTCGGTGAATTGATTATTTTCCACGCGAGGTTCTGATTTCGAGCCAATCGAATAAATGAAGTGGGTTAGCTTTTGGCTCTCATAGATTAAAGTAATAGCGCGATGCATCCGTAGGGACATTTTCTTGTTAATGGAGCATCCCTGCGGATGCGCTGCCCGACTGCTCTCCAACCCACCCCGCGAACCTTCAGATCTATTCGTCTTCCGGTGGCGGAGCGGTCGGACCATAATCGAGCACCTCGCGCACCTGCGAGTTGGGCAGCGCCGGCGAGATGATGCCTTTATCCTCCAGCGCGTCGATGATGCGCGCGGCGCGGGTGTAGCCGATGCGCAGGCGCCGCTGCAGCATGGTGATCGACGCGCGCCCTTCGCGACGCACCAGGTCGATCGCTTCTGAGGTCAGCGGGTCGCCCTCTTCCTCCAAATCCCACAATTCCCCTTGCTTGAGCGGGATGCCGCCTGGCAGCATATCGACTGGCGTTTCACCGCCGCCGGCGGGCGTCTTTTCAGCGATCACTGCCGCCTGGGTGCGCCAGTAATCCACCAGGCGCTGAATCTCCGGATCGGAAACGTACACGCCTTGCAGGCGTACCGGCGCGGCGGCGTCCGGCGCCTGGAAGAGCATATCGCCGCGCCCCAGCAGGCGCTCAGCCCCGGGCTGGTCGAGGATCACGCGGCTGTCCACCCCGGAAGCGACCGCGAAGGCAATGCGCGCCGGGAAGTTGGCTTTGATCAGACCGGTGACCACGTCCACCGAGGGGCGCTGGGTGGCGATGATCAGGTGGATGCCGGTGGCGCGCGCCAGCTGCGCCAGGCGGGTGATGGCTCGCTCGGTCTCGTCCGGCGAGAGCATCATCAGGTCAGCCAGTTCGTCGATCACCGCGATCAGATAGGGCAGGCGCTCGGCGTGCTTGCTGTTGTAGTCTTGAATGTTGCGCGCGCCGGCAGCCGAAAAACGGTGGTAGCGGGCGTCCATCTCACGCTGCAGCCATTGCAACGCGCCGATCACTCGCTCGGTATCGACCACCACTGGCGCAAGCAGGTGCGGGATACCGTTGTAATTGGTCAGCTCGACCCGCTTGGGATCGACCAGCACCAGGCGTATGTTCGCGGGGGTATTGTGCAGCAGCAGGCAGGTGAGGATCGAATTGACGCAGACCGACTTGCCCGAGCCAGTCGTGCCGGCGATCAGCAGGTGCGGCATGGTGGTTAAATCCGCGGCGAGCGGCTTGCCGGCCACATCCTTGCCGATGGCAAAGCGCAGCATCGAGTGGATGCGGCGGAATGCGTCGCTGTCGAGTACCTCGCGCATGGCAACCAGGCTGATTTCCACGTTCGGCACCTCGATGCCGACATAGCTGCGCCCTGGCACCGGCGCCTGGATGCGGATGCGCGGGGCTGCCAGCGCCAGGCTGAGGTCGTCAGCCAGCGAGGCGATCTTGCTGACGCGCACGCGCATGCGCCCGGAGCGCGATTCGATGAAATCCGGTTCGACGCCGAAGCGGGTAATGGTCGGGCCGCGCGAAATATCCACCACATGGGCAGGCGCGCCGAAGGATGCCAGTGTGTCCTCGATCAACCTGGCGCGCTCCTGGTCGATGTTGGTCTGCTGCGCGGCGGGCGTGGCCGGGTCGAGAATTTCCTCGACTGCCGGTAAGACCCAAAGCGTAGCTGGTTGTGGCGCGCGCGAAGCCGGGGAAGGCTCTCTGGTTGCGCTGGCTTTTGCGGCGGTTCGGGCGGGCGCGGCGGTCTCAGATTTGAGAGCTGGCGGCGGTGTCGATTTGCTGCGGGCTGCGGATACCGGTGGAGCAGCCTGGCCGGGCAATGGCCGGAAATCAGAGGGCAGCGGTTCTACGGCTGCAGGTGGATGGTCGCCAGGCGCTGCCCGGGGATGGCGCGCTGCGCGGCTTGCGGTCTGCTTGCCGGGCGCTGAAATCAGCTTTTTAACTCGCTGAAAGATATCAGGAACGGACAAATCAAAGGTGAAAACCAGCGCAATGACCAGCCAGGCAGCCATGACGATCACTCCGCCGGCGCTGCCGAGCGCGGAAACCAATCCACGCTGGAAGAAGGCGCCGACATAACCGCCTCCTGCGCCAGCTTTCGCCAATTCCCAGGTGCCGCCGGCGAAAAGGTGCAACCAGGCGAGTATATTCAGGTAGAGCAAAATCACGCCGGTCAGCCGCTCTGTTGAAAGCTGCGGCAGGGTCTCGATGCGGCGGAAGATCAGCCACAGGCCAACCGCCAGCAGCGCGACCGGCAAAACCCAGGCGCCCCAGCCTGCGACCTTGCCAATTGCATTGATCCAGGCGCCGGTGACCGTCCCTTTTGTGGAGGAAATCAAAGAAAGCAAAGTCAGGAATCCGACCAGCGCCAGGAATATGCCGAGGATATCCAGCTTGCGGTCGAGTGACAGGCGGTTCCAGGAGAAGGAAGGTCGCGAGGATTTTCGCCGGCTGCGTGTGCTTCGCGCAGCAGACGCACGCTGAGCCGCCGGCGTTTTTTTCCTCTGCGCGGCGCCAGCGGATTTGCTGCGCGTCCCCCCGGAACGGCTGACACTGGCTTTCTTACTGCGGGAGGCCGTTTTCGGCACTGGCTGTCTCCAGACTTAGAAGGGTGTGTGAGTACTCATGGTCAGGTTGCAAGGTGCATGCAAGTGAAGAACTGACCAATTTCATGCGCATAGTGATTATAGCACAGGCGCCAATGGCGCGCCTGCCTGCCTGAGACCGGCAAGATTTAATCGATCAATCCTAATGCAATGCGGGTGGCGCGAAAGGCTAAAGGCGGCAAATCGCCGCGGGCGAAAAAGCCAGCCTGATCCGCGTCGTCGCCGGGCTGCAACGATCCGCCAATGATTTCGGCGCGGTAAACGATGACGATATCTGCGCCTTGTTTATGCTCGCGGCCGCCGATAACGTTCGCCAACCCGGTGATTTCGACTTCCAGCCCGGTTTCCTCGCGGCACTCGCGTTTTGCCGCTTCGCCAGGATCTTCGTATGCATCGATGAAACCCGCTGGAAAGCTCCACAATCCCTGTTGAGGTTCATTCACCCTGCGCACCAGCAGGATTTTGCCATCCTGCTCGACCAGCACGCCCGCGGCAACTTTTGGATCGGAAAAATGGATAAATCCGCAATCAGGGCAGGTAGCGCGGTATTTGCCAAAGATAATGCGGCGTTCGAGCTGACTGCCGCACTGCGGGCAGAACCGGTAGAAATCCTCGCTCAACGCAGCGCTTTCTTGCGTAAGATGAAAGCCGTCAGAAATAGCCCTGCTGCCACGATAAACAAGCCGATACCAATAATGCCAAAGAGCGGCAGCTTTCTAACTTGTTCCTCTTGAGCCGGACTGCCAGAGGCTACCAATGGCAGCACCTGCCGCTCGGTTTCTGGTAACATTTCACCTTGCCGTTCGGTTGGCGCAATGCCGAGAATGGGTCCAGAGCCCTCCACAGGCAGCTCGTGCTGCGGCGCCATTGCGACGATCGTTGGAGTGGGCTGTGGAGCCACTTCTGCTAGGGGAGCTTCGGTAGGCTGGACTTTGAATACTTGTACCGGCTGGGTTGGTATAACCGCCGGCGGTACGGTGATCTCCTCTGCGCCCCCTATCCCATCAGCAGCGCCGCCGCCGAGGCCGTAAACTTCTCGGACCGGCGGGCCGTTCCAATAGATCACCGGGGGCTCTGCTGCTTCTTCCGCTGCGGCAGGCTCTGATTCAGCCATTAAGCTGACTGTTTCCTTGGCTGCCATATCCGCTGGCGCCGCAGCCATCTGCATCCTGAAAGGTAAACCGCCTAACAGCGTGCTGACCATAAAGAAGACGGCGATAAGCGCCGCCACGGCTGATGACCAGCGCAGCGCTGGAACCAGGCGCAGGGCGGAGCTTGGTTCAGACTTGGCCATATATGCTGGCAGGGTAAAGTTGCGCGGAGCTCCCAGCGCAGGCATGCGGCTAAGCAATTCTTTCGTGCATCGCAGACACTCCAGAGCATCCTGGAAGGCGGGCATTGCCTTTAGACGCGCCTCAACCCGCGCCTTATCGCGCGCGTCGAGCTCATCATCCAAATAGGAAGAGAGCAGAATCCAATCCTTGGGGGAAATTCGGGACTTCATTATCGTTCTGCCTCACCTCTAAGACGGAACAAGGGCGGCAGAAGTTCCCCGAAGCCGCTGAGACAGTCGCGCAGGCGCATGCGAGCGCGGGCCAGCCTGCTTTTGATCGTGCCGAGCGGTTTGCCGATCGCTTGTGAGGCTTCGGTATAGTTGAATCCCTGAATGTCCACCATGATGACAATCGCGCGGAATTCCTCAGGCAGACCCTGGATGCAGTGCTGGATAGCAGCCTCCAATTCCCGCGTTTCGATTTGTTCCTCGGGCGAGGGACTACCGTCCGCCAGCCAGGAAGGCGATTCGATCTCCTCGTCGTCTTCCGGATTGGAAGGCTCCAGCGGGACGGTCGGCCTGCGGTGACGCCGGCGCAGCTCATCATAGCAGGTGTTGGTGACCATGCGCATCACCCAGGCTTTGAAAGAGCCGCCGCGGTAGCTGGCGAGGTTGCGGTATGCCGAAATGAAGGCTGTCTGGGTGGCGTCTTCCGCGGCGCCTTCATCCGAGAGCATGCGGAAGGCGATGTTATAGGCCATATCCTGGTATGCCAGCACCAGGCGGTTGAAGGCATCCAGGTCGCCACGGACCGCGTCTTGAATCAGGCCTGCTTCGTCCATCTCTCGAACCTTCGACGGCGAGGTTCAGCCAGCAGGATCGACGCGTCCGTGCCAATCAGCCGGTAGAACCATTTACGGGAAATCAGGGGAATCACAAAGCTATCCTATCTTAAAGCAGAATGTGCGTCAAGCACTCTTAAGGGCTTACCTTCACGATCCTTTTTCCGATACTTTCAGATAGCGGTCGAAGAATTCGATCGAACGCCGCATGGCGAGGGTGAATGATTGGCTGAGGTTGTGATCGTTGCCCGGGTAGGTATAGAATTCAACCACTCCGCCGGCTGTCTGCACCGCCTGATACAGGCTTTCCGAGAAAGCAATTGGGACCGATTCATCCTCTGCGCTGTGATGAAGCTGCAACGGACCGCTCAAATCTGCGACATAGGTGATTGGAGAGATGGAAGCCCAGAAATCCGGATTGACTTGTGGATCTCCGTACGTTTCACTGAGCACTGCGCTCCAGCGCCGCTCGCTGGTGGGAACGGTGACCACTGGCGTGGCACGCCAGCGGTACATCAGGTCCGGGTACGAGCCGACTACGCCTGACCAGATGACGCCCGCTTTTACCGCTTTAGAGGTCACCATGACCCTGAGCGTGATATATCCGCCCATGGAATGTCCCCACATGCCAATATGTTCCGGGTCTGCCAGCGGGTAGCGTTGAATTGACGCGACCGCGTTGAGCACATCGATAGTGTAATCCGGGCGGTTGTACGCCCCGAGGGCTTCTCCCTCTGAATCGCCGTGCCCGCGGTAGTCGGGGCGCAGGACGATATAGCCGTTGCGGGCAAAGCCGTCCACGTTGGGGATATAGCGTTCGGTCGGGCGGTATACATCCGGCGGGATGTAGCCGTGATTAAAGATGATCACCGGCCAACCGCTATCAGGGGGGGCGCCAAATGGGGTGGTCATGAGCGCATAGATCTTCAATCCATCGGACAGGTAGGATACGATCATGCGCTCGTAATTCGTGCCGTCCGCGAGCTGTTCTTCGATCTGAATATCGCTGCCGGGGTAGCTGCCAGCGCGCATGGCTTCGATGCTGAGTGGATGCGGGGTGGGGGTAGGCGTAAACGTTGCGGTTGGGGTAGCAGAGGCGCTGACGGTTGGCGAGGCAAAAGGGACGATCGTTGCGCTGGCGGGGTTTCTCTCGGAAACCTCCGTCGTAACTAGAGGACCGCTGCTTGCTTTTGGCGTGAGATGGTATAACCCGCATCCGCTGAGCAGCAAGCTGGATGCAATTATGATCGCGCAGATCCATTTTGCGAAGGCACTCATCGTCCTATCCATATTATGATAGATAATGTGGCATTTGATTCTACCGGCGGGGAAAGGCCGCGTCAAGGAACAACCTTATCGCGGCAAAGCGGAGATACTGCCCCTGGCAGCCAATGGGATGGGCGCCTTGTGGATCAGGCTGGAGATTTACAGGCTCGCAATCTTCAGGCCTGTAATTTCCAGCCAGGCGTCCGTCTCGTTCGCGAGCGTGCCAAAGCGCAGCCGTCCGTCGGGCGGGAAGGCGGCATACTGGTTATCGATCCAGATGACCAGGCCGAGCGGCGGACGCGGCGCGAGGACAGACTCGAACATACGGGCGCCATCGACGCTGAATATTGTGCGGTCGAGATGCAGCTCGATGCGGTAGCTGTGCCAGGCGGTCACGTCAAGATCCAGAGAGGCAGCATCTTCCTTCGCAAATGTTTGGGCAGTCCGGCGCAGCCAGCGGGCAGCAGGACGCCAGGCAAGCAGCGGCAGGGCTAACAGGGCAGGGAGGGTCAGCAGAGCGGGAAACCTGGGGGCGGAGAACAGGGCCGCGAGGAAGCCGTCAGCCGGATGGTCATCGCGCAATGCAAGGTAATTCGGCGGGGATGCATGAAAGAACCAGGCTGTGTTGGGCAACGCGGGCAGGCGGCGGGCTGTCCCGCCCAGACCGGTCGAGGCGTTGAAAGGATCGTTCCAAAAGCCAAAACCCCAGGTGCCGGGCAGGTTTGGCAGGGAAACTCGCGCGCGAAGCTCGAGCGCCAACGGCTGACGCCAGGCGAAAGCTCTCCGCGGGCGGTGCAGGTAGTCGTCCAGCTGCGCCCAGCGGTAGCGTCCGGCGCGTCCGGCGGGAATGGCAAGGCGCCAGATGCCGTCCTCGCCTTGGGCTGCTTGCGATCCGGGGGTGGTGCGGGAACGGAGGTCGATGGGTATCAGTATAGAATCTGACATAACTGTATTATAGGTTGAAATGACTAACAACTGTTTCGTCTTAAAAGAAGGCAGGGGCGATGCGCCCGCAGTTTTCAGACATCGAAAAGTGCGAAGACACACCCGGAAAAACACCGAGCGCAGGCCGGCGCGGGCAGAAGATGCTGCTTGACAAGCCTTTCAGGTTGGGTATAATGCTGACTATAAAGACCCAACCCAGGAATAAGTAGCTGAGCAGCCTGACAGAGAGCCGGCGGAAGGTGCAAGCCGGCAGGTCGATCGGTGAACTCCAGCTTGGATGCCCTTCAGGGCAGGTTGCCCTCGCAAGAGTCGCAAACAAAGCGACTGTAAGAGGGACGGCACGAACCGTTATCTCCGCAATAAGGCCGCTGGAATGGGTCATCAATCTGCGGCGAAAGCAGGTGGCACCACGAGAAATGCCCCTCGTCCTGCAAGGCGAGGGGCTTTAATTTCTTGAGCAAGGAGGTTAGCCGTTATGCTGGATATCAACAAGGTGCGAGAACAACCCGAGCAGGTGCGCCAGGCATTGCAGGCACGGCAAATGAACCCTGCTCTGATCGAGCCGGTGCTGGAGTTAGACAAGGAACGGCGCGCGCTGCTCGCTCAGGTGGAGGTGATGAAAGCCGAGCGCAACACGGTCACGAAAGAGATAGGGCAAATGAAAGATGCCGGCGAGCGCCAGGCGAAAATCGATGCGATGCGCTCCCTGGGCGATCAGATCGCTGGTTTAGACGAGCGCGTGCGGCAGGTGGATGCCGACTTGCAATCCGCGCTGGCGGTCATTCCCAACCTGCCCGATCCGCAGACGCCCTATGGGGTTAGCGAGCAGGATAATGTCGTCCTGCGCCAGGTGGGCGAAATTCCTAAATACGATTTCACCCCTCTGCCGCATTGGGAACTTGGTCCAAAGCTTGGCATTATCGACTTCGACCGCGGGGTCAAGATCACCGGCTCGCGTTTTTACATTCTGAACGGCGCCGCGGCGCGCCTGCAGCGTGCGCTGATCGCCTGGATGCTCGATTTGCACATCCGTCAGGGATACCGGGAGCGTTACCTGCCGTTCATGGTCAAAGGGCAGACACTCTTTGCCGCCGGGCAGCTGCCTAAGTTTGCCGACAACCTCTATCATGACGTCGAAGAGGACTTCTGGAACGTGCCGACTGCTGAAGTGCCGCTGACCGGCATGCACATGGATGAAATCCTCGCTGAAGAAAGCCTGCCTCGCCGGTATACAGCCTACACTCCTTGCTTCCGCCGCGAGAAGATGAG
Organism: Bellilinea sp.; assembly: GCA_034678305.1. Lineage (GTDB taxonomy): Bacteria > Chloroflexota > Anaerolineae > Anaerolineales > Anaerolineaceae > Bellilinea. Next base: position 10,150 of record JAXDCA010000001.1, read on the forward strand.
CGCCGGCAGGGATGTGCGCGGGATCAAGCGCGGGCATCAGTTCGATAAAGTCGAGATGTATATCTACGCCAAACCAGAGGAGTCATCCGCTGAGCTGCAAAAGATGCTTGCGGACGCCGAGCAAACCTGCGCTGAGCTCGGACTGACCTACCGTATCGTCCAGCTTTGCACGGCTGATATTGGTTTCAACTCGGCGATTACGTACGATATCGAGGTGTGGGCGCCCGGCTGCGCGGAGTGGCTCGAGGTGTCGTCGGTCTCCAATGTGACCGATTTCCAGGCGAGGCGCGCAAACATCAAATACCGCCCGGCTGACGGCGGCAAAGCACGCTGCGTGCACACCCTCAACGGTTCCGGGCTGGGCATGCCACGCACATTGATTGCTGTGCTTGAAAATTTCCAGCGGGAAGATGGAACGATTTTGGTGCCTGAAGTGCTGCGCCCGTGGATGGGCGGACTGGAAGTTATCAGCGCGGAGAACGGCGATTGAACACCGTTTTGTATACGATCACGGAAGTCTTTTTCCCGCTGGTGATCGGCGGCGTGATGCTTGTCGGGCTGGTGGCTGTGCTGGTGCCGGTGCTGCCGGGCCTGGCGATCATGTGGGCTTCGGCGCTGATCTACGGGCTGGTGAACGGCTTCGATACTGCCGGCTGGGTCCTTATGGGCATCATCACCGTGTTGTGGCTGGTCGGCGGTGCGATCGACAATGTCTTCATGGCAGGTTCCTCGCGAAAATCCGGCGCAAGCTGGCTGTCGATTGGGGTAGCGCTGGCTGGGGCGCTGATTGGCAGCATGCTGCTGCCGCCCTTTGGCGGGGTGCTGCTGGCAGTGGCCGGTATCTTCCTTGTCGAGTATTTCCGGCTCAAGGATTGGAAGCAGGCGCTCAATTCGACCCGCGGGCTGGCGGTCGGCTGCGGCTGGGCAGCCATTACCCGTTTTGTGTTTGCTTTGCTGATCCTCGCCGCCTGGCTGGTGTGGGTGCTGGTTTTTTAAAGGGTACAACTGAAAATAAAACAAGGCGAGCCATGTCGCTCGCCTTGTGAATTTATTTGGGTCAATTAATCTTCGCGTTCGACGAAATGCTCGAGCATCATCAGGTTCTTGTCACTGAAGCGCCGGGTGATTTTAAGCAAATTGTCCATTAGACCGACTTCTTCGATCTGCTCTTCCACGAACCAGTCGAGGAAATTCTGGGCAGCGTAATCTTTCTTCGCCACGGCAATATCGTACAGCTGGTTAATCTGGCGGGTGACCTCGTTCTCCCATTCTAGCGAGAGCTTGACCGCCTCTTCGGCAGAGGCGAAGGTGGATTTGGGGGCTTCCACCGCCGGGATAACGACCGTGCCGCCGGTATCGACGAGGTATTTGACCATTTTCATGGCGTGTTCATTCTCTTCTTTGGCTTGTTTGTAGAAGAATTCAGCTGTTTTCTTCATGGCCTCGCCCTCGAACCAGGTGGCAATGCTGACATATTGCAAAGAAGCGCCAAATTCCCTGCCAATCTGCGCATTAATCGCGTCGTTCAATTCCTTGCTGATCATCATGATTCACTACTCCTTTTCTGCGTTCTTATTCTTTACTGTAGGTAAGAAAAAGTATAGCATTGGAGTGTTAGAATACTGTTAATAATTACCCTATTTGTATAAATTGTTTGAATATTTTCCTGGCTATGTTTTGATCATTGCTACCTGACCGCCCGACATGCGCGCCAGATCGCGCGGATGGCAGCGAAAGACGGCGCGCGGGTTTCCGGCGGCTGCCCATACCTCGTCGTATTGCAGCAGATCCTCATCGATCCAGGCGCGCAACGGCTGAGCGTGAGCCAGTGGCGGCACGCCGCCGATAACGAAGCCGGTCGAGGCGCGGACGAAATCGGCGTCAGCTTTTTCGATCGGTTCGCCGGCCAATTCGGCCAGACGCTGCTCGGAGACGCGGTTGATTCCACTGGCAAGCACAAGCAATGCCTGCCTGCTCTGTTTGCCCTTGAAGACGATGGATTTTACGATCTGTGCGATGGTAGTGCCGGTTGCCTGCGCTGCTTCACCAGCAGTGCGGGTGGACGCCGGAAGCTCGACCACTTGGCAATCCAATCCAAGCGCGTCGAGCGCGGCCTGGATTGTGCGTGCACTGCTGCTCAACTCGGATTCTTTCATTGTTCCCTCCAAAGGTTTTTTGCTGATCAACCATTGCGCGAGCGTCTGCCTAAGGCAAGATAGATCGCAATCGAGCCGGCGACCGCGGCGTTGAGCGAGGCAACCTGACCACGCATGGGCAGGCTGGCAAGATAATCGCATTTCTGGCGCACAAGCTGGCGCATGCCCTGCCCCTCGCTGCCGACCACCAGCGCCAGCCCGCCGTCGAGCGGAGCGGCTTCGATCGGTTGAACTTCCGGACCGCCCTCCAGCCCAACCACCCAGATGTCGGCTTGTTTCAGCTCGTCGATCGTCTGCGCCAGATTTGCCTGGGCGATGAGCAGGTGTTCGCTGGCGCCAGAGGAGGCGCTGACCACGGTAGGGGTCACTTCTGCGCTGCGGGCCAGCGGGATAACCACACCGTGCAACGCGGCGGCTTCAGCGGTGCGCAGCAGCACGCCAAAATTTTGTGGATCCTGCAATGCATCCAGCAATAGCAGAAATGGTTTCTCGTCGCGCCGGTTGGCGAGGTCGAGCATATCGGCGACGGTGGTGTAGGGATATCCGCTGGCTTCCAGGGCAACTCCCTGATGATTGGCGGCTACGCGGTCCAGGCGGGCACGAGGAGCTGCCTGGACGGGCAGCTTGCGCTCGCGGGCTAATTTTACAATCTCGGCTAGTTGACCTTTCTCCTGGGCGCCTTCCGCGACCAACAGATTGAAAAATTGGCGGCGGCGGGCGCGAAGGGTTTCGTAGACAGGATTACGACCGTAGATGAATTCACGCATGGGTCTGCCTTTTCTTACGGCTGCTGGGGATCGGGCTGGTTCTCAACAAACAAAAATCCTCTCGGAATTTTTATCATTATCGTTCACTAAAGGTGATACGACCAGTAATCTTGCATTACCCGCGCACATACCTGGCAGCTGGCTCACCTACTCTCGCCGGTCCGCAGAGAGAGTATCGGGGGATGAGAGAGGCCAGAGCACTGCCCAACCATATCAATGGTTTCAGAAGCCTTATTCGGGCCTGGCGAAGATCATCCGTCCGGCGGCGGTCTGCAGCACTTTCGTGACCGTCACCAGGATTTCTTGATTCATGTAATCTTTCCCGTTTTCGATGACGACCATGGTGCCGTCGTCCATGTAGCCGACGCCCTGGTTGGACTCCTTGCCTTCCTGGATAACGCGGATGGAGAGCGCCTCGCCGGGCAGCAGCACCGATTTGACTGCATTAGCCAACTCGTTGACGTTGAGCACATTCACGCCTTGCAGCTCGGCGATGCGGTTGAGGTTGTAATCATTGGTCAGGATCGGGCAGCGCAGCTGGCGGGCCAAAATGACCAGCTTGTCGTCCACGTCACGCACCCCTTCGACATCGATGTCGGTGATGCGCACCGGGATAGCAGGCTCCTTTTGCAGCTGCGAGAGCACCTCCATGCCGCGGCGTCCGCGCTGGCGGCGCAGGCTGTCAGGCGAGTCGGCGATGTATTGAAGTTCGTTAAGGACAAAATGGGGAATCAACAAAGACCCGGGCAGGAAACCTGTGCGGGCGATATCGGCGATGCGGCCGTCGATAATCACGCTGGTGTCGAGCAGGATGGTGCGGTTTTCAGCCCAACCCTGGGCCTGTTCAGCCGGCGCAAGCGGGGAATGGCCCTTAGATAGTCCGCCAAACAGGCCAGAGAGGTCGTTCTGGCGCATGATAAAGACCGACACGCCGAGGTAGCCAAATAACACCACGCCGACAAACGGTAGAATATCTCCAAACGGCGAGGGCAATTTGGAGAGGGGGAATGCCAATAGAACAGCGATGATCAGACCAGCAATCAGGCCAAAAAAGGCTGCAAATAAAGTTTGGGCTGAAACCCGCCCTAAAAATGAACGAATGGCGCGCACAGGACGCGTGGAGATGTATGGGGAAAGGATCAAACCGATGAGCGCGCCAACCAATCCCATGGTGAAGGCATATTGCTCGATGCTCAATGTGGTTTCAGAGGGGGTCAGGTTGGCTATCTGCCCCAACTGCACTCCCCAGACAACTCCAATAATACAGAACAAGACCATGCCGATTAAACGGGCAATAAAATCACTACTCATGAATGACTCCTTGGGGAAAAATAATGAATGTTAAGGTGCAGGATGATAGGTCGAGCGGAAAAAGAAAAAAATGATGTATGAATATGATAACATTACAGACAAGGCGAGTCAATCAAAAGGGGGGGCGAACAAGCGTACTTGACGGGGATGGCCGGCTGGGGTATACTTCAAGTCGCGATGCGGGGTAGAGCAGAGGTAGCTCGTCGGGCTCATAACCCGGAGGTCAGTGGTTCGAATCCACTCCCCGCTACTAAAGTCAAACCAGAGTCCGTCGGGCTCTGGTTTTTCGTTAGCCTGGCGCACAGCGGTAGACATTTTTCCAAAATTGGAGGAATTTCTTATGAACCGCAGTTCGCCGGGTACGTCAAAATCCAAAGTTTCACTTTCCTTAGCCAAAGCCATCGACGGCTTCCTTAAATTCAAAACAGCAGAGGGATTAAGCCAGCGCACAATTACCTCCTATGAGTTCACTCTTGGTCATTGGTTGAAATACATCGGAGATCGAGAGGTGTCGGAAATTCAATCTTCCGACCTGACCGGTTACATGGCCTGGTTGAGAACCGAGTATAAACCGAGACGTTGGAACGGTAGCTCCGAACCGCTGTCCGCTAAATCCATTCGGAATGTGTGGGTAACGTTTCGATCCTTTTTCGGATGGCTGCAGGTGGAGTTCAAGTTTCCCAATCCCGCTAAAGAAATCACAGCACCCAAGTTTCAAAAACATCCTGTTGAAACATTTACAAAAGAGGACGTGGAAAAACTTCTCAAGGCTTGCGTTTACTCGCGCGAATCGCAGACTGAGGAAAGGAAGAAGTTTGTCATGCGCCGGCCGAGCGCAAACCGCGACCAGGCGATTGTGTTGATGTTGCTGGATACTGGATTGCGAGCAACTGAGTTGTGTTCTCTGATCATCAACGATGTGGATCTCAAG
>JAXDCA010000002.1:0-4830 GCA_034678305.1 Bellilinea sp.
GCAAAACTCAAGAGCCAACCAGCTTCACGCTTCCACGTTCTCGTTAAATCTACTTCGTGAAAATATTCACTAATCAGGATGGGTATCACGCAGATAGGCGATATTCATCATCTTGACGAGGATTGGAAGGTTTGTTAACCTTGGAGAGTACGAAGGCCTGTGGAGGGTTCGAGTGGGTGTAAATACAAGATCAAGTACGGTCAGATAGGCGGATGCCGACCCGTGGCATCTGCTTATTTTTCGTTTGGTACAATATTGATATCAATTTTTTCTAAATCAACCTTATCAATCAACAGGAGATTAATCGATGGCAGAAACAACCAATGAATTTGAAATGGCGCAACGACAGTTTGATCATGTAGCCGAACTGCTTAAACTAGATCCGCAGGTGCGCGAAATCCTGCGCTGGCCACTGCGCGAATTTCTTTTCCGCATCCCCGTCCGCATGGATGACGGCACCATCCGCGTGTTCCAGGGTTTTCGCGTGCAACACAACGATGTGCGCGGCCCCAATAAAGGCGGCATCCGCTTTCACCCCGCTGAAACGCTCGATACTGTTCGAGCGCTGGCGACCTGGATGACCTGGAAATGCGCTGTCGTCGATATCCCGCTAGGCGGCGGCAAGGGCGGCGTCGTCGTCGATCCGGCAACGCTTTCCACCGGCGAGAAAGAACGGCTGGTGCGCGGATATATTGACCAGATTTGGAGAAACATCGGCCCCCGTCAGGACGTGCCCGCTCCGGATGTCGGCACCAATCCTCAGATGATGGGTTGGATGATGGATGAGTATTCCAAACTCTGCGGCGTTTACACGCCTGGCGTGATCACCGGCAAGCCGCTCGGCGGCGGCGGTTCGGCGGGACGCACCGAAGCCACCGGCTACGGTGTGATCTATTCTGTACGCGAGGCCATGAAACACCTCAAAATCGATCCCAAGAAATGCACTGCGGCTATACAGGGTTTTGGCAATGTGGCTCAGTTTGCAGCCATCGGTTTCACTGAAATGCTTGGCGGCAAGGTGATTTGCGTTTCCTATTGGGACCGCGACGACCGCGTCTCCTACACAGTCAGTAAAGCGGATGGCATCGATCCGAAGTTCTTGATTAGCATCACAGACCAGTACGGCTCGATCAATAAATCAAAGGCAAAAGAAGCCGGTTATAGCATCGAGGACGCTAACGCCTGGATCTCCAAGGATGTAGATGTGCTCATTCCGGCTGCGCTTGGCGGGCAAATCAATGCCGAAAGCGTCAAGCTCATCAATCCCCATGTCAAGATCCTTGCCGAAGGCGCCAACGGCCCGACCACGCCCGAAGCCGACGAAGTGATCAAGAAGCTCGGCATCTTTGTCGTGCCCGATTTCCTCTGCAACGCCGGCGGTGTAACCGTTTCGTACTTCGAAGGCGTGCAGAACGATATGAACTTCTACTGGACGAAAGAAGAAGTTCTTTCCAAGCTTGATACCAAAATGACCGAAGCCTTCAACGCAGTTCTGGAGATGTCTTTGAAGGAAAAGGTCTATATGCGCGACGCAGCCTACATGGTTGCGATTGCGCGCGTGGTCAAAGCCATGCAGTTGCGCGGCTGGATCTAAACCTACACTTTAGCGCAATCGATCGCCCTCCCGTGGTCAGGGAGGGCGATATCATTTAATGAGAAACGCGCCAACCCGGATGCGCTGGCGCGATTGCGAGAAGGCCGGATTTCTCGACGGCTAATAACGCGCCAGCGTGGTCAATGCCGGCACCTGATCGAACATCCAGAAAGCCAGCGGCAGTCCAAGACCCAGCGAGAGGCCAGTCAGCAGCCAGGCCATGATCAGCCAGATCAGGCTGAACCACCAGCCGATCAACAGGAAATACAAAGCGCGTAACAGGAAGGGGCGGGCAGGCAGGGTAGATTGACGGTATATGACTTTGCCGTCAACAATGGTAACTTTCCCCTGGATCGGCGCCGGCTTGAGCGTCATGATCTGCGGCAAACGGTTGAGCAGCCACAAGCCGAGCGGCAGTCCAATGATCGTGATGTTCAACACCCAGGCGGCAATGGTGACGATTCCGCCGAGCCACAATCCGACAAATATAAAATAAAGGATGCGAATAAGGCACCCTGGGCCTTGATCACGCGTAGGTACGGTAACTGTAGATGATTCAGACATTCGACGGACGATCCTTTCTTGTAATTTAATTACAAATGTCAGCTTTTCAATAAATATTTACGTATAAGCGTTGGAAAAGTTGTAAAAAAACCGCACGAGGAAATTCCGTGCGGCTTCTCGAAAATATGATTTTCACACTCACTCACCAATGTCTTCGTACCATAACTCCGCGTGCTGTTCAATGAATTCATTCATCATTTGGATGCATTCCGGATCATCGAGCACATCCAATTGGACTCCGTGATGCTTGAGATGCTCCTCCGCCCCCATGAATGTGGAATTCTCGCCTATCACGACTTTTGGTATTTTATACAACAAGACCGCGCCAGAGCACATGATGCATGGCGAGAGAGTTGTATAGAGCACTGCACGCTTGTATTCTCGCGCTGGTAATCTTCCGGCATTCTCCAAGGCATCCATCTCAGCATGTAAGATTGCGCTGCCCTTTTGTACGCGGCGGTTATGCCCGCGTCCAACAATCTTGCCATCGACGACCAACACCGAACCAATCGGAATGCCGCCTTCGCGAAGTCCCTTGCGGGCTTCCTCGATCGCCTCACGCATGTAGCTGTCCATCAACATAAACTCCTGAAAAAAATAATGGGAAAACTTGTCCCCGCCGATTTTATCACGACAAACCCTTTGGTTTCAACTCATGGAAAAAACAAACCGAATATAGCGACAGAACACGCTGATATCGAAAAAGCGTTCCGATCATTTTCGGGCATCTTCTCCCCAACCCTCATTTGAAACGAGCAGTCATATAAAAACATGACACCTGTCAACTATTTAAGGTTGTCTGACACTTTGAAATAACCGGTATTTCCAGATAATATGAAATGTACCATCGCATGATTACGTCAACTAAAAGGTAAATCCCTGAATAGCATTATTAATCTCGATAGTCCCACCGGTTTTGGAGAAAGCCCATGCTGAGATACCTCGCCAGGAGAGCGCTTGCCCTCTTGCCTGTGTTCTTCTTGATGACGATTATTCTCTTTTTGTTGATTCGCATGGTGCCAGGGGATCCAATTGATGTAATGTATGGCGCAGAGGGGTTAGAGGAAACCCAACGCGCCGCGCTGGAAAAATCACTAGGACTCGACCAGCCTATTTATCTTCAATATCTAAAATGGATCGGGCGCGCATTAATAGGGGATTTAGGACGCTCCTATCGCGCGCAGATGCCCGTGCTCACACTGATTCTCCAAAAGCTGCCAGCCACAATATTCCTGTCACTGGCAGCTTTATTGTTTTCAGTAGGGTTAGCGATTCCTCTAGGAATCTTGTCAGCGATTAAGCGTAATTCATGGGCTGATCTCGGCGCAATGGTATTTGCCATTCTTGGTATCTCGCTACCGCAATTCTGGTCTGGCATCATGCTTGTCCTGGTCTTTGCCGTCAATTTGCATTGGCTGCCTTCCATCGGATATGTTTCCCCCTTTGAAGACCTTGGTCAATTCTTTAGCCATCTGATCATGCCAGCTGTCGCGCTAGGCTGGTCGCTTGCCGGCGCCACCACGCGCCTGACCCGCTCGACCCTGCTCGAGGAACTGGGCACCGATTATGTTCGCAAAGCCCGCGGGGTTGGCGCATCCGAATGGCGCGTGCTCACCGTGCATGCCCTGCGTAATGCGCTCATCCCAACCATTACAATGATAGGTTTACAGTTAGCCTTTTTAATTGGCGGCGCGGTGGTTGTGGAAGTGATCTTTGCCTGGCCTGGTATCGGATTGCTCGTATACAACAGCATTTTTGCCCGTGATTATCCGGTTGTCCAAGGCGTGATCATGACCATCGCGGTATTAGTGGTGCTTGTAAACTTAGCAGTCGATCTGGTCTATTCACTCATTGATCCCCGCATCCGTTTGGAGTGAAGGGAAACTGGCGGGTTTCCCTTTTATTCGCACCATCATCCATTCAACCTAGTCAAGGAGGAAGAAATGAAACGAACCGCATACTGGACCATTGCTGCGCTCGTGCTGGTTTTAGGGCTGGTATTATCCGCCTGCCAGCCGGCAGCCGAACCCACCCAAGCTCCACCCCCCGCAGCGCCCACGGAGGCGCCTGCCGCCCAACCCACGGAAGCTCCTGCTCCAACTGAAGAGCCTGCCGCCGAAGGCCCTAAATACGGAGGTGTATTGACCTTCGCCATGAGGGAAGATGTGACCTCCCTCGATCCGCACAAGGCCATTCAATACGGTGATGTGCGCCTGAACGCATTGATTGCTCAGCAGCTGGTTGCCGCCGACCGCGGTGGAAATTTTGTCGGCGTCCTGGCCGAGTCCTGGGAAACCTCAGACGACGGCCTGGAATGGACCTTCCATCTGCGCCCGGGCGTCAAGTTCCATAACGGCGCTGAAATGACCGCGGATGACGTCAAGTGGGTCTTTGATAAGATCATGTCGGAAGATTCCGGCGCAGCCATGCGCTCCACCTACGTCAAGATCGGCCTGCAGGTCGAAGTTGTCGATCCCGCCACGGTCAAAATGACCATCACCAGCGGCGCAGGCCCATTCCTGAGCTACCTGGGATTGCTCAACCGGCCAGCCATCGTCCACCGCGACGGCTACGATGCTGACGGCAATGCCACCACCATCATTGGCACCGGCCCGTTCATGCTGGACAGCTTCAAGGTAGGCGAATCCTACACCCTGAAGAAATTCGACGAG
>JAXDCA010000003.1:0-10387 GCA_034678305.1 Bellilinea sp.
GGCAATGTTTTCCCATCAACATTCAAAATATTTATACACTGCTGCTCAAGCAATGCCTTACGGTTTGACCAATCCCTGGAAGACAAATCCATCTGGAGTGACTGCCAGGATCACTGCCGGTTTGATCGGGTTGTGCTGCGGATCGAAATGAATCGTGCCTGTCAAGCCATGGAATTCGATTCGCTCCAGGGTTGACCTCACTGCCTCTGCATCCGCTGTACCGGCATCTGTAATGGCGTTGAGCAAGAGGTTAGCGCCGTCATATGAAAGCGCTGCAAACACATCCGGGATGATTGGTTTGCCTTGTTCGTCCTGGAAGTGCGCTCCAAAGGTGTCACGGAATTCGAGCAGCTCTGGACGTGGATCGCCCATCCAGTAATGGGTGGTGATGTAACTGCCCGCCGCAAGTTTGAGATCGAGCTCGGGAGAATCCCACCCGTCGGAACCAAGAAAAGGAACCTGGATTCCGTGTTCTCTAGCCTGGCGCAGGAAATTATTGACCACATCATAAGTGGTTGGCAGGTAGATCAAATCGGGCTTGACGAAGTCAATTTTCTTCAGGACATTGGAAAAATCGTCTGTCCCGGGTGGATAGCCTAATCCCGATGAATAATCGCTTCCGAGGTCTTTGCTGGTATTCATAAAGGCTTCTGCAAGGTTCTGGCTGTAGGGATTATCCTGCTCGTAGATCGCAAATACCCTGCGAACGCTCAAATTTTCGTAAGCAAACCGCGCTGCGACCACTCCCTGTAATGGATCGACCAGACAAACACGGAAAGTGAAGGGTCGGGTTGTGCCCTTTTCGTCAACTGTGACCTGTGGATTGGTGGCTACTGTGACAATATGGATCACCCCATGTGAGTTGGTAAACTCTGCCAGCGGAATGGTGGCCCTCGAACAGACCTCTCCAATGATGAATTGAACCTGCTCCTCGCTTACTAGAAAATTGGCGGCATTTAGTGTCGGGTCAGCAGTGCATTGACCGTCTTTAAAAATGGGAATGACAATTCGCCCCAACACGCCGCCCCGTTCATTCCATTGATCGACTGCCAGCTGCACTCCTTTCATAAACATTGATCCGTAACCGGATTGCGATCCACTGAGTGGCAGGATGACGCCGATCTTGATGATCTCTCCGGCTGTTGGTTGAACGACAACTGGCTGCTCGGTGGGTTTCGGTCTTGCGGTCGGGACGGGCGTAACCGGCGCCTTCGTTGGGGCAGGCGTGACCGGCGCGATGGTTGGAAGAGGAGTGGGCTGGGCTTTTTCAGGCAGATTCAACCCAAGCACCAGTCCAATGGCGATGGCTGCCACCGCCAGGATGGGCGCAGCGATCCACCATATCTTGAAAGGTTTTTTTACCGCTGCGGCGGGGGCTGCGGCCTGTCCTTCTCTGGAGACCGGGGGTCTGGCTGGTTCTTTTGCCGCAGGCGGCGGAGGCTGCGCTGGCGCAGGTTCTGCGGATGGTTTGGCAGCCATCACGGTCGGAGCAGGTTCTCCCATCTCAGATTTTGCCGGCGCTTCCGCCGCGGGTTCAGCCGCAATTTTCTTGATATCCGGGCGCCACTCAGAAGCGATGGTCGCAGGCTGCGGAGCTTCGGTTGGCTGCGGCCTGAGCAAGCCTTCCATCGCATTAACCATATCGGCCATCGAAGCATAGCGGAATTCAGGCTGTTTGGCCAACGCTTTGAGCAGAACCTTTACGACATCGAAGGGTAAATCAGGCACATAGTCCATCGGGTTGGGCAGCGGATCGTGGGCCTGTTTGATCAGTATTGCAGTGGGCGTGTCGGCGGTGTAGGGTTTGCGTCCGGTCAACATCTCATACAATACCACGCCCAACGAGTAAACATCGGTGCGAGCGTCCACGCCTTTGGCAAGTCCCTGCTCGGGCGCCATATACTCGGGAGTGCCTATGCCGACGCCCGTGGTGGTAATTGCCTGGCTTTCGCCCGTCTCGAGGATTTTCGCGATGCCAAAATCGCTGAGCAGCGGTTCACCGTCCTCAGCAATGAGGATATTGGAGGGTTTGATGTCGCGGTGCAATACGCCGTGCTGATGGGCGTACTCGACCGCGCGAGCCACCGGCAGCAGCACCTCAAAGGCATCTCGCCAGGGAATCGGTTTGCCCATCCGCGATTTCAATGTGCCGCCTGGCACGTACTCCATCACCAGATAGGGCGTATTCTCGTACTCGCCGAAATCGTGGATTTTAACGATATGGAAATGCGAAAGGCGCGCCAAAGCCTTGGCTTCACGCTCGAAGCGTTTATACAGCTGTTCGAGCACTGCTTCGCCGAACAACTCGGTGCGCAGGAATTTGATGGCGACCTCGCGCTCCAGGCGTGTGTCGTAGGCTTTATAGACCCCTGCCATGCCGCCCTCGCCAAGCTGCTCGAGAATGTGGTACCGTCCGATGGAATCCCCAGGTAATATTTTCATAATGTCCTGCCTGTTAATCGATAAAAATCATTTCCAATATAGGTCTGCTTACGCCGGCGAGGGCGGTTGATCGTCAGGGCGAAAAGATCGCGCCCCAGCTTTTTCCACTGCCTGATGTCGTTGTAACCCTGACCGTGTTTCCATCTGGACCGATGTTGTAGATTTCTTCGAGTCCATCCCGGTCCGAGGTAAACATAAGCCGCCCGGATTTATCCAGAGCAGGATCCCAACTGCCGTACGGGGCAGGCGTATGGGTCATCTGCGTTATTTGCCCGGTTGAATCCATGCTGTAGATTTCTTTATTTCCACTGCGCGTCGACACAAAAAATAAATAGCCGCTCGGACCGATGATCGGCGACCAGCTCTCGCCGGGATTTGTGTTGGTCACCCGTATGGTCGCGACGTTTTCATTTACGTCCATGCGGTAGATTTCCCTGCTGCCGCTGCGATTCGACGTGAACAGGAGATTTCCGCGCCAATCCACGGCAGGATCCCAACTCTCATAAGGAGCGGGCGTGTGGGTGATTTGAGTGACCGTTCCATGTGGATCCATCTGATAGATTTCGTTCTTACCGGAGCGGTCGGAGGTGAAGTATAAATTCCGGTACTTGTCGACTACCGGATCGAAATTCTCCCCGCCTTCTCCGTTGGGATCGGTGAGCACTTGACTGGCGTTGCCTTTGCGGTCTGCGCGGTAGATATCACGGCTTCCTGCTTTGCCTGCCACGAAATAGATAAATCCGCGCGGATCCGGAACAGGGCAGCAGGATATGCCCACGCTGAGCGACTTGATCAGTGGTTCGATCTCTCCATCGAAGCTCATGCGATAGATTTGATCGCTGCCGCTGCGGTTGGATGTGAATAATATGAAATTATCGGATCTTCTCAGGTTGGCCAATACGAATACAGCCGCGATCACAATGGCGATGACCACTAATGCCGGTAAGATCCATACAAAGGGGGATTTATGAGCGCGCGCAGGTTTTTCAGCTGGCGCAGCCGCGCCTGGACGGGCTTCAGCCGCCGCTTTGGCGGGCGGGAGGATCTCTTCTTTTTCGGGTTCACCCGCTGCCGGCAGGCTGGTTGGCGGCGCGGGCGGCTGCTCCAGTTTGGGGGCAGGGGCAACGAGGACAGTCCTTTCAGCAGGCTGTTCAGCCGCCGGCGGTTTTAGCAACGCCATCATCGCCCGCATAAAATCTGCCATGGTCGCGTAGCGGTATTCCGGCTGCTTGGCCAATGCCTTGACCAACATGTTTTCGACGCTTACAGGTAAATCAGAGACGTAATCCTTTGGGCTGGGCAGCGGGTCGTGAATTTGCTTGATCAACACGGCAGCCGGGGTATCCGCCGTGTAGGGTTTATGCCCGGTGATCATCTCATACAGCACCACTGCCAGCGCGTACACGTCGCTGCGCCCGTCCACGCCCAGCCCCAGGCATTGTTCGGGCGCCATATACTCGGGCGTGCCGATGCCAATGCCGGTGGTGGTGATCGCCTGAGTCTCTTCAGATTCGAGGATCTTGGCAATGCCAAAATCGCTGAGCAGCGGCTGGCCGCTCTCGGTGATGAGGATGTTGGAGGGCTTGACGTCGCGGTGCAGCACGCCGCGCTGATGGGCATATTCGAGTCCCTCTGCCACCGGCAAGATCAAAGCGACGGCATCCTGCCAGGCCATGGGCTTGCCCATCCTCGACTTGAGCGTGCCGCCCGGCACGTACTCCATCACCAGGTAGGGCGTGTCCTCATAGTCGCCGTAATCATAGATTTTGACGATGTGGAAGTGGGACAGGCGCGCAAGCGCCTTAGCCTCGCGCTCGAAGCGTTTGAATAGCTGCTCCAGCAAGGCGGGGCCGAACAATTCGGTGCGCAGGAATTTGATGGCGACCTCACGCTCCAGGCGCGTGTCGTAGGCTTTGTAAACGGTTGCCATGCCGCCCTCGCCAAGCGCCTCAAGGATGTGATAGCGACCGACCGATTCACCAGGAGTGATTTTCATATTGCCTGCCTGCTAAGTAGAGAAGGTTGTGTTTATTTGATCCATTCAGGGAAAACGAGAGAACAGAATTTTATATACTTTATCTGATTTTCAATGCTGATACAAGCGGAAATTGGAGGGGAAGGTTTGATTATTGTTGATTGAAAGATGTGGATGAGAGGAGCTCCTAGTATAATTTGAACAATCAACGGGAGGAGAAATGGAATTACAGCACGATCTGGCTGAAAAGGCAGGGATCAGTGTTCCTTACCTTTCGCAATTAGAACATGGCAAACGCAGGGGAACTTTGGAGGTGCTGTCCGCAATTGGGAAGGCGTTAGGGGTTGGCCTGGATGAATTACACCTACGCTAAAGAGTTGTAGGACTATTCAGAAGCTGGCAGGATTTTTTCCTGCTCGAAGAAGAATTATCTCAACTGAACAACAAAGACTTGCAAAAATTTTGAGTTGAGGTGGGAATAACAACCATCCATTTTTGCTATACTCTACATGTAGCAATGTAAATCAGCACAGATATTTATCCGCTCCCCTTTCCCATGCCCACCAAGCGCGCCTGGACTACTCTTTTCCTGCTCTCAGCCGCCGCCCTGGCTTTTGAGATCAACCTGACGCGGCTTTTCTCGGTCGCGCAGTTCTACCACTTCGCTTTTATGATCGTCAGCATCGCGCTGCTCGGCACGGGCGCCAGCGGCAGCGCGTTGGCCATCTTACCTGCCCTGCTGCGCGGCGACCCTCAGCGGCGCCTGGCTCAGCTGGCGCTGGCAGCCGGCGCCAGCATGTTGATCGGCTACCTGCTGACCAACTGGCTGCCGTTCGACTCTTTCAGTATCCTCCTCGACCGGCGGCAGATATTCATTCTCATCCTCAACTACCTGGCTCTGGCTGCGCCGTTTTTCTTCAGCGGCATGGCGCTTGGTTATATGCTGACCGTCTTCCCTGCCTCAGCCGGGGCGACCTACGCCGTCAATCTGCTCGGCGCCGCTGGCGGCTGCGCGATCGCCTTGTTCATGCCAGCGTTCCTCGGCGGCGAGGGCATGGTCACGCTCTGCGCTGCGCTGGCGGCTCTCGCGGCTGCCGCGGCGGCGGTTCGCGCGCTGCCTGTCATAAGCATGCCGAACCTCGGCGCAGCCGCGCTGCTGCTGGTTGCGTTGATCGACCTGAGCCTGCGCCTGGCCAGCGGATCGGGAATCGCCGCGCTCGAGCTGCGCATCTCGCCTTATAAGAGCCTCTCCTACGCGCTGCAATATCCCGGCGCCGAGGTGATCTACCGCCGCTGGAACGCCTTCTCGCGCGTCGATGTGGTGCGCAGCGGGAGCATCCACTCGGTGCCAGGGTTGAGTTACCGCTACCTGCAGCCGCCGCCCGCCATGGACGGGCTGCTGGTCGACGGGGACGACATGAACCCGCTTCCGCAGACGATGTCTGACGCGGCTTTCACCGCTTATCTGCCCAACGCGGTCGTCTTCCAGCTGCGTCCGCAGGCTGATGCGTTAATCCTCGGGCCGCGCGGCGGATTGGATATCCTGACCGCATTATCGCTGAGCAGCGGTCGGGTGACTGCCGTGGAAGCAAATCCGCTCGTCACCGCAGCAGCGCCGGTTTACAACCAGCCGCGCGTCGAGCTGCGCGTCGAGTCGGAGCGCAGTTTTTTGCAGCGCAGCCAAACGAAATACGATGTCGTCGTGCTATCGCTGACTTCGTCCTACCACCCGGTGCAGTCCGGCGCGTACACGCTGGCCGAGGATTACCGCTGCACGCTCGAATCCTTCCAGGCCATCTTGAAACATCTCGAACCGGACGGGTTGCTGGTCGCCATGCGTTGGCTGCAAGACCCGCCGAGCGAGGATCTGCGCCTGTTCGCCCTGGCAAAGACCGTGGTCGAATCCATGGGGGGCAATCCGCGGCTGCAGCTCGCCGCTTTTCGCGGCTATAACACCGCCGCCGTCGTCGTCAAGAACACCCCCTTCACGGCTGAAGAACGGATCGTCATCCGAGATTTTGCTGCCTCCCGCGCGTTCGACCTGACCTATCTGCCGGGCATCCGCGCGGAGGAGACCAACCGATACAACATCCTGGCCCAATCGATATACTACCAGACCTACCTCAGGCTGTTGGGAGCCAGCACGGACCAGGCTTTCTATACTGAATATGAATACGATGTGCGCCCCCCGAGCGACGACCGGCCCTTCTTCGGGCATTACTTCAAGTGGGCGCAGGCGCCGCAGATCGTGGCGCAATTCGGCAAGACCTGGCAGCCCTTTGGCGGGGCGGGTTACTTCGTGGTGCTGGCGCTGCTGCTGCTGGCGCTGCTGCTGGCTTGCGCGTTGATTCTGGCGCCAGTTCTGCTGTGGAGACGAGCCCACCGCGGGACGCTGCCGGCGAAATCACCGTTCTTGTTGCGCAACCTGGCCTATTTTGGATTGCTTGGCCTGGCCTTTCTTTTCGTCGAAATTCCCCTGCTGCAGCGCTTTATCCTCTACCTCGACCAGCCGGCATATGCCATCACCGCGGTGTTATTCTCGCTGCTGTTCTTCTCGGGGCTGGGCAGCCGGTCGAGCGGGCGCCTCCCGCTGCCCATTGTGTTAGCCATATTAGTGGTATTGATCCTGGTTGCGCCGCTGCTGCTGCCTGCCCTGTTCGGCGCGACGCTGGGTTGGCCGCTGGCAGCTCGCCTGGCGGTGACTGCGCTGGCGCTTTCGCCGCTCGGCTTTTTGATGGGCGTGCCCTTCCCGTCCGGCCTCCGCCTGCTGGCTCGCGCGTCGCCTGAGGGCGGGGAGGGGGAAACGCCCAGTGACATCCCCTGGATCTGGGCGGTGAACGGCGCCGCCTCGGTCATCTCGCCGATTTTAGCTGCGCTGCTGGCGCTGTCGATCGGTTTCAGCGCGGTGCTCAGGATCGGCGCGTTATGCTACCTGGGCGCGCTGATCACGGTGTTGCTGACTGTTCGGTCGCGTGCTGCTCGACGCCCGGACCGGTGAAAGGCACAAAGCCGACGCCGCCAAGGTTGTATCCCACCAGCTCGCTGTCCTTAAATACAAATTTCCACAGGGTTTGATACCAGCCAGGCGGACCGATGGGGATGACCAGGCGGCCATTGGGTTTGAGCTGCTCGACCAGCGGCGCCGGCAGGTGGTCGGGCGCGGCGGTGACGATGATGGCGTCGAAAGGCGCTTCCTCAGGCCAGCCGTAGTAGCCGTCGCCCTGTTTGGTGTGGATATTCGTATAGCCCAATTTTTCCAGCCGCTCGACAGCGCTCTCGGCCAGCTCTGGCACGATTTCGATGGTATAGACCTCCGCATATCCAAGCTCAGCCAGGATCGCCGCCTGATAACCGGAGCCGGTGCCGATCTCAAGCACCTTCTCGCCGGGCTGCAATTCGAGCAGCTCGGTCATCCAGGCGACGATATAAGGCTGCGAGATGGTCTGTCCGTATCCGATCGGCAGGGCATGGTTATCGTAGGCCTGATCCAGATAATCGATTGGCACAAACTGGATGCGGGGAACGGTTTCCATCGCATGCAGCACGTCCTCATTCTTGATGCCCTGGAGTTTGAGCTCGTCGATCAAGCGCTGCCAGGCATTTCGATAAGGTCCAAACTCGTCCACGGTGGCGGTTGCGGCGGGCGGGGAGGGGCTGGCGCCAACGGTCGGTTCAGAAGGTGAGGGCGTGTCGCGTTGAGTCGCAACTCGGGCGCAGGCAGTTAATAAGCCGAGAATTAGTAGAAGCGAAAAGGCTTTCTTCATATGTAACTCATCTTGTTGATCCATATTATTTATAACCGATCCTGAAGGAAATTTATATGGCCTATCAGGATAGGTATGTAGAGCCGCGATGACACTCATTGTCATCGCGAGGGAGCGCGCTTTGCGACCGCGGCAATCTCCTCGCCGGCTTTGAATTTTCCGTGCCGTGTAAAAAATTCCAAGGATCGATCCCATTGGCGTAGGGGCGCAGGATTGTGGAACATGACGAGGGGTGGATTTGTCACCCTGCGCCCGCAACATGTTTGAAGATCACATCGCGAACAAATGCAGGCTGATGCGTCTGAAAAGGGCGCAGGGGATACTCGTTAATCAGCACCCTGACCGGCAACCCTGCGCCCCTACGAGACAACGATGTGATCCTATAAATTGAGCGATCTCCTCGCCGGGTATGTAGGGGCAATTCATGAATTGCCCCTACCCGTTGTCATCGCGAGGGAGCGCTCTTTGCGACCGCGGCGATCTACTCGCCGGCTGGGAGACTGCTTCGCTGCGCTCGCAGTGACAATAACCCAGCATCCGCGCATTGGCGCAATTCTGGAGCAGCTTGATGCGTTCACAAAAGTTGAGAATCATCATCAGGATGTAAAAAATAGCGGAGCAACCGTTTGCTGGAGCCGGTTTACCTCCGAAAAATGGGAGGCTGGTGGCATTATTTTGGGATGAATCTTCCAGGCAAGCTACAAGATCATAAATACCCACGTCAAGAAAATCAACAGGAAGCCCCATAGATAGGATAGTTTTGGTAATTGTTCCTGTTTCATTTTGCGTAAAAGCAGGTTGGCGAACATCATGGAAAGCGGCAACCCGACCAAAGCGATCCCAATCCCAGCCAGGACATCGCTTACATAATGAGCGCCGAGCACAATCCGGCTGAAACAAACACCACCTGCTATCAACGCGATCGCGATTTTCACCCCCTTGTGAAGATATTTCGAATGGCTCACCAGCAATAAAAATGGCAGGATCAAAGCAATGCTCTTGGTGGCATGCCCGGACGGGAATGCATATGTGACAGCGTCACTCAGGACCAAAATTTCACTTCCGTATGTGGTTGCTGGTCTTGGGCGCGTAAGAACCTCTTTTAAAAGATCGCCTGCGATGCCACTCAAGCCAAACGAGAATATTGTATAGAAATACACGGTCACGGGGGCATCTAAAGATTTGAACAATTTTGAACCGATCAGATAAACCACAAAGAGGGCTGTGATGGCAGCCATGCCATTGGATGAGAGCCATATCGATAAGACGACAATTGGATCCATCGCGATTCGCATTGGGTTGTAAAAGAACAGCACAGCTTCATCGATTCCCCCTTGCGCCCATATGATAAATCCAACGATCAAAAAAGCTGCTCCTAAAATAAAGCAAACGATCCAGATCCTTTTTGGTTCGTGTAAAGGGATCGGTGTCCCTTTAACCTCATCGACATTTTTGACGATTTTCATGCTATCTTTTCAATATTATTTAGGCGGGAATCCAGTTTTAATTGATTCTACTACCTCTTTTCTTCAAACAGGTAATCAGGATTGCCAGATCTTACTGATGCGCCGATTGTTCGTTTATTCCCGTCATTTTCCAGCAATCCTGACTGGATACAGGTTGGGTTGAGGATGGATTAATTTAGGAGTCATTACCTCCCTTTTGCCATCCGTAACCCAACTTAACTCTGCACCACGCCTACTCTGGCTACATGTGCCGGTCGATATAACAATAAGCTGAGAGTCCAACATTCGTGCTATTATTATCGTAGGAACTCTCCTGAATGCTTCTGTAGATTGTCTTATAGTCATTGCCCAGATTAGGCAGATAATGTCTCCTGGTAGTTTTTCTCAATATCCAGCAGTCTACCACATCAAGAATAGATACCTCTTGATCGGTATATCGATCTTTCTTATCGTTACTACGGTGTTCGATTGGCGAAGCGGATCCTGGTCCCCCACTTATTCATGCCTTTTGTGGATCGGTTTGTTCGCCTGGTCCTATCTACTGATGATGGCCATACTCCGACGATTGGTAATTAGTTCTGAGGGGCTCGAATATACCAGTGAACTCTCCACCACCCGCGCGCGACGGTCGGAGGTCAAAGCGATCGTTAAACGCAGAACGTATAGAACTCTCTGGTGGACCACCGAGGGTCTGGTGATCTACACGGATGTGCCCGATTCAAAGGAATACTTTTTGGATC
>JAXDCA010000004.1:0-19700 GCA_034678305.1 Bellilinea sp.
TACGCGCTGCACCGCGCCCACGAGGTGGCGCTGGTCACATTCCAGGAAAAGGGGCAGCTCGCAGGGTTGATCGAAGCGGAATTACGCCGTCAGGGCGTTTTCATTGGGCAGAAATCCGATAAAAGTGTAATAAAAGGCCTTGAAGGTCGAACGAGGTATGGAGCATGAGCGCTATCGAATTTGGACGTTTGTTGCGCGCCGGAACAACCGGCTGCGTGGTCGGCTGCCGCGTTGAGCAGCTGCATGCGCCGGCCTTCGGCGGGATGGTGCGCATTCCGCTCGAGGAAGGCGTAAATTGCTACGGTTTGATCCACGACATCCGCATCGACGACGACGGGGTGGTGCGCCAGTTGGTCACTGCGCCAGAGGTAGCTGCGGATGTCATCCTGGATAACCGCCAAAATCGCAACGTGCCGCTGGAGATCAGCGTGATCTTCATCGGCTGCGAGAAAGGCGGGCTGGTCAGCCACCTGCTGCCGCCGCGTCCGCCGCTCTCGCTGGACGCGATCTACGTCTGCGGCGATGCGGAGATTGCGCACTTCACCGGAGCGGGGCGCTTCGGCTATTTCCGCCATGTGCTGCGCGACCCAGAATTGCCGATCGGGGAGCTGCTCACCGCCCACCTGCAGCAGGCAGCGCTGGCTCATGCCCAGGCCGGGCGTAAGAATTGGCTGCGCGCAGCCACTCAGGAACTGATCGTGCTGCTGCGCGACGACTACCCCACGCTGATGACCGTCCTCAGCACGGTTTCAGAAATTTACCCGGAGTAAGCAGTCATGGAGAATAACAACCCTTCTCAGAAGATGGATTCACGCCAGCCGATTGGCTACATCGTCGGCGGCAACTTGAAGGACACCCTGCGCGTGCGGCTGACCGTCCCGCCGCAGGAGGTGCAGGAAGGCAGCTTTGTGGTCATCGAGAGCAGCGGCTGGAATTTCTACGGTCTGGTGACCGACCTGCAGCTGGGCGCCACCGATCCGCGCTTCGCCGACGAGCAGTCCGAGGCGCGCTTGCCGGCGGCCCTGGCCGGGCTGCTGCACGGGCAGACACTCTACACCAACCTCGAGGTGCTCTCCGCGTTGATGATGGAAACCGGCCCCGATCCCGCTTCGCCGGATTACCCGGCCTGGCGCGCCGCCCACTCGGAAGATAAAGAACAACTGCTGCCGGTCAAAACCGTGCCCTCGCACCATGCGCCTGTGCGCCTTTCGCACGCCGGCGACGTGGCGGTCATCTTCGGCGAGCCGGGCGGCAAGCACTTCGAGATCGGTTACACCCGCGAGCAGGGTCACCCGGTCTGCATCGACCTGGAAAAATTCGTGCTGCGCTCCTCGGGCATCTTTGGCGCCACAGGCACAGGCAAGTCCTTCCTGACGCGCATCCTGCTGGCCGGGCTGATCCAGCACAACAAGACCTCGGTGCTGGTTTTCGACATGCATAATGAGTACGCCTTCAACGATACGTCGTCCGACACTGGCGAGGTGGTCCTCGGGCTGAAAACCAAGTTTGGCGCGCGCGTGCGCGTGGTCGGCCTGGGCGCCGGCGCGATGATCCGCGGGCAGGCGCCGGATTTCAACCTGGTGCTTGGTGAGGAGGACATCACCCCGGCCGACATCGAGATGCTCACCCGCGAGCTCAACCTCAAGGAAACCACCCCGACCACGCTCGACGCGCTCTGGCACGACTTCGGCAAGAACTGGTTTCACGCATTCAAAGAGATGCTCCACGGAGCGATGATCGAGACGGAAGACGGTAAGAGGATTCCTGATCCCCGCAGTGTAGCCGCCTGGGCAAACTCGGCCGGGATCAATGTAATGGCTGCCGAGGGGCTGCACTCGAAGCTCGGGCGGGTCTTCAAGCTATCCTACATCCAGGAAAAACCCGCCGGCGACCCGATCGGCGAGATGATCGCCCTGCTGGATAAGGGCTATCACGTCATCCTCTCCTTCGGCAGGAATGAAACCGATCTGGACTACCTGCTGGTGACCAATCTGCTCACTCGGCGCATCCGCGAGCGCTGGGAGCAGCGCACCAATGAGTTCCGCAGCAAGGGCGAGAGGGAGCCGCGCCCGCTGGTCATCGCGGTGGAAGAAGCTCACAAACTGCTCAACCGCGAGATGGCGGCGCAGACAGCTTTCAGCACCATCGCGCGTGAGATGCGCAAGTATTACGTCACCCTGCTGATCATCGACCAGCGTCCCTCGCAGATCTACGACGAGGTCATGTCGCAGCTCGGTACGCGCATCTCTGGCTGGCTCGGCGACGATGCTGACATCGCCGCGGTGCTCTCTGGCCTGGCCGGGCGGGATGCGCTGCGCGGCATGCTCTCGCATTTGCAGCCCAAGGAAGAGGTGCTGGTGCTCGGCTGGGGAGTCAAGATGCCGCTGCCGGTGCGTTCGCGGCGCTATGACGCAGCGTTCTGGGAGAAGCTGCTGGGCAAGTCCGGACCTCCGCGTAGCGAGGAAGATATTATCCGTGATTTGTTTGGGTGATCCGGAATATAGTCAACAATATGGATACTATCAGCGCTATTCCTCCCTGATGGTTATGAACTAGGGGAGATTACTCCTTTAGGGGCGTAGGGGCAGATTGACAATATACTCCGAATCTTATCCGCCCGGACCCTAACACCGGCCCTTTTGCATGTTGGATTTCAGGTGACTGCATGAGTAAACCATGTTTCATGGTAACCCTCATCCTCAACCAGACCTGAGCTGTTGATTTTTGCAACGATCCTGTTTATTTCAGATTTGTGTAATTCGTGTGCGGATCGATCACATCATCCGGGGCAACCAGGGTTAAAACCTCATTTATTTCGACGATCTCAAATTGCACTTCGAGCGGCTCTTTACCCAGTGCGCTGAATTGGGCCGTATAGGAGCCAGGACTCATGTCTATTTCATACCCAAACGGATAACTGGTTTCACCAGCTGCCAGAGGGGAAAAAATATAACTCCTTCCCTCATAGACTAGATTAACCGCCTTATCCGAAATAATCAAATTACCCTCGAAGTTCTCATTGCCCGCATATTCATGTTTTGTGGGATTATGCACGCCTGTAGAAATGGACAGCTTGCCCGGCTCGAGCATCGTCATTTTAATTTTCAATTCCAGGCTCTGTTCGACGGTTTCCTGGTCAACGGGCGCGCAACCCGCCAGCACAAGGATGATCAGAGTACAGGAGAGTACAATTTTTTTCAACATTTTTTAACCTTCTGTAAGTTTTTTCTATAACATTCATGCCGAACGTTTGATGAGCGTTCTTGAAGATATGCAAGCAGCGTCCTGCCGATTCCAAATGCGGCTTAAGTTATGACGTATCATGCCTTCACTTGGTTCCCGGTCGCCGATTCTGATAACCTTCTTCGCTCGAACATCATTCCAGTAGCCCAGGATAGGATACCATCAATAAGCTCCTTGATGGTCGATTCCTGTCAGCGTTTATAGCTGTACGGTCGGGGAGAAAAACTGTAAACCTGCCTTATCGATTGAATCAAAACCTCGGGAGGGTCAGTTTTGCTCACAAATGCGTCTACACCGGATTGCAGGGCATGATCTCGAGATTCGGGCAGGCTGCTCATCGCCAGGATACGCATGCCCGGGCAGCGGTGGCGAAGCAACATCACCATCGCCCGGTTCATGGCCGGCAGGCGCAGATCCCAATCGATCAACAGCAAATCCGGACGCAAATCGGAAAACTTCTCGATCACTCCTGTGAGATTCTCCGTTTCGCAAACGATTTCCACATTTTGTTCCTGCTCGAGCAGCAATTTAACTGCTGAGCGGACATTACGTTCATCATCTGCTAAGATTACACGCATCACAACCTCCGCAACGCTTCAACGAACCACAGTGAATATCGATAACACATGCAGAAATGCCATCCCTGTGGATTTTCAACATTACGCGCAAAGAGCATTATCCCCTATGAGGCTGCAACAGTCGACAGGCATGAGTTCAATATTCTTACTGGTCAATTGACCAGTTTATCGTGAATTAAACAGCAGATCTCTTGCCTTATTCCAGCAGGTGCTGTTGCAGTGCTAACGCAACTGCCTCGGTGCGGCTGCCAACGTTTAACTTTGAAAGGATATTACTCACGTGGAACTTTACCGTCGAAACGCTGACCACCAATTGCAGCGCGATCTCACTGTTACTCATCCCCTTTACCATCAGATCGAGCACATCCCGCTCGCGTTCAGTCAGATCGTAGTCTACAGGTTGTGGTTGGGTCGCCGCATGGATGAGCGCCTCGGCTGCCTCAGGCGAGAGCGTTGAGCGTCCGTGATATGCCGCCCGTATTGCCTTCGCCAGTTCATCGGCATGTACGTTCTTCAATATGTAACTGATTGCGCCGGCTTCCAGCGCTCCTTGAACCAGCTGGTCGTCGCGAAAGCTGGTCAATGCAACGATTTGAATCTCAGGAAATTGCTGGCGGATCAAATGGATGGCAGTTGGACCGTCCATTTCCGGCATGAGCAGGTCCATGACGATCACGTCCGGATTAAGCTGCCCCGCCAGTTTGAGCGCTTCCATGCCGTTCTCGGCTTCTCCGACCAGGTTGAAATCATCATAGGTGTTGAGAAAGGCACACAAACCACTGCGTACAACAGCGTGATCGTCCACGATCATCACGCGGATTGGGGCGTTTGTCGGTGTCATTCTCTACTCCTTCTTTACAATCACTAATAGCCGGCTATGTAAACACAATAAAAATCTTACCTCGTCAATTCGGATCAGCGCGCATTGAAGCTCGTCGCGCACTATGATATCGTCCTGTAAGATAATAACCGCAAATGACGCAAAAAACACAAATTGCAGGCATCCAAATCAATGGAATCCTTCTATAATTTGAGTATTCCTAGTAGATGAGAATTTTCCGTTAATAATGATCCGTTTCAGAGATTTTCATATGAAATTCCTCCAAAAATATATGCTTATCCTGGTTGCGTTGGGGCTGTTGCTTAGCTCCTGCCGGACAGCAAAGTCAACCTCCCAACCTTTCCCCAGCCCAAGCGCGGCGGGGAGTGAAACACCGTTCGAAAGACCGCTCGCAACAGCCGCTCCCCGGGAAGAGGCGTTGATCTCCAGCCCGCAGACGCTGGCAGCTTGCGACCTGGAAAAACAGATGCGGGCGATGCAGCCAGATCAGATCCCTGATTGGACTCAGCTTGGCATCGATGCCTGTTACGATATGGTCTTCGACCTTGCGCAAGACGGCCAATCCTATACTGGCACGGCTCGCATCACCTATACCAACCTCTCCGGTGAGACGCTCGAAGACCTGGTTTTGCGGCTTTACCCCAACGCGCCGGTGATCTACGGCGGTGATATGACGCTGGACAAAGCTGCGGTCGATGGGCAGCCGCTTGCACAGGAATCCCTGCTCGAGGACGGGACGGCCGTGCGCCTGGAGCTGGATTCTCCACTAAAACCGCAAGAAACCCTGACCCTGGAACTGGCATTCAGCGGGCATCTGCCAATCGATTCTCCAGGCGAATATACCTATGGTTTATTTACCCTGAATAGCGCCGGGCCTGTCGCCGTGTTGATCAACAGCTACCCGCTGTTCGCGGTACGCGAAGGCGGTCAATGGCGGGTGGATGCAGTCCTGCCTGAGGGCGACGCGGTGGTCAGCAAGACAGCCCTGTATCTGGTGGATTTGCGCCTGCCAGAAGGATGGAAGGTATCCGCCACCGGCGTTCTGCTCGAACAGTACCAGGAAAACGATCAAGAAATCTTCGAATTTGCCGGCGGACCGGTGCGGGAGTTTGCCTGGACTGCCAGTCCGGCTTTCCAGGAGCGCGCCGAGCTTGTAGATGAGACCCGGCTGCGCCATTGGGCATTGCACGAAACAGAGCAGGCCTGGGCAGAAGCGTTGCAGGTCGTCGCAGACTCACTCGAACTGTTCGGCGAATTTTTTGGTCCTTATCCATATGCCGAACTGGACGTAATCGCCCTGCCGCTGAAAAATGCCAGCGGGGTGGAATACCCTGGGCTGATCCTGATCCGTGACCTCTTATATACTACGACGGATACGCCAAGATTGCTGCCGACAGTCGTTGCCCATGAAGTTGCCCACCAGTGGTGGTACGCGCTGGTTGGCAGCGACGTGCTGCGCTCACCCTGGCAGGATGAGGCGCTGGCGACCTTCTCCGCACAACTCTACCAGCTAGAGCACAACCGGGGTTTTTACGAGGGTACTCGCACTTATTATGAAAACCGGGTGAGCGAGATAGAGGCGCAAAACGGCGAGCAGGATATTGCCCAGCCGGTTAGCGCATTTGGGGGGATGCCGAGTGTATACGCGGTCACTGTGTATCAGAAGGGCGAATTGTTCTTCGAGGCTCTGCGCGCTCAGATCGGTGATGAGGCTTTCTACCAGGCGTTACATGAATATTACGCTGCCAATATGTACCAAATTGCCAGCCCGGACGAGTTGCTCGACAGCTTCGAACAAACCTGTAACTGTGATCTGAGCGAATTGTATGCCGAGTGGGGCGTTCGCTAAGCTTCCCGCCCCGCTGTTCTTTGCCGCATGCATCCTAGCCGTTTTTTACGACCGGGAATTGCACTTCGGTCACATAGCTGGGATCGTCCTGGCGCACCTGCCCGCTGCCGGTGTGCAGGTATAACTCCCGCTCCGGACCGCATATACGGTAGCCGTTATCCTCGATCCATTTGAGAATGACCTTGTAGGCGTTGGTCAGCGTGTCGAAGGTGCCGTGATGGACGATCGATGCGGCAGTGATGGCGGGCAGTTCGTACACTTTCACCCGCCCGCGGCTCTCCACAGGCGCGCTGCCGACCGGCTCGCAGACTTCGCTGTCGATGTTGCGGTCGCGGTACTCCGCATCGTGATAGATGGTGAAGCATGGTTCGTTGGTCTGATAGCGCTGGCGGCGCAGCTCGCTCTCCAGCGCGCCCCACAGCTCGCCCTGCTCGGGGTAGGTCGGGATGATCCCGCGCACGCTGGCCACCCGCAAAGGCGGCACCTGTTTGATCACAATTTCATAGTCTGGCATGTTTCCCTCCGTTTCGATGAGTCTCAGCCGCGCTTCGACCCGCGCAAAACGCTCGCGTTCCTGGCGCATGCGCTGGTCGATCTCCGCCTGGCGGCGCAGCAGCATTCCGCGCAGCTCGCCGGCATCCAGGTTGCGGTCGAGCAGTATGCGAATCTGCTGCAGGCTGAGGCCGAGATCCTTGAGCGCCAGAATACGGTTGAGGCGCGGCAGCTGGTCGGCGGCATAGTAGCGGTAACCGCTGAAAGGATCCACCTCCACCGGCTTGAGCAGCCCCAATTCGTCGTAATAGCGCAGCGTTTTGACCGGCACGCGGCTGATTTTTGAAAAGTCTCCAATTTTGAACATGAGATGTTTACCTCAAGCGCCTGAGCACTCGCAGGATACACCCTCCAGCGACAGGAGAGTCAAGAGGGAAACGGCTGATTCAGCATAGCATATTTTTTATGAAAAACATGCGCGGACCGGCAGATCTATCAGGCGTTTCGCATCCTGAAACGCCAGGCAGACCTGCTCGATCCGCGTTGTTCGAGATAGCCTTTATGTTCCCTGGTCGATGTGTTGAGCCGCCTTTTCGTGTTTATTGATCCGCTTTTCGGCTGGCTGAACTGAAGTGCCCAGAGATCATTTCAGAGTCCTCAAAATCCAGCAGCGTAGAAGAGCCTATCGAGGAAAATGAGGCGCTAAAAATATCCGACAGAGGGCAATCGACAGGATAGACTCCGAAATCGTCGAAATAAAAAGACACTTGCGTATCATAATAGTTTTCGGCGATCACTCCAATATACCTGGCCCCAGTGATGGTTGCGTCATACGTGGTTGTAAGCAGTTGACCATTCGCGTAAGCCTTAATCGTGGTTCCATTACGCTCGATCATCAGGCGGTTAGTCAGGATTCCCTGATATATATATACCGAATAGCCTTCATCAAGTAATTTCCATGGATCACTACCCAGGGCCTCATCATAAAGCCACAACCCCCACCAACCGTCTGGCAGAATCTCGAAAGTGTAGAATTTTGACCAATCCGCATAAATACCAAATATCAGCCCAAAATAGGGATCGTCTTCAGCTGGATAGAAAGGACTGAAATGTACTGAAACTGCGGCGCGGTAATTGGCTGCCTGGACGCCTGGGTAGGCGGCTCCCCAATACCCATCAGGTGTTGGATCTATCCGGATAAGGTATTCGCCGCTTGAATATGCCCATTGGACTGGATCACTAATGCTTACTGGCCAGCCGCTGGCAGGGTTGCTGAAATCATCAAAAAAGATGGGTATGCACGGATTTTTGAAGACACACGGCAGGTACAAATAGTACGGAGGAAGCTGGATCTGATCGCCGTCGATGATCGTAACGTCCCCAGCCGGAACATCCCCTGCAGCGCGTGAAGCGCCAGCTTGTGCTGGCAGAGGTGAACCGCTCATAGATACCAGCAAAGACAACAGAATTATTGCGGTAAAACAAATCCAACGCAAGCGACAGGTGTTCATTTCCTTCTCCTCCATCGTTCTCTATTGATTGGGATCGGCGCGCACCTTGTTCCCTTAATGGTGTGTCCGTGGCGGGAATTAAATACAAAACTCCCGATGGTTGGAGTCCGCGCCATCATGGAAAATGGGTTATCACTCTATTCGATTCAAGCTATTGAAAGGATCAAAAGGATAATGTGGATCTGCGATACCAGGATTGCCAGGCTTCGATAGTTGCCCCCTGCATTTCATGCCCATGAAACCGCGATGGTTCGATCTGACGTTAAGAGTTTAGCATAACGCCAACCGGATTACAACGTGGAACAGTATTTTGGTTAATTATTCCAATATTGTAGGAATAATGCGGTTAAAATCCTTGACAAATCGATGCAACCGGTGATACATTAAAGCCGTTATTCGGAGATTTAGAGAAAGGAGCGTTTGTGTTTAATTCGGTCTCGGTGCTTTCGATAACTTAGAAGCATGGACGCGCCTGCCGGTTAATGGCAGACCGCAAGGTCTGTTTTTGTTTAAAAACGGCCACGGGAGTGTTCATGCTCCCGTGGCTTTTTTTAACCGCCAAGGTTATGCCCCGGACTTTTTGATTTGCACAGCGGTTGAGTGAGCAACGCTCCCCGCCAGCTTCTTGAAGCCCATTTGCCAGCCACGGGATTGCATCTCGCGGCTGGCTTTTATTTAACACGCACATATCGCACCTGCGCCGTCGTCCGGCGCATGGAACATAAGGTAATCAAACAATGGCAACAAATGACTTTTCCGACGGCGCCGCTGGCGTCGTGTCCAAAATAAATCCACCGCTCATCTTCGTCCACACCGACGGTAGAGACCTGTCATGCCGGCTGGCTGCCTCCGCGCGCGCCAGTCAGAACGATCACGGGCAATCGCTGGTTGTCGGCGACAAGGTGTGTATTGGCCTGCTGCCGGATGGCAGCGGAGAAATCATCCAAATCCTTCCGCGCCGGAACACGCTTTCGCGGCGCTCGGCGGTGCCTATGCCCGGGGCTCACGCCCACGAGCAATTCATCGCCGCCAACCTGGATCTGGTTGTGCCGGTTTTCGCCGCCGCAAATCCAGCCCCACGCTGGCACCTGCTTGACCGCTACCTGGTTTTAGCTGAGATGGTAGAGGCTCCCGCGCTGATCTGCATCACGAAAAGCGATCTCGCAAGGGACAAAGACAACCGGTTGTCCGCCGAACTGGCAGCAGCGTTGAATGCATACGAACAACTCGGCTACCCGGTTGTGGTCACCAGCGCGCAGGACGGCAGCGGGATCGAAACGATGCGCCAGGCACTGTACAGCAAGCAATC
The DNA here is from genome assembly GCA_034678305.1 of Bellilinea sp. Classification (GTDB taxonomy): domain Bacteria; phylum Chloroflexota; class Anaerolineae; order Anaerolineales; family Anaerolineaceae; genus Bellilinea. The sequence continues at coordinate 9,824 of JAXDCA010000004.1, forward strand.
GGTGCTATTGGGCAAATCCGGCGTTGGTAAAACCTCGCTGCTCAATGCGCTGCAACCCGGGTTGGGCTTGCGGGTCAACGAGGTCAACCGCGTCACCGGCAAGGGACGCCATACCACCTCACAGGCGGTGCTGTTCCACCTGGATTCAGGCGGGGACATCATCGACACTCCTGGCATCCGCGAGTTTGGCCTGTGGGATATCCTTCCTGAAGACCTGGCGCTCTACTTCGTTGAGATGCGCCCGCTGGTGGGCCGGTGCCGTTTCGGTTTGGGCTGCCGGCATGTGGAAGAACCCGGCTGCGCAGTACGTCAAGCGGTGACGAGCGGTCAGATCAGCCCGCAGCGCTACCAGAGCTACATCAAGCTGCTGGAGGAGGACTGCCGCCATGAAGCGTAACCTGTTCTTCTCACCGCATGAGCGTATCGAGACGCGCTCAAAAGCCGAGCAGCGCTGGTCAGCCTGCCATGCTCGGCCTTCTCTGGCGGCCAGCTTCCGTTGTATTCACTGCGGCGCGCACGTTGTCACCAGCCCGCTTTATGCGGGTGTGCTCAACCGCAATCACTGCCCTTACTGTCTCTGGTCGCGCCACCTGGACCTGTTCGCCGCTGGCGACCGGTTGTGCGCTTGCAAGGCGCCTATGCGCCCGCTCGGGTTGACGCTCAAACAAAGCCGTAAGAAGTACGTCCGCGAGGACGGCGGCGAGTTGATGTTGATCCATGCCTGTATCGAATGTAATAATCTGTCGATCAACCGCATCGCCGCCGACGACCTGGCGGATCAGATTTATGAGGTCTATCTGCAGTCGCTGGACTTGAAAAAAGAAATCCGCAGGCAGTTAGCCAGCCGGCAGATCCTCCTGCTGAGCGAAAACCACAAGCGGCTGATGCAGGCGCGCTTATTCGGCTGGAAGAATTAACCGCTGGCAAGCGCACCCTTCCAGGTACATGTGACGATGGAGGTCAGCAGGCGAAAACCGCGCCGGGAGATAACCGGTCTGCTCATGATACTGGCAGCGACGGTCAGGAATCGGCAGCCCCGCTGGCGCGCCTGTCAACTACGATGAACACATTAACTATCCACTCCTGTGGATATCATGTAGAATTTTCCATTATCGATCCCGTTTTCACCCGATAATGGGAGAGGAATGTTAGTGAATTGGCTTAGAACGGTTGCATTTACCCTTCTCGCGCCAGGTGGTGTTTGTGTATTAGCGCCCTGGCTGATTCTGCGTGGAAATACCACGAAGTTGTTCGAACAGCCAGGGGCGCTGCAATGGCTTGGCATCCTGCTGGCGCTGATTGGCATTTGCATCTACGGCTGGACAGTATCAGATTTTGTCCTCATTGGTGAAGGCACCCCCGCGCCGGTTTTCCCCACCCGCCAACTGGTGGTCACTGGGCTGTATCGTTACGTGCGCAATCCCATGTACCTTGGCGTGTTGAGTGTGCTGATCGGGGAAAGCTGCTGCTTTGAATCTGCCTGGCTGTTGTTATATGCTGGTATGGTTTGCACTGCTTTTTCATTGTTCGTCATCTATTATGAAGAGCCCACTCTCCTGCGGAAATACGGTTCATCCTACAGTAAATATTGCCAGCGGGTCAGGCGTTGGATTCCCCGCCTGATTCCCTACCACCCAAACCAGGCTAGCGAAAAGTAGTCCTCCGTTCGATCTTGGTCTGGGTGATATCGTAAAAACAACCAGCCCGGGCATCGTTTCAAATATTGGTCTTTGTTATCCGCATCGAAACGCCACAACGGAACGCCCAGCGTCCATCCAGCGTCTTATGCATGCAGAGATATGAGAAGGAGGTCGAGATGATGGAGTCCGCGCTGCACAAACTGGTTGTGACGATCATCGGCCTGATCCTAATTGTTACGGTGATTCTTCTATCCAATGTCTGAACCGGTCTGCGCGGGGTAAGCCTGGTGTTTGGTTGAGGGTGGTTATGGCATCCCCCGTTTCGGATTTTACCTTAGCGTGATTCCCGGCAAATGATCCTGGCATCGTGGTTAAAAGGTCATTGCTATTGGTTAAGAGTTGAGCAATAATGATAGCAAAGTCCAATTAGCAAATCCTATTTTCCGTACACAACTCGAATAAAAAAATTCGTCGCCTGACACTGCAAAGGCCGGCCCCTTTTCTTATGCAAGGAGAGCGAGATGTGCGAATTCTGCAAGGAACACGGCGAAGGGAAGAAGTGGTATTTCGAGATGAAGAATTACTCGGAGGAATTGCTCCACGAGGAGCTAACCGCCGCTCAAAAGAGGGATGTTGGGGCTGATACACGCTATGAGTGGACCAACCGCTTCTGGCGGGGATTTGTTATGCCGGCAATTACAGGGGTTGAAGACTCGGATGAATCGGGATTTGCAGAGACGCTTTCAACTCAGCCCAGCAAGGATGAAATCCTGGCGCAGCGCAAGGCAGAGCATTTTGGTCAGGTGTTGCCGATCGAAGATGTCGAGAAGGTCATCGATATGGTCGACTCGATCACGCGCTTCCCTTGCGGCTGCCGATATCTTCACACCGGCTTGACCGATAAACGTTATTGTTTCGGCCTGGGAGTCGATAAATGGCTCGTCTTGGGGAAGTATCCCGATGCCGCCTCTTCCCTTGAGGTGCTGGACAAAGCAGAGGCCAAGAAGTATTTTCGCCGCTTCGACCAGGAAGGGCTGATACACAGCATCTGGACGGGTGTCACGCCTTATGTGATCGGCATGTGCAATTGCGACCGGGACTGCGGGGCGTATCGCGGATATATCGAAATGCGCGGATTACCGCATTTCTTCCGGGCAGAATACATCTGTGAGGTGGATTGGGACGCCTGCGCCGGCTGCAAGTCCTGCATGAGCCAATGCCAGTTCGGCGCGATGTTCTACTCTTCGGCGCTGGGCAAGGTATACATCGATCCACGCAGATGCTTCGGCTGCGGGGTGTGCCGCGCGGAATGTCCCAATCATGCCATCGCGCTGACCCCCAGGGAGGTGAAACCGGAAGCAGCGGAGATGTGGCTGGAAGAACCATCCAGGTGAAGCGTAATGGAGGAATAGATGGTCTATAAATCAAAGCATTTTGCGATTCAACCTCTGGCTGAGGGGATTTTCGCTGCAATAGCGGAGGACGGTGGTTCAGCTATCTGTAACGTCGGCCTGGTTGACCTTGGCGGGCAAATCCTGGTTTTTGACGCCTTTTTAACGCCGCAAGCCGCGAAGGATTTGCGACGATTCGCAGTGGATCGATTTGGACGCGCTCCCCAAATCGCCATCAACAGCCATTATCACAATGATCATATCTGGGGCAACCAGGTTTTCGCCGCCGGCGCGCAGATCATCTCGAGTACCCGCACCCGTGATCTGATCGCTACCAGCGGCGTGGAAGAATTTCAATGGTATTCCGCCAATTCTGCGAAACGGCTGGAATCACTTCATGTTCAATATCAAAACACACAGGACAAACGAGAAAAGCAGGATTTGTTGTTGTGGATGGGTGAATATGGCGGAATTGTGGAAGCCTTGCCGCAGTTGACAGTATGTATGCCCTCTATCACTTTCGACAATCGCCTCGAGATCCACGGCGAAACGCGCACCGCGGAATTGATCACTTTCGAGGGCGGGCACACCGCCAGCGATACGATCCTGCATCTCCCTCAAGACAGGATCGTTTTTATGGGTGACTTGTTGTTTGTCCGCGCCCATCCCTGGCTTGGAGAGTGCAACCCGCTCAGCCTTCAGAATGCCTTGAGAGAATTGCGCCAGCTCAACGCATGCTGCTATGTGCCAGGGCATGGACCAGTCGGCGCCTGCGAGGATTTAGAGGGTTTAATCGATTATATCGACCACTGCCATGCAACTGCGCGCAAACTGACCGAAACGGGCAGCGTAACCGATGATGCGATCAAGGCGTTGCAAATCCCTGAGATCTATCGAGAGTGGAAAATCTCTCAGTTCTACGCGACCAATATCCGCTTCTTTTGCGAGCGCTTAAGTTCGGCGGATAGCGGCTCGCGACCCTCGTAATCCATTTTACTGACCAGAAGCACGCCCGCCTCCTTGCTCCGGAAACATATTTTTTGGAAATGCATATTACGGAACTCATAGACACTCATTGCCACCTCGACCACGCATACTTGAAACCTGATCTTGAGCAGGTGATCCAGCGGGCTCGCTCCGCAGGCGTGATGCGGATGATTGTCCCCTCGTTGCGGTTCGAAAATATGCCTGAAGTACGCGCGTTAACCGAAAAGTACGCGGAATGCTTTGCAGGTATCGGGATCTATCCGCGCTATTGCGCCGCCTGGCAGTCCGCGGATATCGACCGGGTGCGCCAGGTTGCGCTCCACACAAAGGTTGTAGCGATTGGGGAGATCGGTCTGGATTACTATTTCAACATCAAGAGTTCCAGAGAGACCCAATTTATTGTCTTAAACGCTCACCTAGCCTTGGCTGCGGATTTGGATTTACCTGTGTTGTTGCATAACCGCGATCTCCAGACCTATCGTGACACCCTTCGATTGGTGGGTGAATCTCCATTAGCGGGAAGGGAGCGGCCTGGCGTGCTGCATTGTTTTACTGCCGACTACGACATAGCCCGGCGCGCGCTCGATTTGGGCTTATATCTCAGTTTTGCTGGTCCGCTGACATACGCAAATGCAAAAAAGCTGCCAGCAGTGGCGGCGAAGCTGCCGTTGGACCGCATCCTCATCGAAACCGATGCGCCTTGTGTGCCCCCTGAACCTTACCGGGGTGCTCACCGCAGCGAGCCAGCTCATGTGCGCATGGTGGCGGAAGCCCTTGCCAGGATCCACGGCCGCAGCGTCGAGGAGATCGCGCAGATCACCTGCGAGAATGCACGCAAATTATTTAAACTATAGCGGCTGGCGTTATCAGCTGGTTAGATTGGAGAAATGATGGATATTCATCAGTCGGTTGCATACATCGAGGACAATGGAACCGAGCTTGAAATTGCGCGGATCAGGTACCTCCTTTATGGACAAAAACCCGACGCGGAGGTCGTCCAGCCCCTTCTCAAGCTCCAGAACGGCGACGGCGGTTTCCCATTCGACAGAGTGCAGGGCAATCTCAGCACCGTCGATGCCACCCTTTACGCTCTCTGGTGGATGGACGAGCTGGGTTTGCTGACCTCCCCTCCTGCCGACAGGGCGCTGGATTACCTTCTGGCTGCGCAAAGAGAGGACGGCGGGTGGGATGAAGATGCTTCCGCCGCCCAATACGATCTGCCGCCGTGGATACAGCCTGGCGACCTTCCCACCAGGCTGTATTTGTCTGCTTATGCGGCCTACTGGATAGGCGTGAGATACGGTTCAATGCACCCCGCCTTTCGAAAGGCTTTAGAGTTCCTGCGCGGGCACCAAAAGGACACCGGCTATTTTCGTGGATACCTTCACACGACCTGGATCGCTGCCGGTGCGTTTCTGATGGCGCAACCCCAATACCGCGAGGTTGTGGAGAAAAGCCTGCAAGCCCTGATGAATAAGCCGCTGGAGGATTGGGAGGCTTCACAAATCGCCTGGGCGCTGGATTGCCTGGGTAGAGGCGGATTGGATGAAAGCCATCCCTTCGTAGAGAAGAGCCTGACCGAATTGATCGAGCGTAACCGCCCTGATGGCAGCTGGTCGTCTGAAGACGGCGAAGGTTTCGCGGCAGGGGCGACTATTGCCGCTTTGAAAGTTCTCAGGCGGTTTCGCCGCTTGTAGGCGTGAGTGGACAAGCGATTTCTGACTGCGTCCGCAACAATCCATCGTAAACCTGGTTCCCATTGCTGAGCAGGTCGCAGAATTAAAATTATAAAATCTCCAAAGACCAGAGCAGTCCGCAATGGTACGAAATTGACGCTTTGGTTCACCGGCGCATCAAGATCGTTTCTGCTATGATTGGACTAGCCCCCCAATCACCCTTCAGGAAGGCAACGACCTTTCATGAAACTCAGTCACTTCAAGCGACTGCTTATTGTATGGTTGCTGTTGAGCGCAGCAGCGCTGTTTCTATTCATGCGCAGCCCCTCTGAAACAGACAGCGCCTACCTGTTTGGATACTCAAAAATGCGTTTGCTGCTGGCTGGCATTTTGATGTTGTTTATCCTGCTGCAAGCCTGGGGATTATGGTTTGTCCAAACGAAGCCAGTCAAAGCTCAATCCGCGCTGGATTGGCTCGACCGCTGGCTGATTCTCAATGACCATCTCTACAATGCGTCGATCGCGTTGTTGATCTTCTTTCTGCTCAGCCTTGGGGCAATCCTCCTTAGCTGGCTGATTTTCCCGGCTGTATCGAGGCCGATTTTAGTTTTGGGCTCGCTGCTGCTCTTGAGCCTGGTTTTGCTGGTGTTTTCTGCATTCCGGAAAACCTTCCGGCAGATTCAACCGCCCGCCTGGCTGCGCCCGCTCGATCACTGGAAAGCGCTCGAACCCATCCGGAAAAACACCCTGCTGGTGCTCGCCATCCTTAGCCTGCTCTATTTTCTTTTGTTCATTCCCGTGAATCTGTTATATACGGACACGGAACACACTTTTTACCATCACAGCGGCGACGAAGGGGTCATTTATCCCATTCTGATGAGCATGTTCGAGCCTGCCGAGACCTTGCATGCGCAGCTCTACCACCGCTTTATCTATGAAGATTACCACTACGGCTATCCGTTTTATGCCGTCAGCGCGCTGGCAGTTTTGCCCGCGCGAATTCTTTTCGGCGCTGATTTTGCTGCGCGGGTGCGCATCAACCTGCTCCTTTTGCGGCAGCTGGTTTCGGTGCTGCCGGTCATCCTCAGCGCGTTGATCCTGGTCTATATGATCACGCGCTTCCGCCGGCGCCTTTATTCGATCGCGCTGTTCCTGTTTCTCCTGGCAGTGCCCGGCGTGGTCACATACAACGGTCTTTTCTGGCATCCGGATGCCCTTGCGGTTCTGTTTGTCGTTCTGACCTTGTTTTTCCTGCAGCGCGACGGGTTCAGTTTCAGCCACAATTGGGTTTTTGCCGCGATTACCTGTGGAATCGCTTCCGCCATTCGTCTGCTCGGATTTTTCTGCGTTCTGGCTGTGGCCTATGTGTTGTTATATGCGTTGATCGCAAAGAAAATGTCCTTTTGGAAGATTGTCTCAGCAGGAGCCATTTTCCTGCTGGTCATGAGCGCCGTCATCGTTATTAGCAGCCCCTACCTGCTTATGGCTTCATCCCGGGCTAAATACGCCGCGATTTTTGCCGAAAAGCGGCTCGAAATGGCATTCGGCTACAACCAGCCTGATCCGGAAAACATCTACCGCACCGGCTGGGCTGCTTGGCTGCCGTTTTTGGAGAAGCGCTGGGGAGAAAAATGGTTCCTGCTGTTCGCCGCTGTTGGCTTAACCTTAACCAGCCTGCGCGGCAGCGACCGCCACACGCCCCGCCTGATCGCTTTGTGGGTCATCGCCTCCCTGGGGTATCTCATCTACTTCGTGGCGGTGAAATCGTTCCAATATCTGCTGCCGCCCATGCTGATTTTCCATTCGGCGGCTTTCAACCTGCCCATCTGGCTGCGCGAGAACCGGCAAAATAAGCCCGGTGTGTTTCTTGCATTGGAAATCCTATGCCTGGCGCTGATAGCGGCTCAATTCGTTGCCTGGCTGGCAGCGGACTGGCGGATTTATCTGTCGAATTTCCCTTGATAGACGAGGCGCGCGAATAATTTACCGAAGGAGGAAGTTATGTCCGATTCTTATTTCTATCATGTCTCTCAAACAGGAAAACTCTCGCGTCTTGCCACCATCGAAGCCGCTCTTGCGGCTGTAAAGGGTGGCGGCTATATTTGGCTGCATTTCTGCGAGACAACGAGGGAGGAACTCTCAAGCCTGATCGATCCCCTGGGTCTCCATCCGCTGGCTATCGAAGATTGTTTCGACGAAAACGAGATTCCCAAGATTGAAGACTTTCCTACCAACACCTTTATCCTATTTAATTGTTTTGACTACTCGAATAAAGAGCTTACGATCGGCGAGATCGATTTCTTTCTCGGCGCTAATTTTCTGGTTTCAGTCAACCAGCGCAACATCGACAGCCGCAGTCTTTTGGATGGCATCTTGCACCTTGTGGAGACGAACATCCAGAATGCTCGGCAGGGACCTTCATTTTTGATGCACATCATCCTTGACTACGTTGTGGATCAAAAGTTTTTAGCGATCGAAGGACTCGAAGACGAGTTGAATACGGTAGAGGGTACTGTGCTCATCGATACCTCGAGCTTCAACCCTGCGGAGTTAACTCGATTTCGCCGTTACCTGTTAAATCTCCGCAAAAGTCTCTTTCACGAGCGGGAGATTCTCATCAAAATTTGCCGCAAAGACAGCCCGTTCATATCGGAAAAAGCGATCTTCCATTATCGAGACATCTACGACCATCTGGTAGGATTTTTCGAAATGACCGAGTCGTATCGGGACATCGTCACAAGCCTGATGGAAATGTACCTGTCGATGTTGAACAACCAGATGACCAAAGCCTCCAATGATACAAACGCGACCGTCAGACGGCTGACGATTATCACCACGATCTTCATGCCGCTCACGCTCCTGGCTGGAATCGGCGGGATGTCTGAGTGGTCGATGATGACCGGCCCTGGAAACTGGCGGATCGCCTATCCGATTTTCCTGTTGGCTATGGTGGTTATCGGGTACGGCAACTACCAGTTGATCAAGTGGATTGAGAAGCGCAGCCGGCGGTTTGATCACCCCACACAGTGATCACCGGTAAATGCACAAGGCGGCATGTTTTCGCAGGGACGGGTTCCTACCTGCCCGAACCGTTTGACAATTCTGCTCTCTTCTTATAGAATGGTTTTACTTTAGCGGTTACGAATGGTCGGATGGTAGATGCGGGGGTTATCCCGAACGGCCATACAACGATAAACATTTGTCTTTATAGGGTAGAGATGAATTAATCTTGGTGGATTGCCATATATATATGATTCGCATATTAAGGTTGAGAAATTTTTGGAGGAATATGTGCAAAAATGCAGAATAATTTTTCCTTTGCTTAATCATTATCTTAGCTTTTTTGATATTCAGGTTTGGTATCTTGCAGATAAAGTAGCTTGTCGAAGTATATTAGATAATGATTATGGTGCCCTTTGGAGACACTTTGATGAAGGGGGAGAAGCTTACTATAAATCTTTAATAAATCTTAACACAAAGTGTATATATTTCGAAGATTTAATATTTGATGAGGAAAAGATTGAAGAATATACGAGAACCCAAGCAAATATAATTCAAGCTGTGTTTAATTTATTTTCCGAACTTCATCCAATTGTTATAACCTATGCTGCAATTGTTGAGCCAGCAGACACCTTTTTTGAAGACCAAAAATCCACGGTAATCAGCATTGTTGAATTAGAGCCTATCGCCAAATTAGAATTATTCAGATCACGCCCTTTCAAAATTAAAGAATCCGCTACATTAGAAAGGATTAATCAACTCTACAAAGTTGTTTGTGAAGTTTGCGAAAAGTACCCGCAGGTAATTGTAACATTGAGTAAATATAATTCGAGCATGACGAAGGGTACTCACAATGATCGCCTGATTGATATAACTATTTGTCTTGAATCTTTAATAAGAGAAAGAAATGAGCTATCTTTTAAATTCGCATCTTATATTTCATATATAACAAAAGAAACACCTCAGGATAGGCTTGAAGCATTCTCAATATTAACTCTTTTATACAATGCTCGGAGCGGACTGATACACGGCGCACCGGAAAGCAAAGACATTAAAAAAGCCCTCGAAGAAGTTGCGGAAAAGTGGAGTGAGATAATCAATATAGCAAAAGGAGCTCTCATTTATTACCTCTTTTATCTCTATTTGGAATTCAAAGGTGCGGCTAAAGAGGAATGGAAGGCGC
>JAXDCA010000005.1:0-11761 GCA_034678305.1 Bellilinea sp.
CCTTTTCGAACAAGTAGCGCGAGTAGATGTCGACAACCACCTGCGAATCGTTGTTCAGCGTCGCTTCGAGCAGGCCAATTTCCTCGGCCGGGCTTTCCGTCCGCGAGCGCAGCGCATCGGTTACGATTGTCTCGCACATGATCGAAGCGGTTTCCGCCAGTGTCATTGGATCCACGCGCTGCCATTCGGTGCGGTTGACCTTGAACATGCACTCATTGTGGAAGGCGTGTCCCAATTCGTGCGCCATGGTGCTGACCGTGTCGAAAGAACCGTCGAAGTTGAGCATGACACGTGACTCTTTTACCGCCGGTAATGCCATGCAGAAAGCGCCGCCTACCTTGCCGCTGCGCATCTCAGCGTCGATCCAGTTTTTCTCAAAGGCGCGCCGCGCCATGCCGGCTAAATCGGAAGAAAAGAGAGAAAAGTTGTCCAGGACGATCTCGCGCGCTTGGTCGTATGTATAGGTGCGGTCGGTCTTTCCGACAGGCGCGAACAAATCCCACCAGGCCAGCTTTTCCTTGCCGAGGATGAGTGCTTTCGCCTGGAAATAGCGCCGGTACATCGGCAGCGACTCGCGCATGGCGGTCAGCAACGCCTCGAGAGTCTGGCGGTCGATACGGTTGGCATCCAGCGCGGAGTGCAGCGAATCCTCGCGCTTGCGGTGCTTGTTGAGGGTGTTGACCGAACCTTTAATGCCGTTCATACAGGCTGCCAGCGGTTCGCGGACGGTTTCCCAGGTTTTTATTTCGGTTTCATAGGCGCGCCGTCGCACGCTCTCGTCCGGGTGGTTGCGTAAATTGATGATGGCTGGCATGGGCATCTTCTCAAGCTTGCCGTCCAGCTCGAACTCGACGCTGGTTTGGGAAACGACCGTGCTTTGCAGCTTGGACCAGGCGTTGGCGCCGCTCAGGCTCAACTCGGCTGCCAGCGCTTCTTCGGATTGGCTCATCAGATAGCGGCTAAGCCGGGCAGCCTCGTTCAACTGGAAGGCGTGCTCGCGCGCCGCGCCCGGTTTTGCGGTAATCGCTGGCAAAGTGTTCGCGATCTTGCCAATCCAACTGCGGAGGCGGGTGTTTATCTTCCGTACAGCCACCGTTTGCATTTCGAATTCGGACATCTTGCGGTTGGCTTCTGTGTTGAACGAGTCGGTTGAGTTGAAAGAGTACAGATAGGCATCGATCGTGTTAGTCAGCAGCATAATGTCGTTATAACCATCAACCAGGCTGTTGACCATATCCGCCAGCACAGATGGATACGCAGAGAGATCCAGGCTTTCTGCCCTGGCCATAAGAATTTCGGACGATTTGATTTTTTCCTGCAGGGTTTGAATGGCAGCAGCGAATTCAGGCGATTGTAGCGAGGGGTAGACATTCGTTAGGTCCCAGCGTGGGGGAGTTTGAGCGGGCATTGTTCCTCCTGATCGTGAATATGATGGAAGTGAATCATTGGATAAGCATTCAACCGCAATCCTGTTGAGGTATTGAGCGCAGCTAAAAACCCTGCGCTCGCGGCAATCCATCAGGTAGTATTTTCCCCAATTATAAACGCTGGATGGTAAAACCGGTTGCCGGAGGGAAAAATAGATTTCCACACTGGATGAGAATGGATATACAGCCGTCAATTAATTAACCTCAGAAATTCCAGGCGCAGCGGGATGGTTTACAAAGTCGTGCTTTAGCACGGGGTATAATGAGGTTACTCAACCCTAATAAATGCTGACCCTTCTTGTTAGCTCATGCCGCCCATTTTATCTGTTCAAGATTTAAAAGTTCAATTTAAGACCGAGACTGGTTATATATACGCGGTCAACGACATATCCTTCGACCTGTATCCTGCCGAGACGCTGACCATCGTTGGCGAATCCGGCGCGGGCAAGACCGTTTCCATGCTGGCGTTGTTGGGATTGATCGATCCGCCGGGGGAGATCAACTCGGGCAAAGTGTTATTTGAAGGATCGGATCTGCTTCAACTCAACCCGGACGACTGGCAGCGCGTACGCGGGAAGAAAATTGCCCTGATCCAGCAAGACGCGCTGGCTGCGCTCAACCCGGTGCTGACGGTCGGGCTGCAGGTGAGCGAAGCGTTAACCGTTCACGAGGAGCTTTCAAAAAGGGAAGCGCGCGAGCGCACCATCGAGCTGCTCGCGCGGGTTGGCATCTCGACGCCGGAACGACAGATCGAGCGTTATCCGCACCAGCTCTCAGGCGGGATGCGCCAGCGGGTGACAATCGCCATCGCGCTTGCTGCCCAGCCGCAAATTCTGATCGCCGACGAGCCAACCACCGCCTTGGATGTGACTGTCCAGGCTGAGATCATCGATCTGCTGCTTGGATTGCAAAAACAACTGGGCATGGCGCTGATTTGGATTACTCACGACCTTGGCGTGGTGGCGCGGGTGGCGCAGCGCGTGCTGGTCATGTACGCGGGAATGATCATGGAAGAGAGCCGGGTGCTGGAGCTTTTCAACGCGCCGCGCCATCCATACACGATTGGGTTGTTGAATGCGCGTCCGCGGCTGGACGGGGCGCCCGGCGAGCGGCTGTACAGTATCTCTGGGAAACCGCCAGCGCTGCTGGAGGCGCCCAAGGGCTGCCCATTCATTCCTCGCTGCCCGTACGCTTCGGGGCGCTGCCGTCTGGAAATGCCGCCTCTGGTTGAGGTGGCGCCGAGGCATTTTGCCGCCTGCTGGGAACACCGCCGGTTTACTCCGCAGGAAATGTAAGAGCTGCTTGACAGGGGCGGCTGTATTTGCCATAATGAAACTGGTCATAACCTCATCACGACATGACGAAAGGCTGTGCGGATGCCGAAGCTCGTCGATCCGAACGATTACACTCCCAAGTATTACCAGTTAGCCAGTATTCTGCGCGAGCAAATCGAGCAGGGTAAACTTGCCGAGCACGAAACCATCCCCTCTGAGCGCAGCCTGGAAGAGATTTATTCCGTCAGCCGTACCACCATCCGCCAGGCGATCGACCTGCTGGTGCGACAGGGTTTCCTCTACCGCGAGCACGGACGCGGCACATTCGTCTCGCCGCAGAAGCTGCAGAAGGGCATCTCGGAGTTGACCAGCTTTAGCGAGGACATGCGCCGGCGCGGATTGGAACCCGGGCAGAAAATCCTCGACTTCAGCATGCTGCCGGCGCCGGAGAATGTGCGCAGGCATCTGGAGCTGCCCGAGGGCGGCGAGGTGCTGCGCATCGAGCGGCTGCGCCTTGGCGACGGCGTACCGATGGGCTTGCAAACCTCCTTCATCGCTTTACCGCCAGGCCAAACGGTGACGCGCGAGGAGGTCGAACAAATCGGTTCGATATACCGCCTGCTTCAGGAGAAATTTCACCTGATCCCGACCGAGGCCGACGAAACGCTCGAGGTCACCCTGGCGACGCCGCAGGAAGCCGCGCTGCTGCAAATCAGCGCGGGCAGCCCGCTGCTGCTCAGCGAACGCACAACTTACTCGCAGGTTCGGCGGGCGATCGAATTTGTAAAAATTCTGTATCGCGGCGACCGCTACCGCTATTACGCCAAGTTAACCCGTTGAGACTGGCTTGTTTGCATTACTGGAAGTTGAATCGGCAATTCCCTGTTGACACGGGTCAACAATTCTGCTATGATAAAGAGGTAAAGACGTAATGTGGTCACTACCAGTTGATTCAAAGGTTATATCAATCAAGCAGGGTGACTGTTGTGAGTGAAATCCCTGAATCCGAAATCCAAAAAATCGTCCAGCGCGTGATGAGCCAGCTTTCGAGCCAATCCGCGCCGGCTGCGTCTGCCGCTGAGCAGACCCATGCACCCGCCGCAACGCCCCCCAACCAGCCGCGCGTGATCGCCATTGGCGCCGATCACGGCGGTTTCGAGTTGAAGGACATCCTCAAGAAGGACCTGGCGCAATGGGGCTACGAAGTGATGGATGTCGGCACGCACAGCAAGGAAGCGGTCGATTACCCGGACTTCGCCCACGAGGTGGCTCGCCTGGTAGCTGCTGGCAAGTCCTGGCGGGGCATTATGATCGACGGGGCCGGCATCGGCAGTTGCATGGTGGCCAACAAGGTGCCCGGCGTACGCGCCGCTATGGCCTACGACTATGCCAGCGCGGTCAACAGCCGCGAGCACAATGACGCCAACCTGCTGACTCTCGGCGCGGGACTGATCGGCGTCAATTTGGCCAGGCAGATCGTCAAGACCTGGCTTGAGACCGAGTTTGGCGGCGGGCGGCATGCCAAACGCGTGGATAAGATCATTGCCGTCGAGAAGCAGTACTCGAAGTAAGCAAAGGGAGTCGTCTATGACCCTGGATACGAAGACGATCGAAACGCTGATCGAAATCATCACCCGCGAGGTGTTGATCGCGATCGCCGAACAGAAAGAAAGCGGTCTGCAGGCTGGCGCGCGCTGCCAGTATGAGTGCGCCGATGATGTCTGCGTGCACACCTGCTTCGATAATGCCGGTCACGTGGTCAGCGCAGGCGCTGAACGCCTTACCTCCACCCTGGGGTTGATCCCCAAGGACCTCAACCTGGCGGGTATGATCGATCACACCCTGCTCAAGCCGGATGCCACTCCCGACCAGATTGCGCAACTGTGTTTCGAGGCGCGCAAGCACGGCTTTGCCTCGGTGTGCGTCAATCCGGGCTGGGTGGAGCTGTGCGCCAAGCTGCTGGCGGGCTCGCCGGTCAAAGTCTGCACGGTGATCGGCTTTCCACTCGGCGCAACCGCGCCCGAAGTTAAAGCATACGAAACAACCAATGCCATCGAGCACGGCGCGACCGAGATCGACATGGTCGTCAATATCGGCGCGCTCAAGGCGCGCGATCTGGAGCTGGTCGCCCGTGATATTCGCGGCGTGGTGCTGGCTGCCCACGAGCGCGGTGCGATTGTCAAAGTGATCATCGAGACAGCGCTCTTGACCGACGAGGACAAGGTGATCGCCTGCCTGGTCTCCAAGGAAGCCGGCGCGGATTATGTCAAAACTTCGACCGGGTTTTCTGGCGGCGGGGCGACTGTGCACGATATCGAACTGATGCGCCGCGTGGTCGGCCCGGCCATGGGCGTCAAGGCTTCCGGCGGGGTGCGCACCTTCGAGGATGCCGAGGCGATGGTCAAAGCCGGCGCGACGCGCATTGGCGCCAGCGCCGGGGTAAAGATCATTCAGGGTCCGAGCGCAGCCGCAGAGAAATCCAAAGCGGTTGAAACACCCGCAAAGAGCTACTAGAACGGAGCGCGTGTATGTTAATTGCCAAGGTAATCGGGACGACCGTTTCGACCATCAAGGACGAGAAACTGACCGGGCGCAAGCTGCTGATCGTGCGCCAAACCGACGAGCGCGGCGAGCCGTTCGGCAAGCCGTTCGTGGCGGTGGATACCGTCGATGCCGGCGTTGGCGACCTGGTGCTGACCGCCGCCGGTTCATCGGCGCGCCAGACCACCATCACCAAGGACACGCCTGTGGACGCGGTGATCATGTCCATCATCGACTCGCTGGAAGTCGAGGGTGAAGTCGTTTTCCGCAAGGCAGCCTGAGGGATGATAGCTCATGACGCCCGATAAGGATCTTTTGTCCATGCAGGAAGCGCGCGACCTGGTTCAGGCGGCATATTCCGCCTGGCAGCAATGGTCGCACGCCACGCAGGAGCAGGTTGACCGCGTCTGCGCTGCCATGGCAGAGGCGGGCTTTTACGCCGCTGAGCGGTTGGGACGCCTGGCTCACGAAGAGACCGGCTACGGCGTACCTGCGCATAAAAAACTTAAGAACGAGTTCGGCTCGCGCGTGGTCTGGGAAAGCATCCGCGACCTGAAGACGGTCGGCGTCATTCGCCACGACCCGGAGCGCCGCCTGTATGAGATTGCCTGGCCGATGGGCGTGGTCGCGGCGCTGGTGCCTTCCACTAACCCGACCTCGACCGCGTTCTTCAAGATTTTAATTGCGGTCAAAGCGCGCAATGCCATCGTCCTCTCACCGCACCCTGCAGCAGCGCGCTGCACCTACGAAGCGGCCGAAACGATGCGCATGGCCGCTGAAATGGCTGGCGCGCCGAAGGGATTGATCGCCTGCATGCGTCAGATCGCTCTGGAGGGGACGCATGAATTAATGACTCACCGCCGCACGGCGTTGATTCTGGCGACCGGCGGGACGCCGATGGTGCGCGCGGCGCACTCGACCGGCAAACCGGCCTACGGGGTCGGGCCGGGCAACGTGCCAGTCTATGTTGACCGCAGCGCGGATATCGAAAAGGCTGCCCGATATATCGTCGCCAGTAAAGCCTTCGACTGCTCGACCATTTGCGCCACCGAGCAGGCGGTCATCGCCGACCGGCCGATTGCGAGCCGGCTGGCAGAATTGATGCAGGCCGAGGGAGCCTATTTTTGCAACGAAAATGAGACCGAGATGCTCCGCCGCACGGTATTCAAGCCGGATTTGAGCATGAACACCGCCGTGGTCGGCAAGCCGGCCCGCTATGTCGCTGCCGTGGCCGGATTCGACGTGCCTGAGGGCGCGCGCGTCCTGGTCGCGCCGCTGACAAAAGTCGGGCGCGAGGAGCCGCTTTCGCATGAGAAGCTGACCACCGTGCTGGCCTGGTACGTTGTGGACGGCTGGGAACACGGCTGCGAAACATCGATCGCGATGATCTCCGAAGGCGGCAAGGGACACACGCAGATCATCCACGCGACTGACGAGCGCGTGATCATGGCCTTCGGGCTGGAAAAGCCGGTCTTCCGCATCCTGGTCAACACGATGGGCACGCTGGGCGCGATTGGCCTGACCACAGGAGTGATGCCCTCGCTGACGCTCGGCTCGGGCGGCATCGGCGGCGCAATTACCGGCGATAACGTCACTGCTCAGCATTTGATCAATATTAAACGTCTCGCGTATGAAACCATGCCGCCGCCTGCCGCTGCCTTGCAGCGCGGTGAATTGCCCGCAGGGCCAGACCCGGCTGAAATCGAGCGGATCGTGCGGCAGGTTATCGATGAAATTTTGACAGGCAAATCCTAGGTTGATTCCATATAACGAGAAAGGGTGAATGAAAATGGCTTTAGACACTTCTTTGATCGCACTGGGGATGGTCGAAACCCGCGGACTGGTTGGCGCGGTTGAGGCTGCCGATGCCATGGTAAAGGCTGCCAATGTCGTGCTGATCGGTTCGGAATACGTCGGCGGCGGTTATGTGACCGTCATGGTGCGCGGCGACGTCGGCGCCGTCAAGGCTGCCACCGATGCTGGCGCCGCGGCTGCCAAGCGCGTTGGCGAACTGGTATCGGTGCACGTCATCCCGCGGCCGCACGCGGATGTCGAAATGATCCTGCCACAGAGCAGCAAGGGTCAAATCGGCGGACGCTCGACCGAGACCAAGAAATAATCGGGCGCAGTTCCGTGCAAGCTGATGGTGTTGCCCAGACCGGGCTCGGTCTGGCTGGCTATCTTGCCCGCGCTGACGCGGTCATCCTGCCCAGCCGCCTGTCCGCGACCGCGCCGCCGCTTCATCTTAACGGTGATCCGCTGCGCGTCGGCGTCGATCTGGGGACGGCTTATCTGGTGCTGGTGGTGCTGGACGAGACCGGCCTGCCGCTGGCAGGCGAATGGCAATATGCCGAGGTCGCCCGCGACGGGCTGGTGGTGGATTTCATTGGCGCTACCGACCGCCTGCGGGAGATGAAGGCGCGCGTCGAGCGGCGCATCGGGCGCGAGTTGACCCATGCCGCCAGCGGATATCCGCCAGGCGTGCCGCTGGTCGAGGTGCGCGCGACCGCCCATGTGATCGAGGCAGCCGGCATGGATTGCAGCGGGTTGATCGACGAACCCACCGCGGCCAACAATGTGCTGCGCCTGACTGATGGCGCGATCGTCGATGTTGGCGGCGGCACGACCGGCGTGGCGGTGCTGCAGGACGGGCGAGTGGCCTACACTGCGGACGAAGCCACCGGCGGGAAGCACTTCTCGCTGGTGATCGCCGGATCGCTGAACACCAGCTTCGAGGATGCTGAGCAGCTCAAGCTGCGCGCCGGAGAGCAGAGCCGTCTTTTCCCGCTCGTGAGGCCGGTTATGGAGAAGGTGGCTACGATCACCAGCCGCCACATCCAAGGCTGGCGGGTGCCTGAGATCAACCTGGTCGGCGGGACAGCTGCTTTTCCCGGCATGGCTGAAGTAGTATCCGAGGCGACCGGCATCCCCGCCCATTCCCCAACCAATCCGCTGTTTGTTACTCCGCTTGGCATCGCCTTGCACGATCCGGCTCAATGACGAAAGGAGATCTGTACCTTTATGGCTGAAGAGTTTTCCCTACGATGTTACTGTTTTCTCGACCGCATGCAGGCGCAATACGCGGCCTTCGTCGGTACGGTCACGCAGGGCGATTTGCCCACCGAGGGCATGGCAGCCCTGTATGTGGAGATGGCGCCGGGCAACGAGGTGTTCCGCGTGGTGGATATTGCTGTCAAAGCCACCGAAGCCAGGCCGGGCGCGCAGATTGTCGAGCGCGAGTTTGGCATGTTCGAGGTGCATTCGCCCAACCAGGCGGCGGTGCTGGAAGCCGGCGAGGTGGTGCTGCAACGGCTAGGTCTGCAAGCACACGACCGCATCCACCCGCAGGTGGTTTCCACTCAGGTGATCACCCGCGTGGATCCCTACCAGGCGCAGCTGATTAACCGCTTCCGGCGCGGCTCGATGCTGGTGCCGGGCGAGACCATGCTGGTGCTGGAATGCGCCCCGGCGGCATATATCAATTATGCCTGCAACGAGGCCGAGAAGAAGGCGTCCATCCGCCTGGTGCACGTCTCTTCGGTCGGGCGTTTTGGGCGCATGTGGCTGGCGGGCAGCGAAGCGGAGATCCTGACCGCGCGCGATGCAGCCACCCGCGCGCTGGAAAGCCTGGAGGGGCGCGAAGGAGCGTGACCGTTCGCGGCACGCTGAAGTGAGGTAAAGATATGCCAAAAGTGTTTTATACCGAGAAGGATATCGAGGATATGTTCGCGCGCGGCATAATGGCGCTGGAGGTGACCGACCAGGTGGTGCTGACCGAGCTGGCCTACGAGAAAGCCCACCGGCTGGGCATGAAACTGCTGCAGCAGTCGCCCGACAACCCGCCCAGCGCGCCGGTGCGCCCGTATCTGTCGCAAAAGGCCGTCCAGACGGGCGCGCCGCCAGCGACCGCGCAATTTTCGCCGCCCGAAGCTCGCCCGAACCAGAGCGACCTGCAGCAGCGCATCCGCAGCGCGGTCAACGCCAGGCTTGGCGCGCAGGTGGACGCCAACCTGTTGGACGCGATCATCAAGCGCGTGCTGCAGAGCACGGGAGTGAAGTAAAGCCATGCTGCTCGGAAGGGTCAAGGGCACGGCGGTCTGCACGCTCAAATATCAGGGCACCGAGGGGCTCAAGCTGTTGATCGTCCAGCCGCTGGACAAGCACCTGCAGCCGGCAGGCGCGCTGCAGGTGGCCGCGGACGTTGTCCAGGCGGGCATCGGCGACCTGTGCGTGATGGTGCGTTCGCGCGAGGCGGCGCTGGCCATGCCGGATGTCAAATTCGTGCCGGTCGATCTGGCGCTGGTCGGCATCGTCGACGAGCTGATCGTGCGCCCGGACGGCGAGTACGACGTCGTGATGAAGCGCGGCTGGAACTGCTATACATAAGGGGCAGCCATGATCCTCGCTAAAGTCGTCGGCACGGTCGTTACCACCATCGGCCACCCGCACTATAAGAACCGCCGCCTGCTGGTGGTGCAGCCGCTGGGATTGGAGGGGGATAAGCCCGATGCGGACTTCATCGCATTGGACAACACCCAGGCGGGCATCGGCGACACGGTGCTGATCAACCGCGAGGGCAACGGCGCGCGCCAGGTGTTGCAGAATCCCGACGCGTGCGTCATCTCGGTGATTGTGGGGATTGTGGATTCGGTGTATATTGAATAATCAAGTGACGATAAAGCCGTAGCTGACATTTTTTGGTTTACCCGGGGGGAGGGACAATGCCATACTCAATTGCCTTATATTTAGATCCAGAGACAGATGCGAAAGTCCGCTATATCTGGAAATCGCTCGCTGAAAATAAATACGCCGAGTATCTCCATGAATCCGGCAACCGACCGCACATCACCCTGGGGATCTATGAGGACATCGATCTTGCGAAGGCAGAGAAGCTGTTGGAGGAAACGAACCAGACGCTGCTGTCATTTCCTCTGGTTTTCGAATATATCGGCCTGTTCGCTCAAAAACCGCTAACCGTTTTTTGGGGACCGGCCATGACCCCTCAACTCCAGCGGCTGCATGATTATATTACCTGGCAGTGCAGCAAGTTTTGCGTTGAACCCGATTTCAGTTATTACCATGTGGGACAATGGGTACCGCACTGCAGTCTGGCGACGGAGGTCAAGGATTATATGCTGCTTTTCCAGATCATCGATTTCTGCCGGCAGCTGCCCAATCCCCACAAGGCCTGGGTGGAAGAGATCGGCTGGATTTCGTTCAGGCCGATCAAGCAGATCCGCAGTGTTAAGCTGCGGGATAGCGCCGCCAGAAAAAAGGATTGAGGATCTTTTTCTAGTCGTAGGGCGGCATCCCTGCCCGCCGTTTTTCGCGCCCAGGGATGGGTGCGCTACCGCTATAATTGTTTTTTATACGACTGGCCGATTAAGGAGCACCCCATGGGCAGCAAAATGGTCCCTAAAATCATCCTGGAAGGCACGCGGCTGACCTTCAAGACCGAGATCGCCTTCGCGCTCAACGAGCATCCGCGCATCGTCGGGCCGCGCAAGTACCGCTACCACTCCCCGCTGATCTCCGCCGAGTGGTGCGGCTTCACCAACTTCCCCTGGGGGCGCGGGCTGATCAACTTCGCGCCCGAAGAAGAGGCGCTGGCAATGGA
The DNA here is from genome assembly GCA_034678305.1 of Bellilinea sp. Taxonomy (GTDB): domain Bacteria; phylum Chloroflexota; class Anaerolineae; order Anaerolineales; family Anaerolineaceae; genus Bellilinea. The sequence goes on from JAXDCA010000005.1 coordinate 10,860, forward strand.
GACCTACCAGACCTGGATGCGCCTATTCGAGCAGTTGCGCTACTACTCCTGGATCGTCGACCGCTTTCACATCTCCACGCGCATGTACCAGCGGATGGCCCGCGGGGTGGATTACGACTTCGGCTGGCTGGAGCAGCGCCTGAGGGCGCTCAACTTCCGCCTGGTGTTCGTCACCCGCGCGGCGGAGTCTTTCGCCGCGGCGCGCGAGAGGCGTTTGATCGTCTCGGGCAATCCGTCGCAGTATGACGACCTGAGCCGGTTCATCGCCGAGCAGCAGCTGATGGAGCGCCTGGTGGGCGAATCGCTGCTGGAGACGCTGCGGGTGGACATCTCGGATAACGACGTGCCGGCGGCGGTCGAGAGGATAGCGGATTGGCTGGAGGCGAGCGGGGGCTTGTGGCTGGATTGAGGGGGGAGCAATGTCCGCGCTGGAGCACTATTATTCCAAAACACCCTCTCTTGAAGCCACCTTTGAAGCCTGGGGGGTGGTAGACTGTAATTACAGTTTCGTCGGTTAGGTTGCAGACCGCCGGAATTATTGGAGTATTAAAGTCAGCCGGTCTTATTGGTGACGAATAATGGGGTCTGTTTACCGATAATATTATGATATGTGTAATTTTATAGAATTAATTACCGAATTCATTAATTATGATGGATTTAGTAAATGGAGTAGAAAATCATGCTAGAACCTATATCTATGCTTTTTATTGAACTAATTGCAGGCCAATTAGTCTCTTTGATGGCTGAGAAATATGTTTCTATAAAATTGCACAAAACTAAAATACAGCAAGAAATAAAAGCAGTTATTGAACACTCCTTAAAAGCAGCGATTGAAAATTATCCGGAAACAGAATCTATCCTCGAAAATTTTGATATTGAAGGATATCTTAAAAGGAGTAATG
>JAXDCA010000006.1:0-4203 GCA_034678305.1 Bellilinea sp.
CCGCTGCCCAAACAGACCGTCAGCGGCTCCTTCTCCTTGCAGGGCCGCGCCGATACCTCCGGCATCCCGGCCGCGCTGGGCTTCGGCCAGACCCACTGGCTGGGGCCATACGCGGGCCTCACCGCCAACCTGCCCTCCGCCAACCTGACCCTGGCGGACGTGGTCGAGGACGTTTACCCCCTCGCCACCGCCATGCCGCGCTGCCTGAACGTCACCGCGGAGCTGAACAAGACCATGGCGGTCTTCGCTGGCCACGATGCCATCGCGCCGCTGATGCTGCGCTGCGGCAACGCCGTCTGGCAGCGCCAGGTGGAGGGCCAGTGGCTGGCGGACAACGTGATCGACGTGGCCGATATCAACCTGATCGGCCTGCAGTATACGCAGTCCGGGCCAGACCTGGACGGCGACGTGAACTACTCCGGCCGGGTGGACATCTTCGACCTGGCCCTCGCGGCGGGCAACTACGACCTGACCTCAGAGACAGCCTACGCGGGCTGGACTCCCTGAGCGCCGCGACCGCCGCTGAACAAGAAAATTCCCCTCCGTCCTCAGGAGGGTTAAGGATGTGCCTGTTGAAAGACATTACCGATAAGATCCTTCGCGGGTTATTCATCAGCCTGCTGATCGCTCTCGCGGGCGCAAGCGGCGCCTGCGCCCAAGCGCCCGGGCTGGCGCGCGTCTCGCCCGAAACCGCCAGCCTCGAGGTGGGCGGCGAGGTCACCCTCAGCCTGGAGGCGCTCGGCGTGGAGGATGTCAACGCCTACGACGTCACCCTGACCTACGACCCGGCGGTCGTGACGCTGCTCGGATGGTCGCACGGCGGTTTTCTCTCCAACCTGGCGCAGGTCTACCAGATCGACAAGCCTGGCACGCTGCGCCTGGTCTTCACCCAGCTGGCCACGCCGCCGGTCTCGGGCGACGGCGTGCTGCTGGAACTGGTCTTCGGCGGGGTCGCGCCGGGAGAGTCCGCCGTCACCATCGAGCGGCTGGATTTTGCCGGAGCCAGCGGCGGGATCGTCAACCCCGAGCTGCGGCCCGGCCTGTTGAGGGTGCTGCCCGTCCCAGCCGACAGCCCCACCCCGACCGAAACGGCGCCGCCGGCTGCCACCCGCACGCCCTCCCCGCAGCCGACCGCCGCCAGCACCGCGGCAGGTCAACCGCCGGACGCCAGCCCGCTGCCAACCCGGGTCAACCGGGTGACCATCATGCCGCCGCGCGAGAGCGCCGTCTCCGGGCCGCCCGCCAGCCCCACCCCGGCGTCCCCGCAGGTCAGCGCCGCGCAAAGCAGCGCTCCAGCGGGAGTATTCCTGCCGGCGGTCGAAAGCAGCGCAGCCGGAACCGCGCAAGCGCCTGCCGGCAGCCGCTACCAGCTGGTCAACACCCTGTTGTGGATTCTGCTGGGAGGCCTGGCCGCGCTCATCCTCTGGATGGCAGCCAGGCTCGTCCAGCGCAGCAGAAACAAGCCGTAAATCTCGAACCTGCGCCTGCCAATGGTCGCGGCGCATCAAAAAGGAGCGCCATAAGGGAAATATGAAAAAATTCAGACGAAAAAGGACTCAAAAACCATGAAACCATACCGCATTGCATCGATCCTGATCTTGACCCTGATCATGGGCAGTCTATGCCTGCCTGGCAAGCCGGCGCAGGCTCAATCCAGCGCTCCAGTCGAGGCGGGCGTGTTCCTGGCGCTCGAGGCTGCCCCCGGGACGGTGATCGAGGCGCCGGTGCAGATCCGCAACGCCAGCCAGGTGTACGCGATCGACATCGAGCTGCAATTCGACCCGGCTGTGCTCGCCGCCGAGGACGCCAACCCGTCCAGCGCGGGCATCCAGATGGGGTTTGGCGAGTTCCTTGACCCCGGTCTGGCGCTGTTCAACGAGGTGGACCTGGAAAAGGGCATCGCGCGCTTTGCCGTGAGCCAGATCAACCCCAGCGAGCCGAAATCGGGCGACGGCGTCTTGTTCGTGATCTATTTCGTCGGGCTTAAAGAGGGCGTCTCGCCGCTGACCGTGACCAATCTGCAGGTGGCGTCGCGCGAAGGGGATGAAATTGCCTCCAGCGGCGTCGATTCGACGCTGACGGTCAGCGCAGGCGCGCCGAAGTCAGCCGCCACGCCCATCCCCGTGCAGGATCCGGGCGGCATGATCCAGCTGCCCACCCCCGGCCCCTCGTCGACGCCCACGCTGGCGCCCACCGCCGTCCCAACCGCCCAGCCCACCCTGCAGGCTCAGCCAGCCGACCCGGCAACCGCCTCCGGGCCGGTTGATCCGACCGTCGAAACTCCGGCGGACGCCGTCGAAAAGCCGTTTCTTGTCCAAAATTGGTGGATTATCCTGATCGTTTTACTGGTCGCGGTGATTATGGGCGCATTTTTCTTGAAAAATACATCGAAATTTCAAAAAGGCAAAGGAGTAGAAAAATGAAGGTAATTGAAAGCATCATCCGCCTGACGACTGTTTTGGCTTTCGTGATGATGGCGGCCTTTGGCGCGCCGTCAACCGCGCCCGCACAGGCGGCTGGCACGACGGTCGAGGCGGTCACCGGCGCGGCGCCGGCCACGACCTGCGCGGACATGCAGATTGCCGTCCGCGTGACGGATGTGGAAGACCTGACCGCTTATCACCTGGAAATCAGCTATGACCCGGATGTCATTCAGATCGTCGATGTGGTCAACGGCGGATTTCTTGGCGAGCCGGAAAATGACGAATTTTACGAGCCGACCAACGCCTGGGGAGCTGGCAAGATCACCTTTGGCATGGCTCAGCAAAACACCCTGCAAGACCCGCTGCAGCCGAGAGACGGCAGCGGCGACCTGATTCTGATCACGCTGCGCGCCCTGACGCCCAATTCCTCGACGAATATTACTATCGATGCCGACAACAGCGCGCTGGTCAACTGGCCGGATGCCATGCCGATCGGTTTCAGCGCGGTCAACGGCACGCTGGCGACCCAATCCTGCCCGCCGACAGCGCAGGACCAATCCGTCACTACTGCCGAGGACACCCCGCTGATCATCACGCTGGCGGCCAGCGACCCGGATCTGGACGATTTAATATTCGGCTACACGCAGCCCGCGCACGGAGCGGTCACTGGCGACGGTCCGAAGGTGACCTACGCCCCCGCACCACACTATCACGGCGCGGACAGCTTCACCTTCACCGCCACCGATGAGCATGGGGAGGTATCCAACACCGCAACGATCAGCATTACCGTCACGTCCGTGCTCGACCCGCCCGCCCTCTCCAGCGCTGACCTGGCCGGGCCGTACATGGTCGGCCTGAACCAGGAATTTCACATCACCCTGACCAATCCGACCTACGGCGACGATTTCAGCAGCGTGCTGGTCAAATTCCGCCTGGAAGGTATTACAACCGATGATTTTGCCATCGAGTACCTGGAAACAGCGCTGGAGCCGGATCAATGGCTGCCGCTGCCTGTTACTAAGGATGGCGAGGATGTGATTGGCGCTTTTGGTCCGCCAGGCGGCTTCGCCGTGCCGTCAGGGTATGAGGACACATCCTCCTTGCGGGTGACCTTTAACACCGCTGGCGCTTACCCGATCACCCTGTCGTTGTACGACCTGACCCCCGAGCCTGACGAGCTGCTGACAGTTTTGACGGACGATGTCGTCGTCGTCGACGACCTGGAAGTCACCAACGTCAGCCTGCTGCGTTCGGTCGACCAGGTGAACTGGTTCCCTGTCCCCGGCAGCTTTGCCGCCGGCTTCGCGCTGCCACTGGACACCGCCGAAGACTGGCATTACCTGGATGTCGACACCCTGGAGGTCTCTCCGCGCGCGCTGTCGGATGGTTCCCACCCGTTCTACTTTGGCGCAACCCCCGCCGGCTTCTTCGACTACTGGGCCGGCAAGGGCGTCGATGAGAATGCGACCGGATATCAGGCCGTCCTGTGGCAAATCATCAACAACCAGCTGCCGCTCTTCTACCTGAAGGTCGCCGGAACAGATTACACGCTGGTGGACGGCTTTACCTTCGCAATGAGCGGCACGGAAGAGCCCCTGCGTCTCGAAGGCAGCTACCTGCCTGGCGGGTACGCCTTCACCGGCGCGGTTCAGGATGACCTGGGTTTCAGCGATGATGTGGATGTGGCCATCATCTTCAACGACATCCCGGTTGCCGATTCTCAAACCCTGGAAACGGATGAGGATACCCCGCTGGCGATCACCCTGACCGCGACCGATTT
>JAXDCA010000007.1:0-25649 GCA_034678305.1 Bellilinea sp.
GGTGGTCTCCGCAAATCGGATTGGCTGCGGCAAGTTCTATGAATTCGTGCTCGAAACCAACCGCGGACGGCAATTCTACGTTGCCAGCGACCGCGAATCAGCCGAACAGTGGCTGCTGGATGGGCAGTAGCGTAATTTAGCATGAGCAAACTTCGGATGCTTGCCAGCAGCGAGCAGATCCACGTCGGAAACGAATGAGCAGCTTTTCCGCCTGCCTGCGACCTCGGATTGCGCCTGCCGCGGATGATCAGAAGAAAAATGATAACAATGATCCCGCCTAATCGTCCATTATGAACAGCAACCCTGTGATAAAATCCAAATAATCGATTCGTTTACTATTGAGATTCCCCTATGAGTCATTTAGACCAAATATCGAAGCACCTCAGTCTGAAAGCCGCTCAGGTCGAGGCAGCCGTCAAGCTGCTGGATGAGGGCAACACCATTCCCTTTATCGCGCGGTACCGCAAAGAGATGACCGGCAGCCTGGACGAAGAACAACTACGCCAGGTGCAGAGGGAGGTGGAGCGGCTGCGCTCATTGGACGAGCGCCGCGCGACCGTGCTCAGCTCGATCGAGGAGCAAGGCAAGTTAAGCGATGAACTGCGGGAAAAAATCCTTGCGGCTGAGACGATGACTGCGCTGGAGGACCTCTATGCGCCTTATAAACCCAAGCGGCGCACGCGCGCCAGCATCGCTCGCGAGCATGGCTTGCAGCCGCTGGCGGACCTGATCCTGGCGCAGCCGCGCGAGGGACCCTCTCCTGAGCAAGCAGCCGAAGGTTTTCTGACAGAGGAAATCAAGACCGTGGAGGAGGCGCTGGCGGGAGCGCGTGATATCGTCGCTGAAGTCATTGCCGATGATGCCAACGTGCGCCAGGCGGTTCGCGGACGGGCGCTCAAGTTCAGCGCAATGAACGTCGAGCAAACTGGGGATGCAGCTGACGAACGAAAAGTATACGAGTTGTATTATCAATTCGAGAGCAGGGTGGATCACTTAAAGCCACACCAGGTACTGGCGGTCAATCGCGGGGAGAAGGAAAAGATCTTAAAAGTTCGCATAGCCACCCATGAGAACAATTGGAAGTCGCAAATCCAGCGCCATTACCGGCCTGATCCTGCTTCGCCCTTCGCCTCGCAACTCGAAGCGGCCGTTCAGGATTCAGCGGAAAGGCTGCTGCTGCCAGCCATCGAGCGGGATGTGCGCCGCGCGCTGACTGAAACGGCCGAAACCCATGCTATCCACGTGTTCGCTGAAAATCTGCGCGCTCTGCTCGGGCAGCCGCCCATAGCAGGTCAGACTGTTCTTGGCATCGATCCGGGCTATCGCACTGGCTGCAAGCTGGCAGTGGTCGATCCGACCGGCAAGCTGGTCGAAACCGGCACGATCTATCCGCACGAGCCGCAAAAACAGCGCGAAGAAGCGTTGGAGACGCTGCTGGGGCTGGTAAAAAAACATGGTATTAATCTGATCGCGATCGGCAACGGCACCGCTTCGCGCGAGACCGAACAGTTGGCAGCAGAGCTGCTTAAAAACGACGACCCATCCGTTCGCGCTGCGCGTTACATGATCACCAACGAAGCTGGCGCGTCGGTGTATTCGGCCAGTCCGCTGGCGCGCGCAGAGCTGCCCCACCTGGATGTTTCGCTGCGCGGCGCAGTTTCAATCGCCCGCCGGGTGCAGGACCCGCTGTCAGAACTGGTCAAGATCGATCCAAAGTCGATTGGGATTGGACTTTACCAGCACGATGTTGATCAAAATGAACTGGGGCGAACGCTGAGCGGGGTGGTGGAGAGCGTGGTCAACTGGGTGGGGGTGGATGTGAACACAGCCTCGCCCGCGCTGCTCACGTATGTTTCAGGTATCGGTCCCAAGCTGGCTGCTGCCGTGGTTACATTTCGCGACGACAATGGACCCTTCAACTCTCGCGAGGCGTTGAAGAACGTGCCGAAGCTTGGCGGCAAGACCTTCGAGCAGGCGGCAGGCTTCCTGCGCATCCCGCAGGGAGAAGAGCCATTGGACGCCACGGCCATTCACCCGGAAAGCTACGCGATCGCACGGGTTGCTTTACAGCGAGCGAATATCCAGCCAGAAATGAGCCTGGTAGAGCAGCGGCGGGCGCTGGCATTGATGCGTCACGAAATCGGGCTGCCAAAACTGGCTGAAGAACTAGGCTGCGGTGTGCCGACATTGACAGACATCCTAGATAACCTTGCCAGGCCCGGGCGTGACCCGCGCAGTGATACGCCTGCGCCGATACTGCGTCAGGATGTGCTTAAGATGGAGGACCTCACCCCGGGGATGATCTTGAAAGGCACGGTACGCAACGTGGTAGATTTTGGGGCATTTGTGGATATCGGCGTCAAACAAGACGGGTTATTGCACCGCACAAAAATACCGCGAGATAAGCAGCTCAAGGTGGGCGATGTTATCGAGGTGGAAATCCTGCGCGTCGAGGTCGAGCGCGGGCGCATTGGATTGAGCTGGGTGGGATACCACGGGCGGTCAGTCCATAAATCATAAAGAATAGTGACCGCTAATTTTTGGCTTCTTGAGGACGGGCTGCCGCTGCCCTCGATTGTTTATCTGGGATTTAAACCTTGTAAGAGCAGTTTGATGCTATCCTGTGTTTCTTTGCCCCAGTTGGCGCCTTGTGGGTCGATCAAGCCTTGCAGGATCATGCCGATCGCCAGCGCAGTGAGGGTGCGGGATGCCAGCAGCGGATTGTCGATAAGAATGGAGCCATCTGTCTTGCCCTCTTCCATCAGCCGGGTGAAGAGCAGGATGTAGTGCCGGTAGGGCTCGATGACGGTCTGCCAGATGACCGGATCGCGTATGGAATGCAGCCAGAACTCAAGGAACATGGGCAGATAGCCGGCTGATTCGTTAAAGATAACACGGGTTGCGCCAGCCATCTCTATCAGGCTCTCAGAAACGGTACGGGCCTCATCGTGCGCAATGAGAAATTGAACATCGAGCTGATTCAACCAGAATTTAAGCAGCTCAAGGAAAAGAGCCTGTTTGGTTTCAAAGTGATAGTAAAAAGCGCCTTTCGTGATGCCTGCCTCACGACAGATATCTGAAACACTGGCGGCATCGTAACCCTTGCGTGAAAAACAATTCTGAGCAGCTTCCAGGATGCGCGAGCGGGTTTCTTCAGCGCGAATTTGCTGAGCCATGGTTTATCTCCAACGTTTGTGATTGAAGTAGTATAGCATGGCTTGCGCGCCTTGCAATCTCATAACAAGGGGGAAAAATACTTGACAGGAACACCAAAATATGTAAAAATAAAACCGACCAGTCGGTATGATAATTACGATAACATACAAATTTATTAGTGGATATTAAAAACAATACGTTGAATAGGATTGAGGCGGAATGATTCTGGTTACTGGGGCTACCGGGCATATTGGAAATGTTTTAGTGCGAGAGCTGCGCAAGCAGGGCTATCCTGTGAGAGCGTTGGTTTTGCCTGGCGAAAGTCTGAAGCCGATAGAGGGCATCGATCTGGAAATCGTCGAGGGAAACATCCTCGATCCAGCGTCGTTAACGCGAGCAATGCAGGGGGTTGAGGGGGTGTTCCACCTGGCAGGCATCATCTCGATCATGCCAGGTGATGATGAACGTGTATACAAGGTCAATGTCGAGGGCACCAAGAATGTTATCCGCGCCGCCCGCGAGGCTGGCGTGAAGAGAATGCTGCATACCAGCTCTATCCATGCTTTGAAGCGCGTCGAGGGAAAGTGCATGGACGAGTCGCTGCCCTTCGATCCTGACAATCCAGTCGGCGTTTACGACCGCACGAAAGCGGAAGCTTCGCTGGCAGTGCTCGAGGCGGTCGAGCAGGGGCTGGACGCCGTCATCGTTTGCCCGACGGGTGTGGTAGGACCTCATGACTATCTTGGATCGGAAATCGGTCATCTGATCCTGGGTTGGTTGAAAGCGGGCGTCGCCCTGCTGATCGACGGCGCTTACGATTTTGTCGATGTGCGTGACGTCGCCCTGGGCATGATCCTGGCCTATCAAAACGGGCGCACGGGCGCCGTTTACATCCTTGGCGGCGAGCAGATGCAGTTGACGCGCATGCAGCAGATTGTGCGCGACATCGCCGGGTTGAAATCCAAAGTGCTCAAGATACCTGCCCGCCTGGCATTGTTTATTGCGAATTTCACTCCGCTCTACTACCGGTTGGCGAAGGTCAAGCCGCGTTTTACTCGCTACTCACTGGTGACGGTGATGGGGAATTCAGTCATTAGCTCAGAGCGCGCGCGGCGCGAGCTGGGATATCGTCCGCGGGCGCTGCGTGAATCGCTGGCTGACACGGTACGCTGGTGGCAGGCGGGTAAGCGCGGAAAATAAATAGGAAGCAGCCTGTTCTTGGCGGGTGTCACGAATACAGTGTCACGTTTCACATGTCAGGTGTTAAATGTTGCGATTGGGTAGGTTTGTGGTTCAGTTGATTTAAGATTTCGATTTTTATACTCGTTGATACGCATGTATAATAAATCTCGACCCTTTAATTTCCAGGCAATGAGGATCATGGCACAAAGAGATCAGAAGAAATCAAGGTACGATCTGGCGTTGATCACCGGCGCTTCCAGCGGGATTGGCGCCCTGACTGCAAAAAAACTGGCCGCAGAAGGGCTGCGCGTGCTGCTGGTTGCCCGGCGGAAAGAACGCCTCGAACAACTGGCGGAAGAAATCCGAGCAGGGGGCGGCTGGGCTGAGATATTTGCGGCGGATCTATCCAGGCAAAATGACCGCGAGGCGGTCATTCAATTTGCCCGCTCGCACGGCGAGTTGGATGTGCTGCTGAACAACGCCGGCTTTGGCTGGCATGGCTGGTTCGATGAAATCGGCTGGCAGCAGGCGGAAGAGATGCTGAAAATTAATATCGACGCAGGGGTACATCTGACCAGCGCCTTTTTACCCGAAATGATGGCCCGCAAGCGTGGACATATCATTTTCTTAGGCTCGATTGCGGGGGACATCCCCAGCCGCGGGATTGGTTTATACAGCGGCACGAAGGCGTTTACGGATGCATTAGTGACCGGTCTATACCGGGAGACCCGCCGCAGCGGCGTGCACGTCAGCGTGGTCAAGCCTGGTCCGGTAAAGAGTGAATTCTTCGAGGTCGGATTGAACAAGTCTAACGGCACGCATATCCCCGCAGAGAGGTTTGCTATCCGCCCAGATGCGGTGGTCCAAGCCATCTGGAGTCTGCTGCGCCGCCCGCGACGCTCGGTATATGTGCCGAGGATTATGATCCTGGCGCAGTGGGTCGCGCTGTTGTTGGGCTGGGCAATGGATATTGCTGGACCGTTGTTGATGCCAGAGCGGAAATGAGCGTCAAGAATTAGGCGTCAAGCGTCAAGTTTGATAAATATTCCTGATATTACCCAACTTCCTGGTTTTAGACTATAATTTTATCAGCCCAAATAACCATTCATGTATTCATCCTTTAGTAATTTATGGAATAATTGGCACCATTTGGAATCAGCAATCGCGTTCAGGCGAAGATAATATACTGTTTATTGGCTGCAAGGCAGGCAGATAACCAGGATTTACTTTGCAGCTAGAAGCGATTTACGCGAGAAATAGCCGAGATGGACATCCTAACGCTGAGAATCCGCGAAGATCTGCGCAAACATAACCAGAACATGCGGGTGCAATGGACAGCGCGATGGCGTTGGCTGCAATTGCTTGTTTTGTTCTTCTGTCTGCTTATTGCGTTTTCTTCCTTCCTGCCATTGAGCTTGCCCTTGCACCAGGCAATGGCGCTGGTGTTATTCGCGCCCTTATTAATGTTGACCGGATTGCAGCCGTTCATCTATCCCCTAAAAAGATATAAACTGCTGATTAGTTTCCTTACAATTATCTATCTTCTCATTGTTATTGCGGCCGTCATCTTAAATCCAGCTGGCTCTGTATTTCAAAGGGTGCTGTCCCCCTGGGCGATCTGGTTAAATCTGCTCATCCCATTTCTATCCTGGTGCATTTTAATCATTCTGTTCGTACGTTCACCCTCGCAGGCGCGTCAGTACAGTCTGCGCGCTCAGCCTGTTTTCATGAATATATTGATTGGAATAGGCAGCGGGTTGGCGCTTACCTTACACCTTTATATGGTCGCTTATTTCATTCCCAATATCGGGCAGCCATTATTTCAATTCAACCGCGACGGTCTTCTATGGAATCTTTGTTTACTCATTGGCATCATTGTCCCTGCCGAGGAGCTGGTCTTCCGCGGGGCAGCGTTTTCGATTCTATACGATGAATTAAACTCGCATTTTGGCGAGGTGATGGCGCGGGTAACTGCTCTTAATATTATGGTTTACCTGGTTGTCATTGTCAGCAATCAATCCTTGCACCCGTTTGAGCTTTTATCGCTGGTTTATCGGGCAGGATTATCGGCAATAAGCCTGTACTTTGTGATGCGCCTGCGAAGCCTGTTGCCAGGCATGTTGGCGAATCTTATTTTTACACTGGCGACGGGGTGGTTATTTGCCTTATGACCGCCGCTGAACTAACCCCTCAAATACAAGATAAGCGCCAAGAAAAGAAGGCAGGGCGCTACCTTCCTGCTCTCGTGGTCATCATCACGATCATTGCACAATTGGTGGCGTTGAATGGCATCGAGCGGTTGAACCCAATCGATTATGGCTACATCCGCTATTTTACGATCCTGCCAGTGGTCAGTGTGGCCTATTTATATGGGGTTGTTTTTGGATTACTCTTAGCCTCTTTCTTCGGCTTGCTGTTTCTCGTGGAAACATTCTGGTTGATCAGCCAGTATGGGTACACTGCCGTCGCTTTCGAATTAATTGCTCTGATCCTCGTCCTGGAAATCCTGGCGCTTGTGGTTGGCGACCTGACCAACTCCTTGCGTCAGCGTGCTTCCTTACGCAAAGGGCTGCAGGCGCGGGAGGATCTAATGAGCCGCACTTTTAATCTGGTCGACCTGACCAGATACATTCTGGATCAAGCCTGTACAATACTTCAGGCGGAGCAGGCAGAATTAATTCTCCGCAGCCCGATAACCGATCAATGGCAAATTATTTCCGCCGATAAACAGGAAACCTTGGGCCGTGATCCACAAGCGAATGAGCCAATTCTGGCTGGATGGCTGCTATCTCAGTCGGGAGCCATTATTCTCAATAACCTCGACAGACCTCAATCGCCATTTATCTTCGAGGGACAAAGAGGATATCCACTTCAATCGTTATTATGCCGCCCGCTGTTTCATTCGGATGGCTCAGAGATGGGTCGTCTGATTCTGTCGAACAAGCAGAACGGTTACTTTCAACCCGAAGATCTCGAGAAGCTTAGCGACCTGGCTGTTGCCAGCGAGGTTGCAATCGAGCAGGCCAGACACTACGCCCGCACCGATTATGACCTTGAACGGCGCGTTAACCAGCTGGCAGCCATTCAACGCACCTCACAACAATTAAATGCAACCCTCGACGCTGATAAGGTGGTCGATTTAACCCTGGAGGTTGCTCTCGAGCTGACGCAAGCTGAAGCTGGCGTGATCTTGCTGAATTTCAAAGACTTGATCAGCATGCTGCGCAACCGCGGTAATGACGGCGGCGAGCAAGAAATTGTCTGCAAGGTCGAGCAGGCGCTGGAGGAAGGGTCATTCGACGCGCTCAAGTCCGAAAACATGACGCTGCCGTTGTTTTTTACCAATTCTCAGTCTCAGATGATCTCCTTCATCAGCCACGGCGATGATACGCTAGGGCTTTTGATCGTCGAAAGCCAGGATAAAGACACCTTCGACCAGACAACGCAGTGGGTTTTGGATCTTTTAGCCGACCATGCCGCAATTTCACTGGCGAACGCGCGCCTGTTTCAGGAAATTAAAAAGGAAAAACAACACGCAGCAATGGTCATCGAAAGCGTGACCAATGGCCTGCTGACGACCGACCGCGAAGGCCGTATTCTAACTGCCAATCCGGCTGCTGAGGAGCAAACAGGCTGGAAGGCAGCTGAGATGCTTGGCATGTACCTCTACGAGGTAATTGGATTTTCACCGGTGGATGAAAACAGGATTCGACAGGCTGTTTCCGAAGGCATCGAGCTGCAGCGGTCCTTCAATCTGGAACCCGTTGATATCCTGACCCGGAAGGGGGGTAGGCGGATTATCTCGATGACCGGATCGCCTGTGTATGAAGCCAATCCGGAACCGTCTGGCATGGTAATTTTGGTGCGTGATTTGACCGAGCGCGAGGAATTCAACCGCCTGCAGGATGAATTGATTTCCTCCATCTCGCATGAAATGCGTACACCGCTAGCGAAAATCAATTCGGTTTCTGAGATGATATCGAGCGAGTTGAGTGGTGATAAAGCACATCGATATTCGCGCTACCTGCACGTTCTGACCACTGAGAGCCAACGCCTGGCAGGATTCCTCGACCGCATTCTGGATGTGTACCAGCTCGAAACGCGTCAGTTCGATCTCGAGATTCGCCCCTTGCCATTGAGTTTTATGGTGCAGAGTCAGATAGAAGAATGGCAGATCATGGCCCCGGAGCGGAAATTCGAATTGAGTAAACCACAAAAAGAAGTTTGGGTCATGGCGGATGAAAACAGCCTGCACTCTGTTTTGAACAACTTAATCGAGAACGCAGTCAAGTATGCCGTACCGCAAAGCCCGATCATGATCACAATCGGCTATCCTTTAGGAGAAGAAGCTGAGGTCTGCATTTGCGACCTGGGACCCGGCATTCCAGTGGAATATCACTCGCGCCTTTTTGAACGTTTTTTCCGCGTGGACGGAGCAGACGCCCAGATTGTTTATGGGCATGGCATTGGTTTATACGTGGCAAAAATCCTGCTTGACTCAATGGGCGGGCGAATATGGATGGAAAGCCAGCCTGGCGAGGGCAGCCGCTTTGTTTTTACATTACCTGTTCAGGAGGAACTCACACATGGCGCCTAAGATCATTATTGTCGATGACGATGAAACAATGAATGAATTGGTCAGGGTGAATCTCCAGCCGCGCGGATATGAGATGATCAGCGTCACCAACGGCAGGCGGGCAATCGAAATTGTGCGTGAGAACAATCCCGATCTGGTTATTTTGGATGTGATGATGCCTGAGATGGACGGATTTGAAGTCTGTAAAGCGCTGCGCGAATTCACCGACGTCCCTGTGTTATTTTTAACAGCCAAGGGGCGCGAGCAGGACCTCGTGCGCGGATTCGAGGTTGGGGGAGACGACTATGTGCGAAAACCGTTCAGCTTGCGCGAGTTAGAAGCGCGCATCCAGGCGCTGCTCAAGCGGGCGGTGCGGGTAGAACGCGATCGGATTATCACTCAATTCAATGACGGCAACTTGCGTATCGACCTGGAGAGCGGTCATGTGTACCGTGCTGGGAAGATGGTGCATCTGACGCCGACCGAATTCCGCCTTTTGAAATGCCTGGTGCACAATATCGGCATGGTGATCACCCATGAAGACCTGCTGCGCGATGCATGGGGCGAGAATTACACCGACGCAACTGCCAGTCTGTCGCTGTATATTCGTTATTTGCGCGAAAAAATCGAAGATGACCCCAGCCTGCCGCGGTACATCATGACCAAATGGGGTATTGGCTACTGGTTTGCCGACACTGGATCACCGACTGAAAAATCTGACAATGGCATGTTGTTAGGGAGGTAATTCGGCGCGAATGAAGGCCGAAACACGCGGACTTAAGCAGCTTCTTGGCAGGCTGCGCCAGCAGCACAGCGCAGCCTGGTTATACGGGGTGCTCGAGCGCCACGATGAGCCGGTCTTGATCGTAGATACCGCCTGGCGGATTCGTTTCTACAATCCGTCAGCGGCAAAACTGCTGGAGCCTGTCAGAAATCTCCAGGCGGGCGCGCGCTTGCGGGTGGTTGGTACGAGAGGGGCAGGCTATGATGTTCATTTACAAAGCCCGCCTGAGACGTTTGAGTTGAACTTCGTCGAAACCGAATGGGACGGCGAGCTTGCATTTTTGCTTACGCTGCGCACGCTTGCCGGTGACGCCGGGCAGCCCGCCCGCCTGGGAGGCATGCCGCTCAGCCTGGAAAGCAGCTGGCAATACTGGTTGGGTACAGACCGCAAGTTAAGGTTCATTTCGCCGAATGTTCAACAGATCACCGGTTACTCGCCGCAGGAATTCGAACTGGCGCCGGATCTATTGATTGCACTGTTGCATCCGGAAGACCGTAAAATTTTCCGCAAGCATCTGGAGGAGGATTTCGAAAAGCCAGAGCCTTTATCGCTCGAGCTGCGTCTGACTGCCCGCAACGGTGAAATTCGCTATTTACGCCACGTCTGCCAGCCCTCCTACGATGATGATCATCAATGGACTGGACGATACGGCACTTTTCAAGATATCAGCGAATATACCCAGGCGGCAATCGACACGCGCCGCGTGCAGGCTATTCTCGAGGCGGTAAGCTTCGCGGGACAGGCGCTGTTCTCGTCCAATTGGCGCACGGTACTGGCTGATCTGCTTGGCAGGCTTGGCGAGGCTGCCGAAGTGGACCGGGTGAGCCTGCTGGCAAACCTGGAAGATGAAGGCAGTATGGTTATCCGCCGGCAATATGGCTGGTATTCTTCAGAATTGTCGCCGGCGCTGATCGAACAGCCGCTCAAGACCGGTCCGTTAGACGCAACCGGACTGGGCGAATGGGAGCCGTTCCTCAGCCAGAATCAGAGCATGCAAGGGCATGTACGGGATATGAGCGCCCCTCAGCAGGCAATCCTGCGCGCGCGTAATATCCTGTCAACGCTGGCAGTGCCGGTTTTTACAGGACCGGAGTGGTGGGGGTTTCTGCAATTCGATATGATCCGCAGCGAGCGCGTTTGGTCTGCCAGTGAAGTGGATGCAATGCAGGCATTTGCCAGCGTACTCGGCTCCATTTTCCAACGCGAGCGCACGGAAGAGGAGATCCGCCTGTTGGTGGAGCAGGAGCAGCGCAAGACGGAAATGGCGACAACCCTGCGCGAGGTAAGCCTGGCGCTCAACGCGGTGTTGGATTTCGAAGTGGTGCTCGACCGTCTGCTGCCGCTGGCTGCCCAGGTCATTCCTTTCGATTCAGGCAGCATTCTCTGGCTGGATGACCAGTCGGTCAGCATTGTGCGGCTGCTCAACCGCGGGCAGAGCGGCGGGAAGGTGGCGCGCAATCCTGCCTTGCCAGTCATTTCCATCCAACAGGCCGCGCAACTGCAGAGCATGCAGAGATCAAAGAAAGCAGCATTTATTGCCTTCACTGCCCGCGATTCTGAATGGATCAATCTGGAAGGCAGCAGCACGACCCGTTCGTGGGTAGGCGTCCCGATCGTCGTCGAAAATCGGGTGTACGGCTTCTTCTCGCTTGGTCATAACACACCGGGATTTTATTCAGCGGATCATGCCGCGACTTTGGCGGCTTTTTCTCACCAGGCCTCCCGCGCGCTGCAAAATGCGCGTCTGTTCGACGGTGTCGCTCAGACGCTGGTGCACGAGCAGCGGCTGAATGAGATATCTCAGATCATCAGCAGCTCGCTTGATCTGGATGCGGTGCTGCAAACCATCTTGCAGCTGACCACCCAACTGGTTAATGCTGATATCGCCGCTCTGGGGTTGATCAGCGCCGACAAACAGCGGATGGATTACAACCACCTTTACAACCTGCCGGTCCCACTTAAGCTCTCGTCAGTGGCTTTGGGCGAGGGATTATGCTGGGAGGTGGCTTCGACCAAGACATCATTGATGATCGAGGATTACCAGGAACACCCCTCTGCACTGAAAGAGTGGAGAAATATCGGGGTGCGCGCCTATCTTGGCATCCCATTGGTTGCCGGCAGCGAGACTCTCGGGACGCTGAGTCTGTTCCGCATGAGCCGAGAGCGCCCATTCAATGACCGCGAGCGCTTCCTGGCTGAGATGGTCGCGCGCCAGGCGGGCATGGCGATCCAGAACGCGCGGCGTTATGAGGAGGCAAAACGCCTCGCAACGCATGATTCACTGACCGGATTGTATACCCGTCATCATTTTTTCGAGCTTGCCGCTCACGAATTCGAGCGTTCCAGGCGTTATCAGCGGCCGCTATCGGTCATCATGCTCGATCTGGATGGCTTGAAGCAAATTAATGATGAATTCGGGCATCAATGCGGAGACCGCGCTTTGCAAGTCCTGGCGAACATTTGCCAGACAGTGCTGCGGCAGGTGGATTTGATCGGCCGTTACGGCGGTGATGAGTTTATCATCTTGCTGCCCGAAACGACCTTATTAAAAGCAGTTACCGCTGCTGAACGTGTGCGCGAACATGCCAACCAGGCGGTTGTGCAAAATCACCAGGGTACGCTTAAAATTTCAGTCAGCCTTGGCGTGGCAACATTGGAAGATGATATCGAAAGCCTGGAGCAGCTTGTCGATCGCGCTGACCAGGCGCAATATATTTCGAAAGAAGGGGGCAAGAATCAGGTACGCGTGTGGGAGGAGCAACCGCCGGTCGCGCCGTAGACTGAGGGATGCAGGTTAGTAAAAGCATAATTCGAACATTGATCTAGCTTTAATTTACACTTGACATAATGGTGTATAATATTTCTAGCGGGTAAATCCTGAATAATCGTGACGCCTTAAAGGTATCATAAGCATATTCTAAATATGCCGACTTCAGGGACCGCTTTTTTTATGCTTGTATACATTGACGAAAGCGGCGATTTGGGGTGGAAGGTTGATAAGCCTTACCGAAGTGGAGGATCCAGTAGGTATTTAACTATTGCATGCTTACTTCTTCCGGATTATTTAAAGGATCATCCCAAAAGAATTGTTCGTCAGGTATATGGGAAATATTCCATTTCTCCAAAATATGAAATAAAAGGAACTGAATTAACCGTCGAACAAAGGGCATTCTTTGTTGATAGAGTGATTAAGATGCTGAATGCATATCAGGAGATAGAAATATTTGCCATAACAGCCTATAAACAAAATGTCCAAGAACATATCCAGGCAGATAGTAATAAACTCTATAACTACATGTTAAGACTATCGTTATTGGATCGGATAAAAAGAGAAAAAGATGTTACGCTAATACCTGATCCGAGAACAATAAAAGTTAAAAGTGGTAACAGCATGATCGATTATTTGCAAACAGAATTATGGTTTACGGAGGAAGCACCTACAGTTTTACGAATAAACCAAATACCGAGCGATAGATCATTGAACTTAAAATTTATTGATTTTATTTCAAACATCATTTGGAGTGCTGAAGAAAATAAAAATCGTCATTTCGCATTAAAGTTACAGGAAAAAGCTCGTAACATCCATGTTAAATATTTGTTTTATCCAAAGATCTAAATGATCGGTAAGGATAATAATTCTTGTAAGGTACTTATATTGGTCGGAATGCGTATTCTGTGGAAAGATACCTTTTAAAGGAAACTCACCCGTCAGAAACACCATGGATGGCGAATGATCTTTCTAAGAGAATGACGAGTGACTATTCGTTTTCTGGAATTTCCGCCCGCCAGACAACCGGGCGGGTTTCCGTCTGGCTGACCAGCCAGATATCTGCGCCTGGACCCACGGTAAAAGCATCGTAATCCATCTCAACCAGCGGCTGCCATACCCCGTCCGGCATCAGCCGCAGCACGGCGTCTTCTTCGAAGCTAAGCAGGCTGCCGTCAGGCGCAAAGCGCAGCTCCTGCAG
Source organism: Bellilinea sp. (assembly GCA_034678305.1). Lineage (GTDB taxonomy): Bacteria > Chloroflexota > Anaerolineae > Anaerolineales > Anaerolineaceae > Bellilinea. Next base: position 13,667 of record JAXDCA010000007.1, read on the forward strand.
GGCCATCGCGGGTAAAGTGCGCACAGCCTGCCAGGCGCGTCCCTCGACACAGAAGCGGATTTGCTGCCGGGGTCGCCCATCCTCATCCTCGATCATCAGAAGAGGGCAGGCCTGACCCTGCGGATTGATCACGAAATCCAGGATATGGCTGTAGCGCTGTGATTCAGGCAGAGCAGGGGGGGAATATGGCTGCCATTCCGCGGCAGCCGGGTCGAATCTCCACAAATCGCTGCCTGAAGAAGCCCAAATCTTCCCATCCGGCGCGGTTCGCAGCGATAGGATGCATGCCAGCGGCTGTGGAAAGCCCGAATCTGTCCAGCGGCGCCCATCGAAGTAGCGCAGCCCGCCCCCGCCGACGATTTTACCATCCCGCCAGTTGCACGAACCAGCCCAGGCTTCAGCTGTGGCGGTATTCGTGGTGATCGTCAGCGCGCTCTCCACGCCGGCTTTATAAGGCAGGGCAATTCCTGTCGAGGTGGCTGGATAAATCGACCAGGTGCGTCCATTGAAGAGGCGTACATCGGTTGCGGTTGCCAGCCATAGAGTGTTTTGCGCGCCGTTGACGACGCGCGAGCTGGTTACCGGTGTTTTCGGCAGCCTTGCCGGCAGCACCCAGCCATCGCGCAAGCCGTATTCGCCCCAGTTGTTATCCTGCCAGGCAGCGATCACGGCGCCGTCTGGCGGCAGCGCCCAGGCCTGCCCTGATGAGTCGAGTCCGAGGCTGATGCCCCAATAACGCGTTGAAAAGGCCTCGAGCGTGGAGACATCGATGCGCGTCATTCCAAATGTGCCGGCGAGCAGGATTTCGTCTCTATCCGGCAGGATGTAGATAGCTGAAACCAGGCCGGGGGTGATCTCTTGCAGGCGCAGCACGGCTTTAAAGGGTCCGGCAGGCATCTGGTTTGGGGTGGGGGTGAGCGTGCCTGCTGGGACTGGCGTAGAGGTGCGGGAAGGGGCGCTCGTGGGGGTGCGGGTCGGGCGCGGCGTGCGCGTAGCTGTGGCAGTAGGGCTAGGGGTGTTGGTAAAGGTGGCTGTAGAAGTTGGGATTGGTGTGTCTGTTGTGGTGGACCGCAGGTCGAGGGTGTTGGCGATATCCGTCGGGCGCGCAGGGCTGGCGCAGCCTGCCAGCATGACAAGCAGGATCAAGCAGACTGCCGCGCGTGTCTGCAGGGTTGCCGGGAGTGCAGTTGAGTGTCGCATGGTGATGATGGTATTGTACATCAAAAATTATTTTGGTAAAACTGCGTATAGCCATTATAATGATGAGCAACAAATCCCTTAAAGCTTTCTCCTCCCAAAGGAGAGGTGGGAGGAGAGGCTCAAGGGAGGATTGAGATTGAGCCCGGGTAACTTTAAATTCTGCTAATGGCCCTATCAGCACGTTTTAAAAAGTTTACCCAGTATCTATAGAAAATAGCATGATTGGGTGCAAGTGTCGCTGGTCAGAAGATTAGTCTTTTAACTATACTTTCGGGCAGTAATTGATCAGAAGCAGCTGTAGAAATGTAAGCTGGAGAATCTATCCTCCTACATAGTTTAGAAAGGCGCCAAATAAATACCCAGCCAGGGTTGCGAAGATGGTAACAAGACCGACATAGGCGGCAGTCTTCTTTTTGCCCATCAGACCGTTTAGCACGAGAATGGATTGAATCGACAATTCTGGATCAGCGAGCAGGTAAGCCAGCAAAGGTCCACGTGACATGCCCAGATCGAGAAACATTTTTGCTACTGGCACTTCGACCAACGTTGGGAAATACATGAACACGCCAAATAAGACGCCAATCAGATTAGCCCAGAGCGTGTTGCGGCCGGCCAGGCTGCGCACCCAGCTTTCAGGAATAATCGCCTTGAATATACCGGCAGCGAAAACGCCGATGATTAGCAGTGGAAAAATCTGCTTGACGAATTTCCAGGTCTCCCAAATCCAACCGGCTAGCTCGTCACGGCTGAAGCTTAGCGCCGATACGACGGTGACCGCCACGAGCAGCAGCGCTTCTCCGATAAAGCGGCCGTTGATACCGATCATCAGACTGTTGGTTTGCATGCTCGGCGCAGCTGCCAGGATGGTTAGACCGATCAAAGCCAACGCGGTGTAAGTCCAGCGATTGAACCGGTTGAAGAGATCGTTGAATCCACGCCAGGCGGTCAACCCGATGATAACCAGCAGCAAAATCAGTACCGCGCCTTGCAAAGAGAGGTTAGATTTCGCCAGGAATGCTGCCAGACCGGCGGGCAGGTCGAACGGCATGCGTAGGCTCCAGTACACATTGGTAATCAGGTCAACCTTCAGCGTGCCGACGATCAACATGGCAAAGAGCAGGCTAAACACAACCCAAACGGACGGGCGCACGCCCATTTTGGCTGTGAACAGCGCTTGATCCTGGCTGGTGATTTCCCTGGCGGCTTCTTCTTTTCGGAAGATCCAGGCCATTAGCAGGCCGATTAGAATACCAAAAGCAATCGACAGGACCAAACGGGCAAACGCGATATCGAAGCCGATGGCTGCGCCAGTATAGGTGATAGCCAGGATGTTGATGGCCGGGCCGATGAACAGGAAAGTAATTGCCGGTCCGAAGCCCGCTCCGCGCCGCCAGATGCCTGCAAAGAGCGGCAGAATGGTGCAGGAGCAGACCGCCAGGATGAATCCACCAATTGCTGCGGTCGGGTAAGATATCCATTTGGAAGCTTTGGATCCTAAAAAGCGGGTAATGGCTTCCTTAGGGATCATCGAACTCATAAAGCCGGCGATTATGAAGGCTGGCACCAGACAGAGCAAGACATGCGCTGCTAAATAATCTAGCAGGCTAATCCAGCCGGCGTTCAACAGGTTAGCTAAGTAAGCAAAGGCATTTTGGAATTGCATAGAAACTTATGCCTGCTTCAACCAGGCAGCGATTTCTACCTCGGAAGGGATACGACCCGCACAGACGAGTTCGTCGTTGACGACTAAACCCGGAGTGGCGAGTATCGGCCATTGGCTGATCTCTTTCGGATCGGTTACTTTTTCGAATTCCGCCTCTATGCCAAGGTCTGCGACTACTTTCCGCGCAACAGCTTCCAGGCGTTTACAATTGGCGCATCCACCGCCGAGTATTTTGACGTTCAACATAGGTCTAAGTCTCCTTTTGGTTGGTTTCTGACAAAAGCAAGTCAGTATTTGTGGTCATTTTACCTGCGCATTTTGGGCAGGGACAATCAGGGTCACGCTGGCGCTCGTTGTCAGGCGGGGCAGGGAAATTGATGGCAATACGGGCGGCATCCAATACGGTATAAATTTCCGGCTCGATGACCCGATAATAGATGTTCCATCCGTCGCGGTGGTCGCTAATCAGCCCGGCCTCGCGTAGAACAGCCAGTTGCTGCGAAAGATAAGCCTGTCGGTAACCGAGCAGCGCTTCCAGGTGGCAGACACATTCCTCGCCAGTGCGCAACGCATCCAGGATGGCCAGTCTGGCTGGATGAGCAAGAAGCTTGTAGAGAGCTACCTCAGCTTTGCGAGAGTGAAGATTTGATCGAGAGCGAATCATATTCAAAAACCTGAATATGATATTATCTCATTTTTGTAATTTTTACAAGAGAAAATAATCATCTATCGCAATGATTTAAAGTATCCAAACCTGGAGATACCTGTGGTTGATATCACGGAATACACGAAAATTGCTGGCGGCTGGCGATGATCTCGCCAGCCGCCGATACCAGGGAGTAACGGATGAATTTCAGCTTTGCTCGCCGATCAATCCGCGCAGTTGACTGCGCAGAGACGCGATGCGGGCGCGGGTCTTCTCGACCTGTTGATAGATATTTTGGTTGGAAGCAATGCCGTCGCGCAGCAGGGTCAATGCAGCGTCGCCACGATTTTTTGCCAGACCAGCCTCAACCAGATCGTCCATACGGGCGCGCAAATCCGCATTCGTTTGTAAAACCATCAGCCCGGTCAGATCCTCAGCCGCCTTGCCGGCTGCGCGGCCAGCTGCCAGCGCCAATTGGCCGACTTCCTGCAGAAACTGCTCAAAAGTCAGTCCGCCAGGGGTCTGCCCGGATTGAGCGGAACCGTTTGGGTTATTCGTAGGGGATTGCTCGGTCATCTTTACACCTGATTTTCGCCCGATTCGGATTTTTCATCCAGATCGGATTGGACCGCCTCGCGCAGCTGCGAGCGCAGCCCGGCAATCTGGTCAGTGATCTCGCGGATGCGTTCGAAGAGAGCCTGGTTGGTCTTAATGCCTTCACCGATCAACAGGGCAGCGGCTTCTGAACGGCTCTTGCACAACTCAGACTCGACCAGCATGTCGAGGTGCTCGAGAGTATCGTCGTTGACGCGTACCATGACCACATTGCCGCGTCCCTGCAGCGCATCGCCGAGCGTCTGGCCGATGTTTTCGACCTGTTTCCAGGCTTTATTCAAAGATGGGGACGGCTGCCTGGGTTTAGGAGACTCTTCTGGCGGCGGATCGACCGCTTTACCGTCGATCACATGATCTTCAGAATCCATCATGACCTCCGTAAATGTGGTGTTAAGGATAAAATTGTAATATGTAACTATATTACGTGTAATTATATAACATTAATCGTCATTTGTCAACTTTTTGGGGGGTCGCCGTGTGGCAGGGGATTGATTTCTATCTTTATTTCAATGGTAAATTCCTTGAGATATTTGGTCAGTATCATGTACAATTGGTTGAACATAAACACACGATTTTATGATAACGAAAGGAGAAGATCATAATGCTTATACGTAAACGAATGTCCCAACCTGTGCTAACCATCACCGCCGACGTGCCTGTGCAGGAAGCCCTGGCCCAGATGCGCAAGGATAAAGTCCGCCGCTATCCGGTGGTGGATAAACACGGAAAAATGATTGGCATTGTGACCGCCAACGACCTGATGAATGCGTCACCGTCCGAAGCGACCACACTCAGCGCCTGGGAGGTCAATTATCTGCTCAGTAAAATCACCGTCGAACGGGTCATGACCAAAGATGTGATCAGCATCTGCCCGGATTGCACGATCGAAGATGCCGCTCGGATCTTGGCGGATCATAAAATTGGCGGTCTGCCGGTCGTCGACGACGATAAACTGGTAGGGATGATTACTGAAACGGACCTTTTCAAGATCTTATTGGAAATGCTTGGCGCGCGGACGCCCGGCGTGCGTCTGACGGTCGAATTATTGGACACTCCTGGGACGCTGCACGATCTGACCGGCGCAATCTGCGGGATTGGCGGGAATATCGTTGGGCTGGGTCATACCCTGGGCGAGAGCGCCGAGACCCACACCGTGACGGCAAAGGTCACGAGAGTGAAATTAGAGGATTTAAAGAAAGCTGTTCAACCGGTTGTCGAAAAAATAGTCGACATCCGCGAAACCAAATAACAGCTGAATGGAATTACTATCATCATAGGCGGGCGGGTTTCGTACCCGCCCTTGATCCATTAAAGCGCAAGTTCTTATTCCCTTGCGGCGTTTTCTTTTGGGTAAACCTTGTTCACCAACCCAAATAATTTCGCATAGCCATTTGTACCTTTATTTTTCCTGATTTTTTAACAGCAGCAACAGATCGTCGAAATCCTGCACGACGAAATCGGCATCCAGGTTGAACGGTCCAGGACCATAGGCGCAGGTGTATGCAACCCCGGCCGACTCCGCTGCTTCCAGGTCGATATCACGATCGCCAATTGCCAGCGATACAGACGGATCCACGTCGAAGCGCTCGAACGCCGTCAGAAACGTCTGTGGATCGGGCTTACGCGCCAGACCGTCGTCGTAGGTGATCCAGCCGGTGAATAACTCGCGGAATTTGTGCGCATCGAGCAGCGCTTCGGTGGTGATTCGCTGGCGGTGGGTGACGATCACATTCTTCCCGCCGGTGACCACCGCCCAGGTACATAATCCTCGCGTGGACGGAAATGGGGGCGACACCTCCGGTGGGATGTTAGCGTATAAGCTCGAAAATTCTTCAAAAATGGCCTGCTTATCCAATCCAGTCTGCGCGCTGAGCTGCTCTACGCAGTGATCAAAACTGATCCTTGCCAACGGCATAATCCGATTGCGAGGCACTGATCCGCCCAAGCGTTGGACAGCTTCTTCGAAGGCGGCTGAAATGGATGGGTAGGTGTCGAAGAGTGTTCCGTCCAGGTCCCAAATCAGGTTGTTGATCATGTCTATGTTCTTTTCCCCAAAATGATGTTTCGGCAGCGATGGTTTGGCATGCTGTCCTTAATCTTAATCGATTTTCCGAATTCGTCCAACCCGCAAACGTCACAAACTTGTGGTTTAATCATCCTATCTACGATCTTAGGAGAGCCTATGGCAACCAAACCCATTCGAGCGGTTCTAATTGGGGCCGGGCAGCGCGGGGCGAAGGACTACGCACCGTTCGCGCTGAAAAACCCTGACCAGCTGCAATTCGTCGCGGTCGCTGAGCCGATTTTAGCGCGGCGCGAAGGCTTTGCCCGCCAGCACAATATTCCAGCTGAGCGCCAATTTGAATCATGGGAGGAACTGCTGGCCTTGCCGCAGCTGGGGGATGCTGCGCTGGTCGCCACGCAGGATTGGCAGCACACCGCGCCGGCGCTGGCCGCTATGCGGGCAGGTTATCACCTGCTGCTGGAAAAACCGATGGCCATAAACGCCGCGGACTGCATCGCCCTGGTGAAGACCAGCCGCGAAACAGAACGCCAATTACACATTTGCCACGTGCTGCGCTATACCCAGCATTTTCGGTTGATGCGCGAGTTGATCCGCTCCAACGCCATTGGCGAGGTGGTGGATGTGGACCACCGTGAAAATGTGGCCTTTTGGCACATGGCGCACTCCTATGTGCGCGGAAACTGGCGCAACCAGGCTGAATCCTGCCCGATGATTCTGGCAAAATGCTGTCACGACCTGGATATGCTGCCCTGGGTGCTTGGCAGCCGGCCGTTGCAACTCTCGAGCAGCGGCAGCTTGCTGCACTTTCGCGCTGAAAATGCCCCGGCAGGCGCGCCTCCGCGCTGCACGGACGGCTGCCCCGTTGCAAAAACCTGCCCTTATAATGCGGCGGCCTTCTACCTCGAATTGATTCCCTTTTGGGAGAGTTTTATCCAGACTGCTCCCAAGGGCCTGGGGCGCTGGGCAGCCAGGCAATGGCTCGAGCGCCCGGCGGTCATCCGCGTGATGGCGCGGTTCGCGCCAATATTGAGACAAATCACAGACTACCGGGGCTGGCCGCTCAGCGTCGTGAGCGATGATCCCACCCCTGAGAATATCCTGGCTGCCTTGCAGAGCGGCCCTTACGGGCGCTGCGTCTTTCGTTGCGACAACGACGTGGTCGATCATCAGGTGGTGTCGATGCTGTTTTCTGGCGGCGCGACGGTGACCCTGACCATGCACGGGCATTCTCCGATCGAGCACCGCTCGACCCGCATCGAGGGCACGCGTGGACGGCTGACCGGCATGCTCGGCAACGGCGGCGCCTGGCTGCGCGTCGAGCAGCACCGCCCCGCCGCCGCGCGCAGGTACGACACCAGCCCGCCGGCAGGGGAGGGGCACGGCGGGGGCGATATGCAGTTGATGGCCGACTTTACCGCCAGCGCGCGCCGCGCGGGCAACCCGCCCGAGGTGCTGGCGGCAGCCGAGGAGGCGCTTCAATCTCACCTGCTGGCCTTCGCGGCTGAGGAAGCGCGCCTGGAGAAAAAGGTGATCGACTTTCCACCGGCGGGCGGTTAATCACCTGCCTGCCCAAATGCCCAGGTTTTCCTGGCGCGCCAGATCCTCAGCCTGCTCGAGCGTCAGAGAACAGGCCGTGTCAGGCGGGTAATCGCGCGCGCGCGCCAGCCCGCGCCGCACCAGCTCATAGTTCACGAATGTTTCATCGACGGTGACGTAGCGTAACAAGCGCTCGTATTTGTCGGTTTCGGATGTGTCGCGCCACAACTGCAGCGTCTGGCCCTCGACCAGGTCACGGTTGAGCTGGGCGGCTTGCTCGGCCAGCCCCCGCTGCGTTTCTGAATCCATCTCCGGGGCATTGATGCCGATGTAGCGCAGCCGGTATTCCCCGCCGCCGCTGAGACGCACTGTGATCGTGTCTCCATCGGATATGGATACCACTTTTGCCTCGACCGCCTGCTGTCCAGCCGGTATGCAGGCCGCGAGGTCGCTGGCGGGCGCGCCGCTGCCGTCCTGCGCGGCACAACCCGCCATTAATAGAAAGCCGGCAAGGATAATCAATCGAAAATTGACTATCGACGCGGATAGTTTCTTGATGAACTGCACGGACTTGCCCTGTAAAGACAGGCTCTTTCTTAGCCTATTTGCTCGACCAGGTAATTCTGCAGGCCCATCTGCTCGATCTGGTCAAGCTGCCCCTCGATCCAGTCGACGTGATCTTCTTCGTCAGCCAGGATCGATTCGAGCAAGGCTCTCGAGCCGTTGTCACCCAACTCGGTGCACAGGCGGACACCCTCATTGTAGCCTTTGACCGCGCCCAGCTCGGCCGTCCGGTCGTTGTTTAATTGATCCAACACCGAGGGGCCAATATGGATAGTCAGCAGTTTGCTGACGATCGGCGTCCCTTCAAGGAAGAGGATCCGCCCGATCAATTTTTCGGCGTGCTTCATCTCCGTAATGGCGCGCTTCTCGATGGCTTCGTGGAGTTCATCATAGAGCCAATCGGCGCACATCTCGGAGTGCACCATATACTGATTGATGGCCGTCAATTCATCAGCAAGCAGCGCGTTCAAAGTTTCGATGACTTTTTCATGACCCTTCATATCATCCCTCCAGTAATAAGATTATTCATGAGTTTAATCGCAAATTAACCGGATGTCAAACCAGGCGCAGCCTTGCTGCAGCGCAGGATTGCTAACTACCCAGATTCGCCATGGATTCCAACCAATGGCGCCAGTTTGATTCTTCCACTTTTTCATCCCTCCCCCAAAATCCGGAAGATTTTGGGGGAGGCTGGGAGGGGGTTGATTCGCTGCAAGATACTATACACTCGATTTGAGTCAATAGGCAGCCCAATCAGTCGTCTATCCTCTGGCTTGATGAATACCTGAAAACGCCGACTTACCCCCTCCCGACCTCCCCCATTTTCAAAAGCGAAAAATGGGGGAGGTGAACTAAATTACATCGATCATTGATTCAAAACAGATTCAGAAATTAGCAATTTTCGCGGTTGTCTCGTTCGCTTACAACTTTCATTATCGTTGAAATGACGCTGGCTAAGTTATTCATAATGTCATTATTCCAGAACCGCAACACCATGTAACCTTTGGATTCAAGAAACCTAGTGCGCTCCGTATCATATTCTTTTTGCTTATTGTGCGGATCACCATCAACTTCAATAATCAGCTTCATTCGCGGAGCGCAAAAATCTACAATGTAATTCCCAATCGCATGTTGGCGTCGGAAATGAACATTTATCAATCTATGTCCTCGTAGAGCATGCCATAATTGGTGTTCTGCTTCAGTAGGAAACTGGCGAAGCTCCTGGGATTTTCGTAATGTTTTTGAGTTTGTTCTGCGATTCACACGCTTTCCTTACCAGGGTAATCCCTTTTTTTTCATCCCTCCCCAAAAATCCAGAAGATTTTGGGGGAGGCCGGGAGGGGGTTGATTCTCCTCTTAGCCTGCGAATCATTTCTCCCCCGGTGATTCACCCTCCGCGGCGGGGCATTCGATCAACTCGATGACTTTCTGGTGCGTTTCCGCCCTGGCCAGGCCCAGCAAGCGGTCGTTGGCCTGCAGCACAACGCTCCCGTTCGGGATCACAAACTCTTCCCCGCGGGCGATCAAAACGACCAGATAGTTCTTCGGCAGCCTGACCTCATAGATGGCCTTGCCCGCCAGCGGCGACCCCTCGGGCACGACCGCTTCCTTTAGGACGCCGCGCCAGCCGCGCAGCGGCGCGGTTTCCAGCGGATAGCGGTATTCTTCCGGCGAGCGGTCGTCAACCTTCAACCAGCGAGCCATGCGCGGGATGCCGGTGCCCTGCACCAGCACGGAAGATACCACCACAAAGAAGACGATATTGAAGATCAGACCGTCCTGATCCAAACCAGCCAGCCGCGGATAGGTCGCCAGGATGATCGGCACCGCGCCGCGCAGACCCACCCAGGAGATAAAATGCTTTTCGCGGGCGGTCTGGCGGAAGGGGATCAGGCACAGCCAGACGGCGATCGGGCGCGCGATCAGCATCAAAATAGACGCCAGAATGATCCCGGGTACCGCCACGGCGATCAGGCGGCTGGGAAAGACCAGCAGGCCCAGGGTGAGGAACATGACCACCTGCAACAGCCAGGCCATGCCGTCGTAGAACTTGGTCAGGCTGCGCTTGTGCAGAAAATCGGCTTTGCCGAGCACCAGCCCGAGCAGGTACGAAGCCAGGATGCCGCTGCCCTGCAGGTAGGTGGTTAACGCAAAGGCCAGCAGCAGCACTCCCAGCGCCAGCACCGGGTAGAGGCCTTCGTAACCCAGGCGCAGGCGGTTGATCAGAAACAGCAGCAGCCTGCCAAACAGGATCCCGAAGATGCCGCCGATGACCATCTGTTGAAGGAAGAGCAGGATCAGGCTGGTCCAGGACTGGCCCGGGTTGAGGATGAGCTGGATCATGCCGATGGTCAAAAAGACCGCCATGGGATCGTTGCTGCCAGACTCGAACTCCAGCAGGGAGGCAATTTTGGGCATCAGGCGCACGCCCTGCGAGCGCAGCAGCGCAAAGACTGCCGCCGCGTCGGTGGAGGAGGTGATGGCGCCGATCAGCAGCCCCTCGAGCAGCGAAATGCCCAGGATCAGGTGCGCCGCATAGCCCAGGATGAGCGCGGTCAGCAGCACGCCGAGGGTGGCCAGGGTGAGCGACTCTTTGATCACCCCGTGGATGCTCTCCCATTCGGTGTCCAGCCCGCCCGAAAACAGGATGACCGCCAGCGCGAACAGCCCGACGCCCTGGGCAGCGGCGGCGTTGTCGAAGTAGATGCCCCCAAAACCCTCCGAGCCGGCCAGCATGCCGATGATCAGAAAGACCAGCAGCACCGGCACGCCAAAACGGTCAGAGATTTTACTGGCGGCTACGCTAAGAACCAGCAGAACAGCAACGGAAAGGAATATGGCCGCTAACGGTAAGGTCATAACGTTTGGTAAAGATGCAGTCGAGGATGTCCCGTCCGCGCAGGGCGGACTGGGCTATATTATCCCTTAACTACCGGGTTTCATGCAAATGGGCCGGGAAATGGCAGCGCCAGAAAGCTATTTCTTTGGCGCCTGTTTACGCAGCGCCAGCAGCAGCCCTGCGGCAAAGACGATGACCCCGGCGGCCGTGCCTGCCTGCTGCACGTACCCGAAACCTGGGTCGCGGCCGAAGCCGATCAGATCGAGGGTTAACGAGAGCGCGGCGATGACCAGGCCCACGACGATCAAAATGATGCCGGCGGTTTTCTTGGACATAAGCCCCTCCTGAATTCTTCGAGTGGAATCAATCGTGACGATAACCACGGACAGCGGTTGTCTCTATCATAACATTATTAACGCCGGGAGGACGCATTTAGATACGGAAAGAGACCAGCCAGGACGCCTGAAAGCGGCCAGCGCAGGCATGAATTTTCGTATAGCTGAACGGACGGGCGGTACGCGGCGTCCCGGGCGGGGGAGGGGGGTCAGCGGATGGACGGCGGGTATTTTCCTCATCCATTTTTCCGTAGGGGCCATCGGTGATGATAATGATGCCGTGAAAATGATTGGGCATGACGACCGCCGCGCCCAGGGTAATGCCCGCATATCGCGCCGGCAGGGAATTCCATACCTCCCAAACGATTTGCCCGGCTTCATTCAGGCGCATTTCATCCACCGCGATGTTGCCAAATAAAGCCTCGCGCTGGTAGCTGCAGATGGTGATGAAATAAGCCCCTGGCTGGCTGTAATCATAATCCGGTAAGCGGATGGAGCGGCGCTGGCGGTCAGGCTGGTCGATTTTCATGCCAACCTGCCCTCAAAAGCCCGCCTTTGC
>JAXDCA010000008.1:0-37118 GCA_034678305.1 Bellilinea sp.
TTGCCATGCTGGCGCCGTTATCGTCGATCCCCAGTTGGGTGATGGGCATTCTCTTCATTTTTATTTTTGCGATAGAGCTCCAACTCCTTCCATTTGGGGGCATGCTGGATATGGAACCGCCCGCCACCAAAATTGGTTATATACCTATTGTGCTAAAGCACATGGTTCTTCCGGTGGCAGCCATTGTTTTTACCACCATTTTTCAACTGGTGTATTCCTGGCGCACATTCTTTGTTGCATTCTCCGAGGAAGATTACGTTGATTTAGGGAAGGCCATGGGATTGCACCCCAGGACGCTGGAGAAGAAATATATACTACGGCCTTCATTACCGTACGTGATTACCAGCTTCAGCCTGATGGTCATTGGATACTGGCAAATCTCCATGGCGCTGGAGGCAATCTTCGATTGGGAGGGGATTGGGTGGTTATATATCAAATATGGCTTGCCTAATTTTTGGGGCGAGCGAATGTACGGGGGCGAATTGTTGATTGCCCTGTCACTGGTGGTAATTTTTGCTTATTTGCTCGGGGTGATCGTCTTGGTCCTGGATATTACATATCTGTTTGTCGATCCAAGAATCAGGTACGGTTTGCAAGATGCCCGCGTTCGTGCGCAACGGCCTGGTTTCAAAATCACCGATCTATTCAAGCGCCGAGTCCGGTTCAGCCCGCAAGGTCAAGCCAGTTACCAGCCTGTTAAACCACCACCCAAAAAGATCGCTGAAAATCCACAGAAAAATCCCACCGATGACTTCCATTATGCAAGGCAGCGTTTGAAACAAATTGCTTTCCACATTAAACGTTACCCCTCGGCGATATTTGGATTAACCGTGATCCTGCTCTTATTGGCAGGCTCCATTTATGTGGTGATTGCACTGCCGTATGAAACCATAGGAGAAGAATGGGGCCGAAGCACGTTAACCGGAATGCCAGACCGCCCAAGACTGGCAAAACCCAGTTGGGTTAATTTCTTCCGCGCCAACGATTATTTAGGCACGATGGAACTTTCCACCTCATCGAGCGCAGACCAGAAAGTGATTACATCCATCACAGAGGATGTGGGTCAAGTTACCTACACACTTTCCTTTGATTACAACCATCAAGATTTTCCATCAGAGGTGATTTTGTACCTCGAAGGTTTTTATGCATCTAAAAAACCGTTCGTCGAGATAGATTGGATCACGCCGGATGGACGCACGATATCTTTTAAGGGCGTGACTGCTGGGGCAAAGTCGCCCGTCGATCTGATAAAAACCTTGTCCGTAAACAGAATGGTGGCAGGCAATGATCATTGGCGTAAATGGTTCGTCGTTGGCACCAATTATCCGACTCCCGCGCATTATCTCCTTTTTGCCGATCCGTCTGCTGACCACCCCGCAGTTCTTCAAGGCACGTATACTCTGGTCATCAATGCCATGACCTTTGAGGAAGACAGCGATATCCGGGCGGATGTCTTCTTGTTTGGGCAGGTCTATGGCATGGCTGGCACGGATAATTATCGGCGGGATCTGGTTGTCCCGCTGTTGTGGGGAATGCCCTTTGCCCTCATCATCGGATTGGGAGGGTCATTATCGACCGCCCTGATTTCAATGTTCTTTGCCGCTGCCGGGGTTTGGGTTGGCGGCTGGCTGGATAATCTGGTGCAGCGGATTACCGAGATAAACCTGGTCATGCCCGTCCTGGCTATTTCCGTTCTTGCTTATGCCTATTTGGGGATCCCTATATGGGTGATTTTGGGTGTTATCGTCCTGGCGAATGCTTTTGGCACCCCCACTAAGAATTTCAGGGCTGCCTTTTTGCAGATCAGGAATTCACCCTACATCGAAGCCGCGGACGTGTACGGCGCCAGCGATTTTCGGATCGTGGTCAAGTACATGATGCCAAGGATCATCACCTCCTTGATTCCGCAGATTATTTTATTGATCCCTTCCTTCGTATTCCTCGAGGCGACTTTAGGGCTGTTCAATATCAGCTCCATGTATCCGACCTGGGGGAAGGTCATCTATCAGGCACTGTCGAAAGGCGCCTGGTTTGGTTCACGGTATTGGGTGCTGCAACCGCTGGCGCTTTTGTTGATCACCGGCCTGGGTTTTTCCATGTTCGGCGTCGCGCTGGAAAGGATCCTGAATCCACGGCTGACTCGGGACTAGCCTGGAAGATTTGTTCGTACCCCGTTGATCAGCGACCAGTGGTTGTGGATGATTCGCCACTGACCGTCGATTTTCCGGTAAACCTCCGTGCAGTTCCAGGGCGTGCGGCTGGCGATGGAGCCGTCCGGTTTCAGACGGGTGGAAAGGAAGCGGTAGAACAGCACTGCCAGTTCCCCGCCGACCCGTACCTGCGGATCGATGAAGTCCATCACCTCGTAGAAGATTTGACCCTCGAGCTGCTTGTATCGCGCGCTCATCGCATCGCGCCCGTTGACGCGCTGTTTGGTGCCAGTATCCATGTAGGTCACTTCTGGCGCATAGAGATCGAGGAATCCCCCGGGGTCGCCCTTGCGCCAGCGCTCCATTGCCGCCGATTCGAGCGCCATCAATTCGGCGAGCACTCCGCTGTATTCCGCTGGCGGCGATTGCACCAGCAGCGGCACCTCGACCCGCTCGGGCTGTTTATGCAGCAGGTAGGACCAGTGCGTGTGCACGATTTTCCACTGCTCCAAGCGCTTGAAGTACACTTCGGTCGTGTTCCAGTAAGTTTCGGTTTTGATCGTTCCGTCTGGATTGGTCTCAGCCGAGCGGTAGTTGTAGGTCAGAACGGCGGCGTCTCCGGCAATCACCACCCTGGGCTGGATGAATTCAGAAATCTGGTAATGGATTTTTCCCCGCTGCGGCTCTCGAAAAGCTATATACTCGTCCAGGCTGAGGATTGGCCTGGTTAACCCGGGATTCACGTAGCAGATATCCTCGTCGCATAACTCGACGAAGCCCCACGGATCGCCCTTGCGCCAGCGTTCCATGGCGGATTTTTCGAGGGAAAGGATAACAGATTCCATGGTTGTTTTCTCCAATATAGAAAAACTTTTCTATATAATAATACACCATGATGATTTTTTCAATAGCAAAACCCCGTAGTAATGATCGAAACAGCAAATCCGTTGTAGAGGCGCAGGGAGATTTATCGGATTCGTGTTTGTCGAATTGCCCCTGCGCCCGTATAGGTTTCGCCGCGCGGCTCCGAACTTTGCTCATGAGAATGCCTCGCGGCTCGCATGTGGTCATTATGGGTGACTCGCTGGTGTTTTACCGCAGGATCCGGCAAATGTGAGCTCAGTTAATCGCCATGCTGGCGGTGAAATAGGTCAACGGGGCAGGCGCAATGCCCTTGCCGCTGATGAAGGCGTAACTGCGCCTGGTTTCGGGCTGCCGGCGATGACTTGTGTTCACCACTTTCCGATGGAGGTGGCTTCGGCCCCCACCTGGATGTCGCGGAAGCCTTGCGGCGGCTTGGGTTGACCCTTCTTTTTTTCCCAATTACCTTGTACCATTCTAATGCTGTATTGATTTTTGCGGTCATCCTTGCGCGGCAGAATTTGATCTCTATTTTTTCAAGGCTCTCACTTGAATATTAACCTTAAACTGACACTCTCGTGGTATGATAATCCAGTTTTTGCAGGAATTTGATTAATAATATCCGGCAAGCCGACTGTCACTCATTCTTCCTGCGTCTTGATTCGATTCCACCAAAGAGAGAAACCTATGACTATGAAGATTGTGACTGACACCGGTTGCGATATTCCCGCCGAGCAGGCTGAGGCGCTCGACATCATTCGAGTACCATTCAGCCTTACCTTTGCTGGCGCCACCCATTCCAGCGACAGCCTGGATCCAGCAGTTTTCTACAAGATGCTCAAGGATAACCCGGATGTCTACCCGACCACTTCGCAGCCCTCAGCTGGGCAGTTCATCGAGGTATACGAGAAACTGGTTAAAGCAGGGCATGAAATTTTATCCGTGCACATTTCATCCGCGTTGAGCGGGACATACAACTCAGCCCTGGCCGCTGCGGAAATTGTCCGCCAACGCTACCAGGATGCCAAAATTCATCTTTGGGATACACGCACCCTCTCGGTTGCGGAAGGCTGGCAGGTCCTGACCGCCTCCAGTTTGGTTCGCAACGGAAAAAGCCTGGAGGAGATCGAGGCTGCCTTGACCCGGCTGCGCGAGAACGTCCGTTTTTTCTTTACGCTCGATACGCTCAAATACCTGATTCACGGAGGGCGCATCAGCCATATCAAAGGCTTAATGGCCTCACTGCTCAACATCCGCCCGATCATCACGGTCAGCCCGGAAGGTAAATACGCCGAGACCGGCAAGTTTGTTTCCTTCCGCCGCGCCCTGGCGGGATTTATCCCGACTGTGCGCGGGGTGTTCGATCATACGCGCGAGCTGCGCATCCACGTTGTTCATGGCGATAACCCCGATGGCGTTTCAAGTCTGATTACCCACCTGGCTGAGAGCTTCCGCTGCCGCTTCGATCCAGCCCTGCGCGGCGATGTGGTTCTGGGTGCCCATACCGGTGAAAGTATTGTCGGCATGGCGGTGGGCTACGCCGATGACCTGGCCCTGGTGGCTTGACCCCCTGATCTAGGCTTACAACTGTTTCGCCAAATACAGTTCCCCGCATTCAAACCCGCGCCGCTGGTAGTATTTGCGCGTGCCAATGGCGGCGATGACCGCCAGGCGCCGGAAGCCCGCCGCGCGGGCAATGCGTTCCGCCTCGACAATCAACCGCGTGCCCAGGCCGGTGTGCTGAGCCGCCCCGCGCTGACCCGCGCCGACCGGCAGCGACTGCCCGTAGATATGCACCTCGCGGATCAATGCCGCCCCTTCCAAATCGCGCAGGCCAAGCTCCAGAGCGCCCGGCTGCGGCAGCGACAGGCGCAGGTAGCCGGCGATCTTCCCCTGCGGGGTAAGGAAGTGCAGGAAGTGCTCTTCAGCCCTCTCAGCCGGATAGGTCAGATCTTTTAAGACCACCGTCTGCGGGTCGATCTTCTGCCCGCGCACCTCGTGACAGCGGATGCAGCCGCAGACCAGACCTCGCCTTTGCAGCTCAGCCTGCGCATCCTGGCGCAGGCTGGTGCGCTTGTTGCCCGCCACTACGTGCGTCGAGGGGATGTCGCGGATGACGCGGTTGACCCGGCAATAAGCCGGGATGCCCGGCTTGAGGTCGGCGATCAACTCGATCAGTTGTTCGGTGGTGTAGGGCTGGTACTCTCCCTGCTGCCAGCGCTTGAAAAGCTCGGTGCCTTCCAGCAGCTGGCAGGGATAGATCTTGATTTCGTCCGGGCAGTTACCCTGCCACAGCCGCGTAAAATCAATCCGGTCAGATTCGAGCGTCGCGCCGAGCAGGTTGGGCATCCAGTGCAGCACCACCTTGAATCCGCCCGCGCGCAGCAGCGCGCAGGCCTTCATTGTCTGCGCAGCCGTATGCCCGCGCTGATTAAGCTCCAGAATGCGGTCGTCCAGCGACTGGGTGCCCATCTGTACTTTGGTCACGCCCAGCCGGCGCAGCCAGGCGATCTCCTCGGGATTGATCTCGTCCGGGCGGGTTTCGATCACCAGCCCGACGTTGCGGTGGGCGGCGGTTTCATTCAAACGGTGCGCCTCCTCCAGGGTAGCCGAATCATGCTCGTTCATCGCGTCGAAGCAGCGCCGCACGAACCACTCCTGATAATCGCGCCGGTAAGCGCTCCACGTGGCGCCCAGGATGAGCAGTTCGATCTTGTTCGTCGGGTGGCCGTTGGCCCGCAGCGCCTGGATGCGCGATTCGACCTGTGCGTAGGGGTCGAAGGCATGCTGGTAAGCGCGCGCTGCGCCGGGTTCGTCCTTTAGATAGCTCTTTGGCAGGCGCGCGTCGTCTGGGCAGAAGATGCATCTGCCCGGGCAGGGATAAGGCTTGGTCAGCACCGTCACGGTGGTCACGCCGGAAAGCGTGCGCACCGGCTTCATGCGCAACCGCGCCAGCAAGCGCTCATCCGGCTTCCACTCACCGCTGGCTACCAGATTCCGGTAAGCCGCTACCAGCATCGACTTGGAGAGATGACCGCCGCCGGGCAGCGGGTGACGGCGGATCGATTGCAGGACCTCCCGCCCGCCGCGGATCTCCTCCAGCACGACGCGGGCAATTTCTTCACCCTCGGCGCTGAGCGCCCTGGTTTTACTCCATTCATCCATAACAGTATTGTACTGTTAATAATTCGTTGTGCGGTCGATGTAACCTTTTTCACGCGCCTGATAATCGCAATACCGCCAGGCAATCACTGCTACAACGGCGCTAATCACGATCGAGCCGGCCAGGACGCCAAGCAGCTGCAGGTTGCTCCAACCCGAGAGGGTCGGGAAAGCCTGCGCGACCGAGCCGACCAGCGAACGGCGCAGCAGCTCCAGCCAGTAGGTGACTGGCAGGGCGTATCCGAGCGGCTGCAGCCAGGCTGGCAGCACATCCAGCGGGAAGATCGCCCCGCTGAACAGGTACAAGCCGCCTGCCACCGCGTCGCCGAGGTAGTCGGAATGGCGCGCCAGCAGCAAGGTCACCCCGGCAAGCGTCAGTCCCATCAACGCCAGCAGGATCACGCCGAGCGCCAGGCTGACAAAAAACAACAGCCAGTCCACCTTCATCACATCGATGGGCACATGCAGAAACAGCGCGCCGAAGACGACGGTGATCAACACTGAAAAGCTGCCGGTGAGAAAGCGCGCCACCGCCCGGCCCACCAGATAGAGCGGGATGCGGATCGGGGCTACATACATGTACTTGAGGGTTTTATAGTGCTCGCGGTCGTCGAGGACTGCCCAGGACACGCCGGTCATCACCGCGCCGACGTACATATAGAACGCGTTGCCGAGGTAGATGTACGGGAACAGCGGGTTGGTGAAGGCGCCGTTGGTGATGATCGAGTACATCACCACCAGGATGGCCGCCCCCGCCAGCGGTTTTACGATCGAATAGACCGCGAACAAAAACGGATCGGTCCAGTTAGACTCGATTTTCCAGCCAAGCCAGGCCGCGGTGCGAAAAGATCGCATGTTCATCGGCTACCTCCGGCTCTCGGTCAAACGGCCCTCGCGGATCGCCAGCCGTTCCATCTTGGTAAGCATAATCCGCGCTGAACTGATAAATCCGACCATCAGCACCAGCAGGATCATGATTTCGATCTTGACATCGAGAAATCCGAGCAGCGCCCCAGATGGGAATACCAGCTGGCGCATCGCGTCCAGCCCCAGGGTGAGCGGGATGATCGACGCGGCGGCTGCCACCCAGAAGTTGAAGCTCTTGATCGGGAAGTAGAAGCCGGACGCCAGGTAGATCGGTTCCTGCGCCAGGTTGGAGATGTGCCAGGCCTCGCGGCTGAGCAGCAGAAACAGCGACGAGGTCATCATGCCCATGCCGTACAGCGCCGCCATAGAGATGAAGAACACCAGCAGCAGCTGCCAGAAGCTGCCCACCGCGTATTGCACCTTGAAGACCAGACTGCCAAACAGGATGATCCCCAGGGCGCGCTGAGCAGTGGCGACCATGCCGCCCAACGCCATACCCAACAGGATGGCCATCATGTTGGTCGGCGACATGATATACAGCGCCAGGTTACCGGTCTCTTTCTCCCAATACAACTGGCTGGACATGCTCCAGAGGATGTTCATCCAGAAGGCCGTCATTGCGCCGCCCATAACCACGAAACCGACGTATTCCTCGGGGGCGCCGATCGCGCGATAGACGAACACATAGGACGACACCGAAAGCATAGGCAGGAAGATATCAAAGAACAGCCAGGATTTCTCTCGAGCCATGCCAACCACCCGCGGATAGGCTCGCCCCAGGATGGTCTGGAGGAATAGGCGCCAGCCGGAATTTTTATTCAGCGTTGTTTCCATTGCTGTCCGCCTTCTCTTCTTCCGCCATGCTGCGCCCGACCAGGGTGACGAACACATCTTCCAGAGTCGGCTCGCGTTTGCTCAGGTTCAGGATGCGCACGTCGTGCAGCGTCAGCGCATTGACCACGCTGCTCAACGCTGCCTCTTCCTCGAGGATGAATTCCAGTTTGGACTGCCCATCCAGCGCGGTGTGCATCACATTGCGCACCCCGGGCAGCTGCGAGAGGGCGCTGGTTTCCAGCCCGTTCATCGCGCTGACATCCAGGTTGAAGATTGCGTCGTGCTGCAGTTCGTGCTTGAGCGCCGCTGGCTTGTCGCAGGCCAGCACCCGACCGCGGTTGATGATCGCCACCCGGTCGCACAGCTCGTCGGCCTCGACCATGGTGTGGGTGGTGAGTAATATCGTGCGCTGCGGATGATCGTTCACCCAGCTGCGCACGAAGCGGCGCACGTCGCGCGAGGCGCCAACGTCCAGGCCCAGCGTGGGCTCATCCAGGAAGAGCACCTCGGGACCGGTCATGAATCCGCGGATGATGTTCATCTTCTGGCGCAGGCCGGTGGACAGATCGGACGACTTGGTGCCGGCGCGGTCAGCCAACCCAAACGCCGCCAGCAGCTCATCGATGTATTTCTTGGCCTCAGGCGAGGGGATGCCGTAGAACTGCGAGAACATCCACAGGTTCTCGCGCACGGTCAGCAGGCCGTAACCGGACGATTCGCCGCCGGAGACCATGTTGATTAGCGGGCGCACCCTGACAGTCTCCTTGAGCACATCATAGCCGCTTACCTTGGCCCAACCGGTGCTGGGCGCCAGCAGGGTGGTCAGAATTTTGATCAGGGTGGTCTTGCCGGCGCCGTTTGGACCCAGCAGCCCGAACAGCTCGCCGCGCTTTACCTGCAGGTTGACATCCGCCAGGGCGATGAGCTCTTTGGGTTGATTTTTCTTCTTATTTTCACGCAGGCGGTAAGTCCGCCCGAGATTTTCAGTTTCGATAGCATAAACGGATGGCATATCATCCCTCCGAAAGGGAGCGTGGTAAACTCAATTGACGACAACCGCTAACAGGGTTGCAACTGTGAAAGTAGCTAACAATCGGGGAGCACTTCCCCGTATAATTCAAACGCCAGAGTTTTCAGAAAACCGACCGCATCATGAATTCGCCCATAGTCCACCGCCTTCTAGCTGCTAATTATCTATTTTACCAGAAATTTGGCGCTGCGTTTGCCCAAACCCGGCGCAGAATCCAGCCCGGCGTGCGTCGGATCATTGCCAGTCTGCCGGTCGGCTTGCGCCTGCTCGACCTGGGCTGCGGCTCGGGCGCGCTGGCGCTCGAGCTGGCCCGGCTGTGGCAAACCGGCAGTTATTTGGGTTTGGATGCGAGCGATGAGCTGTTGGCGGCTGCCCGCCAGGCGGTGAGTGAAGCCCCGCCCGGCGGTATGGACATCCGCTTCGCGCAAGCTGACCTGGCTGACCCAGCTTGGGTGAACCTAGCCGCTGCCCAGCCCATCGACGCCTGCCTGGCCTTCGCCGTGCTGCACCACCTGCCCGGCGCGGAGCTGCGCGAGCGGGTGCTGCGTCAGGTGAATGAGCTGTTGCCGCAAGGCGGGCTGTTCGTTCATTCCGAGTGGCAGTTGCAGTATTCGCCGCGTTTGCTGGCGCGCCTCCAGCCGTGGAGCGCGCTGGAATTGAGCGAATCCGATGTCGACCCAGGCGACGCGCTCATCGACTGGCGCTATACCCTGCCTGGGCAGGATGAGCAGGTCGGGCTGCGCTATGTGCACATTTTTACGCCGGAAGAGCTGGCGGAATTGGCGTCGCGAACGGGGTTCGAAATCCGCGAGACGTTCGAATCCGACGGGGAGGGGGGCAGGCTGGGGCTGTATCAGGCGTGGGAAAAGCGTAATGATCTTAATTAATATTATATTTAAACAATAAAAGGATGATTTCATCACATCAAACGGTTCTTGATGTTACTTTTTAACATTTTTTCTCGGTATTAATATTAGAAGATAAAAATGAACATTGATGCTAAAACTGCAGATTTAAAATCTCAGGATGATGACTATTGGATAGAGCGGATGTCAACGGACACCGCTGCTTTCGAGATCATTTACGACCGGTATCTCCCAAAGATTTCCCGATACATTTATCGGAAGGTGGGAGATCAATTAGCAACTGAAGAAATAACAGCGTTGGTGTTTTTCCATGCTGTCGAAGGCATCATGAAAGGGAAATATTCCCCGCGAAATAAATTCGCTGCCTGGTTATTCTCCATTGCCCGCGCGAAAATAGCGGATCATTTCAGGAAAAGAAGAACAGTATCAATCGATGATATTCCCGAACAAGTGACAAATCCTGCTATTGGCGAACATGTCGCTTTCGAGAACAGAAAACTGGAGAAAGGCTTTTCCAGGCTCACACAAGCAGAACAGGAATTATTGGCTTTACGATTTTCTGCAGACCTCGACTTTAACACCATTGCACACATCCTTCACAAGAGCGCCGCAGCTGTAAAAATGGCGACCTATCGTGCCCTTAATAAGTTGCGGAAGAGTATGGAAGGGATCGAATGAATAAGAAGGAAAACATCAATTTCGAATTAACCAACCTCGAAAAAGACTGGTTCCACTCCCAGGGGATGCGGGAGGAATTTAGCCATAGTTTGAAGCAAAGATTGACAGCCTATCACAAGGTTATGCTATTGCAGAATGCCGCTAAAAAGGAGAAAAACATTTGGAAAAAAGTCAATTGGCTTTTGGCAGGTCGTTCGCTGTCATCTCGAATCGCTGGTATAACCATTTCGATCCTCCTGGTTTTGATTTTCGTATCCGGTGTGGTCTATGCAGTCAATAAATTAACCGGGTACATACCTGGGTTTGGAATCATCAACCAGGAAACTCAATTGCGGGTGCTTTCTTCTGTTCAAAAACAAACAATGGATGGTATTCAACTAAAAGTCGTTTCAGCCATCTCCGGCATGGAGGTTACCTCGGTCGTCTATTCATTGAAAGGGATACCACCAGATACATTTGCTGGAAACGCCCCATTAACTCCTAACAATCAAAGGTGTGAAGATCGTGTCTGGCTCCAGCTTCCGGACGGGCAGAAATTAAGCCCCTTGGGCTCGGGATCTCTTGGTTATGGTAAAGAGAATGATTATCAGAAAGTTGTGTTCTTTCCCCCAATTCCCAATGATATGAATAGCCTTACATTTAAATTGGATTGTATCGATGGGACATACCCTGGGGATGCCCCGGAAAATTGGGCGGTTCCGTTTTCACTTGTGGAGAGCGCAAACGATATCGGAATTTATCCTATCTTGAAGATCAAAGCAAATCAAGAAAGTGAAATTAAAAATGCCATTATCGTATCTGAATTAATTCCACTGGAGGATAAAATCATTGTTCTTGGAAGGTATATTCCTGAATTTATAGGGGTGTTTCCTATTCAACTGTGGGATGTATCCTTCATGGATGCTGGTGGGAATCACTTGCCTTATGATGTGTCGGGCGATATCCAACTTTTCGATGAAGATGCAGACGGAAGGTTCGCTTATGTTGTCAGCGCCACTCCTAATCATTTCCCGCTCGAAATGAAAATCGATAAAATCCAATATGGCTGTCCTGGAGACGCAATCTTCCGAATGAAGTTGAAAGACTACCCGCCAGATAATCAAGAGCGTCAAGTTGGGAAAATATTGAACCTTGGAAATTGCCAAATAAAACTGGTTTCAGTAATAAATAACGGCAAACAACTTGCCATTAAATTTAAATCGGTTGATCATTCTTTTTATCAAGTGAATGTTCAGGAAGCCAATAATCCGGCTCGGTTCGTGTCCAGTAGAATCCTTGGTGATACGGCCATTGTAAAAGTAAACGCCAGTACCTTAATGGATGCGAAAAAGACAGACGTGCGGATTGGCGGTGTTGTGCTGGAACCAAGAGGTCCCTGGAGTGTTAGGATCGATATTGAAGCAGAAGAATGAAACTGATTTCTGGCTAAAACTTATCTAAGGATATCATATTGATTGCTCAAGAAGCAGGGTGCGTTCACTTATGGAACGCAATCTACTCACTCAGTACGCGTAGGTTGGGTTGAGGGCGGACCGGGCGCTGGACAGAGCGAGTATCTGCTCCGCCCGAAACCCAACAGAAAAATGACGTGTTGGGTTTCGGATGGCGTGCCGAT
This sequence comes from Bellilinea sp., assembly GCA_034678305.1. Classification (GTDB taxonomy): domain Bacteria; phylum Chloroflexota; class Anaerolineae; order Anaerolineales; family Anaerolineaceae; genus Bellilinea. The sequence goes on from JAXDCA010000008.1 coordinate 12,064, forward strand.
AGATCGGTCAGTCTTCATCCCCCATCCTCAACCCAACCTGCGTCTATAATCCCAGCCTCCTCAACGGCGCATAGCTCATCCGGTGTTCCGCGCAGGGACCCAGCCGCGCCAGCGCCTCGCGGTGCATGCGCGTGCCGTAGCCCTTGTGCGCGGAGAAACCGTATTCCGGGTAGCGATCCCCCAATTCGATCATCCAGGCGTCCCGCGCGGTCTTGGCCAGCACCGAGGCGGCGGCGATGCTCAGCGAGCGCGCGTCGCCCTTGATCAGCGCCAGTTGCGGCAAGCCGACCTCCGGCAGGCGCAGCGCGTCGATCAGCAAATGCTCTGGTTGGCAGCCGCAGGCTTCCAGCGCGCGCGCCATCGCCAGGCGGGTGGCGGTGATGATTCCACGCGCGTCGATCTCCTCGGCGGAGGCGATGCCGATACCCCAGGCGGCCGCCGCCAGGCGGATTTGACCGGCCCAATACGTGCGCTGGCGCGGGGTCATCTTCTTCGAATCACGCACGCCGCGCAGCTCCGCCAGCACGACGTTCTGGGGCGGTAAAATCACGGCCGCGGCGTAGACCGGCCCGGCCCAGGCACCGCGACCGGCTTCATCCAGCCCGGCCAAAAGCGACAGACCGCCCTGCCACAGCGGCATTTCGAAGCTCAGATCGGGGCAGGCGGGCGGCTCAATCGGCGCGGGACGCGGCATCGTAGGCTCCTCGCCGCCCGTTGGCGCGAATCTTGAGCAGATCTCTGAACATGCGCCAGGAATCTCGCAGCACGCGCACTTTCGAGTCCGGGTTGAAATACCAATCGATTGGGATTTCGCGAATTTGGTAGCCCTGACGGCGGGCAATGTAGAGCACCTCCACGTCGAAGGTCCAGCCCTCGATGGTCTGGCGCGGGAAGACCTCTTCTACCACCTCGGCGCGGAAACATTTGAAACCGCACTGGGTGTCCTGCAGGCCGGGCAGCGCCAGCCAGCGCACCAGCGTGTTGAAGACCCGCCCGGTCAGATGGCGGTACTCGGGCTCGTTGTAGCGCACCGCGCCCGGCGCTTCGCGCGAGGCGATGGCGATATCAATGCCCTCCAATTGCGGCGGCAGAAAACGGTTGACCTGCTCGATCGGCATCGAAAGGTCAGCGTCGCAGATGAAACGGTACTGACCCATCGCCGCCAGCATGCCGCTGCGCACCGCGCGGCCCTTGCCTGGCTGCTCCTCGTGCAGCGCGCGGACGGGGCTGTGCCTGGCCTCGTATTCTCTGGCGATCTCCAGCGTACGGTCGCTGCTGCCGTTCTCGACGACGATCACTTCGGCAGGGTAGCTCTGTCCTTTAAGGAAAGTCAGGATGCGCTCCAGCGTGTCAGGCAGGCGTGATTCTTCGTTATAAGCCGGGATGATGATGGAAAGTAAGGGTATAGTCAAGCCTGATACCTCGCTGGTCAGGTCATGGTCAAGGGATTAGAACAAAGGAGCGTCGAGCTGGTCGCGCTGTCCGGCATCGCCGACGCTGCGCAGCGCTTCGACGCCGTCCAGGCTGGTCAGGCGCACGGCGGATTTCACCTCAAAGGTGCTGGCCAGGCGCTCAATGCGCTGGCCGGTGACGAACTTCTGCCCGGCTTTCATCCGCCGGATCATTTCTTCGCGCGTGATCAGCACACGGTCAGACCAGGTCGGGCCGCGGCGCTCGTAGATGCGCGCCACCTGCAACATTCCTTCGGGTGAATAGCGCACGGCCTCGATCATGCCGTCGAATGTTTTCGGCGGTTGCGAATCCTTCTGGCGGGAGAACCATTTCATCATTCGAATCCCCTTTTGGGCGGAGAAAGTTATGAATTGAGCTGCTTTCAACGGAAACCGCCGAGGGGTTCTCGGCGGTTGCGTTCCGTCTGGTCGGGGTGGGCGGACTTGAACCGCCGACCCCCGCGTCCCAAACGCGGTGCGCTTCCAACTGCGCTACACCCCGGCTGCACCGAGTATAATCCGAATGATGGATACACGTCAAGGAAACGCGCTGGCAGGTTTGTTATTGGTCCTGCTCCTGGCTGGCTGCGCTGCCAGGCCGGCGATGCCGGCTCGTCCCGCGATCGACAAGATCACCGTGACGCCCAGCCTGACCTGCGCGCCCGCGCCGACACTCACCGCCGTGGCCACGGAAACGCCCACGCTCACCCCCACTCCCGCCTGCGCCGCGCTGACCGGCCAGGTGCTTGCGCTGCAGATCGACTCCAGTTGGATGCCGAAGCCGATGCAGTTCAACCTGTACCTGCCGCCCTGCTATGATCCCGCCCGGCAGCCAGGCTACCTGGTGCTGTATATGCTGCACGGGCAAACCTATGACCAGGATCAGTGGCTGCGCCTGGGAATTGTTGATAAAGCCGACGCGCTGATCGCTGCCGGGGAACTGCCCCCCTTCATGATCGTCATGCCCTTCGAGGAATACTCGCTGCGTGATCCGTTTTCGACCGGTTTTGGCGAATCGCTGACCGATGAGTTGCTGCCCTGGGTGGACGCGAACTACAATACCTGCGCTGAGCGGGAATGCCGCGCCATTGGGGGCCTGTCGCGCGGAGGCGCCTGGGGGATCCACCTGGGTTTCTCGCGCTGGGAGTTGTTTAGCGCCATTGGCGCGCACTCCGTGCCGCCCTTCGTTGGCAGCGGGGAGCAGTTAGGCGGCTGGCTGGAGGCCATCCCCGACGGCGAGGAGCCGCGCATATCCATGGACATCGGCGAGAATGATCCCTACCGCGGCATGGCTGAGGAGTTCGAGAAGTGTCTGACAGGCTACGGCGTGGCGCACGAGTGGATTCTCAACCCCGGCAGCCACACTGAGGATTACTGGAACGCGCACGTGGAGGAGTATCTCAGGTGGTATTGGGGGGAGTAATTAGCCCGCGTAAATCCTTAATAACACTTCTTGGTACGGGCAAAGCATCCGCGTTGATGGGTAGTGATATCCAGAGCCGATCCGCAATAGCGCGGCCAGGTGAAATTAAAATTCACGTACGGATGCTTCACCACTACGAATTTCTCGCGCACTCAGCGCACAGGCCGAACAGCACCAGGTGGTTGGTGGCGATTTTAAAATCGTAGCTGTGCTCCACTGTCTTAAAAAACGCCTGCACCTTGCTGTGCTCGAGCGTGATCACCCGCCCGCACTGCTGGCAGACCAGGTGATGGTGCATGCCTGCCTGCAAGATTTCATAGACCACCGCGCCGGTGCCCATGTCTGTTATCGAAATTTTCCCGATCCTGACCATGCGCTCCAGCGCGCGGTAAACCGTCGAGGGGTTCACCGCTGGCAAAGTGGCGCGGATGCGCTCGTAGATCTCGGTAGCGGTCAGGTGGGCAGGGGCATCCTCTGTTAAAACCTTTAATATGACTGCCTGGACTGATGAAGCTCTCATCTTATTTCCTTCGAATATAACGCAAGTTATTGCATATGCATTAATTTGATTTTATAATAGGCATAACCCGTGGAGAGGTTAACCCTATTCTATCAAATCTGACGCGAACACGGCTATTATCTTCAGGAGATTCCAATGCACTTCGCCCCTTCACCCATGCACATCCCCGATGGTTTCTTATCGCTCCCGTTAGCGGTTTTCCTTTGGCTGGTTTCGGCCGTCTTCATTGCTGTTGCGTTGCGGCGAGCCAGCCGCGACCTGGACGAGCGCGCCCTGCCGCTGATGGGCATGCTGGCTGCCGCGATCTTCGCCGGGCAGATGCTCAATTTCCCCGTCGCCGGCGGCACTTCCGGCCACCTCATCGGCGCTGCCCTGGCGACCATCCTGCTCGGCCCGTGGCCGGCCATGCTGGTGATGACCAGCGTGGTAGTGGTTCAGGCTTTGTTGTTCCAGGATGGCGGCCTGCTGGCGCTGGGCGGAAACCTGTTCAACATGGCGGTGGTAGCGGTACTTGTTTCGTATGCGGTTTACCGGTTGTTTCAGCCTCTGGCCAGAGAGAAGCGCTGGGGAGTTTTGGCAGGCGGTTTCACCGCTGCCTGGATTTCCACCGTGGCCGCCGCGTTGGCTTGCGGGCTGCAATTGGCCATCTCCGGACTTTCGCCGGCCAATCTGGTGATCCCTGCCATGGGCGGCATCCACGTCTTGATTGGCGCCGGTGAGGGGTTGATTACTGCTGGGGCGCTGGCATTTCTCTTCGCGGCCCGCCGCGATTTGCTGCTGGCGGTCCCAGGCAGCCAGAAGGTCGACCGCCCGGTCTGGATCAGCGGTCTGCTCCTGGCCTGCGCCCTGGCCGTGGCTTCGCCGCTCGCTTCAACCCACCCGGACGGCCTGGAATGGGTAGCCGGGCAGCAGCGTTTTCTCCAGGCTGCCCGCTCGCCATTGTTCGAGTTGATCCCGGACTATCTGCTCCCCGGCGTCCAAAATGAAGCCCTGGCGACCATCCTGGCGGGGATCATCGGGCTGCTGGTGGTCGCGGCGGTGAGCATTGCCGCGGCTCGCAGCCTGCGCCGCGCGGAAAAAACCACTCAGGCGTGAGCGCTGTTTTCCTCGACCCCTACCGGCAGGGCGCCAGCCTGCTGCACCGCGCGGACGCACGGCTCAAGCTGCTGATGGCGATCGGATTCATCCTCAGCGCCGCTCTGCTGCCCGACGGCAGTTGGCCTGCGCTTATTATGCTGCTCTCCCTTGTGATCAGCCTGGCGCAGCTCTCGCAGGTTGGGCTGATGAGGATCCTGCGGCGCTCGCTGCTGGCGCTGCCCTTCCTGCTGGCGGCGCTGCCGGTGCTTTTCAGCCGGCATGGTCAGGCGCTGACTCAGTTTTCCTTGTTCGGTTTGCCGGTTTCCATCAGCCAACCTGGTCTTGAGCGCTTTCTGACGGTTGTGCTCAAGTCCTGGGTTTCACTATTGGCAGCGGCGCTCCTCGCGGCGGTCACACCCTTTCCCCAGATGCTGGCAGCCATGCGCGCTATGCGCGCGCCGCGCCTGCTCGTGGCAGTGATTGGCCTGATGTGGCGCTATGTATTCACGATGGCTGGAACAGCCGCGCAACTGCTGCGCGCGCGCGATTCCCGCAGCGCAGTCAGCCTGCAAGAAGATTTGCGCAGCGGCGGGAAGCTGACCTGGCGGGCGCGCGTCACGGGCGGGATGGCTGGCAGCCTGTTGCTGCGCTCGGTCGAGCGCAGCGAGCGCGTCTATGCTGCCATGCTCGCCCGTGGTTATGATGGCGAGGTGCGCGGAACTTCCTATGAGCCGCTCCATGCAGGCGGGTGGGCCACACTGATCTGCGCTCTGGCGTTCTACGCCGGTCTGGTCTTTTTTGCCTGGCTCCTTGCTGGCTGAGAGGGACGAATGGATCCTGCGGTCGATATTCAACATCTTACCTTCGCCTATCCCGACGGGCAGCCGGCGTTGGATGACATCAGCCTGTGCGTCATGCCTGGCGAACGGGTTGGCCTGGTCGGACCAAACGGCGCGGGTAAATCCACCCTGCTGCTGCACCTTAATGGCATTCTGCGCGATGAGGGGCAGGTGCGCATATTTGGAATGCCCTGCGTAAAAGAAAATCTTAAACGTATCCGCGCACTGGTTGGGCTGCTGTTCCAATCGCCTGACGACCAGCTCTTCTCGCCGACGGTGTACGAAGATGTCGCTTACGGGCCGGTTTATCAGGGGCTGCCAGTGGAAGATGTCGAACAGCGGGTAGCGCAATCGCTGGCGGCGGTCAGCATGCAGGCAGCATCCGGACGCATGCCTTACCATCTCAGTCTCGGGGAGAAAAAACGCATCGCGGTTGCCAGCGTGCTTTCCATGCGGCCGCAGCTGCTGGCCTTCGACGAGCCTTCTTCGGGCATGGACCCGCGCGGCAGGCGCGGCTTGATCGAACTGCTCTCGTCGCTGCCGCAAACGCTGCTGGTCGCCACTCATGATCTGGCGCTCGTCCGCGCTGTGCTGCCGCGCACGGTCGTCCTGGATGGGGGGAGGCTGGTCGCCGACGGACCGACCGTGGAAATATTGGCGGATGATGCCCTGCTGGATGCCCACGGGCTGCGCTAGTTGGCGCGATAATTGCATATTTGTAGAGTAGCTGTAAAGATCGCGGCGAATTCCTGCGATCTTTCTTGGCTATACTGTTTTTATCTCGATGAGCCGGACATCTGTCAGTCGATCACGGTTGACAGGCAGGCGGCGGTCGGAGGTCGGCGGTTGCAACGCGAACAGGTGCGGTACAACTCGGTAAACAGGCTGGCAGTCATGTTGCTGATCGCGCTTGCCTTCAGCGGGCTGGTTTTCATGCTGCTCGTGCCAGGGCGCATGATGATCAGGGGCATGCAGCGGTTTTCCGTTTCGCTGCATTCACAGTTTGTGGCTGATTACAGCGCCGATTTGCACGCCGTACCGGTTGCGCCAGTGGGCATGTCTCTCATTGGTGAAGCTTTGACGGATCGTGAAAATGCCGAGGACCTGCCAGGCGTTTTCGAAGCGCTCAATACGCCCGTGCCGGTCGTCACTCCCCTGCCCGTTTTTCTGCCAACCTCGGCGCTGTTCCCGATTTTCCCCACGCTGCCGCCAATCGCGACACCCGTCCCGCCGACTGCGGCATCGACCGCGACCTGGACGGCGACACCGACCAGAACTCCAACCGGAACGTTGACTGCCACCATCCCGGCCACCCGGACAGCGACCGAGCCGGACAGTACCGCCACCCGTACGCCAACGCCGCCAACTCCAGATACCCCTCTTCCGCCAACGGGATATCCGCCACAACCGACCAGTACGCCGCGGCCTACATTCACATCAACGGTTCCAAACCATACGCCGGTCCCTGGTGTTACACCATCGGAGAAACCCACCGCTACACCGGAAACTCCTACGGGTTATCCTTAAATGGGCATGTCAGCTAAAACGATGAGTGGTTCGCGTTTATAATTTATCCATGCCCCTTACCACCATTGACGCTGCCTGGTACATCCTCTCTGCCCTGATCGTGCTGGTATTGCCCGGGGCAGCCTGGCTGGTCTGGCTGCCCGGAAGCAAGTCTGACCCACTCGAGCGCCTGGCTGACGCGGTTGGAATCTCCATTTCGCTGGCTGCCCTGTTTGGCCTGATTGCTTTTTATATTGGAATACACTGGGTCAACGAAACCTTCCTCAATTGGGCTGCGCTTGGATTGCTGCTGGTCTTCGTCATTGGCCTGCTGGCGCGCCTGCCCTCGCGCTCTACTGACTCAGTCCGCCGCCGCTGGATGGTCGTGGGCGGCAGCCTGCTCGGACTGATCGTGTTGATCGGATCGATACTCTGGCGGCTGGTTCAGGCGCGCAGCCTGGTTTTACCAGCCTGGGTCGATTCGGTCCATCACACCCTGGTCGTCAGGATTATTCTGGAAAGGGGCGGGGTGCCGGTCGCCCTCGATCCATACATTCCGGCTAGTTTTTCCTATCATTACGGATTTCACCTGATCGCTGCGCTGTTCTCCACCTGGGCGCGCAGCCTGCCGGCCGAGACTTTGCTTTGGTTCGGGCAGGTGATCAACGCGCTGGTGGCGCTGTCGGTTTACCGCCTGGCTAAAGCTGTCTGGCAGGATGTTCGCCCGGCCGCGGCGGCAGCAATCCTGGTCGGGTTCGCTTTCCACATGCCGGCCTACTACCTGACCTGGGGACGCTACACGCTGCTCACCGGGCTGGTGCTGCTGCCTTTAGCCATGACTGCCGCCATGCAGGTCGCCCGAAAGCCGGCGCGCCGGGGCGACTGGCTGCGCCTGGTGCTGCTCACCGCTGGCGTGGCGCTCTCGCATTACACAACCCTGCTCCTGCTGGGCTTCTTCATTATCTTGTTGCTGGTTGTTGGGTTAATTGAACGACTTGCAGACCGCAGAAAGGCGCAGAAAGAAGCTGCTGGCGATGCGCATGACGCCATTCGTGTTCCGCCGACCGTCAACAGAACCGTTCTCGACGGGCTGTGGCAGCCCGCCTCCGGCGCGCTGCTCGGTCTGCTGCTGGCTGTGCCCTGGCTGGCGCGCGTCTGGCAGCAATCCGGCTCACAGGCGGATCTTCGCCTGATCTCTCCATTGGACGGCGGTCAGTTGGAATACGGGCGCTATATCCTGTATCTGCTCGGACCGCGGCACAATGAAATTTTACTGTGTCTGGCTGGGCTTGGATTAATCCTTGCCTTTTTCTGGCGAGCCTCCCGACCGCTGGCTGCCTGGGGATTGCTGCTTGCCCTGCTCACTCTGCCCTGGGGTCTGCGGCTTGATCCCTTCCGGCCGGATCATATGGCGATTATTCTCTTCCTGCCTGCGGCGATCCTGTTTGGCGCGTTGATCTATGGAGTCGTCAAGCTGCTTGCGCGCCTGCGCCTGGTCTGGCTGCGCATATCGGTGAATGCGCTGCTGTTGCTGGCGGTACTCGCCCTGGCTGTTTGGGGCGCGTGGGGCACGCGGGACGTGTTAAATCCGGTTACGGTTTTCACTGACGAGGCAGATGTCGCGGCGCTCACCTGGGTAGATCAGAACACGCCAGAAGACGCCCGCTTTTTAATCAATACGGCGTCATGGATGGGGTCCATATACCGCGGAGTGGATGGCGGTTATTGGCTGCTGCCCGTCACCGGGCGGCAATCCTTGCTGCCGCCCGTGCTCTATACCACCGGCAGCCCTGATTACATCGAACAGGTCAATTCCCTGGCGGAACGCGCCAGCCGTCTGACTGCCTGCGACAACGACTTCTGGTCGCTGGTGCGGGATGGCAAAGCCACTTTTGTGTATATACACGAGGGACAAGGGGGATTACAGCCAGCAGCGCTGACGAATTGTTCTGGTCTGGTGCCAGTTTACCGGCGGGATGGGGTGTACATTTACGAGATTAATTAGTAGAATAGGCATAATTTTAATGGTGCTGATTTCTTCGGTATCGCATTGTCAAAAATCCCAAAAACGCTAATTGCGTTAATCTTGTTGTAATTATGACAATCTGATTAAACCTTGGAAGGCTTGTAATGATCGAGCAATATTTGCCCCTGATTACCATCCTGGCTCTGGCAATTTTCGTGGGTTTTTTCGTGATTCTATTGGGCAGCGCGTTTGGTCCACGGCGTCCCACCACGCGTAAAGCCGCTCCCTACGAATCGGGCATGGTGCCATATGGCTCAGGCCGCCGGCGGGTTTCGATACGCTATTACTTGATCGCCGTGCTGTTCATCCTGTTCGACATCGAAGTGATTTTCGTGGTAGCCTGGGCAGTGGTTGTCCGCAAGCTTGGCCCGCCGGGTTTGATCGGTATGCTCATCTTTCTCGCCATTTTGGAGGCGGCTCATTTGTATGCGTGGAAGAAAGGGGCCTTGGAATGGGATTAGAACAGAAAACTGGAAACCTGGGGGTGGTAACCACCACCCTGGAGCAAGTTATCAATTGGTCGCGCACCTATTCGATGTGGCCGATGCTGTTTGGGCTGGCCTGTTGCGCGATCGAGATGATGTCCGCGCAGGCTTCCAGTTACGACATGAGCCGCTTCGGCATGGAATTGATGCGACCCAGCCCGCGGCAATCCGATTTGATGATTGTCGCCGGGCGGGTGACGCGCAAGATGGCGCCTGTCCTGCGTAAGCTGTACGACCAGATGCCCGATCCGAAATGGGTCATCGCCATGGGCGATTGCGCCTCGTGCGGCGGAGTGTTCAATAATTATGCGATTGTTCAAGGCGTCGACGAGGTTGTGCCGGTGGATGTTTACGTCGCCGGCTGCCCGCCGCGCCCGGAGGGGCTGCTGCACGGCGCAATGACGTTGCATGAAAAAATCAAGCGCGAAAAATTAAAGGATTGGAAATAGTTCCAACAGGGGAGAAAATCAAGCCTATGAATGATCATTTGCAGGCAGCAGTTGAGGCGCTCGAAGCGCGGTTTGAGGTGAGCGCGCGCGATTACGCGGGTGAGACGACCCTGATCATCGGCGCGGAGCACATCCTGGAAGCTGCTCAAACGCTGCGAGACGAGTTCCAATTCGAGATGCTGGTCGACGAAACCGCGGTGGATTACTGGCCGCAATTGAAGCCGCGTTTCCATTTGATTTACCAGCTATATTCCATGGCCAACAACGTGTTGCTCCGCCTGCGCGTCCCGCTGAACGGCAACGCGCCGCACGTCGAGACCGTCGAGAAGATCTACCCCAATGCCAACTGGAAGGAGCGCGAGATTTGGGACATGTTCGGTATCCATTTCGACGGGCACTCCGATCTGCGCCGAATCCTCATGCCGCAAGACTGGCAGGGGCATCCCCTGCGCAAGGACTACCCTCTTGGTTATGAGGAAGTCCAGTTTACCTTCAACCAGAAGGCCATTGATCAGCGTAAACCCTATGCTGATGAGTAGCCGGCGGAGATCGCAACATGTCTGATATTCGTGAAGTATCCGTAGATGAGCTCCGCCACCTGGTTTCCGACCGGGCCATGACCGGCGAGACCATGCTGCTCAACATGGGGCCGCAGCATCCCAGCACTCACGGCGTACTGCGTTTGCTGCTCGAGTTGGAAGGCGAGATTGTGTTGAATTGCATCCCCGATATTGGCTTTTTGCACACCGGCGTCGAAAAGAACATGGAGGCCAAGACCTACCAGAAGGCTGAGGTCATGACCGACCGCCTGGATTACCTCAATCCGATGGGCAACAACCTGATCTTCAGCATGGCAGTTGAAAAACTGGTCGATTTGGACGTGCCGCCGCGCGCCCAGGCGCTGCGCGTGATCCTCTCGGAATTGCAACGGGTGGCTTCGCACCTGGTCTGGATCGGCACCAGCTCGCTGGATCTGGCTGCCATGTCGGTCTTCCTTTATGCCATGCGTGAGCGCGAGATGATCCTGAATGTGTTCGAGATGGTCTCCGGCGCGCGGATGATGACCACTTACATTCGCCCCGGCGGGTTGTGGCGGGATGTCCCTGACGGTTTCGATCCTGCCGTGCGCGAGATCCTCGAGGTGTTGCCCAGGCGAATCGATGAATACGAGAGTATGCTGACAAAAAATGAGCTGTTCCTTGACCGCACCCGTAAAATTGGTGTCATCAGCACCGACCAGTGCAAGCAATATGGCCTGACCGGCCCGGTCATCCGCGCCACTGGCCTGGCTTATGACCTGCGCAAAGCGCGCCCGTACAACGGTTACGAGCAGTACGACTTCCATGTACCCACCCAGACTGGCGGGGATGTGTACGCTCGCTACCTGGTGCGCGTCGAGGAGATGCGCCAGTCGCTCGCTATCGTCCGCCAGGCGCTGGATAAACTGCCCGGCGGGCCGGTGAGCAGCAACAACCGCAAGTTCGTGCCTCCGCCGCGCTCGGAAATTGGCGTGAGCATGGAAGCGCTGATCCACCATTTCAAGTTGTGGACGGAGGGCTTCCCTGCGCCGCCGGAATATGTTTATGCCGCCATCGAAAGCCCGCGCGGTGAGCTTGGGGTCTATCTGGAAGGCGACGGCGGGCCTAAACCTTACCGGATTCATTACAACGCCCCTTCTTTTGCCAATCTGCAGGCCATGCCGATCATGACCCGTAATCACTTCATTGCTGATGTAGTCGGCATCATTGGCAGCATAGATATTGTTTTGGGAGATGCCGACCGTTGAACACACTGCTCGCACAACACCCTGACGAGATTGCCAGGATCCTGGCGCATTATCCGTCCGATCAGAAACGCGCGGCGGTGATGCCATTGTTGCACCTTGCGCAGCGCGAAACCAATTACATTTCCGCGCAGGCGTTGCAGGACATCGCCGAGATTTGTGAAATATCGATCACCGATGTCGCCTCGATTGTCGGCTTTTACACGCTGTATTATGACCAGCCGCTGGGACGCTACCATATCCAGGTCTGCACTGATTTGCCCTGCGCGCTGCGCGGCGCTGACCAATTCTTGCATGATCTTTGCGAGCGACTGGGCGTGCAGGTCGGCGAGACATCGCCTGATGGGCTGTTCGTGATCGAGGAGGTCAAATGCCTGGCAGCCTGCCACCGCGCGCCGATGTTCCAGGTGCAGGGTGATGGGGAACTCCAATACCACGAAAACCAGACGGTCGAGACTGCTCTGGCGGTGATCGAAGCCCTGCGCCAGCATGCTTTGCAGGAGAAGGAGGCGCAGCCTTGAGCCAGATGATCTTGCTGCGCCACCGCGACACGCCCGGAATCGATCAATTGGCTGTCTACCGCCAGCACGGCGGCTTCGAGGCCTGGCGTAAAGCGCTGACCACGCTCGAGCCGGCGCAGGTGATGCAGATCGTCAAAGATTCGGGGTTGCGCGGGCGCGGCGGAGCGGGTTTCCCGACAGGCCTGAAATGGTCGTTCTGCCCGACTGATATCCGGCCCAATTACGTGGTCGCCAACGCTGACGAATCTGAGCCGGGCACTTTCAAAGACCGCGAGATTATGGAAGGCAATCCCTTTCAATTCCTGGAAGGGGTGATGCTTGCCTCGTACGCAGTGCAGGCCGAACACGCCTATATCTACTTGCGCGGCGAGTTCTGGCAAATTGCCCGCCAGCTGGATGTAAAGATCGAGGAACTCATCGCCGCGGGATTGCTTGGCGATAAAATTTTTGGCAGCGCTTATTCGTTGTGCCTGCACACCCACCTCGGCGCGGGCGCTTACATCTGCGGCGAGGAAACCGCCCTGCTCGAGTCGATCGAGGGCAAGCTTGGACAGCCGCGCCTGCGCCCGCCCTTTCCTGCGGTGGCGGGGCTGTTCGGCAAGCCGACCGTGATCAACAATGTCGAGACGCTGACCAACCTGCCTCCGATCATCCAGAACGGGGCTGCCTGGTTCCGCGAATTCGGTGTCGGGAAAAGCCCTGGCGTCAAGATCTTCTGCCTTTCCGGCTGCGTCAACCGGCCCGGCAATTATGAGCTGCCGCTGGGAACCACCTTCCGCGAGTTGATCTTCGAGCACGGCGGCGGTGTCCCCGCGGGACGAAAAATCAAAGCCATCATGGCTGCCGGGGCTTCATCCGCGCTGATCGCTGCCGACGATGTTGCCCTGGATACGCCGATGGACTACGAATCGGTGCCGAAATTAGGCGCTCAACTCGGCTCTGCTTCGGTGATCGTCATCGATGATTCGGTCAACATTGCCTGGCTGACGCAGAAAACCGTGCATTTCTTCAAGCATGAATCCTGCGGCAAGTGTACTCCCTGCCGCGAAGGAACCTACTGGATGGAAAAAATCGCAGATCGCATCGCCAGTGGGCAGGCGGATGAAAACGACGTCGATCTGCTGTATAGTGTTGCGCGCCAGATGCAGAACAGATGCCTGTGCGCGCTTGGCGAGTTTTCCATCGAAGCGGTCGTTTCCGGCATCGATAAATTCCGTCCCGATTATGTTAATGAAAGGCAGCTACGCGGTCAGAGCGCCGGTTAAGGCGCGAAGCGCGTGAATCCGAGGTGTGTATGCCAAAAATGGTGACGCTGACCATCGACGATATGCAGGTGACCGTCCCGGCGGGGACAGTGGTTGTAGACGCTGCCAAAAAGATCGGCATTGATATCCCAGTTTTCTGCTACCACCCCAAGATGGAGCCGGTGGGCATGTGCCGCATGTGCCTGGTGGAAATCGGCCGCCCGCTGATCGACCGCGAGACTGGTCAGCCGCTGCTGGACGAGAACGGTGATCCCAAGATCCAATTTGGGCCGAAACTGGAAACCGGCTGCACTGTGCCGGTCTCAGAAGGCATGCGCGTCCGCACGCAATCGCAGATGGTCAAGGATGCCCGCTGGGGCATGCTCGAGTTTCTACTCACCTCGCACCCCCTGGATTGCCCGGTGTGCGACAAGGGCGGCGAGTGTCCGCTGCAAGATCTGACCATGGGTTACGGTCCGGGTGTATCGCGTTTCGTCTTCAGCGAAAAACAGCATCTTGCCAAGCAGGTTCCGCTCGGCGAGTTGATCTGGCTCGACCGCGAGCGCTGCATCCAGTGCGCGCGCTGCATTCGCTTTCAGAATGAGATTGTGGATGATCCGGTGATCGCTTTTTCGAACCGCGGTCGCAGCCTGGAAATCATCAGCTTATCTAAACCGGGCTTCGATTCGATTTTTTCCGGCAACACTACGGATGTTTGCCCGGTAGGCGCGCTGACGACCGGCGATTTCCGCTTTGGCGCCCGCCCCTGGGAACTCAATACCAGCGCCTCGATATGCACGCACTGCCCGGTCGGATGCAACCTGGCGATCAACATTCGCAGAGAGGCCAAAGCCGGCGGCAAACCGGTCATCAAACGCATCATGCCTCGCCAGAACGAGGCAGTCAACGAGATCTGGATCTGTGACAAAGGGCGCCTTGGCTATCATTTCACCGAAAACGCCGACCGCATAGAACAACCGCTGGTGCGCAAGGACGGCGAACTCACCCATGCCTCCTGGGATGAAGCCCTCGACCTGATTGGCGATAAGCTGAAAGATACATCGCCGCTGGTCACGCTTGTGGGCGGACGGCTCTCGAACGAGGATCTATTCAACCTGCGCGAATTGACCGCGGTCAAAGATGGCGAAGCCCTGCTATATTCCGACATGGCTGGCGGTGATTTGGTCGCATCTTATGGGCTGGCGCCGGGCAGCAACTTCGGCGAGATGGGCAAAGGGACGGCTATTCTGGTCGTCGCCAGCGACCTGCACCAGGAAGCGCCGCTCTGGTGGCTGAGGGTTAAGCAGGCTGCCGGGCGCGGCGCTACGCTGATCGTGGTTAACCCGCGCGCGACCCGTCTGGATAAGTACGCCGCGCATGTCATTCGCTGCCCATACGGCGCGGAGGCTGAAACGCTCTCGGCGTTCCTGCCAGGGGCAAAAATGCATCAAAATCTGCGGGAGGCTGCGGCTGCCTTTGCTGAGGGCGAAAACCGCGTCATTCTCTATGGCAGTGAAGGGCTGGGACTGCAGGGCTCGCGGGGGTTGGCGCAAACCGCCGCGGTCGTTCTAGCTGGTTACGGGAAGGTTGGGGCAGTAAACAACGGGCTGATCGGCGTCTGGCAAAGGGCCAACGATCAGGGCGCCTGGGAGATTGGCTTCCGCCCGTCAGCGGATCTGGCTGCGGAGCTTAGCTCAGCCGGTGTACTGCTTGTCGCCGCGGCTGACCCCGCCGGCGATGACCCTGTTCTGGCGCAAGCCGTCGAGCAGGCTGGCTTCCTCGTGGTGCAGGAGCTGTTTTTGACCGAAACCGCCCGCCGCGCAGATGTGGTCCTGCCTGCCCAGGCTTTCACCGAGCGCGAAGGCACGCTCATCTCCGGCGAGCGGCGCCTGCAGCGCTATTATCCTGCCCTGGCGCCGCGCGGCGATTCGTGCGCGGACTATGCCATTGCCGCCCAAATCGGACAGAAGCTTGGCCTGAATCTCGAAAGTCAGCATGCGTCGCTGGCATTCCTGCGCCTGGCTGGCAGCCTGCCGCAATTCGCCGGCCTGACTTACCCGCGCTTGAGCGAGACTACTGAGCAGTGGCCGATCATTGGACGCGCTGATTTGTTCTACGGCGGTACTTCCTATGATAATCATCAGGGGCTTGGCGTGCAATTGCCGCTGGCGGTGGTAGGCGAAGCGCCTGTTTTACCTGCTGCGATCGAAGCGCCTGCGCTCGCAAAAGGTCAGCTTATGCTGGCGCCCATTACTCGCTTGTACGACCAGGGGATAACACTCGAACATACAGCAATACTCTCCCAGCGCATCGCAGCGCGGGCCGTCTGGCTGCATCCGCAGACTGCAATGGATTTAGGCCTGGATAGCGCTGATCAGGTCGAGATCCAGTTGAACGCCGCAACAGTATGCGCCGGGCTGCAATTGGATGAGACTGTGCCGCGAGAAGTGGGGCTCGTGCCGCGCAGCGTTGGCATTCCCTTGTCTGCTCCGCAAGCGGCTGTGCTGGTCCAGCCGGCTGGCGTGCCTGAGGCTTAGAGGAGAATTTGTCTATGGTCACTGCTGGAATGATCTGGGAATGGGTCATCAAATCTATCGTCATCATCCTCTTTATGACGGCTGGCTTTGCCTACACCACCCTCTACGAGCGCAAAGTATTGGCGCGCATTCAGGCGCGCATCGGCCCTAACCGCGCAGGCCCATTTGGGATTCTCCAACCGGTGGCTGACGGCCTCAAGCTGATCTTTAAAGAGGAGTTGGTCCCGTCCTACGCGGATAAGATCATCTTCCTCCTGGCGCCGGTCATCACGGTCATCCCCGCGTTGATCATCACCGCCGTGGTTCCCTGGGGAGAGACCTTCACTATCGGCTCGCGGACCTACACCTGGTATCTGGCGGACGTAAATATCGCGGTGTTGTACCTCATGGCGGTCACCTCGATCTCAGTCTATGGCATTACCCTGGCCGGCTGGTCTTCTAACAACAAGTATGCTCTGCTCGGCGGGCTGCGCTCCACAGCGCAGATGATCAGCTACGAGCTGGCCCTCGGGCTGGCCTTCGTCGGTCCGATCCTGCTGGCTGGCTCGATGAGCCTGGTGGATATCGTTCACGGTCAGGCGAAGCTGTGGTACATCTTCCTCCAGCCGGTCGGCTTCCTCCTGTTTTTCATTGCTTCGGTCGCCGAGGTCAACCGCGCCCCGTTCGATATGCCCGAAGCTGAACAGGAGCTGACCGCGGGTTATCACAGCGAGTATTCGGGGATGAAATTCGCTTTGTTCTTCATGGCCGAATATATCAAGATGATCGCCGTGGCGATGATCGGTTCGACGCTCTTCCTTGGCGGTTACCTTTCGCCCTTGAACTTCTTGTCAGATCTTCCTGTTGTCGGCTGGCTGTTCGGGGGCGGACCGCACTGGTTATTGCTCAAAGTCGCTGTCTGGCTGTTCGTCATGATCTGGATCCGCGCCACGCTGCCGCGAATTCGCTATGACCGCCTGATGGCATTGGGATGGAAAATCCTGTTCCCGGTCGGCATGCTGAACGTTGTGGTCACTGCCGTCGTGATCGTATTGGTAGGAGGTTAATCCTGTGCTGAAGGGTTTATTGACCACGCTGTTATCCTTCTTCAAAAAACCGGTAACCATTCAGTATCCGGAGGTGAAACGCCCGGTCAGCGCCCGCTTCAAAGGGCGGCATGTGCTCAAGCGCTATGAGAATGGGCTGGAAAAGTGCATTGGCTGCTCGTTGTGCGCCGCCGCCTGCCCCTCGGACGCCATCTTTGTCGAAGCCTCCGAAAACACCGATGAAAAGCGTTACTCACCTGGCGAGCGCTACGCCAGCACGTATGAGATCAACATGCTGCGCTGTATCTTCTGCGGATTTTGTGAAGACGCCTGTCCGACCGAGGCAATCGTCCTCGGCGATAACTACGAGCTAACTTTTCTCGAGCGCGGAGAATCGATCTACACCAAAGATTTTCTACTCGAACCGATGCTGCCGAACGGACAGCCGACGCCGCAAAAGACTCCGGTGGGCGTCTATACCCGCTCGGTGCCTGAGATGCAGGATCCCAGCGATTAAGGGAGGATTTGGATGACAGTAGGCACAATCATCGTTTTTGGAGTTATGGGGTCGATCGTGGTGGCTTCAGCGATCGGATTGCTGATCAGCCGCAACGCCATCTACGCCGCCATGTTCCTTGTCTTGAATTTTCTGACTGTCGGTTTCATGTATTTGTCGCTTGGAGCGGCCTTTATTGCCTTGGCGCAGGTGACGGTCTATGCTGGCTCGATCATGGTGCTGTTCCTGTTCGTAATCATGCTGCTAGGCGGGGAGCAGCTGCCCTTCATCGATCCGTTGCGCGGTCAGCGTCTGGTGGCAGCATTGATCGGGATCGCCTTCCTCGCGGAAATTGTGTTGTACGTGGTGATACGCGGCAGCCCTGCCGCCAGTATCCCCCTGACCGGCGGCACCTTCGCCACTCCTGCCGCAATTGGCATGCTAATGTTTGATAAATACCTGCTGCCGTTCGAGATCACGTCCGCAATTTTGCTGACGGCGGTGATCGGCGCCATATTCCTCACCCGCGGCTCGAAGCAGCCCAAAGATGAGGCTGCATCACTCCCCAAGGAATAGGAGGAGCGACCCATGCCTATTTATTATTATCTAGGTCTTTCAGCCTTTATGTTCGCAATTGGCATCCTGGGCGTGGTCATCCGGCGCAATCCTCTGGTTGTGTTTATGTCGCTCGAGCTGATGTTCAACGCCGCCAATTTGGTGTTTGTGACCTTTGCTTCCTTTTACAAGGTGCTGGATGGCGAGCTTTTCGTCTTTTTTGTGATGACCACCGCCGCCGCTGAGGTTGCGGTCGGGCTGGCGTTGATGGTGGGGATTTTCCGCGCTAAGAAGACCATCGACGTGGATCAGATGTCCAGCTTGAAAGGATAGAGCGCGATGAGCTTGAGCGATACTGCTGTCTTCGAACCATTCTTCCGCCTGGCGCCCTGGGTGGTCTTCCTGCCGGTCATCGGCATTCTGCTAAACCTGCTGTTCGGCAAGCGGCTGGGCGAAAAGGGCATCGGCGCAATTGCCAGTCTGGCTGCCGGCGGATCTTTTGTCGTGTCTGTGCTGCTGGCTGTCGCGCTGGGGCGCAGCCCGGAGGGTGGGACGCTGCTGCTTGCAAAATGGCTGCAGGTCGGCGCTTTTGACATCAATTGGACCTTCCGCATCGACACGCTCTCGGTGGTGATGATGCTGGTCGTCTCGGGCGTTGGCACGCTGATCCATATCTACTCGATCGGTTACATGCACGCTGACGTGCGCCATAACGGCGATCCGGCGCGCTTCCGCCGCTTTTTCGTCTTCCTCAACCTGTTTATCGCCGCCATGATGATTCTGGTCTCGGCGGATAACTTTTTGATGTTGTTCGTCGGCTGGGAGGGCGTCGGTCTTTGTTCTTATTTGTTGATCGGTTTCTGGTTCGAGAAGGGCGAGGGCGGCATTGGCAACGCGCTGGCGGCCAAGAAAGCCTTCGTTGTCAACCGCATCGGCGACTTCGGGCTGCTGATCGCGTTGTTCCTGCTCTTCTACAACTTCGGCACGCTCAATTTCTCCGAGATATTTGCCCGGGCGCCGCAGGTAGCCGCTGCCGAGCCGGGCGCGATCCTGGCTATTACGTTATTTATGCTGCTGGGCGTGGCGGGCAAGTCGGCGCAGCTGCCGCTGTATGTCTGGCTGCCGGACGCGATGGCGGGTCCGACGCCGGTCTCGGCGCTAATCCATGCCGCCACCATGGTCACTGCCGGCGTGTACCTGGTGGCGCGCTCGCAGGCGTTGTACGTCGAGGTGCCGCTGGCGCAGGATACGGTCAGCTGGGTGGGCGGGTTGACCGCGCTGTTTGCGGCGACGATCGCAGTCGGGCAGAATGATATCAAGAAGGTGCTGGCCTACTCGACCATCAGCCAGCTTGGTTTTATGGTGGCAGCGGTTGGCATGGGCGCAGCTGTCGCTGGCATGTTTCACCTGGTCACGCACTCCTTTTTCAAGGCCCTGCTCTTCCTGAGCGCCGGGTCGATCATCCTTGGCATGGAGCATGGGCATGAGCATACCCACGGCCATGCCGGCGCAGAGCTCGATCCGCAGGATATGCGCAACATGGGCGGGCTGCGCGAGCGCATGCCGCTCACCTTCTGGGTTTATCTGATCGGCGCGCTGGCCCTGGCGGGCATTGCGCCGCTGGCTGGTTTCTTTTCAAAAGATGAGATTATGCTTTCGGCCAGCCAGCGACAGCCGGCGGTGTTTATCCTTTTGCTGATCGCGGCCTTCTTCACCGCTTTTTATATGGGGCGCCAGCTATCGATGGTGTTCTTCGGTAAAGCTCGAAGCGGCGCAGCCGAACACGCTGTGGAAAGCCCGCTGGTGGTCACGCTGCCACTGGTGATTTTAGCGCTGCTTTCGGTTGGCGGCGGTGTGTTCAATCTGCCAGGCAGCCACTGGCTGGAAACCTGGCTGGAGCACACGTTCCAAGCCGTCGTGCCCGGTGGATTCAGTTGGGCGATTGCCTTGATCTCGCTGGGCGTTGCGCTGGGCGGATTTGCGCTTGCCTGGCTGATCTATGGGCGCAAGCCGCTGGTCAGCGCTGAGGCTGCTGATCCGCTTGCCAAGCCGCTCGGTCCCATCTTTCTTGGCATGCAGCGTAAATGGTGGGTGGACGAGTTCTACCACCTGTTGATTGTCCGTCCATATTATGCGCTGGCTGGTTTTATGGCTGGCATCGTTGACCAAACCATGATCGACGGCATCGTCAACGGACTTGGCAGCCTGGTTCGCGACGCCGCAAAGTTCTGGCGCAGCCTGCAAAGCGGCTACGTGCGCTCTTATGCGCTCACGATTTTGATTGGGGTGGTCTTGATGATCGCCTATCTGGCATTACGATGAAATCGGTTCTGACCTGGACTGATCTTTTCCCTGAGGTTTTATTATGAATTTTGGGATCCATCCCCTTGTTCTGGTGACCTTCTTTCCTCTGCTGGGGTTCCTGATTATCCTTCTCCTGAAGAAAGAACAGAGGAATGCCATTCGCTGGGTGGCGCTGCTCACTTCTCTTTTAAATTTCGGCATCGCGCTGTGGGTATTATCTCAGTTCGACCACACTGAGGGCGGCATCCAGCTCGCTATCCGCACGCCCTGGCTGCGCCTGCCTGGGGTCGCCATCGACTTTTATATGGGCGTGGACGGAATGAGCTTACTGTTGATTCTACTGACGGCTTTCCTTACGCCGATCACCATTCTGTCAACGTGGTCAGCGATCGAGGAGAAGGTCAAGGGCTTCATGCTCACCTTCCTCTTGCTGGAAGTCGGGATGATCGGAGTCTTCCTGGCGCTCGACCTGGTGTTGTTCTACGTCTTCTGGGAATTTACGCTGATCCCCATGTATTTCCTGATCGGCGTGTGGGGCGGCGAGCGGCGCATCTACGCCGCGGTCAAGTTCTTCCTCTTCACCATGTTCGGCTCGCTGTTGATGTTGCTGGCGATCCTGTACATCGGACTCACGACCGGCAGCTTCGCCTGGGAGGATTTATTGGCGAACCGCGGGTTGTTTGCTTCGGCGCAGTTGTGGCTGTTCCTGGCTTTTGGGCTGGCTTTTGCCATCAAGGTGCCGATGTTTCCGCTGCATACCTGGCTGCCAGATGCGCACGTCGAGGCACCGACCGCCGGTTCGGTCATCCTGGCTGGGGTGTTGCTGAAGATGGGCGCTTACGGCTTCCTGCGCTTCAATCTGCCGCTCTTCCCGCAGGTTTCCCTCCAGGCAGCGCCCTGGATGGCGGCGCTAGCGGTGATCGGCATTATCTATGGGGCAGCGGTGGCGCTGGCGCAGAAGGACGTGAAGAAGCTGGTCGCGTATTCATCCGTCAGCCACCTGGGTTTTGTCATGCTGGGTGTATTTGCGCTGACCCTGCAAGGAATCTCCGGCGGGGTGTTGCAAATGATCAACCACGGATTGAGCACAGGCGCGTTGTTTTTGGTCGTCGGTATGTTATACGAGCGCCGGCACACGCGCGAGATGAGCGCATTTGGCGGGATTTGGAAGGTTATGCCAGTCTTCGCAGCGCTGACATTGATCGTGACCCTCTCTTCGATGGGCTTGCCGGGGCTAAACGGTTTCGTCGGGGAGTTTTCTATCCTGCTCGGTGCTTTTGGCGCGCCAGTGTTGAACAGTCCCTGGTTCGCGGGCGTCGCCACGGTTGGAGTGATCCTGGCGGCGGTGTATTTGCTGGTGATGTTTGAAAAGGTCTTTCTGGGTCCAGTCAAGGTAGAAGCCAACCGGATCCTCAAAGACTTGAATGCGCGTGAAATTGTCACGCTGCTGCCGATCCTTGCGCTGATCTTTTGGATCGGGATTTATCCGCAGCCGTTTTTTCAACTAATCAATCCAAGCGTCGAGCGGCTGCTGGCGCTGGTCCAATCTGCGTCGATGGCAATCCATTAGGAGCTACAGAATGACCCAGGCGGATTTTTTCTCCATTCTCCCGATCATTGTACTGGCAGGCTGGGCGCTGCTGCTCCTGGCAGTCGATCTGTTTCTGGCCAAAGAACGCCAGGGTCTGGTGGCGCTGCTGGCGGCGCTTGGGCTGGTGGTTTCACTGGGATTGACACTGGCTCAAGGCAGGCAGAGCGGATTGGCATTCGGCGGGATGATCATGCTGGACGGATTTGCCGTGTACCTGAATGTGATCTTCCTGGCCAGCGGTCTGGTAGCGATCGCGATTGGCTATGATTATCTCAAGCGCATGGGGTTGCAGCGCGGCGAATACTACGTGTTGATGTTGTTCTCGGTCAGCGGGATAATGCTGATCACCCAGGCATACAACCTGCTGGTGGTCTTTCTGGCGCTCGAAATGTTATCTATCCCGTTATATGTATTGGCTGGTTTTGCTCACCCGCGTTCAGAATCTCAGGAAGCAGCGCTTAAATACTTCCTGCTTGGCGCGTTTTCTTCAGCATTTGTCTTGTACGGCATCGCGCTGGTTTTCGGCGCGACCGCCAGCATTGGCCTGGACGGTATCCTGGCTGCGCTGCAAAGCGGGACGGCGAATAATGTCCTGTTTGCTGCCGGCGCAGCATTGATGCTGGTCGGTTTTGGTTTCAAGGTGGCGGCAGCGCCGTTCCACGAGTGGGCGCCGGATGTGTATCAGGGCTCGCCTTCGCCCGTTTCGAGCTTTATGGCAGTGGCGGTCAAGGCTGGGGGGTTCGCCGTGCTGCTGCGCGTCTTCCTGACCGCTTTTCCCAGCCTGGCCGCAACGCTGACGCCAGCCATCTGGGTGATCTCCGCTTTGACAATGATCGTCGGGAATGTGCTGGCGGTCGTTCAGACCAATATCAAGCGTCTGCTGGCCTACTCCAGCATTGCTCACGCCGGGTACATGCTGATGGCTTTTGTGCCGTATGGCAGCGAAACGGCAGCCGGGCAATCGGTGGCGGCGATGATTTTCTACCTGATCGCTTACGGGATTACTACCTTCGGCGCATGGGCGGTGGTGGTCTCGCTGGAGCAGGCGGAAGGCAGGGGTCTGGAGTTGGAGGATTACGCCGGGCTGGGACATAAGGTGCCCTGGCTGGGTGTGGCGATGATGATTTTTATGTTATCACTGACCGGCGTGCCGCTCACTCTGGGATTCTGGGGTAAATTTTATTTGTTCAAGACGGCGGTCGATGCGGGCTATACCTGGCTGGCGTTGATCGGTTTGCTCACTTCGCTTGTTTCCGCGTATTACTACATGCGCGTGGTGGTAGTCATGTTCATGCGCAGCGGCGAACCGCGCGTGCGGCGCGACAGCTGGCTGAGCCTGGTGGTGTTGGGCGCAGCGCTGGCCGTGGTCGCGCTCAGCGTAGTCCCAGGGCGTTTATTGGAGGCAGCCGCCAACGCGATCCTGCGGCTGCAGTGAGCGGCGCCCGGATAAATTGGAGTATAATTTCAACACTCGCCCCCGTAGCTCAACGGACAGAGTGACAGACTTCGAATCTGGAGGTTCAGGGTTCGAATCCCTGCGGGGGCGCCAGATGTGGCGTGTTTCCCCATGATAACCCCCAGAGGTGGGGGTTATTGCTTGATTTTCAGATCCCCGCGGAAGGTCTGGTGCAGTTGGGTGCAATTGGTGCAATTCTTTGAACATTAGTAATGTTAAAGAATCTTTTGCGATTCGATCTTGGCGGGGAATGCGGGCATTTCAACCGGCACGGGGGTAACAAGCTCGTCCAGCAGCTTAGCCACGTCGTTCTGGGATTCCTGATAGAGATGGCTGTAAATATCCAGCGTGACGCTGGGTTTGGAATGCCCAAGCCGGCGAGATGCTACCAGGATGGGTACCTGATGGTTCATCATCAGGGAGGCTGCCGTGTGGCGTAGATCGTGGAAGCGAATGTGGGGTAACCCAGCTTCTTCCAGTACCCGGTTAAAATCCTTGCGCATGTTGCTCTTGTTGAGCGGGGTGCCAACTGCAGAGGGGAAGATCAGGTTGTTGTCTTTCCAGCGTTTGCCAGCCATCGCTATTTGCAGCGTTTGCCTTTCTTTGTGCATCTGCAGCATGCGTAGTGTTCCCTCTCCCAATTTGATCGTTCGAGTGCCGTAGCGGGTCTTCAGTTCAGCAAAGGCCCATCCACCGCCGCTGACTGATACCGCCTGGCGCAGGACATTTAACTCGCCTGTATGCCAATGCAAATCATCCCATGTGAGACCGTAGAGTTCTCCCTGACGCATGCCGGTGATGATCGCGAGGTGGTACAGAGCTTCATAGTGACTTCCCCTTGCAGACATCAGGAAACGATTGACCTGGCTTTCGTCGAGGACTTTCATCTCGGGCGGTGTGTACTTGGGGAGGATAGCACCTTTAGCTGGATTCTTAGCGATCAAGTCGTAGCGGACTGCTCGCTCTAATGCGCGGTGCAATACGGAATGGGTATGTCTTACAGTGCGCGGTCCGTTTTCCTTGATTAACAGTTCGGAATAAAACCGCTCGATACGCGCCAAATTTAGGTCCACTAACCGAACCGGGCCCAGCAGTGGCTTGATCTGCAGTCGGATGATCCGTTCGTAATTCCGGATTGTGCTAGGCCGTAATGCAATACGGACGGTCTCGATCCAACTATCCAGATACTCGCCCACGGTAAGTGAAGGGTCCTTGCTGCTCACCATTTCATCTACCGTGTACAATGTCTTACGAAGCCACTGCTGGCATTCGGTTTTTGTTTTTGCTCCAAAGCTGGTGCGATTCCCATCGATGTAAACCTGAGCTCGCCAGGTGCCGTTCTTGCGTTGATAGATCGAACCTTCGCGGTTACCGCGTCTTAATGCCGTCATTTCACACTCTCCTTTCGTGAAGTGAGCGGAAAGGCGGCTCGCGTTATTCCTGTCCATTGAGTTGTTAAGGTGCGGTCGTTCAAGAAAATTTTAGCACAGATTTTCTTGCACAAGAAACGTTTTGAATAGGCATCGATGGTTGACATCATTCTTTACCACCTCGTTTAAGCGTTAATCATGGTTCCATCCTGTCCAGGAGCGCTGGATGAATTCATCCAGGTCGCGTTGAAGGACACGTACGGTTCCACTGAAGCGGACGGTGGGAATATCGCCTGATTGCATCAGCTGGTAAGCTTTAGATCGGCTGATGTTCAAACGCTGGGCAACATCCTTTGCCCGGAGCAATCCTGTAGATTTTGTGAGGGGAATTGTTGTT
>JAXDCA010000009.1:0-9073 GCA_034678305.1 Bellilinea sp.
TCATTGAAGCTGCCCTGCATCGACGTGCCGCGGTGCCCGGAGGTGCCAAAGGATACCTGACAGGCGGGCTCGGCTGGGTCAGGGTGGATGGTATAGTATGCAGATACGAGCTGGGGTAGGTTGACCAGTATCTCGGCTGGGGCAGGCTTTCCGGCTAAAGGGTGAAGCGCCATGGGGGATCTCCTTTTGGAGGGTTTTTAAAGGTTAATGACTTGGATAATTATAGTGTTTTCTGCACTGATCGTATGTGCGCAGCCTTGCTGGTTTAACCATCGCACATAATAAATTCTTTGCGCCCTCTATCGTTTGATATGCTATAGGTGCAGAACCATCCGGGTAGAGTCATCGATCAACGTTCTTTTTTATAGAACAACCATCCAATCAGGAGGATCAACGCGGTCACTGCTCCGGCAGCCGCGATGACGCCGCGCCAGTCGAGCGGCAGCGACCGCTGCCCGTCCGAGGCAGGCAATCGCTCCAGGTCGATGTAACCAGCCAGGCGGTCTATGGCCGGGGTCGCCAGTCCGGATTGCACAGCCAGTTGTTTGAATTCATCCGCCAGGCACTGCATTTCGTCCCGCGCGGTGTTTGCGTGACGAGCAAGCATCAACTGGGCTGTCTCGCTTGCCAGGCCTTTGGCCAGAATGGCTACCAGCAGCGGTTCGGGGATGCACCTCAATCGGCGGATTCGCGCGGGGATGATGGGATACCCCAACTTGCGCAGCACGCGCAAGCCTTCGCGGGCTGCGCGCACGAGCAGAATCAGAGCATCGCGGGTGCGCGCCAGGCGGAAGGCGTCGCCGCCTGCCATGTAGATCGCGTTGGCTGCCGGACTGACGATGGCAGCATGGGTTTTCAACCAGGCATCCATGTTGGAACAAACAGCTACCTGGAAGCCTGCCTCCTCCAGCACCCGCCCGATTTTCAGAATCCGCAGGCTCAGCGAGCCGTCCAGCTCGCCGATGGTGGTATGCTGGGCTGAGGTCAGTTGATAATGGACGATCTCATCGATACGCGCCCCGCCCGCGCCGGTAAAACCGAGCAAAACGCGGTGGCGCCCAAGCGCGGAGATCATCTCCGCAGGCCCGGCTGCGTTGTTGGTCATGAAAAGCACATTGGGAGTGAAGTGATTGCGCGCCAGGGCAGGCAGCAGCGACGGTAGCTGGTTTTTTCGGACGATGACCAGCACCAGATCGTAAGCCGCGTCAGGCTTCAACTGATCGATCAGTTCCACCTGAGTGGTGGTCTGCACGCCGTTGGCATCGTCGATCAGGCGGATGCCGTTCTTGCGCAAATCCTCCAGGCGCGCGCCGCGTGCCAGCAGCGTGACGTGCTGACCTGCGCGCTGCAATTTAGCCGCGTACAGGCTGCCAAGAACCCCAGCACCGAAGACCAGGATATTCATGATCGTTCCTCCTTTCGGTAGCTTGAATAAATTTATTTTAGCAGTCTCAAAATGGATGCACAATACACGATTCCAGAAAATCACTATAATCAATCCATACCAAGCTGTACGATACCTGGAGGGTGAAATGCTGGACGATGTTGGCGATATCCGAGATTACTATAACCGCGATGCGGAAGGTGAGCAGGCTCGCCTGGAATATCACCAGCTGGAGAACGACCTCACCTGGAGATACCTCGACCGCTACCTTCCTCCAGCGGGCGAAATTCTCGAAATTGGCGCTGCCACCGGGCGCTATACGCTCGAATTGGCCCGGCGCGGTTATTATGTCACCGCGGTCGATCTATCGCCGGTGGAGCTCGAGATTTGCCGTAAACAGCTCATCGAGCAAGGTTTGCAAAACCGCGTCCAGCTGGTCATCGCTGACGCGCGCGACCTGAGTGCCGTGCCAGCCAGTGATTATGATGCGGCGCTGGTGATGGGCCCGCTCTACCACCTAATCGAAGAATCCGATCGTAGGATGGTCTTGAGCGGAGTTTATGACCGCTTGAAGGTTGGCGGGGTGATTGTTTCGTCTTTCATCAGCCGTTTTGGAATCCTGGGTGAAATGCTGAGAAGGGTCCCCGCATGGATCGAGGACCAGGCGAGCGTGAAATCGGTGATCGAGAAGGGCATGGATCCGCCCGACCACCCGCGCGGGGGATTCAGAGGGTATTTTGTCAGAGTCTCCGAGATTACCCCGCTGCACGAAGAAGCAGGTTTTGAAACGGCGGTTGTGGCAGGGGTCGAGCCGGCCATTTCCGCCGACGATGAGAGCTACAACCAATTGACCGGCAACTTGCGCAAGTTATGGCTGGATACGCTGGAAGCTGTCAGCACTGAACCGTCGATTATCGGCGCTTCCAGGCATCTACTCTATGTCGGCAGGAAAGTAGACCGTTGAATTGGCTGTTAGCGCGGCGCATGCTGGTTGAATCGCCGTCGAAAGCAGCGAGGATCGACAGCGCCAACCGGCTGGCGCGAGGGCAGCACAGGGCGGGCGCATCTGCGCCACCGGCAGCGCCAACCGGTATTTAATGAAGACGAATTTGGATGATATCTGTTCCCTGGTCGTGTGGCTGGAATACCTTTCATTTTCAGCATTTTTCGGCATTTACTTTTCCGACAATATGCCTATGATTAAACCTGAATGGCAGAATTGACCCCCATGCAGACCTTGCAATCGCAATCATCCAACCTGGCGTACACCCCGGCTCAAATCGGCAGCCTGAGGTTGCGCAACCGCTTCATCCGCGCCGGCTGCTTCGAAGGCATGTGCCAGAACGGGGGCGTTACCGATGCGCTGATCGAGCATCACCGCCGGGTGGCGCAGGGCGGAATCGGCATGACCACAGTAGCGTACTGCTCGGTGAGTTTCGATGGGCGCGCCTTTGGTCACGAGATGTGGATGCGTCCGGAAATCGTGCCTGACCTGCGGCGATTGACGGAGGCAGTTCACCGGGAAGGGGCGGCAGTCTCCCTGCAGATCGGCCATTGCGGCTTTTTCTCCAGTCCGCGTGAGATCGGCAAGCGGCCGCTGGGCGCCTCGCCCAGGCTGTGCCTGTTCCGCTTATCGATCTGCCAGGCGATGAGCCTGGTTCAAATTCAGGAAAAAGTGGCTGACTTTGCCCGCACCGCCCGCCTGGCGCATGAGGCTGGCTTCGATGCGCTCGAGCTGCACGCAGGTCACGGCTACCTGCTCAGCCAGTTCCTCTCCCCGTGGACCAACCGCCGGCGTGACCGCTACGGCGGCTCGCTCGAGAATCGCCTGCGCTTTGCGCTGGAAGTGCTGCGCGCGATCCGCGAGGAGCTTGGCTCGACTTTTCCCATCCTGATCAAGATGAATCAACGCGACGGCATGCCGGGCGGGCTGGAGATGGATGAAGCCTTACTGGTTGCGCAGGCTTTCGAGCGCGAGGGAGCCAGCGCATTGGTGCCGTCCGGCGGTTTCACCGCCAAAACCCCGTTCTACATGATGCGCGGAAACTTGCCAGTGAGGGAGATGGCGCGCAATCAGAGCAGCGCGCTGATACGCCTGGGTTTGTGGCTGTTTGGGCGGTTAATGGTGCAGAGCTATCCGTTTCAACCCATGTTTCTGCTGCCGGGCGCGCGGAAAATCAAAGAGACGGTCAACATCCCGGTCGCGTACATCGGCGGGGCTTTGACAAAGCGGGATATCGAGGGGGCGGTCGCCGAGGGATTTGGATTCGTCGAGGTCGGCCGGGCGACCATCCGTGATCCGGATTTTGTGAACAGGCTGGAGCAAGGCGAGATCAGCGCGTCCGATTGCGATCAATGCAATCGCTGCATCGCCTCAATGGACGCCGGCGGCGTTTATTGCGTCACTGCGCGCGAAGGGCGCTGAGTATTGGCTGCCTGTTTAGTCGAAAGTTCGGACATGCTTGCGAAACCGTAATGCAATAGTTGTCTCTATTGGCATCCTGTACGGTATACCCTCTCCCGTCCTCCCCCATTTTCATTGAGAAAATGGGGGAGGTGTAGGAGGGGGTCTGGATTTCCGAATGGACGGTGTGTCAGGTTTTGTTTTGGCAGATATCAACCCTGCCCATCAGCCAAAGTCTTTCTCTCCGCGAATCGACTCCCCCTCCCGTCCTCCCCCATTTTCATTGGGAAAATGGGGGAGGAGTAGGAGGGGGTCTGGATTTCCGAATGGACGGTGTGTCAGGTTTTGTTTTGGCAGATACCAACCCTGCCCATCAGCCAAAGTCTTTCTCCGCGAATCGACTCCCTCTCCCGTCCTCCCCCATTTTCATTGAGAAAATGGGGGAGGAGTAGGAGGGGGTCTTCTACTCCACGTCTGATGTTATTCACCATCTTGGTAGACGATGAATTCATCCCGCTCGCTTCACTTGGGATATCCCAACCTCAGCCTGTTGAACGTATTCTATTTTTCTATTCCATCCCCCAGCGCCGGCTGGCTTGCTCGGGGCTCATGTCCAATCCCAGCGTGCCGCCGGGATTCATAAGATTGAGCGGATCGAAGTGGCGTTTCAAAGCACGGATCACGTCCATGGCTGGCGCGCCAATCTGCTCTTCGAGCCAGGGCGCGGTGTGCTTGCCCACGCCGTGGTGGTGGCTGATGGCAGCGCCTGACTTGCAGATGGCTTCCAGGATGGAATACTGCAGCCTCAGGTATTCATTCAGATCGGTGATGCGCGAGATGAAGATGAAATAAAGGTTGCCGCCCTGCGGATAAGCGTGGGAGAGGTGAGTCATGCAGACCGTGCGCGGGCGGGCTTTGACCACCTCGCGCACGCGGGCGTGCACCTCGGGCATTTGCGACCAGGTCACTCCGCATTCGAGCGTGTCGATCAGCACGCCGTAATCCAGCAAATCCTCGCGCAGATACGGGTCGCGGAAGCGCGATTCCTCCCATTTTTGCACGAGCGGCAGCAGGCTGACATCCAGCGCGGCATTTTTGCGGGTGATGCGCCGGACCGCGCGGGCGAGGCTGGCGGTGTAGCCGGCGGCGCCGTCTGCCGTGCCGAGCAGCAAACAGCGCTGCATGGGTTTATAGCCAAGCATCTGCAGCGCGCTGTCAGCGGGGGTGCCGTGCAAACTATACATGCGCATAGCCACATCAGTTTCTTCGGGATCAGACAGGCGGAAGATCGAGGGCAGCCCCGCTTCGTACTGCATAATCTCGCGGCAGGCGTCCAGTCCCTGCTGCCAGGATTTGAAAAAGAAGCTAAATCGGCGGCGGTTTTTGGGCATGAGACGGAAAATCCTGAGGGTGACGCTGGTCAGCACGCCGAAGGCGCCCTCCGAGCCGATCAAGATCTGATCGAGGTCGGGGCCAGTCGCGGCGCGGGGATGCGGCGCAGTGCGCAGCACGCCGGCCGGGGTGACCATCTCCTGGGCGATGACGATGTCCTCGATCTTGCCGTAGTAGGTTGAATTCTGCCCGGCGCCGCGGGTGACCACCCAACCGCCGACCGAGGAATACTCGAAGGACTGAGGAAAGTGTCCGCAAGTATAGCGCCGCTGCGCGCCGAAACGCTCGGGAGCGTTGTTGAGCGCGTCTTCCAGCGCCGGACCGCTGATGCCAGTCTCGACCGTGATGGTCTGGTCGGTTTCGTTGAAGGACAGCACGCGGTTGAGATGGGCGGACAGGTCGAGGGTGATGCCGCCCTTGACCGCCTCCATGCCGCGCGTGACGGAAGACCCTCCGCCGAACACATGCAACGGCAGGCGCTGCTGCACGCACCAATCTACCAACGCCTGAACTTCAGCCGCTGAGCGCGGGCAGACCACCGCCTCGGGCAGGTTTTCGATAATTTTCAGGCGCAGGCGCAGCTCGTCGATCATGCCTTTGCCGTAGGATGCGCGCAGGCGCGCAAAAGTATCCAGGCGCACATTCTCCTCGCCGCAGATGGATTGCAGCGCCACGATCTGCTCCGGGCTCAGGCGCGAGGGGACATTCACATCCAGCGGCTCCAGCCCCAGCCAGCGCGGCGCGGAGAAATCCTCATCGCTCATAGCGAAAATTTCGCGCATCATCTTGACCAGCCCGCGGCTGGGGTGTTTGTACGCATACGGATCGCCCCACTTGAACAACGCGCGGTAAGAAGTGGACAGAATTTCACCCTCGTGCCAGGGCGGCGTGGAATGTTTGGATGCGCTCATGGCTGTTTCTCCGTTATGGAAATACCTTCAGTGAAAAGGACACTTTCTTCTTGACCATTTCCCTATTTGGCCCAAAAATGGGGCAGGCGCGGAGGAAGATCGATTCGCGGGTCAAGCCGCGACTCTCTCAGCGACGCCAACCGGCGCGGGACTGTAATAACGCTGCCAGAGTTCCATATAGCGGTCAAGTTCGGCCTGCCAGCGGGCGTCGTCCCAGCCAAGCTCGGGTTGGACGACGGCGCGGATGCGTTGGAGGTGATCCAGCCCGCCGCGCGGCAAGAGGACGCCGAGACGCACGCGGCGCAACAGCAAATCGTCGAGGTGCTGGATGCCGCCTGCACGAGCGGCGTAGCGCAGCTCAGCCCATGGATTCAGCGTTCCGGGGATTAGCACCAGCTCACTGGCGCGGGCAGACGCCAGCACGGCGGGGGTTTGGCTGCCGTAGCGGCCGAGCAGATATGCCAGCGTTTCAGCCGGCAGATCGTCGGGCGGGTCGATTTCCGGCAGCGGGTCGAAAACCGGCGAGTAGCGGGAAAACTTCAGCTCACGGCCCAGGCGCGGCGCGGCAACCTGCAGCGCCTGGATTGCCATGATGCGGAAGATGGTCAGCTTGCCGCTGGTGATGGTGATCAAACCGCTCTCATCCCAGACCACCGCCCGGCGCGAGACCTGCGAGGGCAGGGCGCTGCCCAGCGGGCGAACCAGCGGGCGCAGTCCGGCGAAGGTCGAGATGATGTCCTCTGATTGGATACCCGCCTTGGGCACGAGATACTGCAGCCCCTCGAGCATGTATTCGATCTCGGCCTGGTTGGCGAACGGCTCGCCGGCCTCCCACTCGCTCGGGTGGTCGATATCGGTGGTGCCGATCATGGTAGTAGTCTCCCAGGGGATAATGAACATGGCGCGGTTGTCGCGCGGATGCAGCAGGCTGAGCGCCTCGTTCAGCGGCAGGCGTTCGCGGCTGAATACCAGGTGGCTGCCGCGGCACTTGCGCAGTCGGGCAGGGCCGCCAACATGCGCGCGCAGCTCGTCCGACCAGGGACCGGCGGCGTTGATCACCACCTTTGCCTGGACTTCAGCCTCGCGGCCGGTGGGCAGATCGCGCACGCGGACGCCGCGCACCTGCCCGTCAACGCTGCGCAGCAGCGACTCGACCGGCGCGTAGTTCAGGGCGCTAGCGCCGTCTGCGACCGCCGCGCGCAGCAGGCGCAGCACCAGCGCGGAGTCGTCCACCGAGGCGTCGATGTAGCGCTGAGCAGCCTGCAGCCCCTCGGTCCGCAGCAGCGGACAGCGCTCGAGTACCTCACTGCTGGAAAAACGTTGGTGATCCCATTTGGGAACGACCAGGTCGTAAAGGACGACGCCGATAGCAAACTGCCAGGCGCGGGTTTTCGCGTCTGCGTAATGCGACCAGAGGAACGGCAGGCGGTTGACCAGGTGTGGTGCGGCGCGCAGCAGCCACTCCCGCTCGCGCGCCATTTCGCGGGTGACGTTGAACAGGCGCTCGCGCAGATAGCGTATGCCTCCGTGCACCAGCTTGGACGAGCGGCTGGAGGTGCCGAACGCGAAATCGCTGGCTTCCAGAAGCAGCGCGCGCAGCCCGTGCAGGCTGGCCTCGCGCAGCACTCCCGCCCCAGTGATGCCGCCGCCGATCACGATCAGATCCCAGGGTTGGTCTAACTCCGACCAGATTTGTTCGCGCCATCCCGTCCGCCACACGGGGGATGCTTTGTGCGTCTGGCTGGGTATGCTCATTTCCGCGCGACCTGGTTCCAGAACCCAATGGATTGGATCATCACCTGGCGGGTGATTTCCTCGCCAAGGTCGGGGTCGTGCCTTCGGGCGGCTTCAAGCAGCGCCAGATAGAAGGTCAGCGAGGCCTGGCGCGCGGATGACAGGGCAAAGTAGCGCAGCCCCATGGTCGCGTACAGCCGGGAAAATCCATTCAGGATCAGCGTGTATACCGGATTGCCGGAAAGGACGGTCAGTCCGTGGTGCAGATCCCAGTCAGCGGCGGTGTAGGCTTCGGGCGTGCCGGGCAGGCTGGTCAATGGGGAGAGCAAATCGACGACGTCCCTGGGCGCGCGGCGAATGGCCTGAGCGGTGTAGGCAGGGGCGAGTGAAAGGCGCACATCGAGCAAATTGGGGATGATGTCGGGCGGCATGATTTCAGGGCGCGCGACGATCGATACCAGTATGGCCAGCTGTCCTTCGCGCAAGTAATTGCGCACTCGCGTGGGATGTCCCTGGCGGATTTCGAGCCAGCCGTCGCGGGTCATCCGCTGCAGGGCTTCACGCAGCGTGGGGCGGGTGACGCCGAGCAGCACGGCCAGCTCGCGTTCGGCCGGCAGGTTAGATTCGGGCGGGAATTGCCCGTTGAGGATGGCCTCGATGAGGCGCATTTCGGCCAGTTCGGAAGGTTTGTCAGGGGGCTGCCAGTTCATCATATCTGCCTTTGGAGAAGAGATAACTGGTAAATGGTCTGACCAGTTATGATTATTATAGAGAGGCCGGAATAAAAGTCAATAGGGCAAGCGATGTGGTTATTTGGATCGAGAACAGCTGTTCATCCAAGGGAACCTATACCAAAAATATACGAATAATTTCCAACTAAAAAAGCCAAGTTGGGATACAATTAGCGAATCATTCAGGCGGCCTGGAAGGGTTGACCCTGACCTATCAATCAAGGAGAGATCAATGGAATCTATCGAAGGACAAACCGAAGAAAAAAAAGCTGGGAGTGAAGCCGATCTGTTTCACCGGCCGGACCGCTTGATGCGCATTTCCACACTGGCTAACATCCTGTCATGGATAATTCTTGTGATTGCTGTCATCATTTTTGGCGTCCAGTTGTACCGGTTGATCCCGCAGGTTATCCAGGTGGTTGGACAGTACGGGTTCGCTGATATCGCGCTTGCGTTTGTCCAGCCTTTAATGATCCTGCTGGTCGGGCTGTTTTTTACGGTCATTCTGCAGGTGCTT
>JAXDCA010000010.1:0-8856 GCA_034678305.1 Bellilinea sp.
ACTGTTCCACCTTAAATATAACTTATTCGTCATATTTAGTCAACTTTTAATATTCGAAGGGGGCCGATAAATAATAAACGATCGAATTCGTGTCTACCGATCCATAGCGAACCTATTCAGTTTTTCCAACCCGCTACCGATAAATCCCCATCATCCCATCGGCTAAAGGTATGAATAATACAATAATTTCGGCTATATCCGGGTTAATTTGCTGCTATCCATAATAGTATCAGATTTTCTTTATTTCCAAAAGTCGAATCCATCGTTGAGTTAGTCATAGCCGGCGAACTACTGCCCCCCGGCAGGACTTCTCGGAAGTCGTTATAATAAAAGCAGCAACCTTTTACCGGTGCAAATGAGGTGTACGCATGGTTACGCTTGCTGATCAATTAGATGAGCTCACCCGCCCCGGAGAGCTGGTCGAGCAGCTGGATGAAGGCGCGCTGCGCTGCACCGCCTGCGCCCACCGCTGCCTGATCAAGCCCGGACGGCGCGGCATCTGCAAGGTGCGCTTCAACCACGAAGGCGAGCTGCGCGTGCCCTGGGGCTATGTGGCCGCCCTGCAGATCGACCCGATCGAGAAGAAGCCCTTCAACCACTTCCTGCCCGGCAGCGACGCGCTGACCTTCGGCATGCTCGGCTGCGACTTCCACTGCGAATTCTGCCAGAACTGGCTGAGTTCGCAGGCGCTGCGCGACCCGGCTGCCGACGCCAGCATCCGTTACATCCAGCGCATCTCGCCCGAGCAGATCGTGCAGTACGCGCTGCGCGGCGGCGCGCAGGCGGTGGTTTCCTCTTACAACGAGCCGCTGATCACCTCGGAATGGGCGGTCAGCATCTTCAAGATGGCCAAAGCGGCTGGTCTGCGCTGCGGCTATGTCTCCAACGGCAACGCGACCCCCGAGGTGCTGGAATACTTGCGTCCCTGGTTGAGCGCCTACAAAATCGACCTGAAAACCATGCAGGATAAACACTACCGCCAGTGCGGCGGCGTGCTGCAAAACGTGCTGGACGCCATTCAGAAGGCGCGCGAGCTCGACCTGTGGGTCGAGGTGGTCACGCTGGTCATCCCCGGTTTCAACGACAGCCCGGAGGAGCTTTGGGAAGCTGCCCGTTTCATCCGCTCGGTCTCGGCAGATATCCCCTGGCACGTGACCGCCTTCCATCCGGACTACAAGATGACCGACTCGCGCCCTACCTCGCCGCGCACGCTGCAGCAGGCGGCTGAGATCGGCCAGGAGGCCGGGCTGCATTACGTCTATGCCGGCAATCTGCCCGGGCGGGTTGGACCGCTGGAGAACACCTACTGCCCTAAATGCACCACGCTGCTGATCGAGCGGCGCGGCTACACTTTGCTCGACTACCGCATCAGCGCGCAAGGGACCTGCCCGCAATGCGGCGCGAAAATTGCTGGCGTATGGACAGACGACCCCGACAGCCTGCGTCTTGGCGGCTTCGGCTTTCCGCGCTGGGTGAGATAGCCGTGACCCTGCCTCGTCAGAAAAAGGAACCCTGCGCGGCTTTGACCGTCTTACGGGTATGCAAATAACTTACCGGTCTTCTCCAAAGAAGCCCATTGCCATGGCCAGGGAGCCTTCATCCGGCGGGCAGTCCTGGTGGATCTACGTGCTGCTGGGATTTGCCCTGGTGCTGCTTGCCGGCTGGCTGTTGGCCGGCATTTACCTCTACTTCCGCTTTTCAGGACCGATCGCGCCGGGCGCGCAAGTTGGCGACACGCAGGTTGGCGGCCTGACCCTCGAGCAGGCCGCTGCGCGCATCGACAGCGAGTGGAACCGCGAGCGCATTCTGCTGGTCAGCGACGGCGTCAACTATTGGGAAGCGAATCCGCTGGAGTTCGGCCTGTGGGCGGACCCGAAAGCGACTGCCCAACGGGCTTATGACTACGGGCGCGGCGGGCAGCGTTATACCCAATTGCTGGACATACTGACCGGCATGCAGCCGGAGGAAATTCAGCCGGTGGTCGTCTTCAGTCCGCAGGTGGCTGCCGCGCAGCTGGCGAACTGGGGCGCGCTGGTTGACCGCCCGCCAGAAGCGGCTTCGCTGCAGTATCTTGATGGACGATGGAGCGCTGTGCCGGGCGCGCCCGGGGCGCGTTTCGATCCGGAAGCCACCCTGAAGAATATGGCGGAAAATCCCGCTTTGATTCTGTTGAGCGGTTACCTGCCGCTGGTCACCCAGCCGGTGCCCTCGCCGGTGGAGGAACTCAACCAGCATATCCCCGAGCTGGAAGAGAAGCTCAACCGCCCGCTGCTGATCCATGCCTACGACCCGATCGGCGATTCGACTCTGGAGTACAGCGTCCCGCGTGAAATGTTGGGCAGTTGGATGCAGGCTGATTTGTCCAGCGGCGATCCGGTCTTGCGCATCGACGAGAACGGCCTGATGGCCTACCTGAACCAGCTTGAAGGCGAGTTGGGCGGCGGGCGCACCCTCGACCTGGCCGACCCGCCGTATACCGTGACCGAACGCTGGCAGAACGGTCAGCCGTTTCGGGCGGTCATCCACCACGGACCGACCAGCTACACGGTGCAGGAAGGCGATACCCTGCTCAAGATCAGCTACCGCATGGGCATGCCGATGTGGATGATCCTGCAGGCCAATCCGGGCATCGATGTAGATACGATCCCGGTTGGATATACGCTCACCATCCCTTCCAAAAGCGATCTGCTGCCGCTGCAGGTCGTGCTTGGCAAACGCATTGTCCTTTCGATCAGCCGCCAGCGCATGTGGATTTACGAGGACGACGAGCAAATCCGCGAATTTATCATCAGCACCGGCATGGACCGCTCGCCGACCCAGCCAGGCGTCTTCCAGGTGCAGACTCACGAGCTTTCGGCTTACGCCTCGGTCTGGGAACTGACCATGCCGCATTTCCTCGGCATCTACGAGGCCTGGCCCGGCTTCATGAACGGCATCCACGGGCTGCCGACGCTAAAGAGCGGAAAGCGCCTGTGGGAGAGCATCCTCGGCAAGCCGGCCTCGTACGGCTGCATCATCCTCAAGCTGGACGCGGCCGAGTGGCTGTATAACTGGGCCGAGGACGGGGTGGTGGTGGAGATCCAGGAGTGAAAGGATTTTTCAAAAGAAACAATCCCCAAATGGAGCAGATTGGTCTAAAATAATTGATGGAAGACATTTCATTATCCTGCTGAACATCACGATGCTGACCTGATGACCCTGCCTGAAATATTTCTGCTCCTGGTTATTGCCGCCGCCTTTGGTTTAATTCTTACCAACCGCCTGCGCATGGATGTGGCAGCCATGTGCATGGCTATTATCCTCGGCGCTGCCCAATTTTTTGGCATGGGCATCCTTGGCCAGCCTGATTCGCCCAACGAGGCGGTCAAGGCGATTTCCGGCTTCGGCCAGCCGATCATCTTTACCTTGATCAGCCTGTTCATCATTACGCGCGCATTGGATAAAAGCGGGATATCGCGCTGGATCGTGCGCCGCTTATTGAGTCTTAGCCGCGCATCGGAGCAGCGGCTGATCGTTCTGTTCGCTGCGGCCACCGCGCTGCTCTCGCTGGTGATGAACAACCTGGCTGCTGGCGCGCTGCTGCTGCCGAGCGCCATGGAAGTCTGCCGCCGCACCGGCATTCGCCCGAGCAAACTGCTCATCCCGGTGGCTTATGGCAGCCTGCTCGGCGGCGCAGCGACCTACTTCACCACCGCCAATATCATCGTAAGTGGTTTGCTGCCCATCGCGGAGCCGCCGCAGCCCACGCTTGGCATCCTGGACTTCACGCCGACAGGCGGGCTCATAGCCGTCGCGGGATTGCTCTTTTTCTGGCTGTTCGGCAGCAAACTGCTGCCCGACCGCGAACCTCCACCGGAGTTGCTGATCGCCCGGCCGACCCCCTCGGAACTGGAGAGATATTACAGCCTCAACGAGCGCATGTGGGAAGCGCGCATCCTGCCGACCTCCAACCTGGTCGGGCAAAGCCTGGCGCAGGCGGCTATCGGGCATGAACTGGGCTTGAGCGTGATGGCTATCTGGCACGGTCAGGATGCCATTTTCTCCCCGCCGCCTAACACGATCCTGCAGGCGGACGATATTCTCCTGGTGATCGGGCGCGAGGAGCGCATCGGTAAATTGAAGACGCACGGGCTGGCGGTTGGGCGCAACGAGGCTTCCAGCCGCATCAATGCCGCTGGCGTGACCATGGCGGAGATCATGCTCACGCCTCATTCGCGGGCCAGAGGACAGACTCTCAAAGAGATCGGCTTTCGCAGCCGTTTCGGTCTCACCGCGGTGGCGCTGCTGCGCAAAGGGCAAAGCTACCGCACCAACGTGGGTGATTTCAACCTGGAGCTTGGCGACACCATCCTGACAGTCGGCGGACCAAATTGCCTGAACGCGGTGCAGCGCAGCCCGGATTTCATCGTCCTAGAGACCAGCCAGCACGACCAGCCGATCGACCGCCGCCAGGCAATCAGATCTGTCAGCGTGATCCTGCTGGCGGTCCTCGCGTCCATCCTCGGCGTTCCGGTGTATCTTGCTACGCTGGCAGGCGCGTTCTTCCTGTTGATCATTCGTGTCTTATCTGCGGAAGAGGCTTACC
This sequence comes from Bellilinea sp., assembly GCA_034678305.1. Lineage (GTDB taxonomy): Bacteria > Chloroflexota > Anaerolineae > Anaerolineales > Anaerolineaceae > Bellilinea. The sequence continues at coordinate 4,586 of JAXDCA010000010.1, forward strand.
GCAGCATCGAATGGCAGGCTGTCTTTATGATCGGCGGCATGTACGCCGTCAGCCTTGCAATGGTGCAATCCGGGCTGGCGGGGCGTCTGGGCGGCTGGATGACCTCGGCAGCCGCTCCACTGGGACCGCTCGGGCTGGCTGCCGGCGCTTTTCTGCTGACGGCGCTGCTCACCCAGGTGATGGGCGGGCAGGTCACCGCGCTGGTGACCGGGCCAATCGTCATCAGCGCGGCGATCAGCATGGGCGCTGACGCCCAGGCCATCGCTGTAGCAACCGCCATCGGCTGTTCAGTTTCATTCCTGACCCCCATGGCTCATCCGGTGAACATCCTCATGATTGCCCCGGCCAATTACCAGTTTCGCGACTTCTTCCGCATCGGCTGGCCCCTGACCATCATCTGCTTCGTGATGCTGCTGGCAGGCATGGCGCTGTTTTGGGGGATGTGAGAGTGTGTCAGGTGTCAGGTGTGAGATGCTCTGGTGTTCAGGTGTTCTGGTGCAGGCGACGCATTCGCTTATGTGCAAGGCGCTAAATTTCTAGTGCATTGTGAATGTCTACCCCTACCAAAACAGATCAATATCATCACATAAAAGGCGTCCTTCTCTCTCGTATGGGAGAAAGGCTGGGGATGAGGGTCTACACAAACCAGTTCAGATTACACATGCTTCTTTGCCGAAACCGCCAGGCTATAAATGCTCGCCTCCCCCAGCTGATCAGCAGCGCTGCGGCGTATTTTAATTTCCGAAAATCCTGCTTCCCGGATCAAATCCAGATACTCACCTTCTGGAAGCGCGCCTGAGACGCACTCAGCCCAGCCAGCAGCGTCGGTTTGAACTTCGAGCGGCAGCGATCGGTCAGTGACAATATCGCTGATCTCCAGCCGTCCGCCAGGACGCAACACGCGGAAAGCCTGCTCGAAGGCGAGACCCTTATCCTCTACCAGATTGATGACGCAATTGGATATGACCACATCCGCGCTGTTATCCTCCACCGGCAGCGCTTCAGCCTGCCCGGAGCGGAACTCGACCTGCGCCAGCCCGGCGGATGCGGCTGCCGCGCGCGCCCGCTCGAGCATCTGCGAGGTCATGTCCACGCCGATTACCCGCCCGGTTGGACCGACCGCCCGACCAGCCAGGATGGCATCCAATCCCCCGCCGCTGCCGATGTCCACCACCACTTCACCAGGACGCAACCCCGCCAACGCGGTTGGATTACCGCAGCCAAGCGCGATCTCAGCCGCTTGCTCGGGCACCACCTGAATTTGTTCAACCGTATAGCCAGCTACAAAGGAACTATCCCCTGGCGCCAGGCTGTTCGGCGTGCAGCAGCTGCCGGATTGAGTCGCCTCTGGCTGAGGTGAGCAGCAACTGCCTTTCTGCTCAGCCCGTTTCCCATAACGCTGGCGTACTTGCTCGCGCATGCCTGCCAGCGGCTGGCTGGCAACCGCCACGAACACATTGATTTTCACCTGCCCGGCGCCGCCTTCTACTGCTGCCGCCTGCGATTCAGCGCAGCAAGTGTTCCCGCTGAAGGCGACGATGCGGTTGACCAGCCCGACCTCCTTCAACCAATCCCTCACCTGCCAACGCTCGAATCCCTGCCAGAAGTCAGCCATTTCATCTTTCAGCCAGGCGTGCGGGTGCGCCTCCATGTCGGTGATGACCAGCCGCCCGCCGGGGCGCAGGATGCGCGCCATTTCGCGCAGCGCGGCCAGCGGATCGGGGCAGTGATGCAAATACATATTGGCGAAGACCGCGTCGACGCTCCAATCAGGCAGCGGCAATGACAGACCGTCGGCCTGCTGATAGGTTATGTTATTGAAATCTTTCAGGTTCTCGCGCGCCTTGGCCAACATGGCTGCCGAGCCATCGAGGCAGATTACCTCACGGACAAGGGAGGCCAGACCGGCGGTGATATATCCACTGCCGCAGCCGATGTCGGCGGCAACCATTTCCGGGCGCAGATAGGCCCTGGAGATTGCTGCCGTACGTAAGTCCTCGCTGAAATAACCAGCGCGGAGTTTGTCCCATTGACCGGCGACGCGGTCGAAATATTCAGCGGAAGCGGGTGTCATGCTCATTGGATAACTCTTTTCTGTAAAGGGTGATCAGAAACAACAATTGTTTTCACTATCTGCGTCAATCCCGGGCTTGCCGTCTGCCGCACAGCAGTTGGGCAGCCAGCCTTCGATCTGCTCTTTCAGCCAGAGGATGGCCTGAGGGTTGAGACAGTAGCAGGTGGCTGGTCCGTCGATCTCGCCGGTGATCAGCCCAGCCTCGCGCAGCACCTTGAGGTGTTGGCTGACGGTCGATTGCGCCAGCGGGGTGGCTTGAACAATCTGCTGCGTCTGGCAAACCTGGTGCTCAGCCAGGTACTCGACGATTTTGAAACGGACCGGGTTGCCCAGCGCCTTGAGCATCAGCGCCAATCGGGCCTGGTCCGTAGCAATCGGGATGGACTTGGATCTTGCCATAGGATTTCCTTTATCGTAATTTTACGATTTAACTTTGAGATTGTCAAGGGTTACGTGTCAAGTGTCAAGTATCACGGGTCAAGTGGACGTGGCACATGGAACATGGCACTTGGCCCTTAAAATATCCTTCATAAAAAAGGTAAGGATACCCAGACAAAAAATCCCCCGGTTTCGCACCAGGGGTGAGTGTTATAATTTTAGTGCCGAAGGTGGGAATCGAACCCACATACCCGGAGGGTACACGATTTTGAGTCGTGCGCGTCTGCCTGTTCCGCCACTTCGGCAAGCATTCTGAGTATATCGAAAATCACCTGAAGGGTCAAGGTATTCATATTCCATGCGTCTCGGCATTATCGGCCTCCCGCAATCAGGGAAAACCACTCTATTCAATGCTTTCACCCGCGGCAGCCAGCCAACCGGCATCTCCGCCGGGCGGATCGAAGTGCACACCGCCGTCGTCGACGTGCCCGATCCGCGCGTCGACGTGCTCTCCGGGATGTTCAGCCCCAAGAAGACCACTTACGCCAAGGTCACCTACGCCGACATCGCCGGGCTGGATGGCTCGGCGGGTAAAAACGGCATTTCGGGCGCGCTGCTTAACCAGTTGACCCAGATGGACGGCTTCATCCATGTGGCGCGCTGCTTCGAGAACGACAACGTGCCCCATCCGCAGGGCAGCATCGACCCGGCGCGCGACATCGCCATGATGGACAGTGAATTCGTGCTGAACGACCTGATCGCCGTCGAGCGCAAGCTGGAGCGCCTGGCGGACGAGCGCCGCAAGGGCGGCGGGCGCGACCGGGCGCAGATCGAGCGCGACATCGAGCTGTTCGAGCGCATGCGCGCCCAACTCGAGGTGGAATCACCGCTGCGCGACATGGACATGTCGCCTGAAGAGGAAAAATCGCTCTCCGGCTTCGGCTTCCTCAGCCGCAAGCCGGTGCTGCTGCTGCTCAACCTTGGCGAGGGCCAGCCCTCGCCGCGGATCAGCTACCCGCACAAGCACAGCCAGGCGGCGGCGCTGCAGGGCCGGCTGGAAATGGACATTGCCCAGCTGCCGCCTGAAGACGCCGAGCTGTTCATGCAGGAGTACGGCATCTCTGAGCTGGGGCTGAACCGGATCATACGCCTATCGTATGATCTTCTCGGATTGATGTCCTTCTTCACCGTCGGTCCGGACGAGGTGCGCGCATGGACGGTACACCGCGGCGCTACCGCCCCCGAAGCCGCCGGCGCGATCCATACCGATTTTCAGAAGGGATTCATCCGCGCCGAGGTGGTGACCTACGACGACCTGGCCGCGCTGGGGAGCTTGAGCGAGGCGCGCGCTAAGGGCAAGCTGCGCGTCGAGGGCAAGGAGTACGTCGTCCAGGAGGGCGAGGTGCTCAATATCAGGTTCGCGATTTAATGTGTCAAGTGTCAGGTAGCGCTTGCTAAATACATGCTAATGCTCGGGTGTTTTTGGGCGCCAGTTTTTTCGTGCTCTTGGATCTTCATAAAATTACATGGCACGAAAAGTATAGATGAATGCCTGCTCGTTTCATTTGCCCCTCGATAATGATTAACGTTTTAACCAACCAGGCATATAATGGCAATTAACGCTCGACTGCAACAACATTAACTCCCTGGCTGAGCTAGTGGATATGCTTTCCAAATTTAAATATCTGGTCACTGGTTCTCCGCTGCCGACAGCAAGTTTGTCGGAAAAAAAGCTCAATAAATTCCGCGCCCTGGCTTCTTTCTCGCCCGACGCCCTTTCCTCGATTGCCTACGCCAACCAGGAAATCTACCTCGGGCT
>JAXDCA010000011.1:0-10067 GCA_034678305.1 Bellilinea sp.
AAGCACCTCCATAAATCGGGCCAAAAAGCCCGATTTTTGTCCCTTGACCGATTCAGCCCGCGAGTTTATAATTCAACAGTTGAATATTGGAATCTTATGAGCACATCTCCCGAATCTTCCCGCGATATGATCATCCTCGAGCGTATCGAGCAGGACCCGGATGCGACTCAGGCGTCCTTGGCTGCCCATCTGGGCGTGGCCGTTGGGACGATTAACTGGCATCTGAAACGGCTGATATCCAAAGGTTATGTGAAGGTGCGGCGCGCCGAGCGCCGTAAACTGCGTTACATTATTACTCCCGAGGGACTGGCGCTGCGCGCCCGACTGACCATTGATTACATCCAAACATCGTTCAGGCTGTACCGCCTGGTGCGTACGCGCGCGCTGACGGCGATCGAAGAGATGCGCCGCCGGGGCATCCCTGCTGTCCGCCTGCATGGCGAGGGCGAGGTGGCGGAGGTTTGTAGGTTAACCTGCCTGGAACAGGGCATTAACATCGTCGAGGATTCGCGCGCGCCTATCCTGCGAGTCGATCATTTGAAAGTGATTCTGGAACCGGAGGAAACCTCGTAATGATGACCTCAGCTGAGTTTTGGCAGAATCGCAGGGTATGCGTCACGGGCGGGGCTGGATTTCTCGGATCCTTCATTACCGCTAAGTTAAGAGAACGCGGCGCGAAAGAAATTTTCGTCCCGCTGATCGAAGATTACAACCTGGTCGAGCCGGGCGATGTGACCCGCATGCTGGACGACTCGCGCCCGGATATCATCCTGCACCTGGCGGCGCACGTCGGCGGTATTGGCGCCAACCGTCTGCACCCGGCTGAATTTTTCTACGACAACCTGATGATGGGCGTGCAATTGATGCACCAGGCCTGGCGGCGCGGCGTAGAAAAATTTGTGGCCCTCGGCACGGTCTGCGCCTACCCGAAGTTCACGCCGGTGCCGTTCAAAGAGGACGACCTGTGGAACGGCTACCCCGAGGAAACCAACGCCCCGTACGGACTGGCGAAGAAGATGCTCCTCGTCCAGGCGCAGTCTTACCGCCAGCAGTATGGCTTCAACGCCATCTTCCTGCTGCCGGTCAACCTGTACGGTCCGCGCGATAACTTCGACCTGGAATCTTCACACGTCATTCCGGCGCTGATCCGCAAGTGCGTTGAGGCGCAGGAGGGCGGGCAGGAGACGATCGAAGTGTGGGGCGACGGCTCGCCAACCCGCGAGTTTCTCTATGTCGAAGATGCCGCCGAGGGCATCCTGCTGGCGGCAGAACGCTACAACAAACCTGCGCCGGTCAACCTTGGCTCAGGTTATGAGATCAGCATCAAAGACCTGGCTGAGCTGATCCAGCGGCTGACCGGCTACCAGGGCCGGCTGGTCTGGAACACAGACAAACCCAACGGGCAGCCGCGCCGCGCGCTCGATACCTCCCGCGCGCTGGCTGAATTTGGCTTCAAGGCGCAAACGAACTTCGAAGAAGGTTTGCGCCGCACGATAGACTGGTACCGCGCCCATCGGGCGCGATCCTGAATTCCACCTGCCCGGGCATCTTCCGGGCTGGAAAGGCAACATGGCGGTTCGAGCAGAGTCAACCGTAACCTATATCCGACCGGCACGCGGCTGGTTAGCCATCAACCTGCGCGATCTATGGCTGTATCGCGAGCTGATCTATTTTCTCACCTGGCGCGACATCAAGGTGCGCTACAAACAGGCGCTGCTCGGCATCGCCTGGGCGATCCTGCAGCCGCTGCTCACCATGGTGATCTTCACGGTGATCTTCAACCGCTTCCTCGGCGTGCAGCCAAGCGAGGGCATCGATCCCAAGCTGTATCCGATCTTCAGCTTTGCGGCCTTATTGCCCTGGCAGTTTTTCCAGGGCGCGCTGCAGCGTTCGAGCATCAGCCTGGTGGTCAATTCCAATCTGCTGACCAAGATCTACTTCCCGCGCTTGATCATTCCATTCTCCTCGGTGGCAGCCGGATTGGTGGATTTTTTCTTCAGTTTTGTCATCCTGGTCGGTTTAATGCTGTTCTACGGCGTGCCATTCACGCTGCGCTTGCTGTGGCTGCCGGTCTTTCTGCTGCTGGCGCTGCTGGCGGCGCTGGCGGTCGGCCTGTGGCTCTCGGCGCTCAATGTGCAATACCGCGACGTGCAGCACATGGTGCCTTTCCTGCTGACCGCCTGGATGTACGCCTCGCCGGTAGTCTATCCCCTGGATGCGATCAATGTCAGTCAATTCTGGCGGATGATGTATGCGCTGAACCCGATGGTCGGCGTGATCCAGGGCTTTCGCTGGTCGTTGTTCGGCACCAACCCGCCGGATATGGTCATGCTGGTTTCAGCGGCAGTGGTGCTGGTCTTGTTCGTTTCCGGGCTTTTCTATTTTCGGCGCATGGAGCGCACATTCGCGGATATGATATGAGCGATATTGCCATCCGAGTCAACCAGATTGGCAAGCGTTATAAGATCGGTGAGCTGCATCACCAGAGTTATCGCACGCTGCGCGATTCGATCACCAACCTTTTCAAGCCCAGGGAGTCTGACAACCACGGGCATATCTGGGCGCTGCGCGACATATCATTCGATGTCAAGCAGGGTCAGGTGTTGGGCGTGATTGGGCGCAACGGCGCCGGTAAAAGCACGCTGCTCAAACTGCTGTCGCGAGTCACTGAGCCGACCGAAGGCGAGGCGGAGATTCACGGGCGGGTGGGCAGCCTGCTCGAGGTCGGCACCGGCTTTCACCCGGAGCTGACCGGCCGCGAGAACATCTACCTCAATGGCGCCATCCTCGGCATGAAGAAAGCCGAGATCGAGCGCAAATTCGACGAAATCGTCGCCTTCGCTGAAATCGAAAAATTCATCGAAACGCCGGTCAAGCGCTATTCGTCGGGCATGTACCTGCGCCTGGCATTTGCGGTAGCGGCTCATCTCGAGCCGGAGATTCTGGTGGTGGATGAGGTTCTGGCGGTCGGGGACGCCGAATTTCAGCGCAAGTGCCTGGGCAAGATGAGCGACGTTGCCAGCGAAGGACGCACGGTGTTGTTCGTCAGCCATAATATGTCAGCTGTCCTGCGGCTGACCGAAGAAACGCTGGTGATCGAAAAAGGCCGGCTGGCCCTGCGCGCAGCCACTCCTCAGGCGGTTGATTATTATTTGTCGCGCGGCTATGCCCAGGAGGGTCAGCGCTACTGGGACGAGGACGAGGTGCCTGCCAGCGCGGCGCCCTTCAGGCCGCTGGCAGTGCGGGTGGTCAATCCGCAGGGTAAGGTGGTCGATACCGCGCGCTCGGTCGAGCCGCTCACGCTCGAAGTCGAGTACCGGTTGGATGCGCCTATCACCGGGTTGCGGGTAGGCGTTTATTTGATGAGCACGCGCGGGGAATATATATTCACATCGTTCGACACCGACCATCCGGAGGTGTTCGAGCGGTATGCGACGCGTCAACCGGGCAGATACATCAGCCGCTGCATCGTGCCGGCAAATCTGCTCAATGAAGGCCGTTTTGTTGTGGGAATCAACGCCAGCTCGTACCGCATTCGGCGGTATTTTCAGGAAGAGCAGGCGCTGACATTCACAGTGGATGCGGCTGGCGCGCCGGGCATGCAGTGGCCGGAGCAGCGTCTTGGCGCTGTAAGGCCGCTGTTCAATTGGGATATAGAGGCGATACAGGGGTAGATATGGCTCCTTCAGGTAAAGATACGGTCAAACGAATTTTAGGGGGCATCCCATTCACGGCGGAGCTCTACTGGCTGGTCCGGCAGCGGGGTGGACCTTTGCACAGCCGCTTTTCGCTGCGCATGCTGCAGGCCGAGTTGCCTGCCATGATTCCACAGGCCGTCGCATTAAGACAGGCGGCAACCTCCGGGAAAAAGGTATTTATCTTTGCCTCGCTGCACTATTGGATCGAACATGCTGCTCTCATGGGGGTGGCGCTGGCTGCCCAGGGACATAAAGTCACCTTTGGATACCTGCCCTATTCTGACTGGCAAAATGAGATCAACCTGTTTGATCTGCGCCGTCAGAATGCCTACGCCAAAAAAGTTCTCGACCAGGCCAGGCCGGTAATGGATGTAGTGTCCTTTTTTAGCAATCGCGCGCCTTACATGCCGCTGCCAGAAACGCTGGTCGAGGCAGTCAACGAAGTCAGCCTGTACGATTCTCAATACACCCTGCAGATCGAGGACATCGATCCTGAATCGGCTATATACAAACTGCGCTACAGCCGCAACCGCGAGATAGCCCAGGCAACCCTGGCGTGGCTGCGAAACAACCGCCCGGACGTGGTCATTATCCCCAATGGGACCATCCAGGAGATGGGCATCGTTTACCGCGTAGCGCGCCATCTGCGTATTCCGACTGTCACCTATGAATTCAGCGATCAACGGCAGCGCATCTGGGTGGCGCAAAACAGCGAGGTGATGCGGCAGGAAACCAGCAAGCTCTGGGAAGCGAAGAAGGATATTCCCCTGAGCGAAGACCAACTGAACCGGATGAAATCGTTGATGATGGCTCGTCAGCGGGCATCGCTTTGGGAGAATTTTGCGCGCCTGTGGCAAGGAGTGCAGCCGCAAGGCGGGCAGCAGGCTCGAGCCAAGCTTGACCTGGATGAAAGACCGGTCGTGCTGTTGGCAACGAATGTGCTCGGCGACAGCCTGACGCTTGGAAGGCAGGTTTTCTCGCGCACCATGGCTGAATGGATCAGCCGCACCGTGCAATATTTCATCGGCCGCCCGGACGTGCAGCTGGTCATCCGCGTCCATCCGGGCGAAGTGCTGACACACGGGCAATCGATGGTCGATGTCGTCCACGAAGTGCTGCCGCAGCTGCCCGATAACATCCGCCTGATCAAGCCGCAGGACGAAGTCAATACGTATGATCTGATGGAAGTGGCTGATATTGGCCTGGTTTACACCACCACGGTCGGCATGGAAATGGCCATGATGGGCGTGCCAGTCATTGTGGCCGGGAAAACGCATTACCGCGACCGCGGCTTCACCCACGATCCGGATTCATGGGTTTCCTACTTCAAGCTGCTCGGGCATATGCTGAATAACCCGGGTGAATACCGCCTGACGAAGGAACAGGTGCAAAGCGCCTGGCAATATGCTTACCGCTTCTTCTTCGATTACCCGCATCCCTACCCCTGGCACCTGGTGCGCATGTGGGACGATTACCGCGTCAGCCCGCTGGATACGGTGCTCGACGGAACCGGCAACCACCTTTACGCGCAGACATTCCGCTACCTGGTCGGAGAACCGATTGACTGGTCAATAGATCGCAGCGCCGGTCTGATGAATTAAACGCCTGATTACCATTATGCGCTGTCTTTATTGGGTATTTCTAGAAGGTTTTGCGTAATGAAAGGGAAAATGCAGCATCTGCTTTACCGATACCAGTTCTTTTTTGGAAAAACCCCTTTCAAGCAGGATGGGTGGCTGGTGCGTTCCATGCCAGAAGGCAACTGCCTCTCGACGCACCCCGATTTAGATGTTACGCAAGTTTCGGCGAACGGTTTTCAGGTCACGCTGCTGGGTTTCATTCTTGACCCTGACCGCCCAGAAGACGGCAACGCGGAAATTCTGGAACGGCTGTGCGCTTCAGCCGGGTCGGTCGATCAATGGATCGAGTCCACCGAGCCAATGGGGGGGCGCTGGCTTATCTTCCTCTATCACCGTGATACGGGAGTGGTTTTCAACGATCCAGCTGGAATGCGCACGGCTTATTATTACCTGGATGCTGAAGGAAACGCCTGGCTTGGCACGCAGCCGGGATTGTTTCAGCATCAATTTATTATGAACATTTCACCGGAGGGGGCAAGCTATATGGGTTCTGCCCGCTTCGTCGAAAAATTAGAAACCTGGTGGCCAGGAAAGTCCAGCCCCTTCACCGGGGTATACCACCTGCATCCAAACCATTATTTCGACCTGAAAGCCAAAAGACCGGCGCGTTACTGGCCGGTTACCCCTTTCAAGAGAGTACCGCTCGAGGAAGGAGTACGCATTGCTGCGAAAACGATAAAGGGCATGATGGCGAGCGCGCGCAAGCGTTTTCCGCTGGCTGTGTCTCTTTCCTCCGGGCTGGACAGCCGCATGGTATTTGCCGGCTGCCGTGATTTTGCCGATGATGTGTTTATTTTCTCGATGATGTACCGCCACCTGACCCCTGAGAGCGACGATGTGCGCGTGCCAAGCGAGATGGCGCGATCGCTCGATCTCGATCACCACATTATCGACGCCAGAGTGGACATGACATCCGAATTCGCTGAAGTTTATTCAGCCAACACCACCGGAATCAAGGATGATTGGGGCAAAATGGTTTACAGTCGTTATGAGCATGTGCCCCAGAACTATGTGATCCTTAAGGGCACTGGCTCTGAGATCGTGCGCTGCCGTTACTGGCCGCTTGGCGTCTATCCGTACCGGGTGACGCTGCGCGACCTGGTTAATCTGGCTTACCTTGGCAATGATCCCCTGGTGATCAGCAGTTTCCGTGAGTGGATGAAAGAAGCCCTGCCCACTGAGAAACTTGGCTATAAATTATTAGACATGTTCTCGTGGGAAAACGAGGTCGGCAACTGGTATGCGCTGGGGCAGGTGGTGAATGATCTATCGCACCAGGATTTCGCGCCAATCAGCAACCGCCGGCTGATCAATGCCATGCTGGGTGTCCACCCGAAATTCCGCAGCTACCCGGAGCATGTGATGGAGCGCCGCATCACAGCCTATCTGTGGTCCGACCTGGCAAAATTTCCCTACACGCCCAGCCGTAAAGCGCCGCGCAAACAAGCCCTGGAGGGGCCCGTCCTCAACAGCCTGCGTTGGGCGCGGTACCTGTTGTTCAAGAAGAAATTCGGTCGATTGGAAGAGTAAAGGGATGCCGCAGCGGAGATCTCCAATACTATGGATTACTCGCCAGGCTGATGGGATGTCTGAGATTCTGATGTTGAGCCTGGAGAAACAGGCAACTCAGCTCGATTTTCGCGAAGCATCCTCGGCGCTGGAGATGTGGCCGGCGGTCCTGCGCGACAGATTGGCAGCCGGATGAATTGAGATATGATTCCCGCACGAATGGAATGAGGTGTACATGATGGATTGGAGCGATAAAGTTGTTCTGGTGACCGGTGGAACCGGTTCGTTTGGAAAAAAATTCATTCGTATTATGTTGGATGAAATCCACCCGGCCAAGATCATTGTTTTCAGCCGGGACGAGCTCAAGCAGCATGAAATGCGACAGGCGGGCTTCGAGCATCAGAGTTTGCGCTATTTCATCGGCGACGTGCGCGACCAGCAGCGCCTGCGCCGGGCATTCAACGGCGTGGACATTGTCATTCACGCCGCGGCGCTCAAGCAGGTGCCGGCTTGCGAGTACAACCCGATGGAAGCGATCAAGACCAACATCCTCGGCAGCAGCAATGTGATCGAGGCTGCGCTGGATGCCGGAGTGACCAGGGTGATCGCGTTGAGCACCGATAAAGCGGTCAATCCGGTTAATCTCTACGGGGCCACTAAATTGGCGGCTGAGAAGCTGTTTGTGCAGTCCAACTCTTATGCTGGCGGAACCGCTACGCGCTTTAGCTGCGTTCGTTACGGCAATGTCGTTGGCAGCCGCGGGAGTGTGGTGCCGATGTTCCTCAAACAGCGGGAGAACGGCCTGATGACCATCACCGATAAGCGCATGACCCGCTTTTGGGTATCGCTGGAGAAGGGCGTGCGCTTTGTGATCAGCTGCAGCGAACAAATGCTTGGCGGGGAAGTATTTGTGCCAAAGATCCCCAGCATGAAAGTGATTGACCTGGCGCGGGCAGTTGCTCCCAAAGCGCGCATTGAAACTATCGGCATCCGCCCTGGAGAAAAGCTGCATGAGGTGCTTATCTCCGAAGATGAGGCTAGATCCACGGTGGATGTGGATGATATGTATGTTGTCCAGCCAGTAGAAGCCTTCTGGTTCGGGCACGAGTGGCAATCGCGCGGAAAATTACTGGAGGACGGCTTCCGATACGCCAGCAATACGAATGAAGAATGGCTGTCGGTCGCTCAGATCCGTGAAATTATCCGTCCAATCGAAGAAGCATACAGGCAGGGCACACTAGAATGACGCGCATCCTGGTGCCGGGCGCCAGCGGACTGCTGGGGCTGAACTTCTGCCTGCAAAATTACCGCCAGCATGAATTGACTGGCCTAGTGAACAGCCACCTCTTGCCGCGCGCGCCGTTTCTGACGCTTCAGGCCGATCTTGGCAAGCCGGGCGAAATCGAGCGGCTGCTCGACCAGGTGCAGCCTGAACTGGCGCTCAATTGCGCAGCCATGGCGAACATCGACCTGTGTGAAAGCATGCCAGAACTGACCTGGCGGATCAACGTCGAGCTTCCACGCGCGCTGGCTAAAGCTTGCGCAGCAGGCGGCGTCAGGTTGGTGCATCTTTCGACGGATGCCGTTTTCGACGGTCAGCGCGGTGACTACAGCGAGGAGGACAAACCCAATCCGCGCAGCGTATATGCGCGCAGCAAGCTGGCTGGCGAGGAAGCGGTTCTCGAGGAATACCCCCAGGCGCTGGTGGCGCGGCTGAATTTTTACGGTTGGAGTCTTTTAGGGCAGCGCAGTCTGGCAGAGTTTTTCTTTAACAACCTTTCGCAGCGAAAGCCGGTTCAGGGCTTTGTCGATGTTCACTTTTGCCCGCTGGAGGCCACTCAACTGGCGGAAATCCTGTTGCGTCTGGATCAACTTGGCTGCAGCGGGTTGTACCATGTGGTCAGCAGCGAGCACCTGACCAAGTATGAGTTTGGCGTGGCAGTGGCCGAACGCTTTGGTCTCGATAGCAATCTCATCTCTCCCGTATCTGTGCGTGAGAGCGGGCTGCGAGCAGCGCGCTCACCCGATCTGCGCTTGCGCACCGACAAGCTCAGCGCTGCGCTTGGGCACCCGGCGCCGCGCCAGGCTGAGGGTCTGCAGCGCTTCTACGACCATTATCAAAGCGGGTATGCGCAGCAGGTGCGCGATCTCGGCAATCCGCTGTAGCGCTACTTTACGGCAATTACTTCTTTGAAAGATAGAAGGAGATCACCATGGAAATCACAATTGGCAATCGTCTGATTGGAGAAAACCATCCGACCTACTTTGTGGCCGATATCGCTGCCAATCACGACGGCAGCCTTGAGCGGGCAAAATATCTGATCCGGCTGGCGAAGCAAGCCGGCGCGGATGCGGCCAAGTTTCAAAATTTCAGCGCCCCGAAAATTGTCTCGGATTACGGTTTCAAAGCCATGGGCGGGCAGCAATCTCACCAGTCAAGCTGGAAGAAATCAGTCTTCGAAGTTTACAAATCCGCTTCGATCCCCTTCGAGTGGACCGTTGAATTGAAAGAGGTCTGCGATCAGGTCGGCATGGATTATTTCTCCGCCCCTTATGATTTCACGGCGATCGATTTCCTCGACGAGTATATGCCTGTCTATAAAATCGGTTCTGGTGAAATTGACTGGCTGGAAGCCATCGAGCGGATTGCCAGGAAGGGAAAGCCGGTCATGCTTGCCACCGGCGCCGCCAACATCGGCGAGGTGCAGCGGGCGGTGCATACGATTTTGGCTTGCAACCCGCAGTTGGTGCTGATGCAGTGCAACACCAACTACACCGCCAGCCTGGAAAATTTTAAATATGTCAACCTGAACGTGTTGAAAACCTACGCAGCCATGTTTCCACAGGTGGTGCTGGGATTGTCCGACCATACGCCAGGGCATTCCGCCGTGCTTGGCGCGGTCACCCTGGGCGCTCGGGTGGTGGAAAAACACTTCACCGACGACAACAGCCGTGAAGGCCCCGACCACGCCTTTGCCCTGGATGCGCACGCCTGGGGGGAGATGGTCAAACGAACGCGCGAGTTGGAGTATGCACTCGGCTCGGGCGATAAGACCGTCGCCGGCAACGAGCAGGAGACGGTCGTGCTGCAACGGCGCTGCCTGCGGGCTGCCCGCGACATCCAGGCCGGCGAGGAGCTGACCCGCGAGATGATCGACGTGCTGCGCCCGGCGAACCCCGGCGCGATCCTGCCGCCGGAAATTAACAAAGTAATTGGGAC
>JAXDCA010000012.1:0-66828 GCA_034678305.1 Bellilinea sp.
GTTGCATACCCAAATATTGCCCGCATCATAAGAATCGTGCGAGAAATATTGATCGACGGCCATGTCCTTGGCATGATACCGGGCGGCTGCCTCGAGCGCATCAGACCGTTTAAGAGGCGGCAGTCCAACATTCGACCTCTCGATGTTGACCAGCTCGACCACTTGCTGCTCGAAAGCAGCGTTCACCGCCTGCAGATATACCGGGCCGCAACCAATGAATTGGATGGATGAGGAATCTGAATCTGCACTGGCTGGCTGGTCGATGGTGGGCGGTAATGGTTCTGCTTTTGCTGGATTGGACGGGAAGACGATGGTTGCCAGTAAAATGAACGCAATAATCAGTAGAATATATCGGTATTTTTTCATGAAACATTCACGAATAAGGTCAAATGGTGGTGAATTTAATGTAACACGGTTACTACGCAGCGAGCCTTGCAACTGCTTTACACTTTATGGGTCGTGTATATAAGGGAATATCCGCGATCAAAAAAACACAACGTAAGACTATCGACACGACCAGGATACGCCATATCAATAGATAAGTCGTACATGAGGTGATATGGTTACTGAATCCTGGAGATATCCGTTCTCTGCTGCCAGTCAAGGCACCGGTAAAGCGACGACCGAGGATAAAATGGATTGCAAGGCAATCATCAGCATGAGGGTATTCAACATAACGCGGATGGAAGCAAATCAAACAAGATGATCCAGACAAGCCCTATATCCCTCGGTTAAATCGCCCTTACAAAATTGTAAGGAAAAACAAACCAGACTTTACCTTTTTTGATCTTGAGATATACTAAAAATGAGCCGATGAAGAAATTAATTTTCGTCATAGCCATCTTAATCATGGCTTTAACTGCTTGTAATCCTCAAACAACGGTTGACCTGCCCTCCGCAGTATCATCGCAAGGTAACGAAGACAGCCAGCCTGAAACCACCGCAGCCCCCATGGATCAACCAGTTGTTACGGATTCACCCGAAGTTCTCGAAGGGAGCAGTGGATCGTTAAAAGCCCGTATCTTTTCAGCGCAAGAAACGACTATTAATCAGCAGAAGTTCTTGCTGGAGGGATGGTCGAATCGTAACGCAGTTGTCAGCGCCAACGACTATATCATTACAACTTTTGCGGAGGATACCTTTTCAATCGAGCTCGATCTTGAGGACGGACCAAATTTAATCGAAGTGATCATCAGCGATTATGACGGAAATGAGATCCAATTTGAGCTCATTGTATATGTCGAATAGGAATTTTCAAAGCACATCAGTTGCTAGGAGGTTATGATGAAACGATGGTTTATGGTCTTATCAATTGTCATGATTATTGGATTGTTCTTTAGCACTGCTCAGGTGCATGCATCCAGCAGTCAACTGACAAACGAAGAACAGCCGGTCGTGCTGAAAAAAACTCCAGAACCTAAGAACAATCCTGGCATGGAGAAAAAGGCCACTAAAGAGGCTGAGAAAGAACTCCGCCAGGCGGAGAAAGAATTACGCAAGGCCGAGAAACAGTTGGAAAAAGCCGAGAAAAAAGCCGGCAAAAAGGTGCACTTCCGCGGATCGATCACTGAAGTGACGGAAACCAGCCTTACTCTCGATATCGGCGGCGGTAATTTGATCACTTTTGAGATGGATGAGAAGACCCAGATTAAAATCCCCACCCTTGGTCAAACCGCCGATTGGACGGCGCTGAACATTGGCGTTCAAGCCTCAGTTCAGGCAATCGAAAAGGTTGCTTCAGAAACACCAGAAGAGGAAGAAGCCGAGGGTGAAATCCAACAAGAAGAAACACCAGAGGAAGAAGTTGCGGCATACCTGGCGCTAAAAATCCATGTGATCCCTGGCAAACCAGTCCGCGTGCACCGCGTGGGCGTGGTGGTTGACTACCAGCCAGGCGTAGAAATTACCATCCAAACCAAGGATATGGAACAAACCACATTCCTGTTGACCGAAACGACCAAAATTCTTCCAGCTGAGCGGGAAGAAGATCTGGCGGCAGGGGTATGGGTAACCATCATCTCGCGGCGTGATCCGACGGGCGGCGAGCTGACTGCCCAAGGAATTGTGATCCATCCAAAGGTCGATGAGAATCTTGTCCCGCAACCCAGTGAAACCGTGACAGAAACCGAAGAAGCAGAGGTCACGCCCGAACCTTGATGCGGCTCAAGGGTTGAAAGATAAAACCGGTTGTCGATATGACAACCGGTTTTTTTTAGCTGTTTTTTAATCCTAGCAAGGAGCGCACGCTCGTTTATCTTGTTTTTGTGATTCCAGAACCGATTGAATTGATTCACCCACCTGTGTCTTTTGCTGCAACCAGCTTCCAATTTGCAGCAATACCTGAGCAAGCACGATCAACATTCGTTTCCCCAAGCTTATCCTCGTATATGCAGACAGGGCTTCTTTGATCATTCTATGTTGTTCTGCCGCTTTCAAGTCTTCCGAATGGCGTTGACTTGCAATTAATTCATGAGCATACCAATTTTGCAGCATTCGAACCTCCTGTAAGCCACTATCCTCGTTCTGGCGGTTGCCATGTCTTTTTGCAGTGTTAATAATCCATTTTTTATTATATATATTTTACCTTATTAGTCAAGTATTTTCATCATAAAATAAAACGGACGCGCGTTTCCTTGCGCCTGCTTGTCACTATCAAGCGTTCTCATATACACTAAGAAGCTATATCTCCGGTTTGCCGTCCCACGGATAAACTTCACTTCCAAGCGCCGCCTCGCGCACAACCGGGTCATCCGAATAATGACCGCGTTTTTCAGCAGGGATCAATTGGGCAATCTTGCGCATCATCTCGTGGCCGATATCCGCCAGACGCTGGCGGTCATTTTCGCCGCGTTCGGATACGAAGAACGGCCCAAATGGTCTGCCAATGCGCAGTGTAACGTGAGGTCGTTTACCGCTCCTCAGGCAGGGGAAGAATTCTGTCAACCCATGCAGACCAATTGGCAGGATGCGCGCTTCAGAAGAAGAGGCTAAAAAAGCAGCGCCGGGACGCGCCGGGCGCAAGACCGCTGCCCAACTGCCGGCTTCTGGAAAGATGCCAAGCACCCCCTTATGTTGCAGCACCTTGCGTGAAGCATGCAGGGTATCGCGTGAAACCGAGCCGCGATTGACTGGCAGCACGCCGTACACTCTGGCCAGCCAGGATACCGCCCCTGGCGCGTTCGGCATCATCGTGCCGCCAACGAACTCCATTGGATAGGGCATGCTTCCAATCAGCGCCACCGGATCGAGGAAGCTGAAATGATTACCAATGACCAGCAACGGCCCCTCGGCCGGCAGATTTTCTCTGCCGGAGATGGTGAAATCACTCAACAGCCCGAATGCAGCCTGTATGAGCGCCCGCAGCGTTCTGCGGATCACCCGCCGGCGGGGATAAGTGATGGTATCGGGATCAATTCGCATGGCGGCAGCAATCCGGCGATTAATCCGCGCTGCCTTCAGACAGGATAATCTCCGGTTTTGGCTGTTTTACGTTTAGCAGCACCAGCAATCCAACCGCAAGGAAGATTGCGATCGAAATAACCGCCAGCCGTAAGCCCATTTGCTCGGCGGTCAAAGCGTCGTACCCTCTCCCGCCGTAGAACAGCGCCGCCTCAGCTGCCAGCAGGCCGTATACAGTCGGCCCAATGAACGAAGATGTGCGCCCGCCAACCTCGAAGAAGCCGAAAAATTCCGCGCTCTTTCCTTCCGGCGCAAATTGCCCTGTCATCGTCCGGCTGACCGACTGCACGCCTGTCAGGGCAAAGCCGGCAACTGCCCCGATCAAATAAAAGATCTGGATGCTTTCAACCACCAACAAGGCCAACACAGCCAGGATCATTAAGACGAGTGAAATAATCAGTGATTTTTTACTGGATAAACGCACTGACAAATTGCCAAACAGATAAGCGCCCGCAACGCTGGTGATTTGAACGATGATCATGAATATGATCAGCTCTTGTTGCTCCATGCCAAACAACACCGCCCCGATGATAGCGGCGAAATCCATGGTCATCATGATCCCATCGTTAAAGATCAAGAACGCGACGATGAACTTGATGAATTCCTTATAGCTTTTCACCGCACGGAAGGTGTTTCCCAGACGTGTAAAGGAAATCCGCAGGAAAGATTCACCCCTGTTTATTTTCTGCGGCTCAGCCCGCTCGCGCAACCATAGGATGGTAGGAAGGGTAGCTGCCAGATAGAATCCTGCCGTGATCAAAAAAGACACGCGCACGATGAAATCCCCGCCGATCAGCATGATCATCGCGAGGACGATGATCAGGCAGACGATGCCGCCTAAAGAGCCAATCGCCCAGCCATTGCCCGAAACTTTTCCTATTTCTTCCGGGCTGGCAATTTCAGGCAGCAGCGCATTGTAGAATACCTGAGCCGCGCGGTAGCCGATCTCAGCCAGGATGAAGAACACCATGCCCATGATGATATCGCCCGGCAAAACAAAAAACAGCGCCGCGGTAAAGATAATCGAAATCGTCGTAAAGAACAACAGGAACTTCTTCTTCGAACCGGTATGATCCGCCAGCGCGCCGAGGATCGGTGAAATCACCGCGACGACCAGCATGGCGATGCCGACCGAGAGGCCCCACAGCCGAGTGCCCTCCGATCCGCCAACCACCTGCCCTTTGAAGTAAGCCGAATACACCGCTAAAAGCACAACCGCTGCGTAGGCTGAATTGCCAAAATCGTACCAATACCAGGCCCAGCGCTCTCTACGCGTTGCTGGCGCTCGACGGCGTTTTTCATGAGCAGCAGTTTTGTCAAGAGTTATTTCCATTGTTGCACCTCGATGGATTGGGGGGTTCGAGCCAGATGACTTTGAAAAGACAACAAAAAAATGATCGAATGATTAAACGCGCTAAGTTTATCACAGGATAGTTTATTTTGTTCAAGCCGCTGAGTAACGTTAGTTCAAATCCAGCCATCTTATATCAAATAAACCCGGAATTCACCTATGCGTTGCGGTCTTATGGTATCCGTCAATAGGGAAATTTGTTAGCCGCTGATCTGCCCGTGTGGGTTCCAATTTGGTGTACACTTATAAATAATACAAAAAGCAAAGAACAGCCCATCTTGCCGTCAAGATTTTTGAGGTAAATATGCCCAAACGATTGATCCTGGTTGCTGGGAATATTGGCTCCGGTAAAACATCGCTGACCGAGCGAATCGGCACGCGGCTCGGCTATCATACCGCCTACGAATCGGTGGTTGATAACCCCTATCTGCCTGATTTTTACGCCGACATGAAGGCCTGGTCGTTTCATCTGCAAATCTACTTCCTCGGGCACCGCGCCGAGCAGCACCTGGAGATGTGGCGTGATCCGCGCTCGGCTATCATCGACCGCAGCATCTACGAGGACGCGGCCATCTTTGCCCGCGCGCTCAATCACATGGGCAATCTGAACGAGCGCGACTATCAGACCTACCGCAAGGTCTTCAACCTGGTCACCCGGCATTTGCCGCCCCCCTCGCTGCTGATCTATCTGAAAACGCCCGTGCCGCTGCTCATGGAACGCATCCGCCAGCGCGGTCGCGAGATCGAATCCGGCGTCTCGCAGGACTACCTGGAACTGCTCGAAACGTTCTACGAGGACTGGATGACAACCTTCGACCTCTGCCCGGTGCTGACCATCCGCACCGACGACCTGGATTTCGTCCACCACCCGCGCCATCTCAATACGGTGGTCAAGCGCATCGAGGAGAAACTGGCCGGCAAGGAAGAGATAGTTTTCTAAACGAGATAAACAACGGATTCACCAGTCTTGTTATCCATTGAATGATGAAATTTGGCGGACATGTCTAAGATTGAAATTACCGCCAGTCTGAGCATCGACGAGCAAGAATTGGCCTTCGAGTTCATCCGCTCCTCCGGCCCCGGCGGGCAGAACGTCAATAAGGTCGCCACGGCTGCGCAATTGCGCTTCGACGTGCGCAGCTCTCCCTCGCTGCCCGAGGACGTCAAAGCCCGGCTGATCCGGCTGGCCGGCTCGCGCATGACCGACGAGGGCGTGCTGATCATCGAAGCCAAGCGCTACCGCAACCAGGAGTAGAACCGCCTGGACGCGATCAACCGCTTGACCGCGCTGATCCAAAAAGCCGCCCAGCCTCCCAAACCGCGCAAAGCCACCCGCCCGAC
Source organism: Bellilinea sp. (assembly GCA_034678305.1). Lineage (GTDB taxonomy): Bacteria > Chloroflexota > Anaerolineae > Anaerolineales > Anaerolineaceae > Bellilinea. Next base: position 6,152 of record JAXDCA010000012.1, read on the forward strand.
GGTCACCTCGCGCGCCGCGCGTAAAGCCGCCAAGCAGCGCCGCGCGGAAACCAAGCGCCTGCGCCGCTACGATCCCGAGGAGTGGGAGTAATCTCCCTTAATGGTTTAATTCAACCCCCGGCGTAATCTCCACCATCGCCAGCTTCGATGCAAGCGCGGTCAAATCTTCCCGCGCCGGTTTCGCCGGCAGCCCCTCCGACCGCAAGATCGCCGCGATCATGCGCGGGTGCCGCTTCAGGCGCAGCTCGAGCATGTCCGCGATCCGCTCGGGGTCGGTGATGACCAGCGCTTTGCCCTGAAACCGCCGCTGCTTGATCCGCACCTCCACCCGCGAATTCGCCTGGATGTTGCGCACCCAGTCCGCCTTCAGCCCATAAGCGGCGGTGACGTAGATCTTCCCGTCCAGCTCTTCGTATTGCAGCGGGGTCACCCGCCGCTTGCCGCTCTTGCGCCCGGTGGTGGTCAGCAGCAGTACCAGCCTGCCGAATACAGGTCCTAACCCGAGCGCGTAGGCTGCCTGAGGCGGGTAGTGCAATAGACGATACATCGTCCGCTTTAGTTCAGCTGACAACGAAGTTGACCGTCCTGTTCGGGACATAGACCACCTTCTTCTCACCGCGATCCTTGAGAAAGCGCGACACGCTCTCCACCTGACGGGCTTGCGCGATCACCTCCTCCTGCGGCGTGTCCGGGTCGATCTCGAGAGTGCCGCGCAGCTTGCCGTTGACCATGATCGAGATCGTCACCGACTGCTGCGCCAGCAGCGCTTCATCCACCTCGGGCCATCTCGAGGCGTGCACACTGCCGGGCAGTCCGAGCATCTCCCAGCAGCGCTGCGCCAACAAGGGCGCAAATGGCGCAATCACCTGCGCCAGGCAGCGCAGGTCCCCCCGGCTGAGAGGCAGCTCATTCCCCTGGAGTGTATTCAACGCCTCCATCATCTTGGCCACGGCCGTGTTGAACTTGAAGGCAGCGATATCCCCGCCCACCTGTCGAATCAGCCGGTTGACCACCGGGCTGATCGAACGCTCCCCCACAGGCGCTAGCAGTACCCGCGTCTTGAAAAAGGCTTCGAAACGGTCGTGAAAGCGCTTCACGCCCATCAAAGTGCGCTCGCTCCAGGCCAGGGTAGCGTCGAATGGGCCCATGAACATCAAGTACAGTCGTGAGGCGTCCGCTCCGTAGCGCTCGACCAGTTCATCCGGCAAGATCACATTGCCGCGGCTTTTGCTCATGCGCATGCCGTCTTCGCCGAGAATAACGCCGTGCGAAAACCTGCGTATGTAGGGCTCCGGGTATTCTTTCGGCACATAGCCGAGGTCATGCAGGAACTGGTAGATAAATCGCGAATACAGCAGGTGCAGGGTGTTGTGCTCGTCGCCGCCGACATAGGTGTCCACCGGCAGCCAATAACGCATCTTTTCCATATCCGCGAAGGCGCGGTCGTTATGGGGATCGATGTAGCGCAGGAAATACCAGTCGCTGCCCGCCCAGTTGGGCATGGTGTCGGTCTCGCGCCGCGCTGCTCCGCCGCATATTGGGCAGGTGGTTTCGACCCATTCGGCGATATTCGCCAGCGGCGATTCGCCGGTATCGGTCGGCTGGTAGCGCTCGACCTCCGGCAGCAAAACCGGCAATTGATCATCCGGCACGGGCTGCCAGCCGCAGCGCGCGCACTCCACCATGGGGATTGGCTCGCCCCAGTAGTGCTGGCGGCTGAAGATCCATTCCCGCAAATGATAGGAAACTGCCGGCTCGCCGCGCCCATGGCTGCTGAGCCAATCGACAACTGCCGGAATGGCATCCTTGACCGCCAAACCATCGATTAACGCTGAGTTGACCAATGTGCCTTCCAGACCCTCATAAGCAGCGGAGTCATAATCCCAGCCCTGGGGGACAGCCACCACCGGCTGGATGGGCAATTGATATTTACTGGCAAAATCGAAATCGCGCTGGTCGTGCGCCGGTACCGCCATGACCGCGCCTGTACCGTAGCTCATCAGCACAAAATCTGAGATCCAGATCGGGATCAACTCACCGCTGCCGGGATTGCGCGCATACAGCCCGCTGAACACGCCGGTCTTCTCGCGCGCCAGCTCAGCACGCTCCATGTCTGATTTCTTCAACGTGTTCTTGAGGTAGTCCACCACGCCAGGGACATGCTTTTGGCGCTCCACCAGGGGATGCTCTGGCGCAATGACCATAAAGGTTGCGCCCCACAGCGTATCCGGACGCGTGGTAAAGACCTCCAGTGTATCCTCGCTGCCCTCGACCGGGAAGCGGATATTGGCGCCTTCACTGCGCCCCACCCAGTTGATCTGCGCAGCGCGCACCTTGTCGATAAATTGGGTGCTCTGCAGTCCGTCGATCAGCCGGTCAGCGTAATCGGTGATGCGCACCACCCACTGGTTGATCATACGGCGCACGGTTTCTGTCCCGCAGCGCTCGCAGCGCCCATCGATCACCTCTTCGTTCGCCAGCCCGACCTTATCCTTCGGGCACCAATTGATCGGCATTTCCTTTTTGTATGCCAGCCCGTGCTTGAATAACTGAATAAAGATCCACTGCGTCCAGCGGTAGTAGGCTGGATCGGTTGTATCTATCTCGCGCGACCAGTCGAAGGACATTTCCATGGCCTTTATCTGCCGGCGGAAGTTGTCGGTGTTTTCGCGGGTCACGACCTGCGGCTTGCGTCCGGTGCGGATAGCGTAATTTTCAGTTGGCAGCCCAAATGCATCCCAGCCCATCGGGAAAAGCACATTGTATCCAAGCATGCGCTGGTAGCGGGCATAGACGTCCACACCGATGAAATTGAAGGCAATTCCAATGTGAAGTCCAGCCCCGGATGGATAAGGAAATTCCACCAGGATATATTTTTTCTCGCGCGGATCGAAATCTACGGCTCGTTGATATGCTTCCATTAGGTCATCACCTCCACAAAATCACTCCTTGTATTGATTTTAGCACAGGGATCCATGGCAGGATGACCAGCTAAGTTATAATTCAAAGAACGCCACTGGCTGATAACCAGATATGGAGGGGAAATGTCGATAAACGAAACCTTGAAGGTAATACCTTCCCGAAGGAAACCAGCTTATTTGCGCAGTGACCATCGGATACAAAGACTGCGATCAGCCCGTCCCAACGCCAGGAATGGAAAATCGCATCACCTATGGTAGATCACTAAAATGACGTAGAGGTACGATGAACTCAATCATTCAGAAATTACTAGAAACGAACGAATCCTCCATACAATATGGTGTGCGGCTCCACTTGCTGGATGAGGATCCATCCTCTGAAGATATGCGCGCACTTCAAACACAAATCCGCGACAGCCCGCGCGTGCGCAAGCTGCTCTCCGAGCGTGACGAAAATGGACGAATCCCTCACCAGCCGTATAGAAAATGGGTTGGCGCTCACTGGGTGCTGGCTGCCCTGGCCGATTTGCACTACCCCGCTGGCGACCAAGATCTGATCCCCTTGCGCGACCAGCAGTACAACATTTTCTTCTCCGGAAGCCTGGAGCAGCCCATCCCTGCACGACCGCGTGTGGTGGTCAAGGGCCAGCCGCGCATGTGCGCATCGATCGAAGGCAATGGGCTTTATACTGCGCTCAAGCTTGGCATCGCGGATACGCGCATCCAGGCTCTCTTTGACCTGCTGCTGGACTGGCAATGGCCCGACGGCGGCTGGAATTGCGACAAGAATCCTTCCGCCGCGAGGTCTTCATTCATGGAAACGTTGATTCCCCTGCGGGCGGTTAATCTTTTCGCTCAGCATAGCGGCGATCCGCGCGCCTGCCGGGTTGTCGAGCAAGCCAGCGAGGTATTCCTGCGCCGCGGAATGTTCCGCAGGCTTTCCGATGGAGCGGTGATGAATCCGCATTTCATCCAGCTGCACTACCCGGTTTATTGGCATTACGACATCCTGGCCGGGTTGAAAGTGATGGCTGAGATCGGCCGCATCGATGATCCTCGCTGCGCTGAGGCGCTCGATCTGCTCGAATCCAAGCGTCTGCCCGATGACGGCTTCCCTGCCGAGAGGCGCTATTACCAGACCTCTCTCTCGGCTAAGAGCGGCCAGTCGTTGGTCGATTGGGGCGGCATTTCCTCGCAGAAGATGAATCCGTGGGTGACTTTGGATACTTTAATCGTTTTAAAACAAGCTGGCAGGTTGTGAATCCGATCAATGCTCACCCCAGCGGCTCTTGTGTAAGGATAAACACCAAGAAACAGGTATAATCCAACCATTCGGGTATAGTTCTGACCGGTATAGAAAGGAAATCTCTATGAGCAATACTGTTTACAAACACATCGAGATCACTGGCACTTCGTCAAAGGGCGTCGATGATGCCATCCAATCCGCTATTGCGCGTGCATCAGAAACCTTGCGTAAAATGCAATGGTTCGAGGTGGTCGAGATTCGCGGGCGCATCGACAATGATAAGGTTGCTCAGTGGCAGGTGACCCTCAAAATAGGTTTCAGCCTCGAGGATTAGCAAGCAACGAATTTAATCGTTTCCTCGACGTGATGGCACCTCGTAGCCAACCACATCCCTCCAATAGGGAACAAAAATAAAAAACCAGACACATCCGAATCTACCCAGCACCATCGTGCCAATCGACAACGGCCGAACGAGTAGTTTCAACATACAATAATATCAACGATGCTTCTCTCCAAACCTTCTCAGCGCCTGTCAACCGGACATCGCTTGAAATCCGATGCTCTGCTGCTCACCGTCTCAGCAGTTTGGGGCAGCGGTTTCATTGCGCAGCGCATCGCAGCCAGGACGATGGGAAATTTCACTTTCAACGGCGCCCGCTTCCTGCTAGTCACACTGTTCCTGCTGGTTCTGGTTCGTTTTAGAATTAACATTTCACGTAAAAATATCGGCTGGACCATCCTGGCAGGATCGGTTTTATTCACCGCCAGCACACTGCAGCAAATCGGGATCAAGACAACAACCGCAGGCAATGCCGGCTTCATTACCAGCCTTTATGTCGTCATTATCCCAATTCTGTTGGTCATCTTTGGACGCCAGCGCCTGCGTTGGACAATCTGGACTGCCGCCCTGATGGCAGCCGCCGGAACGATGCTGCTCAGCACCAGCGGCAGGTTTAAACCTGCTACCGGCGATTGGATCGAACTGGCGGGCGCAGTCATGTGGGCCGTGCACGTGATTGTCGTAGGCAAGATGGCCCAACGCATGGACAACCTGCATTTCACGATTGGGCAATTTGCTGTCTGCGGGTTGCTGAGCGCAACCTTTGCATGGCTGATCGAAATCCCGCCTCTGCCCGGCGAGCGAGCTGCCTGGCTGGCGGTGCTCTACTCTGCGCTTTTCCCCGTTGGGCTGGGTTTCACCCTCCAGGTGTTCGCGCAGCGCCATGCGCCGCCAACGGATGCCGCCATCATATTCAGCATGGAGGCCGTCTTCGCGGCGCTGTTCGGTTACTGGCTGTTGGCTGAAAAGCTGCTGCCGCTGCAGATAGCAGGCTGCGTGATTATTATCCTGGCTATCCTCATCGCCCAACTCCCCCCAGGCGCATCGACGCCCAGACCCAATAAGTTGTAACGACTCAAGTGGAGGGGCTCATGCGCATCCGCGAATTTTCATCGGCATCAGATTTTTTAGAGTTCGCCTTACCCCACCTGGAAGAAAACGAGGCAGCCAACAACCTCATCATCGGACTGGCATTCCGACTGGTCAACCAGCCCGAAATCTACCCGCTCAAACCATTCCTTGCCGTCGCTGAGGAGGATGACAGGCCAGTTTTTGCCGCTCTGATGACCCCGCCCCATCTTATTATTCTCGCCGCATTTAGCGCCGAAGCTTCCCAGGGATATCCACTGCTGATTCAAGTCCTGCGCGCAGGCAGTTGGAAGGTGCCGGGAGTTCGGGCGCCCTCCGAGGTAGCCGTGGATTTTGCTGCCTGCTGGTCAGAAAATAGCGGCACCCGGTTAAGGACAGGCCAACATATGCGCGTGTATGAGCTTTTCAAGGTGATCCCTGCCAGACCGGTTAGCGGTGAGATGCGCCTGGCGAATAACACTGATTTGGAGATCGCGTCAAAATGGAATACAGAATTTAACCAAGAAGCGCTTGGTGAAGATGACCCCGAGGGATCTCGCCGAAACATAGAATTTAAAATCCAGAATCATGAGCTATATTTGTGGGTAGATGAGCAACCGGTCAGCATGGCGGCGGCTATTCGCCCAACGCGGCACGGGATTGTCATCGGTGGAGTATACACTCCACCCTCATTACGCAATAGAGGGTATGCATCGGCCCTGGTAGCTGCCTTGAGCCAGCGCAAGCTCGATTCAGGTTACCAGTTTCTATCATTGTTTACCAATCTTGCCAATCCCACCTCCAACAAAATTTATCAAGAAGTAGGATACAAACCAGTCTGTGACTTCAAAGAAATTTACTTCGATCCACCAGCATGATCCTGGATATACCAACATCAAATGAATGAAAAACCAAACGCCCGATTTTACTCGGGCGTTTGTGATGCGCTTGCAGGTGTCTCATTCCTGAGCGATAATTCAATTGGATCCTGAGTGAAGCGCCAACCTGCAACCAAAAGGACAATGCTGCGTATATGATGGTAGAACTCAGGATGGATCAGGAGCCTTAGTGAGCGACAACGAGAAGGAATGGCTGATCCGCGCCCAGAACGGCGACGACGAAGCCTTCACAATACTGGTCACGACCTATCAAAACCCGGTGTACAACCTGTGTTACCGCATGCTTGGCAATTCACAAGAAGCCGAGGATGCCGCCCAGGAGACCTTCTGGCGAGCGTATCAGGCCATCCGCCGTTACGACAGGTCACGCTCGTTTGCCACCTGGCTGCTCTCGATCGCCGCTCATTACTGTATCGACCAGCAGCGTAAGCGCCGCCTGCCAACCCTGGAGATAGAAGATTGGATGGAGGAAGTATTGCCCGATAATATACCCGATCCAGAACGGTCTGTTAGCAAATCGCAGGAACATGAGATGCTGCGCAGAATGCTGCAAGGGATGAATCCCCAGGACCGCGCCGTATTGATCCTTCGTTATTGGTATGAATTTTCAGAAGAAGAAATCAGCCGCAGCTTGCAAATATCTATCAGCGCCGTCAAGAGCCGCCTGTACCGCGCCCGACTGCGCATGGCTGATCTCTGGCAGTCCGAGCAATCTTCTCTCGTAGAAAGGATCAAGGATGAATCACCAGCTTATTGATACCTGGCTTCATAATCCTTCCGGGCTGACGCCGGAGCAAACCAATGATCTGCGCACCCACATGGAGACATGCGCGCAGTGCAAACGCATCTATACAGGCTGGAACGCGTCGAGCGAATTATTGCACGGGGTTGGGCAGGTGAAAGCCCCAACAGGTTTTGCGGCCAGGTTCCAGTCCAGCCTGGCTGACCGCCGCGTCAAACGACACCGCCGTCAAGTCCGCATCGTGCTTGCGGCCTTGTTCGCGGCAATTCTGGCAGCCGCTTCTATCTTTCTGGTAATTTTCTTCTTAAATAATCACCCAATCCAGGTGATTGGGGAGGGAATCTATTTCTTCAGTACCACACCCCAGCGCTTATTGGAATTTCAATACATTCTGTCATTCTGGTTGACCGAAATCCCGGTCATTTATCTGATCGGCGCAGCAATGATTTTAAGCGGCTGGACATTCATTCTGATGGTCAGCTGGGTGTTGACCATTTTTCGAATTACCCACCAAGGAGTAACTCCATGAAAAGAAAATACATAAATTTATTATTGTTAGTAGGCTGCCTGCTGGCTTTCGCCTTTCCTGAGGCAGCAACGGCTCAAGCCTTGCCTGCCCCCCAGAATCAAACCATCTCCGGCGATCAACTGGTGATTGGCAACGACTACACCCTCAAGAGCGGGCAAACCCTCGACGGCAGCCTGGTCATCATCGGCGGAAACGGCGTGGTCGAATCTGGCGCTACCGTCAACGGCGACATTGCCCTGGTTGGAGGCAACCTGGATTTCGGCGGCGTGGTTAATGGCAGCATCAGCTTCATCGGAGGGAATGCCTCTCTGCGCAGCGGAGCGACTGTAAGCGGCGATATTAATTCCTTGGGCGGCAACCTGGAGGGAGAACAGCTGGCTAATATTACTGGTGAAATTCGCAGCATGACTCCCCGCGCTTTGCTGTTCAATCTGGACACTCCGGACGTTTCCAATGTCCCCCGCCGTGGTCTGGTTTCTGCGCTTGGCGATTTCTTTGGCAGCTTGTTGGCCAGGGTGTTGCAGATCCTTGGTATGGCTGTCCTGGCTTTGCTGCTCGGCCTGATCATCCCAAGACCACTCAAGCGGGTTTCTGACAGCTTGACCGCCCAACCCTGGTTAAGCGGCGGAGTTGGCTTGTTGTCGATTGTGATCGTCCCGATCATCCTGGTCCTGCTGTCGATTACCATCATCCTGATACCGATTACTCTGTTGACCTCTTTTGCGCTCGGCGTGGCTGTGGTCTTCGGCTGGATCGCAGTCGGGTATTGGGTCGGCGAACGGATGGCAGACCTGCTCAAAACAGATTGGGCAGACGCTGTATCTGCCGGTTTGGGTACGCTGCTGCTCGCCGTCGCGGTTTGGCTGGTCAGTTACATCCCGTGCATTGGCTGGTTGTCAGTCCCGATCGTCACCAGCCTCGGCCTTGGCGGCGTCATCCTGAGCCGCTTTGGCACCTTGGTATATGCCGAACGCTACCCCGCCAATCGCTCTGCCGGCATCCCAGCTGCGGCAACGGGTAAACCTGCTATCGCGGAAGGCGAGAGTAAGCCCGAAATTCCTGTAGAATACAATGAAGAAGCTGAATCGACAGAGGATCCATCAGAATAAGGAATGAAGATCAGGCAAGGATCATCCTAGCTCGTTTTTCTGGTAAGAACGGAGGTCTATAATGAAATCAATATTTCCAATGCTTGTTATCGCTACGCTCGTCCTGGCAACACTGGCGTGCTCGATTAATATCAACGTACCCACCATTAAAACTGGTGAAACAGAGATTTTGCGTGTCAATGAGGCAGTCCCATCTGGCAGTGATTTTTCTAAACTAGCCTTGAAAATGGGCGCAGGTGAATTGTATCTCACCTCTGGCGCGGAAGGATTGGTTCAGGGCAAGATCTATTACAATGTGGCCGCCTGGAAACCAACAATTATACGCGATCAAAATTCAGTGCGCATCGAGCAGGGTCAGCTCGAAAAGGTCAAGCTCCCCTCGGACGATGTTACCAATAGTTGGGAGTTGAAACTCGGCGCCAGCCCAATCGACCTTACCATCGATGCCGGCGCATACAAGGGTACGCTCAACCTTGGCGGACTGTCGCTGGTCAACCTGACCATCAGAGACGGCGCCAGCCAGTCGGAAGTCATCTTCGATTCGCCCAACCTGGTCGAAATGGAACAATTGCAATATAAAACCGGCGCGTCAGAAGTGAAATTAATGAACCTGGCGAACGCAAATACCCGCTCTGTTTCCTTTGACAGCGGCGCAGGCTCGTACACGCTGGATTTCTCGGGAACTTTAAGCCGCGACATGCAGGTCGATATCAAAAGCGGCGTCAGCTCGATCAAAATTATCGTACCGGAGGGCGTACCCTGCCGAGTGACCGTCAGCGGCGGGTTGAATAATGTATCCCCAATGGGCACCTGGACGATTTCTTCGAATGTTTATGAAAAGGTCGGCGCGGGTCCGCGCATCGATATCCAGCTGAGCATGGGCGTCGGCAACCTGGAGCTGATCAGCCAGTAGCCTGGTAGATGCATTTGTGTGGAAAATCCGTAGGGACAATTCATGAATTGCCCCTACGGTTTTTTATTCCGAATTTCCGTCTTCCTCGCCCATCACTGCTTCATCAACGCGAACACGCCCCAGCCCAGGTATTCACGCGTGTAAGCTGCATAGCGCTCGGGTTCCGAGGTTAATTTGGCTCGAACATCTTTCGCGAACTCGTCGGTGGGATTGGCTTCAAGCCAGCGACGCATGGTGAGCCACTTGGCCGCCTCGTATCTGTCCCAACTGTCCTGGTCTGCCAAAACCATTTCCGCGACGTCATAACCGAGGTTGCCGAAAGACGCGAGAAGCTCTGGAAGCAGGAGAAAGTCGGAGATCGAGTTGGCAAGACACCCTTTGGCAACCTCTTCCGTCGGCGGCAACTGCCGCCAGAAAGGCTCGCCGATGAGGATGATCCCTCCGGGGCGGAGGCTCTGCGTCAAAAGCTCGATGGTGCCGGCGACTCCCCCGGCGATCCAGGTGGCGCCGACACAGGCTGCCACATCGACCTTCTCGTCAGAGACATAGCCAGCCGCATCACCATGGATGAACGTGACGCGATCGGCGACGCCGAGTTCTTCAGCGCGGAGTTTCGCTTGCTCAGTGAACAACTGGCTCATGTCGAGGCCGGTACCGAGGATGCCGTGATCGCGCGCCCAGGTGCACAGCATCTCCCCCGAACCGCTGCCGAGGTCGAGCACTCGCATCCCAGGCTCCAGACGCAGCGCCGCGCCGAGGGTGGCGAGTTTTTCGGGCGTGAATGGGTTATGGATTCGGTGAGCACTTTCAGTGATGTTGAAAATCCGTGGAATATCCAATGCAGGTAACCTCCTTATGGATGTGAATAGACTCGGTCACTGCCTAACTATAATTATACGGATTTCTAATATCTCGAAAATTCACAGGTTAACAAAACAATTTTGGAATAATAAACTGCATAAAGGCCCCCCTAATCCCACGTTGATTTACCATCCATACGGCTCAACAAAAGGTTGATATATGCGAGCGCTCGCCAGTCAGGTCGAGGGCATAAACGCTCGGGCTGACCCGAGGCGCAGCCGGAAATACCGCCTGGCAGCACAGGGCGAGGATCAGGAATGTCAGATTAGTTCTTGATAAAAATTCTTGTGAGCAGAAAATAACCGAAGCCAGAAATATGCCTGAAAATACCGCAGAAACACACACATCAGTTAAACGGTGTGTTAGCCACTGTTTTGTTGTGCAAGAATCTTCTGGCGCATAAATTGTACAACATCAGGATATTTTAGCCTTATAGCAATTTTCCAAAGAGAATCAGCGGACTCTTTTGAGAAGTTTTCCATCAAAAGCCTTTTCTTGGTGCTATCAGAAATTTTTGCGTAATAAACTGACCACACAATCGTAGTTTGATTTTCCTTGACGTAAGGAGGAATATTTTCTACAATGAGAAGGGCGACAACTTCTGAAATTCTATCTCTTAATTTTCCACTCTGATAAATTTCTTTTGCCCACTGGCTAATCAAAGAGTTTTTTGCTGGATACCGCAAGAGCCTATTTAGTAAATGGTTGGACTTTTCCCGATTGGCAATAATCCATCTTATGCTTTCATCATCAAGACACCGAGACATTACAAACGAATTTGCACATGCTCTCACATCTTCATTTTTGTGGAGAATAAATGTTTGATGTAAAAAGAAAAGTTTTTTAATTGTTGATTCGCTAAGTTCTATCTCAAATGGATCATTTCGCAGAATTGTCCTAAGTATTTTTAAACAATCCAACGTTCTGAATTTTGATTTGTTAATTACGGACTCAATGATTATGTCCATCAAATAATTGATGGTACTTTCACTGAGCAAAAGTTGCTTGAGTAAATTACGGTGCTCGTAAATATCCTTTATGCTCTTGATACTTAAAGGCAAGGATTGTTCGGGAAGTAAAAGAAAATTAATTACATCAGACATTGTTTTATATCCACAATTTTCTTTTGATTTCAAAGAAGTCGGCAAAACTAATGGATAACAGGCCACCCCGTAGTACATATAGCTGTACACAGTATATTATACGCATACTCATTCCCCCAACCTCCTCACCTCCCCGCCATCCCGGCAATTCAACTCGAACACCAGCACTTGCTGCTCGGTGCGCACCGCCAGGTACCGGCTGTCGTCTGACCACTTGCTCTCTTGCGCCGCGCCGTTCTTTAAATCCAACGGAAACTTAATCCCTTCCTCGATGGAAGCAATCCACCCTACGGCCTTTTTATCGCTGAAGAAAACGCTCAGCCCATCCGGAGACACATTTGGATTCAACCATTTTTCATTCAAAGAGAATCCCGCCGGCTGGTTGCTATCCACTGCGAGAGAAGCGTCCTCGCTCTCACGGATCTGCCGCAGGATGCGCTGCTCCCCTCCTAGAACACTGATTGCGAGCAGTTGGCGGCAATCCACGCCGCAGCTTTCCGAAATTCGCAAACGGTCGTTATCCAGCCATTTATCGATCCCTTTCAGGCTTGAATATGCGTCGCTGATTGCCCCCTCGCCAAGAAGATCGATCAATCTATCATCGGCAGGACGCCAAACAAACACCGAATATTGATCGTCGCTGGCGCGTAAAGCCACGAACGCTAGCCAGGCGCCGTCCGGCGACCAGGTCAAGTCGCCAGCGACGCGCGCATCGTTGGTGCTCACCGGCTCGCCATCGCTGACCGGCGCAATCACGGCATCGCCAACTCCCCAGCCCCAGGCACGGCTGACCGGCGCAAGGTAGGCTAATTTATCTTGCCCTGGCTGCCAGGCAAGCAGATTCCCCATCGGTTTTAATAATTGCGCCACGGCATCCTCGCCGATCAGGCAGGCATCGGGAGGCTGCACTTCCAGCCCGTCATCCGTCGATGCGCCCGGCAGAGGCGTGGCGGTCGGAAGTTCCTCCAGAGGTCCTCCGCCTGACAGGCTCGAACAACCTGCCAGCGTAATCACCATGATGAACAACACACAGCGCGTGTAACGATGGATCTTACGTTTGACAAGACCAAAGGGTATCTTGCTGTTTTTCATCATCGATAAAGATGGGTCTCTTCGACGATCCGGAATACTTTTTCAGGCAGAAAATAGCGGTAGGTACCGCTCTGCGCTGCCCGCATGCGAATCTGACTGGATGAAATATCCAGCAACGGCGCAGGTATGAAGATTGTTTTTGCGCTCAGGCCAGGGATCAACCTTTCGAGCCGCGCCAGATCGATCCTGGTGCGCGGACGGCGCACGACGGCTAAAGCCGTCACCGCAGCCAGCAGCTCCTGCGGATTGCGCCAGGTGGGCAGTTCGCGCAGCGAGTCCCCGCCGATTAGATAGTACAACTCTGCGCCAGGGAATTGTCTGGCCAGCAGCTTTGCGGTTTCATAGGCAAACTGCGGCCCAGGGCGGTCGATTTCTACCCGCGAAATTTCGAAGGCTGGATTGCCTTCAATCGCCGCGGAGACCATGCGCAGCCGTACCTCAAGAGGAGAGAGGGTTCTGCCGCGCTTATGCGGCGGGTCGGGCGTCAGCACCCACAACAGCCGGTCGAGATCCAGCTGCTCGAGCGCTTCCGCCGCCAGGATCAGATGTCCCACGTGGGGCGGATCAAACGTGCCGCCGAATATGCCTATCCGCATCGAGTTCAATCCTGCCATTCCAATTCATAATCGTCGCCGATATAAACCGTGTCGCCGTTTTGAACGCCCATTTTACGCAGCGCTTCTTCGATGCCAAGCCGTTCGATCAGGCGCTGAAAGCGCCGCACCGAACCATCGAATTCCCAATACGTCATCGCTGCTGCCCGCTCGATCGCCGCGCCCGTGACGCGATAGCCGCCATCATCTGTGCGGGATATTTCGAACGCCCGCGGATCTTCCGCCGACCGGTAAACGGGGATTTCCTTGCGCGCCGGCGGCTCGGGCGCATGTTGCAGCAACTCGACGCATTTCCACAGGATGGGTTCCAATCCCTGCCTGGCCAGCGCTGAAATTGCCAGCGGCTCGCGCACGCCTTTCTTTTCAAGCTGGGCTTTGACGGTCGGCCAGCGCTGCTGCACCTCGGGCAGGTCGATTTTGTTTAGCGCCACGATGACCGGCTTTTTGCACAAATCCGGGTCGAATAGAGCCAGCTCGCCATTGATCTGACTGTAATCCGCCAGCGGATCCTCCGACAGCCCGTCCAGTAGATGGATGAGCACCCGCGTGCGCTGGATGTGGCGCAGAAAGGCGTCGCCAAGACCGATTCCCTGGTGAGCGCCTTCGATCAAGCCGGGGATATCCGCCAGAACCAGGCTGTGTTGGTGGTCGAGCTCAGCCACGCCGAGATTCGGCTCGAGGGTCGTGAACGGATAATCGGCTATCTTCGGTTTGGCGTTGGTAACTGCTGCCAGAAAGCTGGATTTACCAGCATTTGGCACGCCGACGATGCCAACATCGGCGATTAATTTCAACTCCAGGCGCAAATGGCGTTCTTCTGCAGGTTCGCCGCGTTCAGCAGTACGCGGCGCCTGGTTGCGCGGATTGGCAAACCGGGCATTGCCGCGCCCGCCCCGACCTCCTTTGCAGACCACCAGCCTCTGCCCGGCTTCGACCAGATCCCCGAGCAGCTCGCCCGAACTCGCATCATAGATGATCGTGCCCGGCGGCACTGGAACGATCAGGTCGTCGGCGGACTTGCCGGTCATGTTGTTCACACCGCCCTTGCCGCCGTCCCGCGCGATGAATTTTTGTTGATAGCGGAAATTTGTCAGCGTGTTGAGAGTCGGCAGTACTTCGAACACGATGTCGCCGCCGCGCCCGCCGTCGCCGCCATCCGGTCCGCCGCGGCTGACGTATTTCTCGCGGTGGAAGTGAACGAACCCATCCCCGCCTTTCCCAGAACGCGCATAAATCTCGGCTTCATCGATGAACATGGCAAAAAGGTTGAAAAGAGAATCTCGCTGGCAATCTACAACCAGCGTCTCTTATTATAAATCGACTCTGGCAATTCTTGCCGCTTAATTCTCTTTTCAATAGTATTCAATCAATTGATTGACTATGCGCAGCTATTTGGCGAACTTCGCCTTGAGCACCTCATCCAGAGTCGGTTGACCGATCTCCTGCAACTCGTAGCGCACGCGCTGCATCGGCTTGCGCACCTTGATCACCCGGGTCAGGTCGATCGGCGTCGCGGAAATCACCAGATCGACATCCGAATTTTCGATGGTTTGCTCGAGATCACGCATCTGCTCCTCGCCATAACCCATGGCGGGCAGGATCGGGCCGGTGCCGGGATATTTCTGGTAGGTCGCCATGATCGTCCCTATCGCAAACGGGCGCGGATCAACGATCTCTCCAGCGCCGAAACGCCGGGCAGCCACCCAGCCAGCGCCGTAGGTCATCTCACCGTGCGTCAGGGTGGGACCGTCCTCGATTACCAGCACGCGCTTGCCGCGGATGCCCTCAGGATCATCGACAAACAACGGCGACGCGCCTTCGATAACCACAGCATCCGGATTGAGCGCATGAATATTGTCACGCACAGCAATGATGTCGTCGGCATCCGCGGTATCAACCTTGTTGATCACGAACACATCCGCGTGGCGCATATTGGTTTCGCCAGGGTGATAGCGAACTTCATGCCCGGCGCGGTGCGGATCAACAACCACGATGGCAAGGTCTTCTTTGTAGAAGGAGAAATCGTTGTTTCCACCGTCCCATAGGACGATATCGACCTCTTTCTCAGCCTGGCGCAGGATTTTTTCATAATCCACGCCAGCGTAAACGATGACGCCGTTATCCAGATGCGGCTCGTATTCCTCGCGCTCCTCGATAGTGCACTCGTGCTTGTCAAGATCAGAGTAGTCGGCAAAGCGCTGCACAGCCTGCTTGACTAAATCACCGTAGGGCATTGGGTGGCGAATCGCGGCGACCTTATAGCCCATCTCGCGCAAAATCATCGAAACACGGCGCGTCGTCTGACTCTTGCCGGAACCGGTGCGTACCGCGCAAATCGATATGACCGGCTTGGTGGATTTGATCTGGGTTGTACCCAGACCCATCAGGCGAAAATCAGCGCCGGCCGCTAGCACTAACGAAGCCTTGTGCATAATCGCCTCGTGAGAGACATCGCTGTAGGCAAAGATGACCTGTTCGACTTGATGCTCTTTGATCAGCTTCAGTAAATCGCTCTCAGGATAAATCGGAATCCCTTCTGGATACATCAACCCGGCTAATTCAGCAGGATAAAGCCGTCCCTCGATGTTGGGGATTTGCGTGGCGGTGAAGGCCACAACGTGGTAATTCTCATTGTCGCGGAAGTAGACGTTGAAATTGTGGAAGTCGCGTCCCGCGGCGCCCATGATAAGGGTTTGGATGGTCATAATATGGATCTCCTTTGCATGTGAAATATGATGGTTGTCATTTCACATCGCTTGTGGGGCTGTGATGCCCAGCAAAGCCAGGCTGCTAGCGAGAGCCTGACGGGTTGCCGCTACTAAGCGCAGCCTGAAGCTGCGCTGCGGTTCATCGACGTGCAGAACCGGACATTGAGTATAAAAATCATTGAAGGCACGCGCAAGTTCGTAAGCGTAGGTTGCCATCAGCAAAGGCCGCAATTCGGTTGCTGTGCGCTCCACCTCATTGGGCAGGCGGGCAATCATATCGATCAACTCGAGCTCTTGTGGCGTGAGGGATTCCAGCGGAGAAAGCGGGGCGGGCAGTTCGGCGTTCAGTTTCCGCAGGATGCTGCCCGCGCGCACGTACGCATACTGGATATAGGGCGCTGCCTGTCCATTGAAATCCAGCGCTGTTTCCCAATCGAAAGTGACCATTTTGGTGTTTTCACGCGCCAGCATCGGGTACTTAATCGCGCCAATGCCAACCGCGCTGGCGATGGCCTGCTTCTGCTCGACGCCAAGTTCGGGATTCTTTTCCTTCACCACCTGCAATGCTCGGGCGGTCGCTTCGCGGATCAGATCTTCGAGCAGCACAACCGTGCCATCACGCGAAGCCATGACGACATTCCCAGGCAGGCTGACCAGCTCGTAAGGGATGTGCTGGCAGCGTCCCGCCATGGGATATCCGGCTATTTCGAGCGTCTTGAACACCTGCTGAAAGTGCAGCGACTGGCGCACATCCACCACGTAATAAGACCGCGCCAAATCGGGATAATCTTTGAATTTTTCGACTGCCAGCGCCAGATCCTCGGTTGCGTATAAGGCCGTCCCATCGGATCTCAGCACCACCAGAACGCGGTATTTCTCGGTTTTTAGGCCAAGCAGATCGTCGATTTTGACGACCACTGCGCCCTCCGGGCGCTCGTCGCTGGCAATACCTCTGGCAATTAAATCCAGAACCATTTTTTTGCCGGGTTGTTCCGCCTGGCTGTTGAAATAATAGCGGTCGAAGTGGATATCGAGCAGGCTGTAGATTTGGTTGAACCCGTCCAACGACCACTGGCGAGTCTCCTGCCACAAACGCACAACCTGCGGATCACGCTGATCCCAGCGCGTATAGAGTGCACGCACCTCGCTCTCCAACTCCGGATTTTCTTCCAGGCGCTGGCTAGCTTCGGCGTAAATCTGCCCCATCCAGCGGGTGATATCCGTTGAGGGCTTTTCACTGGAATGATACTTCTGATAGCACCACAACCACTTGATCACGTGCAGCCCGATATCGCCCGGGTAATTAGCGCGGATGACATCATAACCGCCGAACTCCAGGATGCGCGCCAGCGCGTCGCCAAGGATAGCACTGCGCAGATGTCCGACGTGCATAGCCTTATGCGTGTTGGGCTGCGAGAACTCGACCATTACTCGTTCGCCGCGTGATTTGCTGCGTCCAAACCGATCCCCATCAGCAAGGACAGTATCGATTACACGGCGCGCATAGACAGACTGAGAAAAGTACAGGTTGAGATAGCCGTTTACCGCCTCGACCCTCTCAAAACTTTCAGGCAAGCCGAGATGGTCTGCTACGGCTTGCGCCAATTCCCTGGCGCGTTGATTGACATTGATCTGCCTGCCCTGGCGGGCTTCCTGGGCAGCCAATTGGAAAAATGCGGTCGAAATCCCCCAATGCCCACTGAACGGGATCCACTTCCATTGGAAATCCACCACTGGCAGGCCGTTTGCCTCGCAGTAAGCATGGATCTCATTTTCAACGAAGGATTGTTCAGCTTCGAACATAACTCTTACCGTTATTGACTCTTTTCCAGGTGACCATCCCTTATGCCGGCGGCTGGAGGAGATTATAACATAGCGCCCTGGTTGTTCACTCTTCCAGACTTTTGATGTTCAGGGTCGCTGCTCTACCCGGCCTCTGTGTTCGGACAAAGCAAAAGCGGGAGAGTCAACTCCCGCTGCCGGAAACGCACATATGACCGGAAACCTCCGGGAAAAGAGAATTATTCCTCTAAACTTGCCAGGTGCTTCATCAGGCGGCTCTTGCGGCGGGCTGCATTGTTTTTGTGGATAACACCCTTTTCGGCAGCCTTATCGAGCGCTTTCACGGCGGTCAGAACGGCTTCGCGTGATTCGGTCTGCTCTCCACTGGCGATGGCAAGCCGGGCTTTAATCACGGCGCGGCGGGCTGATCCACGGAAAACGCGGTTACGCAAGCGTCGCTTTTCGTTCTGTTTATTGCGCTTAATCTGTGATTTTATGTTTGCCAAAGTACTTCCTCCAAAAATACCAACGTTCAACGAATTGCGAAGGTGAATTTTACCCGATCCCTGCAATTTTGTCTAGTAATCGCGTTAATTCATAAATTCCTTGCTTCCGTAAAAAAAAGATTTCCTGCCAAATGGTTCGGCGGGAAATCTGCTGCGTCTGATTGAGAATTATCTACTTGTCCTGCAGGGCGGCAACGCCTGGTAACGGCAGCCCTTCCAGCATTTCCAGTGAGGCGCCGCCGCCGGTGGAAATGTGCGTAATTTTATCGGCAAGCCCGGATTGGTTGATCGCGGCGACCGATTCGCCTCCGCCGATCACACTGATCGCACCGCTGTCAGCCACTGCCTGCGCCACTCCATACGTCCCATGAGTGAAGCGTGGAAACTCGAACACGCCCATTGGGCCGTTCCATACAACCGTCCCAGCTTTGCGAATAATCTCTGCATATGCCTTGACCGTTTTAGGGCCTATGTCAAGGATGCGCCAACCGTCGGGTACCGCGCCAATGTCCATGCTTTTCGATTGCGCTTCAGCGTCGAATGCATCTGCCAGGATAAAATCGGCAGGCAAATGCAATTTTCCTCTGGCTTCTTCGAGCAACTCGCGGGCTGTTTCAACCGCTTCATCTTCGACCAGCGAATCGCCAATCGGGATTCCTTGGGCTTTCAAAAAAGTATTCGCCATACCCCCGCCGATCAGGATCGAGTCGGCTTTTCTCAATAAATTTCGGACTACGCCGATTTTATCGCTGATCTTCGCGCCGCCAAGAATCGCCACGAAAGGACGTTTGGGATCATCGATAGCCTGCCCCAGGTATTTGATTTCCTTTTCCAGCAGAAAGCCAGCCACTGCCGGGAGGTAATCCGCTATGCCCGCAGTAGATGCGTGCGCCCGGTGTGCTGAGCCAAAAGCATCATTGACATAGATGTCTGCCAACGAGGCCAATCCTTTGGCCATGCCGGGATCGTTCTTCTCCTCGCCCGGGTGAAAGCGTGTATTTTCGAGCAGCAGCACATTGCCAGGCTGCAATGCTTCGGCTGCTTGCTCGGCTTGCGGACCGATGCAATCTTCCGTGAAAGCCACTGGCTTGCCCAGCAGCCTGCTCAGATGCGCAGCAACTGGTTTGAGTGAAAATTTTTCCTCCGGCCCACCCTTTGGCCTGCCAAGATGCGAAGCCAGAATCACCGCCGCGCCGTGCTCCAATAAGTAATTAATTGTCGGCAGTGCTGCACGGATGCGGGTGTCGTCGCCAACGATGCCATCTTTAACTGGCACGTTGAAATCGACCCGCACGAAAACACGTTTACCGCGTACATCGATATCCTCAATAGTCTTTTTGTTGAACACGTATCCCTCCAATAATATTGTGATGCGTAATCCGAGACAGACCGCCTCAATTACGCATCACAAGGTAGAATTCAAATCTTATAGGCTCTTTGCCATCAATTTTGCCAGGTCGGCCGTCCGGCAGGAATAACCCCATTCGTTGTCGTACCATGCTACCACCTTGACCATATTTCCACCAATAACCATATTGGAAGCCAGGTCGACAATCGAAGAGCGCGAATCGCCCTTGAAATCCATCGAGACTAGCGGATCGCCATACTCGCCGGTGGTCACGCCAAGGATACCTTTAAGCTTGCCCTTGGAAGCTTCGATGAACAACTCGTTCAACGCATCTTTGGTGGTTGGCTTTTCGACAATCGCATTGAAATCAACGATTGACACGGTCGGCGTTGGCACGCGCAGAGAGTAGCCGTCGAATTTGCCCTTCAAGTCAGGGATAACCAATCCAACTGCCTTCGCAGCGCCGGTGGTCGTCGGAATAATATTCAAGCCGGCTGCCCGCGAGCGCCGGATATCCTTTTTATGACCCTGATCCAAAATCACCTGGTCGTTAGTGTACGAGTGAATGGTGGTCATCATCGCTGAGAGGATGGTCAGATGGTCGTGCACAACCTTGGTAGCAGGCGCGAGGCAGTTGGTCGTGCAGGATGCGTTGGAAATCACATGGTGCTTCTTGGGATCATACATATCCTCGTTGACCCCCAGCACGATGGTGAGATCCTCATTCTTCGCCGGTGCGCTGATGATCACCTTTTTCGCGCCGCCAGCGTCGATGTGCACGCGCGCGCCCGGCTTGCCCTTGGCAGGGTCACCGATCGCATCCGTGAACACGCCGGTTGATTCGACCACGATCTCCACGCCCAGGTCTTTCCAGGGCAGCTTGGCTGGATCCTTTTCAGCAAAGGTTTTCACTGTATGCCCGTCAACCACGAGATCGCCGCCAACCACCTCGACCTTGCCAGGGAAGATGCCATAGTTCGAGTCATATTTGAACAGATGAGCATTTTGCTTGGGGTCGAAAAGATCGTTAATCGCAACAACCTCAAGTTCATTGGGATACATCTCGAGAATTGCTTTCAATACCTGCCGTCCGATTCGGCCAAAACCATTGATTCCTACTTTAACTGTCATTTAGGGCCTCCTTTGATTATGAATATGGCTAAAAATTACTGAGAGCCAATCGCTCTCATAGAGAAATATCGTCTTCACGACTGCTCATTGGGCCTGTCCTTTCATAATACAGGTCCATGATCGCCTGGGCAAGCTTTTTTGAATCATGCCGCCAGGGTTGTTCCATATCTACTAGATCCGCGCAATAGATTGCAAAATCCTCCTCCAAGCGTGGGGTAGGCAGCACTAGATCGACGTTTTCGGGTAAATTTGTTACCTCGCGGTTATTGCAGATGACCAGATCGAATATTCGCTCTCCAAGGTGTTTTTCGATCGCCCGCACGTGATCGTAACAGGAGAAATGATCTGTCTCACCTGGTTGCGTGGCGACATTGCAAATATAGAACTTATAGGCCCGGCTGGCGCGCAGCGCGGCGGCAATATCGGGTACGAGCAAATTGGGCAGCAGGCTGGTGAACAGGCTGCCCGGACCCACGCAGATCAGATCAGCGCTGAGAATAGCCTGCAATGCCGGCGGGTAGGCAAGCGGATTGCTCGGCTCCAACCAAACGCGCTTTACTCTGCCTGGCGTGGTGGGGATATTGCTCTCGCCTTTGACGCGAATCTCACGGTTGCGTTCCGGTTCCTGCAGATCAGCAATTAATCGCACGTCATGCAGCGTGGAAGGTATAACCTTCCCGCGGATTGCCAGCACGCGTGCCGACTCAGCCACGCCTGCTTCAAAACTGCCAGTGATTTCAGCCAATGCGCTGATCAGCAAATTGCCGAGACTATGACCATTCAAACCCGCGGCCTCCCCAAAGCGGTATTTGAACAGCTGAGTGGTTAATTCCTCGTCATCCGAGAGCGCAGCCAGGCAGTTGCGGATGTCGCCCGGAGGCAGGACGCCCATTTTCCGGCGTAGCTCACCCGAGGAGCCGCCATCGTCTGCCACAGTGACGATGGCAGTGGTGTTGTTTGTGTGCTCCTTGATCCCGCGCAGCAGCGAAGCCAGTCCATTGCCGCCGCCTATGGCAACGATGCGTGGTCCGCGCCCTCTGCGCCGGTAACTGGTCACCTGATCGAGCAGCGGTCTGCCCGGGCGCACAAAGGGACCCAGCAATGCGCGATTGAAACCCCACATCCCTAAAATAACCAATCCCAACCCGATGCCGCCAAAGATCAATACACGCAGCGGTCTGGCCAGCGCACGCAAAGAGGCAGTCGCCAGGATAGGCAGCCACCAGGTGTCTGGCGCGTTCCGATAAACGTCCAATACCACCAGCGCCAGGCCAAGACCAATCATGGTCGTTCCTGCAAGCAAGACGATAAACCAACGTTTAACGCCAATGCCAGGAGCAAGCCATTGCAGATTTTGCCCCGCCCAGCGAGAAAGCCGCTGAAACCATGATCGCTTTTTAGTCGGCATACCTCTATTTATAATAGTCTTTCGTTACTTCGTCAACGCTCAACCCAAGCACTTGCAAGGTTATTTGATAGGAAGATTGAGGACAAATGCGGTAAAAAAACCGATCATGATAAGATTCCTTGATTGTCGTCACAATACCTGTTCAGGCAACATTCCACCTGATTATGCTATAATCCAGATATGGACTTCGATATCGTGGCAGATGTTGGTGGGACACAGATACGGGTAGCGGTTTTTCAAGACGAATCGATCAAACCACTTGTACTCAAAAAAATTCGGACAAAAGCCAAAGACGAGCCGCCTGAAGAGCGCTTAGCCGAATTGATCCGCTCCTGTCGTCCATCAGACGGACGGCTACGGCGCGTCGCGGTTGCCGTGCCTGGCTATGTCAATCCGGTCAACGGTATCGTCTATCGCGCACCGAACGTCCCGGGTTGGCAGAATTTCCCGGTTCGCGATTACCTGGAAAAGAAGCTCAATGTCCCGGTACAAATCGGCAACGATGCGAACCTGGCTGCCCTGGGCGAGTGGAGCTTCGGTGTTGGAAAGGGATACCACAACCTGATCTACCTGACCATCAGCACTGGCATCGGCGCAGGCGTGATCATGGAGGACCGGCTGATTCTTGGAGAGCACGGTCTCGCTACAGAGCTGGGACACGTCACAGTTGTTCCAGAAGGACCGAAGTGTAGTTGTGGACAACGCGGGCATCTCGAGGCAGTCGCTTCGGGAACTGCCATTGCCAGGTACGTGTCGGAAAAAATTTCCGTGGGTTTTCCATCCAGCCTGGCTGACCTGGTTAATCCCACCGCGAAAGATGTCAGTTTGGCAGCAGCTCATGGAGATCAGCTTGCCATTCGGGCGCTCGAGCATGCCGGCACTTACATTGGTTATGCCCTGGCAGACTTCCTGCACATGTTAAATCCAGCCATTGTAATCCTCGGAGGCGGAGTATCCCTGGCAGGTTCACTCATCATCGAGCCACTAAAGGCTGCGCTGCCGGAACGGATTATGAACCGCGCCTACATCGATAATCTGGTCATCACAACCTGCGCTTTTGGCGACAATGCCGGTTTGATGGGCGCCCTGGCATTGGCGCGCACCATGCCCGATTCCTGACGGCGCTCTACTCACAACTAAACCCTGGCCTGATTCAACCGGCCCCTTTCGTTGGGTCACTTGTCTATCCACTAACTTAATGAAAGGCACCTACGATCAGTACTGATCTGAACCGTATATCATCAGACAATCACCAAAATGGTTGCTAATCCGATCTTAAAACGAGCGCATAAGGGTTTGCGATTATAATGACATCAAAAAGCGCAAAACCTTCTAGATCCAGTACGCTACCAGTCTATAACACCAAAATCCAGGAGGAAACGAATGCATAAGCCTATTTTGCCCGGCCCGAAAGCCCAAAAACTAATTGAGAGAGACAAGGCTGTTATCTCGCCCTCGTACCCGCGCGGATACCCATTCGTCATGGACCACGGAAAGGGCGTCGAGGTTTGGGATGTCGACGGCAACCGCTTTCTTGATTTTTCTGCCGGCATCGCTGTGGTTTCGACTGGGCACTGTCATCCAAAAGTGGTCAAAGCCATCCAGGAGCAGGCTGAAAAATTCATCCATATTTCGTCTGATTTTTACCACCACAAGTGGATCGAGCTGGCGGAGATGATGGACCGCATTGCCCCATTCAAGGAAGATGCGGTGAGTTTCATGACCAACTCGGGCGCAGAGAGCGTTGAGTCAGCCATCAAGCTGGCGCGCCACCACACCAAACGGACCGAGTTCATTGGCTTCTTGGGTGGTTTCCATGGGCGCACGATGGGAGCAGTCACCTTTACCGCCAGCAAAGCCAGCTATCACCGCGGCTTTTTCCCACTGCTGAGCGGCGTTGTACACGTACCGTTCCCCGATCCATACAGGCCGCTGCTGGCTATTCGCCCAGGCGAGGATTACGGGCAGGCAGTCGTACGCTACATCG
Organism: Bellilinea sp.; assembly: GCA_034678305.1. Taxonomy (GTDB): domain Bacteria; phylum Chloroflexota; class Anaerolineae; order Anaerolineales; family Anaerolineaceae; genus Bellilinea. Next base: position 30,456 of record JAXDCA010000012.1, read on the forward strand.
AAGAAGAGATCCTTGGCAGAATCCTGCCAACGGACGCCGTTGCTGGCATCCTGGTCGAGCCGATTCAAGGGGAGGGTGGTTATATCATTCCGCCGCCCGGCTTCTTCCCGGCGCTGCGCGAATTGTGCGACCGTCACGGCATTTTGCTGATCGCGGACGAGGTCCAGGCGGGCACCGGTCGAACTGGCAAATGGTGGTCGATCGAACAATTCGGCGTCGAACCGGACATCTTTTGCGTCGCTAAAGGCATTGCCTCGGGCATGCCGCTTGGCATGATGGTGGCTCGGAAAAGTGTCGTTACTTGGCCAAAGGGCGCCCATGGCAATACCTACGGCGGCAATCCCATCTCCTGCGCCGCATCTCTGGCAACCCTGGAATTGATCGAAGATGAATACATGAGTAATGCCCGCATCGTCGGGGATTTCACCCTGTCGAAGCTGAAACAGATGCAGGAGCGCCACCCATCGATCGGCGAGGTACGCGGGGTTGGTCTGATGATTGGTATTGAATTCGTCAAAGACCGCCAAACAAAGGCGCCAGCCGATAAGCTGCGCGACCGAATCGTGGACCTGGCATTCGAAAATGGGCTGCTCACGCTTGGCTGCGGCAGAAGCGTAATCCGCATCTCCCCGCCTCTTTGCACCACACAGGCAGAGATTGAAGAAGCCCTTAAAATGCTCGAAACGGCCATTACCCGCGCGGAGGAAGAACTGCTCCCCGAGCGGTTATCTTTGATTCAGTCTAACTAAGGATCGAGGATTAATGCTCCTTCCAGATCTGCGTGTTCGCCAGCGTGATTACTTGCTAGAAATATCGCGCGCCATGACGCAGGAACTGGATTTGGAAAAACTGCTCAGCCGCATTCTGATGATCAGTATCGAGATGATGGCTGGGCAGGCAGGTTTGATTGCCCTGCGGAGTGAACTTGGAGATTGGCGCGTGCCGGTCTCGCACGGGCTGTCACGCGCCTTCCTGCAATATCTGACCCCTTATCTTGATCAGATCTCAGAAACCACTGATCCGGCTGACTTCGAGCTGCTCGAAATCAACCGCCGGCTGAGGGAGCTGGCGCGTATGGCCAGCAGGGGACTGATGAATGGCGTCGTGTTGCCGCTGGCTGCGCGCCAGAAAGTAGTCGGGGTGATCTTCATCTTTCGTTCCTTCATTGACACCTTTTCAGGCAACGACCGCGCGTTGTTGAGCAGTTTTGCAGATCAGGCAGCTATTGCTGTCCAAAATGCCCAGGTTTACAGCGAATCGATCCGCAGCCGGCAACGCATAGACGCGCTGCTTGACTCGGTCGCAGATGGTATTCTAATCCTGCGTCCTAATTTAATCATCGAGCGTTTTAACCCGGCTTTATTGCGTTTGCTCAACCTGCAAAAAGAACAATTGCATGATGCCCCGCACGATCAGGTCATTCAATGGGCGAGCCATCCGCGCGACATGACACTGGAAGAGGCTGTTGCCGGCGGCTGGCCATTGACCCAACATGCTCATCTCTATGTGGAAGGTGATATCATGCGCGGCGACACCCTGCCGCCCTTGCCGGTCGGCATCACATACGCACCTTTGATGTCAGAGGAGGACGGCCTGCTTAACATCATCGCCACCCTGCGCGATATCACTCACTTTCGCCAGGCAGATGAATTAAAGAGCACCTTCGTCTCGATCATTTCCCATGAGCTAAAAACCCCACTGGCGCTGATCAAGGGCTACGTGAGCACCTTGCGCCGCGAAGATGCTCGCTGGGACCATGAAATCGTCGATGAGAGCCTGGCAGTCATCGAGGAGGAGACCGACCGCCTGGGTCTGATGGTGGAAAACCTCCTGGACACGACACGTCTGCAGGCTGGCGCCTTGGCTTTGAAGCGTGCTGACCTTAGCCTGCCCGCCCTGATCAAGCGCCTGGTCGAGCGCATGCAAACTCAGACCAAAGACCATACGATTGTCGTCGATTTTCCCGAGAAATTTCCCATCATCCTGGCAGACGAAGATCGAATCTCTCAGGTATTATCGAATCTGATCTCGAATTCGATCAAATATGCCCCGAGTGGTGAAATCCGTATTTCTGGTCGAGTCCACCCCAAATATGTGATCATTTGCGTCAGCGATGAAGGTCCAGGCATAGCCCCGCAGGACATCCCGCACATTTTTGACCGTTTCTACCGCGCGCCCGATATGGCGCGCCATACCAAAGGCGCGGGGTTGGGTCTGTTCCTCTCACGCGCAGTTGTCGAAGCGCACGGTGGCAAAATTTGGGCAGATCCACAACATGACTCTGGAGCGCGTATCTGCTTTTCACTACCGCGCAGCGAGTAAGCGCATCTAAACAACAGGTCTGATGGTATAATCCGCACGTTGCGGTAACTCTCTTTCACCGCTGCGGCACGCAAGTGCGCATAGTGTCTACATTTCTATAATATACAGGTAGGGAGAACGGATTAAGCATGTCGAAAATCCAAACAAGTTGTCCACGCTGCAAATCACCAGTGATTGCTGAGGTCGAGCAGCTTTTTGACCTCAACCATGATCCAATGGCGAAGCAGCGCTTTCTCAGCGGTCAATTCAATGTCCTGCGCTGCCCCGCCTGCGGGTACGACGGCATGGTCGGCACGCCGATCGTCTATCACGATCCGGAGAAGGAATTGTTACTCACCTTTGTGCCGCCGGAATTGGGACTACCGATCAATGAACAGGAGCGGATGATTGGCCCATTGATCAATCAGGTTGTCAACCGCCTGCCAGCCGAAAAACGCAAAGGTTACCTTCTGCGTCCTCAATCCATGTTCACCTTCCAAACCATGGTCGAGCGCGTCCTTGAAGCAGACGGCATCAGCAAGCAAATGATCGAAGATCAACAAAAACGCTTGAATTTATTACAGCGTTTATTATCGATTTCACAGGCAGAATCTCGGGCAGAGGTGATTAAACAGGAAGAAGCCCTGATCGATCAGACCTTCTTCAGCATGCTCTCGCGGCTGATCGAAGCCAGCCTGGCTCAGGGCGATGAGCGCTCCAGCCATGCACTGGCTGCCATCCAGCAGGAGCTGGTCGAACAAACCAAAGTCGGCAAGCAAATTCAGGAGCAATCCAACGAAGCGCAGGAAGCTGTACGCAGCCTGCAAGAAGCCAGTCAGAGCGGATTGACCCGCGAAAAACTGCTCGATTTAATCATCGCCGCTGCGGACAGCGAGGTCCGCCTGACCACGATGGTCAGTCTGACGCGTAACGCGATGGATTACCAGTTTTTCCAATTATTATCCGAGCGTATCGATTTAAAAACTGGCGAAGAAAAAGCCCATCTGGAAGCCTTACGCCAGAAGCTTCTCGATTACGTCAGTAAAATCGACCAGCAGGTCCAATTGCATATCAACGACAGCCGCAAGCTGCTCAATCAAATTTTGGATTCCAGCGATATCGACGGCGCCCTGGAACAAAACCTGGCGAGCATCGACGATTTCTTTATCGACATCCTCGAACAGGAATTACAAACTGCCCGCGCGAAGGCTGATCTGGACCGTATTGCTAAAATCCAAAAGGTAAAAACCTTTATCGAAAAAGCTTCGGCTGCCCCGTCTGAGTTGGCTTTCATCGAGCAATTGTTGGCGATGAAAAGCTATGATGAGCGCATGAAAGCTGTTCAAGAAAAGCCCGAAATGGTCACCCCGGAATTCCTCCAGATGCTCAATGGTTTAATCAACCAGATGAATACTCAAGAAGAATCCGAGGAACTGATCGATGCCCTGAAGGAGATCAACCGCATCGCATTGCGGGTATCCATGATGGCTGCTATGAAAGCGGAAGATAAAAAATAATTAAACCGCCCAAGGGCAGGCATCCAGCAAGGGCATAACTCTATCCAAATGGCGGGCGGGCTTATCCGTTTTCGATGAATAACTCGACAACCTATTCAGCCAGCAGCGATCGCTGAGCTGCCCACATGCGCGCGTATAAGCCCCGCCTGTCAATTAAATCCAGATGGCTGCCGCGCTCGACAACCTGGCCGTGGTCGAGCACCAGAATTTCTTCCATCCGATCCATGCCAACCAGCCGGTGGCTGATCAGGATCAGACTCTTTCCGCCGCAAGAAATGAACAAATCGCTAAGAATATGCTCTTCCAGCAACGGATCAAGATGTGCGGTCGGCTCGTCCAAGAGCAAAATCGGCGCATCCTTGAGCAGCATGCGCGCCAGCGCCAGACGCTGGCGCTCCCCAGCGCTGAGATGCAAACCGTGCTCTCCCACCCAACTATCCAGGCCATGCGGCAGCCTGCTTAACCAACTGCCAAGCCTGGCGCGCTCAAGGGCAGCGATTAACTGCCTTTCGCTCGCATCCGGTTTGGCCATCAGCAGGTTCTGACGCACACTGGCGCTGAAGAGATAGGTTGACTGCGAAATGACCGCGAACAACCGGCGGCACTCATCCTCGCTGAAATCGGTATAACCGCGCCCATTCACACGGATGGAACCAGGGGGAACTTCCACAAAGCGCAGCAACAAATTGACCAGCGTCGATTTGCCCGCTCCGCTCGGACCAACCACCGCAATCTTCCTGCCAGGCGTCAACTCCAGACTCAGATAATCGAGCGCCTTAACTGGATGACCAGGGTAGCAGAAACTGAGTTGATCGATGGTCAGAATGACCTGTTGAGCTGCAACTGGCAGGCGCTCCACTTCATGAATTTGCTCGTCCTTCGGCGAACGGTCGGAAAGATCGAACAGCCGCCGGGCGGAATGCAAACTGCTTTCCAATTGCTGGGCAGCCTGCGGAAGGGGCGCTACTGCTTCGAAGCTGGCCAACACGACCAATGCCAGCACCGCCAGCATATAGCCTTCCAGATTGCCAGCGTTCACCTTTGGAATGATGAGCCACAAAACCGCTGCCAGGGTTATCTGGGCGGTCAACAGGCTCAGCGCGCTCACCGCGCCTTGCGCCCAGCCGTTCTGACGCTGGGCGCGTTGCAATTGCCTGTTGTGGCTTTCAACGCGTTTCAAAAATTCGCCGCTCCAACTAAAGGCAATCAAATCGCTGATGCCTTGCAGCCCTTCGACCAGCGCGGCGCTAATCCGGGCGCGCGCAGCGACCAGCGCTCGACCGGTCTTGCGATTGATTAAATGCGCCAGCAGAGGGATCAGCAGCCCGCCTACCAGCAACCCGCTCACCAGAGTCAATCCAACCTCGGGGTCAACGTTGCCAGCGAACCAACCAACGCCAATGATGATCATCAACGCAGTGATTGGCGGGGCAACCACGCGGACGTAGAAATTTTCCAAAGTGTCGATATCGAGCATGGCACGGGCGAGCAGGTCGCCAGTCTCGATGTCGATTAACCTGGCGGGCGCCAGCGGCTCGATCGAGCGGTAGAACCATCCGCGCAGGTCCGCCAACAAACGAAAATTAACCGAGTGAGAAGCCAGCCGCTCGAGGTAGCGGAATACGCCGCGTGACAACCCGAAGAAACGCACCCCAACGATAGCAACCTGCAACTCTGCTATGGATGGCTGCAGCGCTGCCCGCGCGATGAGCGAGGCTGATGTGCCAAGCAGGCCAATGCCGCATGCGACAGCTGCGCTGCCAAGCAAGATGGAGAGGAAAACCCAGCCGGCGAATGGCCGTAAAAAAACGAGCAGGCGCAGGATGGTCCTCATGAACGCCCCCGAAATGCCTGCGCCAGCTCAAAATATGCGCCTTTTTTCGACAGCAACTCCTGGTGGTTTCCTTGTTCTACCACCCGCCCATTGTCGATGACCAGAATCCGGTCGGCATTCACCACGGTCGTCAGGCGGTGCGCGATGATCAGCGCCGTTTTACCTTGCAATAATTTACTCGTTGATTCTTCCAGCAAAGATTCATTCAGCGGATCCAGGTAGGCGGTCGGTTCGTCCAGCACCAGCAGAGGCGCGTCGACGTAGAAAGCGCGCGCCAAAGCCAACCGCTGCGCCTCGCCGCCGCTCAAGCGGGCGCCTCGCTCGCCAACCGTGGAATCAATACCCTGCGGCAGGCTCTCGATGACTTGCTCGAATCGAGCCCGCCGGGCAGCCAACATCAGCCGTTCCTCTCTCCGCTCTGCCGCTACCGGCGCAATGTTATTGGCGACCGTATCGAGCAGCAGAAACGGTCGCTGCGGCACCCAGGCGACCTGGCTGCGCCAGCATTCCAGATCGATCTGCTGCAGTCTGACGCCGTTGATGAGAATATTGCCTTTGTTGGGCTGCAAAAATCGCATGAGAAGTTGCGCGATGGTGCTCTTTCCCGCGCCGCTCACGCCAATCAGCGCCACCCGCTCGCCAGAGGCAATCTCGAAGGTCAATCCATCCAAAGCAGGTCGCTCCTGCTGAGGATAACCAAAGCGAACATCATCGAAGCGGATCACAAATGGCGCGGATAAATCCACACAGACTGTTGGCTCGAGTTGAATCTGCGGCAGCGGCATATCCAGCACTTCGAAGATGCGCCTGGCTGCTGAAATCCCACTCAATGCTGCGTGGAAGCGCTGCCCAAGCAGCCGCAGGGGCTGATAAAACTCTGGAGCAAGCAGCAAAATAAAAAAGGCTTCTTCGAAACCCATCCTTCCATAGAGCAGCCGTAAACCAATCTGGACCGCGATGACCGCCGTGCTGATCGTGCCGACCAGCTCCAGCGCTAAAGCGGATAGAAAAGTGACGCGCAGCACCTGCATGGTCACCGCCCGGTGACGCTCAGCGGCAGATTCGATCTGAACGCCGCGTTGCCGGCTTTGCCCGAGCTGCTTCAACTCACGTAATCCCTGGATCGAATCGAGAAAGTAGTTACCCAACCTTGCAAGCAAATCCCACTGGCGACGAGTAATCGCTTCGGTGGCTTTCCCAATCAACAGCATGAATATAGGAATCAATGGAGCGGTCAGCGCCAGGATTAGCGCCGAAAGGGCGTCTCTGGGGAATACGGCTGCCAGGATGATCAATGGTATCAGTCCTGCCAGTACAACCTGCGGCAAATACTGGCTGAAATATGCATCCAGGTTTTCGATGCCCTGGATCGCCGTTGTGGTTAACTCAGCCGTCTTTTCTTGCCGAAGCACGCCGGGACCCAGATCAACCAGACGGCGCGCAAAGATCGTGCGAAGTTGAGTCTTCACTCGCAGGGCGGCTTCATTTGCGGCCACATCCACCCCAAGCGCTGCCAGCGCGCGCAAAACAATAATCGGCAGCAGAATGGCAAAGTAGGGACCGGCCGCCGCAAGATCCCAGCCGTTTAAAAATACGCCGTTGATGATGCGCGCGACCTGACGCGCCTGCCAAACCACCAGCAAGCCGCCGGCAGCTCCGCAGACCATCGTCAGCGCCAGCGCCAGGCCAGCCCAACGCGCCCATGTCAACAACCGCGGATCGAGGTTCATGGTTGCTACAAACGGCGGGGATTCACGCTTAATGGTCATGTTATCCGCGGATTAGGAGAATCCTATCTTGCTACACTCACCGTTTAACCGGTCATGGACCGCTTCAGCTGCTGAATCGCCTCGATCGGCGTTGGATCGACCTCATAAAGCATGGCCAGATAATAAGCAACGTAATCGCCAAAGTGCAGGGCTGACCACTGTTGAGCCAGCCGGCTGTCGCCCCTTGCCTGGTAATAGTCTGTGCTCATCCCGGCCAGCATGAAGGCCTTGCCAGTCAATTCGCTGCGCAATTGGTTGCGAGGGTGGTCAGCAGACGACCGCAAGAAAATTGCACTGGTATGAGTCAACATTTCCATTGGATTTTCGATGCCGGCAATAGAATTATGGTCTGCCTCAGGGAGCACATCATAGCCTGCCCAGGCCTTGGCAAGTTCATTCAATTGCCCTTTCCAGCGCCGCGCGACCGGCGCCAGCAGACCTGAAGCGAGGACAACCACCCCACGCCCTGCCAGTTGACCAGCCATCCGTTTTGCTGGATTTTTAACAACCGGCGCCTGAGCCGATAGATTTTGTTGTTGATCTTTCATGATGCTGACCGCTTCGTCTAGTTCAGCCAGCGGATCAGGGATCAATCCCAGCCGGTAAAATAGCGCCAACAACAAACCGAAGGAATAGCCAACCGCCGAGCGCGGCATGCCGTAATGCTCGAAAATCCACAATCCCGCACTGGCTTCAAGCGCTTCGCGGCTGATTCTTCCGCCTGTGGTAATTGCATAAAGCTGGCAGTTTGATTCGCGCGCCTGCGCGAGTATGGACAAGGTTTCTTCCGTATTGCCCGAATGCGAAGAAGCGATGACCAGCGTCTGCTCCCCAACTGCCCAGGCTGGCAGATTGTAGTCACGCTGAATGACAACCGGAACCTGGCAAAAAGGCTCGACATAGGCTGCCAGCAGGTCAGCGCCAATGGCGGAACCGCCCATGCCTGCCACAAGCACCTGCCGGATTTCACTGGTTTTTGTCATAGCCTGGCTCACGCCAAGATTCCATGCCCTGCGCAACTGGTCTGGTAGATCCTCGATCTGCGCCAGCATGTCGTCTGGATCGATCTGGGCAAAGCCCTGGTAGTTGTCTAAATCCATCGAAGCTCCTTAGAATTTAATTGCCTTAGCGGCTTTTATTGCGGCAATTTTTTCATCCTATCCATACTTTTTTTGGACAATTTATGGCACAGCCCAAGTCAGGTATTCAAACTCGATAGGGACGCCCTGGGCAGGCATTGTTAATAAGAGAAACACGCCGGGCAGCCCTTGATTGGTCCGATAGCACACAAAGACACCGGGCTGTTGCTCGGATAAGTGCACCGCATCAATAGACAAAACCGCTCCCTGGCAGTCTGAAAGCCCCGGTCTGGTCAGGCCATAAACGCCAAAACGGGATGTATTGACTGGCAATAACTGATATTGATCGGTTGTGACCAGCTCCAGCAGGAGATCATCCGCGTTCCCCTGATCGACCAAACCGCTGTCCAAATCAATGCCCTGATCTGCTTCAAGGCTGGCGCTGCCGCTGATTTCTACTCTTGGGGTTTCTGTAGGGGGCAGCGCCAGCGTTTCGGTAGCGGTGCTGGCTGCCACCACTTGGATCTTTGCCCAGAACGGCGCGTTGCCGCCGGGTCCTAGCCCGAACAACGCCCCCTGATCATTTCTGAGCATCCAATAGGTTGAATAAACGCCCGGGGTTGTTGGAGCAACCATATCGATGTTGATATCGACGCTCTCGCCCGGCGGCACTTTCTGAGATAAATACTGCTCGATCTCTACGCCAAGGTCATCTCCAGAAAACCAGACTACAGAATATTCCCGCGTCCAGGTACAGGAACCGCCGTTTATAAAACGCCAAATTTTCGTGAACGTTTCACCCGGAAGCAAGCGTGTGTCGTCCGGAATAGTTACATCCAGCGGGAAGCCGGGCTTGGCCAGGTCACAGGGCAGTTGCCCATTGGGTGGCAGCGTCGTAACAAACGATGGAATCATCTCTACAGGGGTATTCATGGTTGCGGTTACAACTTGAGGAACCGGGGTAGTGACGGGCTGCGTTGGCTGAGCAACCGTTGTTCCCGCTTTTTCTGTCATAATTGCCACCGCGGTGATATAAACATCCGTGGCATTTGGCGTATTTGTCTGCAGCTTTGCCGGCAGGTTACAGCTGGTTAGAACAAGCAGAAATAAGCCGCCTAATATCCACGTTGCCTGTTTCTTGATAGTGCTGCTCATGATTACCCCCGATTGTACACTGAATTTTCAAGACAATACTTTATATTGAAGGTTAGGAATCGAATTCAGGTTTGAATACCCTTCATTCGCGAACGAATATAGCGAACCATTCATCCGTCGCATTGGACGACCCAATTATTCCGTATTTTTGCTACAAGTATCCAGACAACAACCTTATCGAGGTTTCAAGGATGATTAAAAACTCGATCATCTCTTCAAGCCAGCAGAAAGATCGGACTTCTAGCGAAGGTTGTCTTCGTAAAGTCACAATTTAAGGCAATACCCAGGACCCCATATCCTGAACTTGTTCAAGAACCAAAAGAAATAATAAGGATGGCTATCGCTTGCTGACGCCTATTTCCCATCCGCATCGCGGATGACCATGCGAGCAAGTTGCAAAAACTCCTCCCACTCCTCGTTGAAGAAATGAATGGTTATGTTATTCAACTCCAGGTGATAGGTAGTTTCCCCATCCGGCTCGTCTGCTTTCCAGGCCATGTAACTGTCGGTTTCAGCAATCGTATCAGTCTTCGGTTCCATTGGTTCAGTCATCTGATTCTCCTCCAGGATTTGTTTGATCACTTGTATTTCTAAGGCGAGCTGTTTTTCGTCGAATCGATTTTGCCACCTGCCTGGATGTGTTGCGGATGCGCGGTACATCTGCCCGCCAGCGTTTTGATAACCAGGCCCAAAGTATTCTTAGTTTATTAATGAACCATCTGCTAATACTGCGCAATCGTTGGAAGGTTCCCGTTTCCCGCGCGCCGCCCCAGGTTTCAACGCCCTCCCAGGGATCTATATCGAACATTTTTCGAAAGGCGTACGTGAACACGAGTTTGCCAGTTGCCAGAACCGGCGCAGCCAGAATGACGCCGATTACGCCAAACAAACTGGCAAAGACAATCGCGGCAACCATGACTGCCCCGGGATGAACCTTGAGTGTATCACCCATTAACCGCGGGACGACCAGATTATCCATAATGATATCAGTCACCCAGGCTATGCCAACTACCAGCAAAGCATATGGAAACGGGTTTAACCCAAAGATGGTCGAGCCTTGCAGTAAAGCTACCAACCCGTAGGTGATCCAGGCAATCGCCGGACCAACATAAGGAACAAAGCGCGCAAGCCCGGCGAGGAAAGCCAACCCGAAATAGAAGCTAACGCCAAGAGAACCAAGCAGGATGATGTACAAGGCGACTGTAATGAAGAATATGATCATCTGCCCGCGCAGGAAAGCATTCCAGATATGGCTCAACTCGAATTGGATACGCTTGATATCAGCCCCTGAGCCGGGTATTTGCAGCCGGAAAAAGGCAGAGCGCTTCCCTCCAGAATCAGCCAGAATGAAATAGCCGACCAACATGGAAAACATCGCCCACCCAATCGTCGTAGCGGTCCCTGTCGCAATCGAGCCAAGCACTGAAGCGGTATTGCTCAAGAGCGGCTGGACAAGGCTCAACAATTGGTTCGTCAGAGCAGTCAAATCGAGCGTGGCAAAATCAAAATGGAACAGTCCAAACTCGATCGGTTTGGATGTGAGCTCTGTAATCAATTGCGGTAAATTTCGGATTTGGGTTTGAAGAAAGCGAATCAAGCTCTGCGCCTGTTCGACAACAGCAAATCCACCCCAAGTGAGAAGCCCAAGAAAAATGAGAAGCAAGATCAGAAAAACAAGCGTTGCTGAAAGTCGCCAGGAAATTTTCACCCGGCGGTGAAGGAAATTTGCCAGAGGATAAAGCAGGTATGCCAGGATAAAGGCAATCAGCAGCGGCCCGATGATTACCCGAAAGCGGATGAGCAAACCGGCTAGAATGGCGACAAATGTAAAAGCCACCACCAGTTTCGTGGTGCTGTTCCAACGGGGTGAAGCAGATTGGGTCGGATTAGGCTCTGTCTCAGTCATATCTGTGTCAGTGGGTAATTTGCAAGAGTATTCAATCCAATTTTACTCTTTCTTTACAGCCTCAGAAAGACAAAACATCAGCCATTCTTCTCCACCATAGGGATGCTGGCTTCAATCAAAGAGCATTCGTCAGGGATCGCTTGACAGCAGCAAGCGGACAAGGTCAATAAAAGGCATTTATGGCGGGCAGGCGCCAGGAATAATGAAATTCGTAATGTCCGGGATGCTGCAGTAAAGATCCAATGCATCGAAAATAGCAAAGCCGATACATCCGCAAATAAGCACTACCACGATAACGATCAGCACAACCGCCAGGGTGGATAATCCCTTTTTCTTCGCTTTTGCGGGTGCCTTCGGAGAAACAGGCACCTGACCAGCATATGTAGGAGGAGATTCCGGAATAAATGCAGGCGGCGGTTGCATTACGCCCATATCACTGCGGGGTGCAACCGCAGTGGCCTCGTCTTCAGTCGGCCTGAAGGCTGCCACTGTCGCTTCCATATCGGGTGTCAGTACCTCGAATAGCAGGTCGGTGTGCTCCCCAAAAGTGATCACCTCACCTGAGCGCAGGATATACGGACCCACCAGGCGTTGACCGTTGACAAAGGTGCCGTTGGTCGAGCCTAAATCCTCGATCAAATAATTTACCCCTTGTTTGTATAATCTGGCATGCCGTCTGGAAACCTCTGGATCGCTGACTACCATCGCATTGGTTAGATCACGACCAATAAAAATTTCGTCAACATCGAAGGTAAATTCTTGCCCGGCAGTTTGACCAGATTTCAAGACCAGGCGAAATGAAGGGCTCATGATCCACTCCTTAATAGCCAGATTATGTATAGTTTAGCGAACTCCAATAATTGTGTCAATGTAGACAGTCTATATTATATACGTTTATCTTTGCACAAGGCTGGCGACTCTTATTTCTCCCCTTGCGGAACCACCCCGTTTAAAAGACCCCGCCGTGCCGTGTGCAGCATAGTTTTGAACCTGCTTTCGCAGGTTAGGGATCCTCTCTCTTGGATCCGCCTTGGCCGAAGCCTATCGCGTTACCTTGCAGATCATGGATCCCATTTAAAGAGTGTTGGCTCAAAACCGGTCGTGCTGCATCACGAACACAGCAGGGTATCTTTCTTATACCATAATTACTTCAGGTTGTGTAGATCACCAAGAGTTGATAAGCATTTGCAAGCAATTGATTGGCTTGACAGGCTATTTCTCTCTCCGCTATACTGTTTCCAACTTATCGATTCAAGAGAGTCTAGATGACTTCCATCCGAGCCTTTATCGCCATCGAATTACCGCTCGAAATTCACTCACAGTTGGAAAATGTAGTGAAACGACTCAAGGCTGCCCGTGCAGTGAGCGTGCGCTGGGTGGCGTCCGGTAATATCCATCTCACATTGAAATTTCTTGGCGATACAGAACCTGCCAATCTAAAACAGCTTTCTGTTTTGTTATCCGAAGTGGCCTCTCGCTACAATCCAATGACTCTGGTTATTAATGGTCTTGGCGCTTTTCCAAACAATAAACGACCGCGGGTGATCTGGATTGGCGTCGAAATCCCAACCCAGATGAAAGATCTGCACTGGGATATCGAGGGCGCCGCGGAACGCATTGGCTGCCCGCCAGAAGGACGGGATTTTTCTCCCCACCTAACCCTCGGGCGAGTGCAAAAAAATGCTACCCGTGAGAATACCGAGAATATCTCAGCCGCGCTGGCAGCTATTACAGTCGGCGAGCTTGGACGCTTCCAATCCACCGGATTCACATTATTCCGCAGCGACCTCCGCCCAAGCGGATCCATTTACACGCCGCTGGAGTATTTTCAATTCACGCAATAAAAAAGCATTCAAGCTGAATTTTTAACAACCGCTGAACAACTTATGTTAAAATCAAGCGTATGATCTTATTCTTCCGAGGTGCCAACTGAACGCTTTAGAAATTGCCAGGAGCATAGTCAATTCACTTGAAGATAAAAAGGGCGAGGATATCCTCCTGATCGATATCAGCGGGATTGCATCCTTCGCCGATTTTTTTGTGATTTGCACAGGAACAAGCGAACGCATGCTCGACAGCCTCGCTGATGCTGTCCGCGACTGCGCAAAAAAGAACTACGGCTTGAACAGCCGGGTTGAGGGTGTATCCGCGGCGGGATGGCTGGTGATCGATCTGGGGGATATCGTTATCCACCTCTTCTCGTCTGAACAGCGCGATTATTACCGCCTGGAAGAGCTCTGGAACAAGGGAAGGGTTTTGCTCCGGCTGCAATAAGTTCCATATCTCTGGCAATGACCCTCGCCAGCGCCTTAATTACCAACCCTCGGCGTTAATAGGCAGCTCCATCAGGTTTGCTTAACCGCTGCGCTTCTGGATAATTCCCTGCCTGATGGCTTTTCCAACCGCCTCGGTGCGGTTGGAAGCTTCGAGTTTTTTCAAAATATGACGCACATGCGTCTTGACAGTATTTTCTGAAATGAATAATTTCGAGGCAATCTGACTGGTGGTTTGCCCTAACGCCAAACAATTCAGCACTTCGAGCTCGCGCTCGCTGATTGGCTGCTTGCAGGTCGTTTTCGTCTGTCGCGCCAATGCCTTCAGCACAACACCGGTGACCTCTGGCGAGAGAGCACCTTCACCGCGCGCCACTCGGATCAACGCTTTTCGCAGGTCTTCAGGCTCAATATTTTTAAGCAAGTAGCCGTCCGCTCCAAGACGGATGGCTGATATCAAGTCATCTCCATGTTGCGAAATGGTAAACATCACAATTTTCGGCGGCGTATCCATTTTACGCAGCGCTTCGACGGTTTGAATTCCATCCATCACGGGCATATTGATATCCAGCAGGACAATGTCAGGGTTCAGTTTCTTCACAAGTTTGAGCGCTTCACCACCGTCGCTGGCTTCGCCTACCACCTGGAGGTCATCCATATCAGCAAGCAGGCTGATCAGACCGCGCCGGAAGAGTGTGTGATCATCAACAACTAACACCCGAATTGGGGCTGAAATCATGCCATCCTCTCCTCGATTTTCAATGGAATTAACCCTGAAAATTGGTCACCCGATTGGATTTTAAGGATAATCTAAGCGAGTGGAGTAAGCCGGAGCGTAAAGGTATTGATATCCTCGCGACTCGCACATAAAAATTTTACCCTTAAATAGAGGATTCCAACAACCTTCTTAAAACTTTGCAGAACAGCTATCAGCCGCCCTGTTTTTTCTAGAAATAAATATTGATTAAAAACACTAACAAGTGATATCGAAAATAATTTTCACGGCTGTTGCTGGGTCTGCATCCAGTGGATTGGTCTTTCCAGGATTATCAGAATCAATTGCACCTTTCACTGGTCCCCCACTGCCAGCGGTGTAGATCTAAACACACGCCACCCACAAAATAGGTATGATAATCCGCATGACCCCGCCCATTTTGGAGTAGAGCCGAATACCAAAAATTACGATGTTCATTAGCCGAAAGTCATAGACTAATTGTATAGATAGATGATAAAGATTAAGAGTGTTTTCGCAGCCCCTGGGTACCTTTGTCACTTTGAAAATTCTGACAATATTTGTATGCTATTCTTGATCACAAAGGTTGAGGTGTAGAATGTTCCGTATCAGTCGTCGCTTGGATTATGGTTTACACTTGATGATGGAGCTTGCCGCCAACGATAGCGGTCAAGCTCAACCCAGCGCCAAGTTGTCCAAGAAATTACAAATTCCCCTTCCCTTTCTGCACCAAATCGCGCATTCTTTGATGCAATCTGGGCTAATCAAAGCTTCTCCCGGGCCGCGCGGCGGTTTGCGGTTGAACGGTGATGCGAAAACAATTTCAGTGCAGAGAATCGCAGAAGTATTAGAGGGCCCCATCTACATGACGCCTTGCATGGACAGCGCAGAAATATGTCCACGGCAACAATGCTGCGCCCCGCAATATATGTGGGACGATCTGCAGAGTAAAATCATCGACCATCTTGCTAATTGTTCACTGCAGTCGCTGGTCGACATGAGTAAACGATTGGCTGAAACCAATAAAGCGCACCAACACGACTCCAACGGGAAAAAACCTGTTCCCGCTGATTAAGTCTCTTTATACTACTTTACTCTGCGCAAAGGCTGTCCCGAACGATGGGGCAGCTTTTGTTTATTTCAACGCTGCCAATACTTCAGCGCTGTGACCGTCCGGCTTGACATTTGGAAAGACGCGTTTAATCATTCCGGTCGCATCGATGAGAAAAGTCGTCCGGAACACGCCGTCATACTCGCGCCCCATATACTTCTTGCGTCCCCAAACTCCATACTGTTCGCAGACCTTGTGATCTACGTCAGCCAGCAGTGTGAATGGCAAATGATATTTCTCTTTGAATTTTGCGTGGGACTTCGAAGAATCGGGGCTGACGCCGAGGATAACTACACCCGCCTCAGCGTAGACTCCATAATCATCGCGGAAGCTGCAAGCCTCTTTGGTGCAACCTGGGGTATCATCCTTTGGGTAAAAATATAGGACGACCGGTTTTCCTCTGAACTCCTTCAACGAACGGATGGCGCCAGTTTCATCCGCAAGCTCAAAATCGGGCGCGGGATTTTTCTCTACAAGTGCCATTTTTCCTCCTTTATACTTGTAAATACGCTAATTTTCACCGATAACCGTTCCCATGCGCTCGACATTATACCCGGGAAGAGAAGAAACTGCCTTACGAAAGGCATCGTTTTGCATTAATTCGAATAAGGGAGCGAGCAACTCGATCTGGATATAGCGCAACGGGATGACAAAGTCGTATTCCTCGTGGAAGAGCGGGATGAAATCAAGCCCCAATGATGCAGCCGCTGCGCTGATCCCCAATCCGCAGTCAGCCCTTCCGGAAGCCACAGCTGCCGCCACGCCCAGGTGCGTATATTCTTCCTGGTCGTAACCCTGAATTTCATCCTGTGCAATGGCAGATTGCTGAAGATGATAATCTAAAAGGACCCGTGTGCCAGCGCCGCGCTGGCGGTTGATAAAACGGATATCTTTCCGCGCCAGATCCTTCAATCCATGGATCGATTTGGGATTCCCAGGCATCGTCATCAATCCCTGCTCGCGGTTGACCCAGCCGATCAGACGCACGCGCTCCTCAGGCAGGTACTCGCGCAGATATGAAAGGTTGTAACGCCCGGTTTGCGGATCGAGCAGATGCGAGCCGGCCAGGTGCGCTTCCCTTCTGCGCAGCGCCACCAGCCCGCCCAGGCTGCCAACATTCGCGGATACCAAACGGCGCTGATGTCCCGCGAGAAACTGCGCCAGTAGATCAAGGGTCAAATCATGTGAACCAATCGCAAAGATAGTCCTCTCCAACTCATCGGCATGGCGATACAGGCGCACTTTGACAGGCGAGCCCGCCTCGATTCCCTGTGTCCCGCGTGGAATAATCGTAATTCCATCCGCACGGACAAGCGAAGTGATCACCCCCGCGCCGCGTGCCAGCGGCGCTGCCAGCAGCCGCTCTCCAACCCGGCCAACTACCACCCGCAGGTAATCGTCATCTCCGGCTGGTGATGCCACTTTACGGGTCAGCGTCGCGGTGATTTCATAAGGGTTGAACGGCTGCCTGCCCAGCCAGCGTGCCAGCAACGGTTCGACGAAGATTTCACCAGTCAACGCCGCTGAAACCGGATAGCCGGGCACTCCGATCAGTGGAATTTCCCCGACGCCGCCGGGTCTGCGCACCATACCGAGAATAACCGGATGCCCAGGCCGGACAGCCACCCCATGCACGAGCAGTTCGCCCAATTCCTCGACCACCTGTGCTGAATAATCCTCCGATCCAGCAGATGAGCCGGCATTGAGCAGGATCAAATCGCACTCCCCGGCGGCTATTAACACCCTTTCACGAATGGCATGTAATTTATCAGCGGTGATCGGGTAGCGCCGCGGAATGCCGCCCCAGGTTTTTACCTGCGCCGCCATTACAATCGAATTCGTATCAATAATATCCCCTGGCTGTAACGGACTGCCTGGCGTTACCAGCTCACTGCCGGTGGGCAGGATTCCAACCAGCGGCTGGCGTGCTACTTTCAACCGGTCAGATCCGCTGGCAGCAGCTGCCCCCAGGTCGACCGGGCGGAGGGTATGACCGCTGGGCAGCACCAGCTGGGTGGCAATCATATCTTCGCCCATGGTGCGCACGTGGCTCCAGGGAGGCAACGCTGCGCGCAAGCGGATAAAAGCCGGATTGCGAATCTCTGTGGTTGATTTCTCGTCGATATCCACCGCCTCGATCTGCTCGATCGGGATAACGGCATTCGCCCAGCCAGGTAGTGGATCCCCAGTATCCACGTACGACGCCTGGCTGCCAACCTTCAGGGTGATCGGTTTCGTCGGCATGGCGCCGGCAATGTCCTCGGCGCGCAATGCAAATCCGTCCATCGCGGAAGCGTGATAGTGAGGCGACGACAACCGCGCCCATACAGGCTCCGCAGTCACTCGCCCGACCAGATTCTCATCCAGCGGCTGTTCCTCACTGCCGAGTAAACGCCATAAGCCTGCCTCTTCGAGCGCGGTTTGTAAGCGCTGAACAGCCTGCGGGAGAGGAATATCCTGTAAATATACGCTCATCCTCATTCCTAAATAAGTTGTACCTCGACCGGGTCGCCCGCAGCCATGCCCGTGGAATCGGCTGGTATGCGCGCTAGCCCGTCTGCTTTCACCAGAGTAAAAATCAGATTGCTTTTATAGAAAATGGGATCAGCTAACAATCCCTCGTGAGTAGTTAACAACCTGACCGGGAAATAATCCACCCGCCCTGCTTGCGATGGCAAATTGACCGTCAATGAAGCAGTTAAGGTGAATTGACGCATACCACTTTGCACGCCGAGCAACCTTCTGATCAACGGAACGACGAACAAACCAGCGATTACCAACGCAGAGACAGGGTTACCCGGTAGCCCGATCACCGCCTTCTCCCCGCATACCGCCAGTATGGTTGGTTTCCCTGGACGGACATTCACACCATGCACAAGTACACCCGGGCTGCCCATGCGCCGGATAACCTGCGCAGTTAAATCACGGCTGCTGGCTGAGGAGCCGGCGGTGACAACCACGGCATCGCACTCCACCAGCGCACTTTTCAACGAATATTCCAACGCTTCTGCCTGATCCGGCAGGATGCCATAACGTCGCGCTTGCCCGCCCTTACCTTCGATGAGCGCTGCCAGCGAATAACTGTTGATATCCCGCACTTGACCGGGATGTAATGCAGATTCTGGCGGCACGACCTCATCACCGCTGGATAACACGCCGACTACGGGCCGGCAGGCAACATCAATCTCTGTAATGCCAAGCGCAAGCAGCCCGCCGATCTCAGCTGGGCGCAAAATGGATCCTGCTGGGACGACAATTTCCCCCTCTTGGACGTCTTCGCCTTTTTTTAATACGTTTTCAGACACGCCAACTGCCCGCAGCACTTCGATCTCATGCTCGCGCGCCCGTTGCGTGTGCTCGAGCATGACTACCGCATCCGCTCCGGCAGGGAGCATCCCGCCGGTGTGGATCATGGCAGCCTGACCGCGTTCGAGTCGAAAAATTGGCGCACAGCCCATCGCGACTTCACCGATAACCTGCATGAAAGCTGGCAGTGAGTCGCTAGCGCCAAAAGTGTCCGCAGCAGACATTGCGTATCCATCCACCGTACTGCGGTCGAAGCCCGGCAGCCCCTCAGGAGCGAGGACATCTGCGGCGCTCACCCGTCCAAGCGCTTCAGCAGTGTAAATTTTTTCGGTCTTTAGCCTGCTTTGTGGCAGTGCATCGAAAAATCGATGTAAAGCCTCGTCAGGCGGCAGCAGGTCGAGGAATTCGGGCATAACTCACATCACCCAGAGCGTTAAACCCAACAAATACGCAGTGATCGCGAAGGTGGCATACGCGGTGATCCGTAGCAAGCGCCAACGCGGTTTAGCCCCAATGCCAATCTGCCAGATTTGCCAAATTTGGAAAAGGCCGATCGGCAGGGTTAACAAGCGCGGCCAGGTCAGCGTCCAGGGCACGCCAAAGAAAACGCCCAGCCCGATCGTTAGGTAAGCAAGCAGAATGCATAAGTTGTGCAGGAACATTCCGCGCTGCCAGCCTAGCCGAATCATTAAATTCTGTTGGCCGCGCTTGATTTGCTCAAAGTAATGCTCGAGTGAAGTCGCCAATGTAAGCGCCAGGTAGAGCGTGGTCAACGGCAGGGTAAGAACGCCGAGGATCTCGATCAACTCGCCTTCCTGCAGCAGATACGCAAACGCCGGGACAAGATTAGTCAGCAACACCGCCGCGACCAGCTCGCCGTAACCCGAATATGCCAGTTTAAATGGCGGAACCGCATAGAAAAAACCCAAAAGAAGCCCAATCCCTAGAATGACTAAAGCACCAGGCGTAAGGTTTCCCTGGGCCAACAACAATACAGTCAACATGGCGCCAATCGTCAGTGTGGTGATTGCCGCCAGCAAATAGATGTTACGGGCAGCGCGCGCCTGTTGTTCCGGATCTGGCTTATTTGCGCTTCGCTCCACGCGCCGGCGAGGGGTTTGCAAGAGGTCATAATACACCAGCAGATATGAGCTGCTCACCTGTAGCAGGCTGACACAAGCCTGCCCCAGCCAATAGACGCCCCAATCGATCGCATCCCCGCGGTAAACAATGACTCCAGCGCCCACGGCGTATACCAACATACCCGTTAGCAAACCGAGCGGGCGGGTATTTTGCAGAAATTCAAGCAATGTGGTGCGGTCAGGATTATTCATCGAATTTATCTGTTCCTAGATTAACCGATAACCCCCGTCGATGACAAGAGTTTCCCCTGTAATATAAGGGCTGTCGATTAAAAACATCAGCGCCTGGACAATAGAAGTGGTGGAAACCGGCTTCCGCAAAGGGGTTTTTTGAATGAGTCGCTGCCATTCTTCTTCGGGCATATCCGCCGCTTTCATGACCAACCCGGGCGCGATGGCATTGACGCGGATAGCTGGCGCCAGGCTGCGCGCCAGCAGGCGAGTCAGCATTTCAAGACCGGCTTTGCTGACCTCATAGGCGGGGAAACCCGTCCATACCTTGCTGGCCCCCGTATCACTCATATTGACGATCAACCCCCCTTCCTGGCTCATCAGCGCGGCTGCTGCCCGCGCGCACAGCCATGGAGCACGCAGATTTATTGCCAGCGTGGTATCCCAATCATCCACGCTCATGCTCCGCAAATCTCCGCGCTGAATTTGCGCCGCCGAATTAACCAGCAAGGATAGACGATAAGGACTATCAGCCACCTTGCGAAAGAGTTCGGAAATTTGGTCGGGGTCGCGCAAATCACCCGGGAGCAGCAGAACAGGCGTATTGATGGTTTCGAGTTGCGCAGCCGTCGCGCGCGCTTCATCCTCCGAGCGAAAATAATGTAAGCCAATTGCGTAGCCGCGCTCCGCCAGCGCCAGAGCGACAGCGCGCCCGATTCTCACGGCAGCGCCGGTAACAACGGCCATTTCACGGGGAGGATTGGTCGCAGGCATGGATTAATTATCCATCCTTCTTCAATAATTGGAAGATAAAAAACCGAAATCTCATCGGACTCTCGACCAGTTTCTGTAGCAATTCAACGGACCGGCGTGAGGGTTGGCCAGCGCGTGTCAGTTGGGCGTGGAGTTCGCGTCGCAGTCGGCGTTCTGGTCACGGTGGGCGTCAGCGAAGGTCGCAGCGTGTTTGTAATCGTCAAGGTCGGTGTGATCGTCCGAGTAGGCGTGATGGTCGCCGTCCCAGTCGGAGACAGGGTTGAGGTGACCGTACGGGTAGCGGTTGCTGTCGGCGGCGGAGGAGGAGGCTCTCCAACGATCGTGAACTTACCGGAATTAGACCAATTCAGTCCGACGAATATCTGAACCTCATACTCACCAGGCAGCCACTGTTCAGCAGATGGCTCGCACTCCGTATAGCCCCAACCGCCAGTGCCCCCCTCCCATGGGGCTGATTCAAAGCAGACAAGATACTGATCGCTGAGACGAACCCACAAAGCACTCCACTGCGATCCAACGACCATTTTATCGTAACTGAAAGTGCCGTACAGCTTGCCTACCGGTTGATCGAACTCGGTTGATGGTTTGATGGGTTGAAAATCCGGATCGATTTCGCGGGCAATCACCACCGGGCTGAATACTGCCTCTGCGTTCGGCGTGATGGTCGTCTCGATGCGAGCGGCAATCGACTCCGGAAGGAAGGGAGTATAGGTGATCGACGGTGTATTCGTGATGGTTGGAGTCATTGTGATGGTCGGCGTCTGGCTAATGGTCGGCGTTAGCGTGATCGTCGGCGTCAGGGTGACCGTCGGTGATGGTGGAAAATAGCGGTAGATCGTGGGCTCAGCATAGCGGTTGACAATAAAGCCAACGCCGGCTAAGAGTATCGCGAATAAGATCGTCCTCCAACCCCGGCTGATCATGTCGCGACGTTTGCGGTAATACAACAACCGCTGCCCGGATCGAATAGTGCGAATACCAAGAAAAACACTTAGAACGAGCCCGGTCAGTATCAAGAAGAAAGCTGTTTGTACAGCCGTACGAATATCCAGGTTCATGATTTACATCCAGGTCCAGGTGCCGTTTCTGATTATAGCATGTCTGGTCACTGATCCAAAACGGCTGGATTTTAAGCTGTACGATCTTATCTTTACTCCAATCGACAACAACCGGCTGTTACCTCATAAAGCGATTGAATCAGTGCAACCATCTCGATTGAATTCGTTGCACAATCCATTTTTCTTGAGTAGAATCACTTTCAATGACGCTTGCTCCTGGGACAATTTTAAATAACCGTTATCGCATTGTATCTATCCTTGGTCAAGGTGGTATGGGGGCTGTATACCAAGCCTTTGATGAGAGCCTTGGGATACATGTAGCTGTCAAAGAAAATTTATTTTTGACCCATGAATATGCGCGGCAATTCCAACGCGAGGCAAATATTCTTGCCAGCGTGCATCATCCGAACCTGCCGCGTGTTGGGGATTATTTTTCAGTACCCAATCAGGGGCAATACCTGGTCATGGATTACATCGACGGCGAGGATTTACGCCAGCGTATCGAGCGCATGGGGACACTGCCCGAAAGAGATGTCATTTTAATTGGCGCTTCGATGTGCGAAGCGTTAGCCTACCTGCATTCGCGACAACCGCCTATCATTCACCGCGATATCAAACCTGGTAATATTAAAATCACGCCCGAAGGGTACGCGCAATTGGTGGATTTCGGTCTGGCAAAAATGATGGTCGGCGGCGAGCAAACGACCACCGGCGCTCGCGCGATGACCCCCGGCTATTCTCCCCCTGAACAATACGGCACCGCCCCGACCGACGCCCGCACGGACATCTATTCACTCGGTGCTACTCTCTACGCAGCCCTGACCGGTATGATCCCGGAAGATGGGTTGTCGCGCGCAACCGGAAAAGCCGAGCTCACTCCTTTGCGCGAGCTAAATCCAAAGATCAGCCGGAAAGTTGCGCTTGTCCTTGAAACCGCCCTGGCCGTAGACGCTGATAAGCGCTATCAGTCTGCTGATGAGTTCAAGGAAGCATTACTCAACGCAGGCAATATCGAATGGGCGCCGGATTGGCGTACTCAAATTCTTCCTCCGCCTCCAACGGCTGCTGAAACCGAAGACAAAGGGGAACCTGCGCCGGATAATGGTTTTCCTTACCAATCCAAGCCGCTTCCATCGCCACGCCGCCCGGCGCGCTATTCGGTGCGCCGCAGGAAACGAAGTCCTCTGGCGCCGATCTTATTAACGCTTGTAGCTATCCTGACGATCTTTTTCCTCATCGAACCGACCGCCACTGAGGCACTACGCTCGATGATTTTTCCTTTTACCACCTCTGCGCCTGCCACGCAGACAACCCAACCAACCCATTCTATCCTATCCACGAATCCTGCTGACGCGCCCGCCCCTACTGAAACCACCTTACCCGAAGACTTCCTCACGCCCGAGCCATCCTTGTTCCCCATTGAAGATCTGACGGCGACTCCTTCGGTTACTCCCACAGCCTTTGGCGGCGGAACAGGGCAGATTGCTTTTTCGTCCAATCGAACCGGCAGCATGCAAATCTGGTTAATGAATGCTGACGGCACCCAACAAAAACAGATCACCAACATGCCAGATGGCGCCTGCCAGCCAGCCTGGTCTCCTGACGGCATACAAATCGCGTTTATTTCTCCTTGCCTGACACGCCGCGACCTATACGAGGGGTCGAAAATTTATTTGCTTGACCTTTCCACCAGCAGTGAACCGTTTCCATTGGCTGTCCCGCCAAGCCCAGCCTCCGATTATGATCCAAACTGGTCTCCAGACGGGTACCGCATTGCCTTTACCTCGACTCGTGCGGGCAATCCGGATATCTATGTGTTCAATATGAAGGATCATTCCTTCCGCCAGCTAACCAACATGCATTATTCAGAAAAACACCCGGCATGGTCTCCCACTGGTACACAGATTGCTTATGTTCGCGACAATCCTTCCTCGCAAGTTTGGGTCATGTCTGATACAGGTCAATTCCAATCGCGTTTCACGGTGAGCGGAGAGATTAACGATATCTGGCCTGTCTGGTCTCCAGACGGAACTTTTATCCTCTTCAGCCAGATGTCTGGCGGCAATGTGCCCTGGCTGGCTTCTTTGCGATATGAAGAGCGCAATACGACCAATTCCACGCGGGTGCCGCCAAAAGGACAACAGGACATTAGCCCAGTTGCTCAGGCCAGCATCTCACCGGATGGAGGCTGGATTACGTATGAAAGCTGGCCTGACGGCTCCAATCATGACATCTATATTATGACCATCAATGGCGCTAACAGGCAGCAATTAACCACAGATAAGGATTTTGATTTCAGTCCTGTCTGGCGTCCAATTCCCAATCAAACAAACAACCCATAAATCTGATCGAGGAAGGTGCGGTATGCCGCTTGCAGTCGATAGTCTATTGAATAACCGCTACCGAATTAAAAAGATTATCGCGCAAGGAGGCATGGGTGCAATCTACCGCGCGCATGACGAAACCCTCGACGTTGAAGTAGCTGTCAAAGAGAACTTGATTACCAGCCAGGAATCTTCCCGGCAGTTCCACCGCGAGGCGACCATATTGGCAGGCATGCGCCACCCTAATATGCCGCGGGTAACAGACCACTTCGTCATACCGGATCAAGGGCAGTATCTGGTCATGGATTTTATCTCGGGCGAAGATCTGCGCCAGCGTATCGATCGCAAGGGACCTTTGGCGGAAAGCGAGGCGGTGTTGATCATCACTGCCGCCTGTGACGCACTTACTTACCTGCATACCAGCCAACCGCCAATCGTCCACCGTGATATCAAGCCAGGCAATATTAAAGTAACCCCCGACGGGCAGGTTTTTTTGGTAGATTTTGGGCTGGCAAAGATCAGCCAGGCCGGCAAAGCCACCACCCTCGGCGCGCAGGCGTTGACGCCGGGCTACGCGCCGCCCGAACAATACGGCCGCGGCACCGATTCGCGTTCAGATTTGTATTCGCTCGGCGCAACACTCTATGCCGCGTTGACCGGTAAAACTCCCGAAGACAGCCTCGCCCGAGCCACTGGAAGCCGGCGGCTGACTCCGCTGCGCGAGTACAATCCGAATATTTCGGTCAGTTTGGCTGCGGTGATCGAGAAGGCCATGAATATCGATCCAAATCAGCGCTACCAGACCGCGGAATCGTTCAAGGCAGCCCTGTTGGAAGCAAATACATCCGCACGGCGTACGCTGGAAGAAACTCGCCACGTGCGCGTTTCACCCGCCCCGCCGTCGCAGCCGCCGCTCACCCCGACTGTTCACGCCGCGGCAGGAACAGCGGCTGAATCCCTTGCGCCCGCACCTCCCGCCCCGCGACCAGCTGCTGGCGCACCGCCAGCCGTCATTGCTAAGCCTGCCCCAGCGCCCGCGCGAAAAATGCCCTGGGTTGCCATTGCAGCGGTGATTGTCGTTTTGATCGCTGGAGGGGCAGTCACAGCTGTTTTATTGATTGGAAGAGGTCAGAAATCCTCTCCTGCGCCCTCAACGACACCCCTGCCAGTCATTGCGGCGACCTCCACGACAGCGCCGATGGCTACCATTGTGCAGCCTACTGAAACCTCCCTGCCTGAACCCACCGCCGTAATAGATTCTATCGCCACAGAAACGCCACCCCCCTTGCCGTCCGCTACTTTTACGCCTGCGGTCACGCCAATGGGCGGCCCCAGCGGCGAGTTGGCCTTCGCCTCAGACCGGTCAGGCATTCCTCAGGTATATATCTGGCAAAACACGAATGTAGAGCCGCGTCAATTAACCAATTTCCCCGATGGCGCTTGCCAGCCGGATTGGACGCCAGACGGAAACCGGATCATATTTATCTCCCCCTGCCCGGCAGACCAGGATGAATACCAGAACGGCAGCATGTTCATCCTCAATGCGGACGGCAGCGGATTGGTACGCCTGGATACTCAGCCTGGCGGAGATTTTGCCCCGGCCTGGTCTCCAGACGGCGCATCAATCGCCTTTTCTTCCTTGCGCGATCCAATCCTGCACATCTTTCTATATGATCTGGCGACAAACAAAGTAACACGGATATCGCCTCCCTCTTCCAGGGATTCTCATCCGGATTGGTCGCCGGACGGCAGTAAATTGGTCTTCGATACCACCCGTTCGGGCGAGATGCAGGTGTGGACGATGAATCTGGACAGCAGCAGTCCCCGTGAATTTTCCACGGCCGGCGGCAGCGGTGAAAGCATGCCCGTCTGGTCGCCCGACGGCAAACAAATCGCGTATATTTCTGGTTCCAGCCGTCCCATACTCGCCGTAAGAGCATTTGGCGAGGCAGGCGCGCAGGAACGTCAAATTAGCAGCGCCCAGCCTGCCTGGAAACCCAGCATCTCGCCTGATTCACGTCTGATCGCCTACCAGGGTCTGCAGGAAGACCGTCCCGCTATTTTCATCATCGAAATGGACAGCGGTACGCAATTGGCGGTTATCAGCAGCATAGGCGCGGATTTCGATCCTGCCTGGAAGCCTTAATCCGCGCTGCTCAGCCCGCTCTGGTAAACGTCAGCGAATAAAGCCGGCGTCCCGCCGGTATGCCAAAAGAGCACGCGCTCTTCCGATTTGAAAAATCCCTTACGGATCAGGTCGATCATTCCGGCTGCCGCGCGACCGGTATAAACCGGATCCAGCAGCAAACCTTCCGTGCGGGCAAACAATTGGATGGCCTCGATTTCCAGCTGCCCCATGATTCCATATCCGCCGCCAAGGTAGTCGCTATTGACGTGGATCTCTTCTGGAGAGACAAGCATGGGTTTGCCCATTTTATCCGCGGTTTCGGTCGCCAGCCGGGCCACTCTTTGCTGCAATCCCGGCTGATTTTGATCGATGCTGATGCCAAGCACCTTGCCCTTCCAGCCCGTCTGCTTTGCGCTTAAAGCCAAGCCCGCCTGTGTACCTGCGGAGGATGAGGCTACCACAATCCAATCCACATCCAGACCCTGAGAGAGAAATTCCTCGAAAGCAGTTACATAGCCAAGGGTGCCTGTCGCGTTCGAGGCGCCGAGCGGGATGGCATACGGGCGTAAACCGTCTTCCCAGGCCTGCTGGAATGCTTTTTCGAAGACCGATTGGCGCTCCTCACGGGCTGCCCAGAGGATCTTTGCGCCGAACAACTGGTCTAGCAGGTAATTCCCGCTTGGCGCCTGGTCAGAATTACCGGATAAAACCAAGATGCAGTCTAAGCCAAAGCGCGCCGCCAACGCAGCAGTCTGCCGGCAATGGTTTGATTGGGCTGCCCCAATGGTCAGGATGGTTTTTGCCCCATTGGCTTGCGCCTCTGCCAGCGAATACTCCAGCTTGCGGGTTTTGTTGCCGCCCATGCCAAGGCCGGTCTGGTCATCGCGTTTTACCCACAGCCTGGGTCCATGCAGGGCAGCGGTCAGGCGCGGCATCGATTCGATCGGTGTGGGCAAATGCGCAATACGCACTCGTGGAATCATACGGTAACCTCCCGGCGGGTGCGCTCGACGCCCCGCCTGCGCATGAAGGCAAGTACTCTCGGCAGTACTTGCGTATAAAGCGGATAAATCACTTTTTGTACGGGAAAATCCCAGGCGCCCGCGGTGCGAATCACCTGCCCGCCAAAACCTTCTTTAAATCGATAAACACCCCACATCGAATCCAGAGGGGTGAATTCATCCGGCGCGCCCCATAGATCGTAGATGCGGCAATTCCTGGCTTTTGCGCACTGCATCGCTTCCCACTGCAGCAGGTAATTGGGCATTTTTTCCCGGTGAGCCTCCCTCGACATGCCGTACAGGTACCAGGCTCTGCCAGCGAACGAATACAGGATAAGCCCGGCTACAGGCTCTTTATTTACGCTGGCGATCAGGAAATCCGTCATGCCGGCTTGATAAAAATTTCCCCACGCCTGACGGTAGTAATCCTCCGAGCGGATAACAAATCCATCCCTCAGCGATGTTTCGGCGTACATACGGTATAGCAGCCCCAAATCGTCACAGGTCCCCTTGCGGATGCTAACCCCTTTGCGGAACGCCAAACGAATGTTGTAGCGCGTTTTTTGCCTCATCCGCGAAAGCCAATCCTCTTCGCTGCCGTCCAGATCTATCCAAACTGTATTGCGGAATTGAATTTGCTCAGAAGAATAAAACCAATGGCGCTGCCGCAAATCTTCCAGGGCGGTTTCACCGTGATCGCTCTGAACAGCATCCGCTTCTCCTGGAATCCCGTTACCCAAAAGGATTTCCGGATCCATCTTGATGAAAATCACTCTTTGCGTTTTGGCATACCCCTCCAGGTCAACCAAAATCCTCGCGCGCAACGCTGCATCCTTCCAATCCATCAGCGGACCGCGCGGAATATATGCTACCCGCAGCGCCGGACCCATCCTGCCCGGACGAATAGTGCGCACCAGGATTTGCGCAGCAGCGACGGGCGCGCCGCTCGCATCTCGCCAGGCGAGTCTGACAGGCTGCCAGCCGTATTGTCCTTTGAACTGTCCCCATTCCCAGGTTTGCAGGATGTGCGCGGCGGGTAAGGTTGAGATTAATTCATTCCAGGTCTGGCCTCTGTTATCGAACTCTGCAAAGGTCAAGTCTTCTACCACTCCGCTCACTCGATTCCTCCCCGCCAGCGCGATGCCAGCTGGTACATCCGGTATATCCCGCGCATGTATACCCGATCCCAGGCGCCAACAGAACGGCGAACGACGCCCCCGAATCCGCGCTTGAAGCGATAAACACCCCAGAGACCGTCTCCGCGCCTGGAAAATTCACTTTCAAGCACATCCTCACCAGCATCCGGAATGCCCCACAGGTCATAGATTTTGCAGCCTCGCGCTGCTGCCCAGTTCATGGCCTCCCATTGCAGCAGGTAGGTAGGCATCCGGTTTCGCTCTGCATTGGTCGACGCGCCGTAGAAATACCACGCCCGGCTGCCCTGACGGAATACCATCAATGCAGCAAGCATCTCACCCTGATAATAAGCAGCCAATAGCTCGACCTTATCCTGCGGCTTGAATAAGCGGTAGGCGCGGCGATAATAATCCAGGCTGTGCACGCCAAAGCGGTCGCGCTCGCCAGTCAGCAGCATCATCCTGTGGAACTGGTCGACATCCTCACTGGCGCGCACCTCCACGCCCTTGCGTTGCGCCAGGTTGATGTTGTAGCGCGTTTTTTGTTTCATGCGCGCCAGCCATGCCTCAGGCGCATCTGAAAGGTCGATCTCAATAGTACGTTGAGGTTGAATGGGCGCCGAAGGCAGCCATCCATTGAAATGGCCGCGCAGCTCTGGCGGAATTGGTTCCCAGCTGTCTGGCTCGACCTTAAGAAAGATTGCGCGCTGCTGCCGGCACAGTCGATCGACATCCTGCCAAAGCAGTTGCCAGCCATTCCCGACCGGCCCTTTGGGAAGATAAGCGATGGTGAATCCCAGCGGCAGGCGGCGGAACAGAATTTGCGCCCCGCTGGCCTGATTAATAACCCTGAACGCTTTCCATCCGAACCCTTCTTTTAGCTCCCCCCATTCTGCAGCCTGCAACAAATGAGCTTCGGGATGGTCTTGTAAAAAACCTGTCCATTGATGGTTGTCAACAATCGGCATCAGATAATCTGGGTGATTTCCGGCGGAGGCTCGTGACGCACTTCCGCGCCGGGGATCAATACGTCAAGCAGTTGGATGATTTCAGTCACATTTCCTTCCCGCGCCAGATGGATCAACTCGTCGACCGATTGGACCAGCCGCTCCCCGCGCAGCGGTTCGGTGATGCCCAGCTTGAATATGTCCGGGTGCTCGGTCACGTTATATTGGTGATCCTCATCCCATAGATCCTCACTCAATTTCTCTCCAGCTTTGACGCCAGTGAAAACAATTTCAATATCACGTCCCGGCTCGAGTCCGGAGAGGCGGATCAAGTCCTCAGCCAGATCTAATATGCGCACTTGTTGCCCCATATTCAACACAAAGGTCTCACCCCCCTCGCCCATGCTGGCAGCCTGCAGCACCAGATAAACCGCCTCTGGGATGGTCATAAAGTATCGTTTCATGTCCGGATGGGTGATCGTGATTGGACCACCATGCGCGATCTGGCGTTTGAAGAGCGGCACCACACTGCCCCGCGATCCAAGCACATTGCCAAACCGCACCACGCAATAGGGTAGCCCGCTGTTGAAAGCCGCATTGAGCACGATCATCTCGGCAATGCGTTTCGTTGCGCCCATTACATTTGCCGGGCGAATGGCCTTGTCTGAGGAAATCATCACCAGCCGTTCTACCCGGCGCCCCAAAGCGATATCTACCAGATTACGAGTCCCCAGTATGTTGTTCGTGACCGCTTCCTCTACGTTGATCTCCATCAACGAGACGTGTTTATGGGCGGCAGCGTGGAACACCACCTGTGGATGAGTGTCGGCAAAGACGCATTCCATGCGCATTCGATCGCGCACATCGGCGATCACCGGGCGGATATTCAAGGACGGGAAGGTTTCCTTCAGTTCAAACACACCCTCGAATATGCTGTTTTCACCATGCCCGAGCATAATGAGTTCCGAAGGTCCCCAACGCCCAATTTGCCGGCATAATTCCATGCCAATCGAGCCGCCGGCTCCGGTAACCAGGACGATCTTGCCGGTAAGGGTACTACCGATCAGTTCATCCTTGATGCGCGCCGGCTGGCGCCGCAACAGGTCAGTAATATCAACTTCACGCAGCCTGCTGACGCTGACGCTGCCCCCGAGCAATTCATAGATGCCCGGCATCGTGCGGAAAGGCACGCCTTTCAAGCGGGCAACGTCCGCCACCATGCGCACCACGCGGCCAGGCGCTGAGGGGATGGCTATGATCACTTCATCGACATGCTGGTGTTCGAGAACGTGGGTGAGGTCGTTGAGCGTACCCACTACGGGGACGCCGTGGATTTGCTGCTTGAGTTTGGCAGTGTCGTCATCCAAAAAGCCGAGCGGGATGAAATTGAGCTGCGGGTTTTTTTGCAGCTCGCGCACCACTAACGCGCCGGCATCTCCCGCCCCGACAATCAAGACGCGCCGTTTTCTGCCGGCGTGGCCGGATAACTGATTCTGACGGGCTTCACCCAAAAGCCGAAAGATGAAGCGGATGCCGCCGGTCAGGATTAAGGAAAGCAGCCAATCGATCACAAACACCGAGCGTAAGTAAGCCCAAACAACTCCGGTGCTGTATAACAACAGCATAATCAGCGCCAGCAGCGCCGAGGCTGTGGTCACAGCAGCGGTAATTAGCTTTAATTCTTCCACGCTGGCGTATAACCACAACCGCCGGTACATCCCAAAGAAGTAATACACCAGCGGTTTGACCAACAGGCCAACAGCAATCATCCAGTAAGCGAAAGGCAGATACTGGTAAAAAAGCTGTCCAAGCTCAAAACGCAGCACAAAAGTGGCCAGGACGGCTGCGGCAATTACGATCAGATCCCCAATGAGAAGATACCGGTTGCGGATACTCACTTTTGCACGCATGCTTACCTCCCACGCAAAAAGACTATCGCCCCGATCGTGCGGATCATGATCATAAAGTCTAAAATTAAATTTCGGTGCTTGATGTAATACAGATCATACTCGAGCTTGATTGAATTCATTTCACTGCCAGCTGCATAACCATAGTTGATCTGCGCCCAACCAGTCAATCCCGGTTTTACGAATAAACGCGCCCGATAAAATGGAATATCCTTCTGTAATTGTTCGATGATCTCAGGCCGTTCTGCGCGAGGCCCAACCATACTCATCTCACCTTTAAGTACATTGTAGAATTGCGGAATCTCATCCAGGTGCGTTTTTCGAAGAAGGCGCCCAATTCCAGTGGCCCGCGCGTCATTTTCCGCGGCCGGCACCGCGACGCCATTTTGCTCTGCATCACGCACCATCGTACGGTACTTGATCATAGAGTATGGATGGCCATTTTTACCTATTCTCTCTTGCCTGTAAAAAACTGGCCTTCCGGATGTGATCAGGATTAATCCAGCAAATAATGGAACACTCGCAATAAAAATAATCGTCCCTATCAATCCGATCAACACATCGAACAAACGCTTGATCAGATCATAAAAACCACCGGCATGCGATTGATCGACAAACGATCGCAGCAGCCAATCCGACTCCAACAGGAAAATCGGCACCCGACCCAACAACTCCTCATACATAATCGGCATTGTGGTGATCTCGATGCCCTGTTCTTCTGCCGCCAGCAGCGATGTGAAGGTGCGCTCGTTCATGGCGCCGCTGATCGCAAAAACCAGATCGGTCACCTGGTTGTCTATCGATATTTGCAGTAGGTTTGAGGATTCTCCGATCACTTTATAGCCCGAGAATTCCTTGTCCATTTTTTCAGGGTCATCGTCGACAAACCCGACCAGGAAAAAGGGCGGCGGCCAAACGCCGCGAATGATATTTGCCAGCTGCGTTCCTGCCCGCCCCGCGCCGACAATCAACACCCGGCGCATGAATTGCGGTGCAGTGAACAAGCGGATGTACGTCAACCTCCAGAGAAGAGTCAACAGATAAACCGCTACGATGAAAACCGCCACACCCCGCCGAGGCAGAGAGTTCGGCTCAGATATAAAGAAGAGAACCAGATAAAGGAAAATCGAAAATCCCGCGGCGATGCTTAACTCACGGATGGTCTGGCTTGGAGCAGTAGACACGCGAGGATTGTACGATTCAACCATCATGAGCAGCCAGACCGCCGGAAGGAAGTAAAACCAGATCGGAACACGCTCCTGCAGGAATTGCCAGGAGAAGTTGTACCATTCATTTCCAGTTGTCCAGAAATACAAGGCAATCAACAAAGCCAGCACGGCGACCAGCAAGTCGACAAAAAACAATGTCGAGCGCCTTTCATTCGGCCTCAATCGCCAGGAGGGCCTGGGTTTTGTAGGTTTGACCTTGACTTTTCTCATCAGTCCTTTGATTTTACCCTTTACTCGTAAATATGCTATATAAAAAACCCGCTCCCCAGGCAAAATGCATGCTCATGATCGCCAGCGGGATACCGATCATCAGGCGTAGATCACGACCGCGAATCGCAGCAGGTACAGACCCAGCAAGGAGAACCAGCAGATAGAAAACCGAAACGGCCAGCAAGAGTATCCGAGCAAATTTCCAAAAGGGAGACGCGAGGATTAATGCCGCCATGCCCGCCACAAACAGCGGGGGCAACGCCTGCCTCCAACGCAGCGAGCCGGGATAACGTTTCAACATACGAAACTTCCAATACCCGTAGCGCCAGTACTGCCTGGCAAGCGCGGGTAGGTTTGCGCGGGCAAAGTAATTGGAATGAATAGCCGGATCGAGGTAAACCTTGCCTCCTGCGTTGCGCAGGCGTACATTCCATTCGTAATCCTCATTGCTGAGTAATTTTTCATCGAATAAACCAATTCGCTCGAATGTGGAACGATAGAAAGCTCCAAAAGGCACCGTGTCCACTTCATGAGCCTGACTGGCATAGCGGTACATGGCATCTCCAACGCCCATCGGGTGCGCTCCGGCAACCGCAATTGAACGCCCAAGCCAGCTTTCAGCCCCAGGTTGGACCAACCAGATCCCGCCGACATTATCTCCTTTGCCGTCCAGTAAATCGCGGACACTGACTTCTACATAGGACGCATCTGGCACAGAGTGACCGTCCAACCGGACGATCACTTCGCCGGTACTTGCAGAAATGGCTGTGTTCACTGCAGATGGGATAATTCGCTGGGGATGATCCACAACGGCAATACGCAAATCTGGATGCAGGTTTTGAAATTCGCTGATTTTATCGAGTGTGCGGTCGCTGGATCGTCCATCAGCAATCACAACCTCCAGCCGGTCGCGCGGATAGGTCTGTTGATACAATGCGGCGAGCACAAGCCCAATAGTGGCTTCTTCATTGTAGCACGGTATCACAATAGACACAGTTGGGTACATTACCATCACTGCCCAGGATGGATGATTGTCGAAATGGAGGTCATAAATGATTACTGATTAGTTTTTTATTCGCAGCAATTGTTATGCAACTCGCAGGGGAGGACTGCTACAGCCTCGATCTCAACCGCAGCGCCTTTTGGCAGCGCTGCAACCTGCACCGCAGAGCGTGCTGGTGGATCTTGGACAAAAAATTCGGCATAAACGACGTTCATTGCAGCGAAATCGTTGATATCACGCAAAAAAACAGTTGTTTTAACTACCTGATCCAGCGTAGATCCAGCGTCCTCGAGTATGGAGCGTAAATTGGTCAACGCCTGACGGGTCTCAGCCTGCACGCCCCCCTCGACAAGGCTGCCGCTGGCAGGGTCGATTCCAATCTGCCCGGCAGTAAAAATCAAGTGATTGGCGATGATCCCAGCCGAGTAAGGCCCAATTGCTTTTGGAGCGCCCTCGCTGGTGATCACGTCCTTATCAAGGCAATATCGCATATATATACCTCCGGTGAAATACAGGTAGCTAGATTCTACGCCAACTCTTTGGAAAGGTAAAGAACACCAATTTTTTTTACTGTCTGAACTCAGACAGGGTTAATAATGAAGGTCTTCGACGCGCATCGCGATCCGCTTGCGGAAAATCCGATAACTCCAGGCTTGATATAGCAGCACAATCGGCATAAAGATGAGCGCGACGATGCTCATCACGCGCAACGTGTTCGCCCCTGAGGCGCTATTATAGATGGTCAGGCTAAAATCGGGGTGGAGGATAGAGACCAGCACGTTCGGAAAAAGGCTTAGGAATACAGTCGCCGAAGTGAGCACAATGGTCAATGTATTCATAATAAATGCCAGACCGGTTTTCTTTATCCGAAGATACCAACCCGCGAGCAGCATCGCGAGAAATGCCAAAATCGCTGCGATCAATCCAAGAATCGAAGAGGCAGTCTGCCTGGTTAAGTTACCGCCATACAACATCGTCGTGAATAGAGCCACTATAAGAAGAACCACTGCCGGCAGCCATAGGCGGAATGCCAGGTATTGCCCGCGATATTTGATCGGGTCTTCCGTCCTCAGGCTAAGAAACGCAGCGCCTTGCACCAGGAACAATCCCAACACAGCCAGCCCAGCAATGATCGCGTACAGGTTGATCAGATCCCAAAAATTGCCGACGAAGTACTGTTTGGCGTCGATCGGAACGCCGCGCAAGAAGTTGGCGAAGGCAACGCCCCATAACAACGATGGGACAAAGCTGCCGATACAGATACACCAATCCCAGAATTTCCGCCAGCGGAGACTCTCGTGCAGGCTGCGAAATTCGATGCCAATGCCTCTCACGATTAGCGCCAGTAACATGATGAACAACGCCAGATAGAAACCGCTGAACAGGGTCGCGTACCAGCCTGGAAAAGCAGCAAACATGGCCCCACCGGCAGTGATCAACCAGACCTCGTTGCCGTCCCAGTGCGGGCCAATGGTATTGAGAATCACCCTGCGCTCAGTATCGTTTTTGCCAAGGAATGGCAGCAACATGCCAACGCCAAAATCGAATCCTTCCAGAACAAAGTACCCGGTG
Organism: Bellilinea sp.; assembly: GCA_034678305.1. Classification (GTDB taxonomy): domain Bacteria; phylum Chloroflexota; class Anaerolineae; order Anaerolineales; family Anaerolineaceae; genus Bellilinea. The sequence continues at coordinate 66,042 of JAXDCA010000012.1, forward strand.
AACAACACCGCGATCAAAACAAACCAGAGAATATTCAGATCCATCGCCAGCTCCTATTCCCAGGCCTCAGCCAGTGATCCCGTTTCGTGAGGTTGCTCTTCCTGCGGACCTGCAACAGCATATTTTCTAAGCAGGAAGATGTCAACTGCCATCAATAAACCGTAAATGAGCGTGAATCCGATCAGGCTGGTTAACACCATGCCAGCGGTCAGGTTCGGTGAAAACGCATCGACGGTTTTTAATTTCGAATACACTACCCATGGCTGCCGGCCCATTTCTGTTAAAATCCAGCCGAAGGTGTTTGAGAGGTACGGCAATGCAATCGAAATCGGAAATACCCATAAAAATTTCATCATTGGCGCAGCCTGGTTGCGAACAACGCGGTAAAGGGCATACAGCGCCAGGAAAAACATGAGGAAACCGCTGCCAACCATGATCCGAAACGACCAATAGGCTACCATGATCGAGGGGATGTAGTTCCCTGGTCCGTATTCCTGTTCATATTGGCTTTGAAGCTCGAGCACGCCTTTGACTTCACCCTCCAGCCGGTTGAACGCCAGCAGGCTGGTTAATTTTGGGATGCGAATGGAGACAATTGGCTTCAAGTTTTTCTGATCGATCACGCTGAAGAGCGATAAGGAAGCTGGATTCTCCGTTTCGAGCATGGCTTCGGCAGCAGCGATCTTCATCGGCTGGCGGACGAATAGCTGCTGAGTCTGGTTATGCCCGACCAGGATCACAAGAAAGACCGCCGCCGCGCCGAAAATGACCGCCAACCGGAACGACC
>JAXDCA010000013.1:0-8151 GCA_034678305.1 Bellilinea sp.
GCCGCGATTAATAATGCAACGACCATGAAAAATGCCAAACCGATTTGCCTGAAGTTCTTTTGTACCATTTGTTCCTCCAAAATTCAGTTAATAAGGTGAATGATGAAAAAAACGATTCGAACTTTTCTTACGAAGTGGTCATAAATTTGACCGTTATTGTTATTCTTGCCCCCAAATATGTTTACCTGGTGAAGCGTTTTAACAGGATGGATTCTTTTTTAGTTCACAAAGTGGATAAAAAATCCCTAATATCGTATTAAAGGAATAATATCAATAATCTGATAAATTGCAAGAGAATATTCGAGGTTGTGGATTTCCAACAGAAGCGGGTGCATATACACCACTATTTACCTTTGGTTATGCGGATACCAGAGCAACAGCAAATCTACGCCGTAGTGTAGCCCCTATCTGGTGATATTATTGTATATCGATTTATTGTTTATTTCCTTTATAAACTTGTTAGAATTTATAGGATTCGTCAATAACATTGCCGCTAGATGATTTTTCCATCGATATGTGAATGTTTTTAGGAGGGATGTGCATTGGCGCCAGCTTTTTCGCCAGGCAGGATTTTTCACATTTTGGTGCGACACTTTCTCTCGAGAAATACGCCCCTTCTTGCCAGCTATAAGTTGACCTACCGCTGCAATCTGCGCTGTCAGCAGTGCCCCTTCATCGATATGAAAGCTCCGGACCCAACTTATGAGCAGGCGAAAGCTACCCTGGACAGGCTTTATGAGCGTGGCAGCCGTATCGTCATCTTTGAGGGCGGCGAGCCAATGCTGTGGCATGACGGCGCATATCGAGTGCACGACCTTGTCAATTACGCTCGCAAGTTCTTCTTCAGCGTCGGCATGACCACCAACGGCACGCTGCCGTTGGATGTGAAGACCGATGTGCTTTGGGTCAGCGTCGATGGATTTGCAGCAACCCATGACCGTCTGCGCGGCATACCAGCCTTCGACCGGATGCGCGCCAACCTGGATAGATCCAGTCATCCCAGGTTGTTCGCGCACGTCACTGTCAATGCGGTCAACGCTGCTGAAATCCCCGATTTACTGCGATACCTCGACCCTCTTTTCAAGGGCATCACGCTGCAGTTTTACTACCCCTACAACCAGCGCGACGATCTTTACCTGGATTTCAACAGGCGGGCAGCTTTGATCAATGAAATCATCCGCTTGAAGCGCAGCGGATTAAAGATCCTTAATTCGATCCCAGCCTTGCGGGCTCTCAAAGCCAATACATGGACTTGCCGCGACTGGCTGATCGATAATGCCAACCCCGATGGCAGTTTAAACCATGGCTGCTATCTCAAAGGCCGAGCGGATATCGACTGCGACCGCTGCGGTTTCTCGCCCCATACTGAAATCTCTCTGGCCTTTGGCGGCAGTCTGCCGGCTATTCGAGCCGGTTTTCGCGTTTTTTTCTAGGTTTATAGACCTTATCGGGAATCATTCTTCCCGGGCAAGCAACTCAGAGATGGTTGCGTCCAACTCTGCCAGGATATCAGGGATCTGTTCAATGGGGATGTGGCTTTGCATCGCTTGCCAGGCAGCGTCCTCAAGCACATGTTGGGCAACCCGCCAACCAGCAGCCTGTGGAGCAGGCTGAGCAAAGGGAATCCACGAAATGACGCTTGCCCACTGCGGTATCTTATGCAAGGCGCTTGTTGCCAGGCTGGCAGCTGAAACACTGATCGGCAGACCACCGTAAAATGTGAGCAAGCGAGCCTGGTTCTCAGGGGAGCTCATCCAACGCACAAAAAGCCAGCCAGCAGCCTCTCTGGCAGGTGTTGAGCGCAGAATGCCGTAGGAATTCCCGCTGACGACCAGCGTTGGGCGCGGATCGCCCGGGAAAGGCAGGACGATCCATTCATCCTGGCTGCCGGATTGGAACTGCATACGGACTTGAACCGGCAAATCCAGCAAACCAGCGCTGTAGTAAAGAGCCTGGCGGTTGTTGAAGTACTCCTGCGGAGTCTGGCTGCGCGCGTTCCAGGCACAGCCATCATCGAGCATGCCGCGCAGGAAAGTAAATGCCTGCACTGCCTGGGGTTGATTGAAGCTGAATTGAATCGGATCACCCTGTATGATTGGATTGGTGCCGAAGGAACTCAACCAACTGTAAATGGTCAATGCTTGGGTGTCCATGATCCAGCCGCCCATGCCGTCATTGCTGGTATTGGTGTCATTGAGCAGGGCTTGCGCGGCTGCACAAGCCTGCGCGCGGAATTCCTCCGCGGTTTGCGGGGGAACATCAAAGCCAAGTTCCTTGGCCCAGGTCTGGTTATAGATGATCACCTGGGCATTACGCTGAGCCGGGATGCCCGCCTGGCGATCCTGTGACTGATCCTGCAGCCAGAATGCCAGGGTAATTTCAGCGCGTTGCTGCTCGCTTAGGCCCCACTGCGGATCGTTGATCAGCGTGTCCAGGGGCAGAATGAGCTGGTCGCGCTCGAGCCAGGTAAGCAGTTGTTCGGATGGAGCTGCTACCACCTGCGGCAGATCGTCCCCGCTTGCTGCCGCTGAATCGACCTCGCTGGCCAGGGCCATGCTGCTGCCGCTTTTTCGCAAGATAACGTGGATGCCCCACTCGTTGGTCTGGTTGAATTGATCGACAAGCAGGTCGATTTCCTTCGAAATATCTCCCGTCCAGGGGTGCCAGAACTGAATCTGCAATCCATCCAGCTGTTCCAAAGGTATCAAATATTCAGGAATTGGCGTCGGATCAGCAAGAGGTGTCGCTGTTGGCTGGACGCTGTCCGTAGGTGTGGCGATGATGGGCGGAGTTTCGGTGATCTCGACTGCAGGGGTATTCTGTGTAGTCTGGCAGGCAGCAAGCGCCAACACGGCTAACAGACTAAGGGATAACTGTAATCTGACAGTAGGAATACGCTGATTGGTCCTGGCGAATTTCATCCCCCCAATTGTACTTGTAAGCAGTAATTATTGCGAATAATGAGAGCTGCCTGAAGTTATGTCTGAATGTTTGAACTGCGCCTTTTCTCCAATGCTTATCTATTGATTTTTATTTTGGTCAACTGAACGCACGATTGCGGTGAGCGCTTCGATCGTCCTCATTATCAATTCTGGATTGCCATGAAATGGTTGTTTTTGCGTAGCGTCAGGCATGCGGTGAGGGACGTATACATGGGCGTTCAACTCGATTTGTAATGAGTGAACACCGAGAACTTCATAGGCGTAGCGAGTGATGGTCTGGTGATGATCTCCACCGCTGCCAGAAAAGGTATGGTCTACATCCACATGATACAAACCGCGACCCGAGGGAGAGTAGCCATTTGCTTCCAGAGCTTTGAGGATATTCGGCAACTCCATCGGGCAGCTTTGGCCGCGCATGCTGCCGAGTGCAATACCAAAAGCGCGCTCAGGAGAGCAGCCGTGCAAGTCGATAACAAACTTGATGCGGTTTACCTGGACGATCTCTTTCAATGCCAATTTGTAAGGCGCGTGAAAATTAAAATTCGGGTCGCTATCCGATAACCGCCATGCATAAATGACGTGCGCGCCGGTCAGCTCAGCAATCAACCGCGCCATCCCGGCGGTGTATTCGTCTTCCGCTTTTATCTGCCCGTTGCGGGTATGAGCTGCGCCATGCGGGGCAGAGATCAAAACCCGGATCGAGCCGGGCGCATACCGAAAATCTGGCTGCCCAGGCGTCTGAGGAGTTCTATATTCGATCTCCTTTTCAAACTCGACCAGGCGGACGATGAGCTCATCCATGAGTGGTTGGTCGGCGCGGGTCAAACGCGTGAATAACGCTCGATGATCGGAAATCCGCGGCGGCTGGGGATTGATCCGGCATCGCAGAACATCTTAACGCACAGGTTGGATTCCTGATTTTGCTCAGCTTCTTTATAGTCTTCCTTGCTCGACCAGAAGGAGATGATTTGCCAGAGGGTGGGATCATCCTCGCTTTGCATGAGCACTGACTCGAGCAGGTGCCTGGGCGGATGCTTGCCAACCTGCCCAAAAGATTTCTTGAGGGGAGCCCAGTTTTCATGCGTTACGTGACCCGATAATATCGTGATATACATGGTATCCTCCTCTCTTGGATTTATGACAGGGTTTATTTCATTATACAAGATCGGGTGTCATGTTTCATATGTTAAGTGTTAAGTCATAAGAGCAAGATCACTGCGGCCGCAGGAACCATTTCCTTGCAATAGTGTGTGATACTTTACACTTGACACGTGACACTCGCTTCAAGTCATTCAGGTATAATTTCCCTGATATGAATCGCGCCGTTTTTATTGTTTTGGCATGCCTTGTTTTGATGGCAGCTGCCTGCGGCCCGCAGGTTTCTTCCGGTGAAGAGCATACTTCAGCCTATATACAAAACAAAGGCTCTGATACGATCGTCAACCTGGCGTTAGCCTGGGCTGAACGCTATCAGGAGCAGCACGCTGAGGTGCGAATCTCAGTCACCGGCGGGGGATCGGGCACCGGATTGACCGCGCTGATCAGCGGCACGGTGGACATTGCCAACGCCTCGCGGCAGATCAAGCAGGAGGAGATCGAGGCGGCGGAGGCAAATGGGATTGAGCCGCAGGAATATGTCATTGCGCGCGATGCCATCGCGGTGATTGTCCACCCCACCAATCCAATCACCCAGCTGACGCTATCGCAAATATCAGCGATCTACCGCGGCGAGATCAACAACTGGAGCGAGCTTGGAGGCGAGAACCGTCCGATCGTGCGCCTCTCGCGCGAGACCAACTCGGGCACGCATGTCTATTTCCTCGAAGAAGTCATTCGGCTGGGTGATCCGGAAAACAAGCAAATTTTTTCGGCCGATACACTGCTGCTGCCCTCTTCTGAGGGGATCATTGCCGAGGTGAGTTCTAATCCCAACGCCATCGGCTACGACGGGCTCGGCTATGTTACCCCGCATGTCAAGGTGCTGGCGGTGGCGCGCGACGCAGCAGGCCCGTACGTGCTGCCGTCAGCTGAAACAGTCAATATGGGCGAGTATGCAGTCTCGCGTGACCTGTACATGTACACCGGGCAGACTGTATCAGAGGCGGTCAGAGTTTACCTGGAGTGGATCTTTTCGGCTGAGGCGCAAGAGATTGTGACCGAGTTGGGCTTCGTGCCGGCGCAGAAATCTGCGGTGGAGCCATGAGCAAGACATGAAAACAAAACTGACCCTCTCCGAGCGCGCCATCACGCTCAGCATCCGGATATCCGGCTACTCCTCGATCCTCTTTGTCACGTTGATTCTGTTTTTCCTGCTGCGCGAGGGGTTGCCAGCATTCGGCGATGTGCCGCTGTCCAGCCTTCTTGGCGCGCGCTGGTACCCGATCGAATCGCTCTATGGAATTTTGCCGCTGATTGCCGGATCGATCATTGTCACTATTGGGGCAATGTTGGTGGGGATTCCCCTGGGAATTGCCACGGCGGTTTTTCTTTCCGAGGTGTCACCGGCCTGGATCAAGAACATCCTCAAGCCGGTCATCGAAGTTCTGGCCGGATTACCCTCAGTGGTACTTGGTTTCCTTGGCATCCAGCTGGCAGCGCCGTTCTTCCGCCAATTTCTCAACCTGCCGACCGGCCTGACTGCCTTCACCGGCGCGATGCTGCTGGGGTTCATCTCTATCCCAACCATCGTTTCTATCGCAGAGGATGCACTCAACACCGTGCCGCCTGGCTACCGCCAGGGCGCGCTGGCAATGGGCGCTACGCCCTGGCAGACGATTTGGGGTGTGACAGTGCCGGCAGCCCGTTCGGGCATTCTGACAGCGGTTATGCTCGGCGTCGGCAGGGCGATTGGCGAGACCATGGCGGTGATGATGGTGACCGGCAATGCGCCGGTGCTGCCGCACGGCCTGGACGCGCTTTTCCTGCCGGTACGCACCATGACCGCCACGATCGCCTCGGAGATGGGCGAGGTGGCTACCGGATCGCCGCACTATGAGGTGCTCTTCCTGGTCGGAATCGTCTTATTCATACTCTCGCTGGGCGTCAACATTGCCGCCTCGTCGGTCAGCCTGCGCAGTAGAAAGCGCGCTGAACGATTACTCTCCTGAGAAGGTTATAGAAATGCAAGATTCCGCGCATATTCGAAAAGTCCGCCGCAGCCAGTTTTGGGGCTTTAACCTGCTCTGGTTGATCGCTTTTTTGACTGCGCTGCCTGTCTTTGGGGTGATCATCTATATTGTCATCAAGGGCGGTGGAACGATCTCCTGGGAGTTCCTAACCGCCATGCCGCGCGACGGCATGCGCGCTGGCGGGATCTTACCGGCGATTATCGGCACTTTGTACTTGACGATCGGCACGGCTATTTTTTCCGTACCGCTGGGGGTGGCAGCCGGTATCTATATTGCTGAATATGCGCCTGATAATCAGATCACCCGCCTGATTCGGATCGCCATCATCAACCTAGCGGGTATTCCTTCGGTAGTTTATGGGCTTTTTGGATTAGGATTATTCGTGCTGTTCCTTAATTTTGGCACCAGCATCCTGGCTTCTTCGATGACGCTGGCGATTATGACCCTGCCGGTGATCATCAGTACGACTGAGGAGGCGCTGCGGCAGGTGCCGAATTCCTTCCGCGTGGTGAGCACCTCGCTTGGCGGCACGCGCTGGCAGACCATCTGGCGCATCACCCTGCCGCAAGCTATGCCGGGGGTGATCACAGGGGTGATTCTCGGGCTGGAACGCGCCGCGGGTGAGACTGCGCCGATTTTATTCACTGGAGCGGCATTTTTCCTGCCGCGTCTGCCGCTCTCGCCGATGGATGAGACCATGGCGCTGCCTTATCACATCTTTGTGATCTCCACCTCGGTGCCGGGCATGCCGTTGGAGATCCAGTATGGCACGGTGCTGGTGCTGCTTGTGTTCGTCCTGGGCATGAATCTGATCGCTACGCTGATCCGCAATCGGGCGCGCGCCCGCAGGCAGTGGTGAACCGCATGGAAAACAAGATCATCGTTAAGAATCTCAACCTGCGCTATTCCGACGGCGTAGAAAGCCTGACCGATGTCGACCTGAACATTGTCGCCAACGCGGTTAACGTATTATTCGGACCGGCGGGCGGGGGTAAATCGACGCTGCTGCGCGCGCTCAACCGGCTGAACGACCTGGCGGATGTTTCAGTCGCATCCGGAGAGATTCTGTTCAACGGGCAGAACATCCTCGACCCAAAGATCGATGTGATCGAGTTGCGGCGTAAGGTTGGCATGGTTTTTTCTCGTCCGGTACCGCTGCCATTGACCATCTGGGAGAATGTAGCTTACGGATTGCAGTTGATGGGCGAGCGGCGCAAAAGCCGCCTGAACGAGGCAGTTGAAACTGCGTTGCGCCAGGCGGTGGTATGGGATGAGTTGTACGACCGGTTGAACGACCCGGCCACGGCCATCTCCGGAGGGCAGCAGCAGCGCCTGTGCCTGGCGCGCGTGCTGGCGCTCGAGCCGGAGGTGATCATGCTGGATGAGCCGACTTCGGCGCTCGATCCGGTCTCGACCGCTAAGATCGAGAGCAGCCTGACCAATCTGAAGGAGCGCTACACGATCATCCTGGTGCCGCACAATGTGCAGCAGGCAGCGCGCACCGCCGATTACGCCGCGTTTTTCCTGCAGGGGCGGCTGGTGGAGTATGCGCCGGGCAAGGAGTTGTTCGTCAAGCCGAAGCTTAAGGAGACGCAGGACTACGTCACCGGGCGGTTTGGGTGAGTTCTTGTCAAAGGGGGGCGGGTCGGTTATAATTTTGGCACTACGGGCGCGTAGCTCAGTTGGTTAGAGCGCACGGTTCACATCCGTGAGGTTCGGAGGTTCGAGCCCTCTCGCGCCCACAATTTATTTAAAGGATGTCAAGGCGTAGAGGCGCAGGGTTCATGGAGGCGCGTCACAACATCGTGTATCCCTGCGCCCCTACGGTTCGAATTTTGGGTGTTTATTAATTGGTCTCCCGGGCGCAGGGGATTATGATCGACTGTCGTCACGTAACAACCCTGCGCCCCTACGATTCGAATTTTGTGTGTTTTTTAATTGGTCTCCCTGGCACAGGGCGTTTTGATTACCCATCGTCAGGGATAAACCCTGCGCCCCAACGGTCGGTGATTACGATGTTTTTCGGGTGCATGGATTGGTTGGTTTTTGTGGGGCGCAGGGGATGGATTTATCCGTGCTGT
>JAXDCA010000014.1:0-75341 GCA_034678305.1 Bellilinea sp.
TGGAAATTACGAGCCGCCCTGGTTGGAGTTCCGGCAATTCTATGGTAATCATGGTCAGCGGTACGGGCACTCGGATTGCGGAATCGTATAACGGCGAAAAACCAGCCGCGCCTAAACTTATTATCTCTTATGAAACATACAACACGCCGACGCCAACCGCGACTCATACGCTAACCGCCACCCCGCTGCCGCCGACCGCGACGCACACGCCGACCGCCACCCCGCTGCCGCCGACCGCGACGCATACGCCGACTGACACGCCGCTGCCGCCCACCGCGACGCACACGCCGACCGGCACGCCGCTGCCGCCCACCGCGACGCACGCGCCAACCGCGACACATACGCTAACCGCGACTGTCACTGCCCTTCCAACAAGCACATTTGCCGTGACGCCATCCCCGACCAAAACCGCGAGTAACACACCCCTTCCAACTAACACGGCTACCCTTACGCCCGAGCCGACTAAAACAAGGACTCCAACACCAACCTTTACCAGAACACCCACCCATACGCTGATACCCTCAAGTACGCCCGAAGTTACAGCAGCACCCGACTTGATATTTTCCGATGGATTTGAATCAGGCGACTTATCAGCCTGGTCTTCCAGCGTAACAAATAATGGTAATTTAAGTGTGTCAATCCCATCCGCGCTGGAAGGCAGCTATGGCCTACAGGTGAAGATCGCCAACAATAATCCGCTCTATGTAAGCGATGATCGTCCTGTGTCTGAACCACGCTATCAGGCTCGGTTCTATTTTGACCCCAATTCGCTGTTGATGGCAAAGAATAACTCATTTTTCATCTTAACTGGTTATGCGGCCAAAATGACCAAACCTGTGTTGCAGATCGAAATGCAATATGCGAACACTGGTTACAAGATCATGGTTTCGGCGCTGAATGATTCCTCTACCTATGTTAATACAGGGTGGTTTCCTGTAAGTGATGCCCGGCATATCATCGCATTAGATTGGCAGGCAGCTACATCGAGCGGCACAAACAACGGCAAACTGGTGTTGTGGATAGACGGCATTCAAATGGCCAGTCTGGTAGGCATTGATAGTGACACCCGCCGAATCGATTTTGTCCGGCTGGGAGCTGTCACTGGGATCGACAAGGGTACGCGAGGGATTTGCTATTTCGATTCTTTTGAATCGCGCCGACAGGCAATGGTCATCCCTTGATGTATCAGCAAGTTGGGGTTGTGTAATAGTCCAGCTGGCTGGCTATCTTCGGCTGGTCCTATGTTATGGTATTTATTAGATTTCGGGCGTAGACCAGTTCCGACCAGTGCGCAGTTTAGCTGTACTTAACCAGACCCGCGAACTGCTTGTTCTAATGAATTTTTTTAGAAAAAACAGGCTTCCGCAAGCTTTGATTTAGCGTTAACTCAGGTTTGTTTTGCCGCAGCAAATCGACGGACCAGCCACGCATCGGCAATTTTAACCAGGGCAATCATCAGGGCAAAGCCCAGCAGTCCATACCACCAACTGTTATTAGCAGTCATTTTCACCGTCACTGAAGGGGTGAAGGTAATATTTGGGGCAGCGCTGGTAGCGGAAAACTTGAGCGGCGCGGTCATCCCGCCGACCATTTGGCCTCGTTCTTCTACCCAAGATTGGATCTCAAGCAGCGTAGCAGCTTCCTGGCTGAACTCGCCATAGGAGAGGTGAGAGCCGTCGGCGCGGCCAAAGAATCGGCGGGGAATTCCAGAGCTTGCCCAGGACGGATCACCGAAGGTCCACTGTTCGCCGTCATAGAACTCGACCCAGGCGTGCGCGCCGCCGGGATGATTCCAGGTGGCGGAAGTCTCGATGAAGGGCAGTATGCTGGCGGGAAATGCAAGACCGCTAATGCTGCGGGTGGGCACGCCCGCAGCGCGGTTTAAGGCAGTGAACAGGAATGAAAACTCGGTACAGCCGCCGATGCCTTCACGCAGAGCGGTCAAAGCCGAGCTTTCGATGTTATGTCGCGTACCCGTGGGCCAGTTCAATGCGGCGGCAGTGTAACGGAAGCGTTCGAAAATCCCGTTTTCGTCGATGCCCGACATTTTTACCGCCAGTTCCTGGATTTCAGGCACGTTTACCTCAATGCCTGGCTGCTCGGCCAGATCGACGGGGGCGATGGGGGCGTCCCAGCGGACCGGGCCCTGGTGCAGGGTGACGGTGTAGGCGATGCCCACGGTGCTGTCGCCGGGAGGAAGGGGAGCCTCGAAGAGCAGTGTTTGGGTTTCCGAGCTTTGGCGGATATCAACCGGGTGGGCGCCGGTGGTTTCCGGCTCAGTCACCTGCTGGTAAGGACCGCTCTTTGGCAGCAGAACGCCCAGGGCAAAGGTAGATTCAGCGCCGGGATTGGAGAATGTGTAGTACTCGTGAATGCGGTACTGCACCTGCGCGGGGAGGGTGGAGGAGAGGAATAAGGCAAAGAAGGAACCGAAACATGCCAGCGTAATCGAAACGCCGTAACGAAGGATAGTTTGGCGCAGCGAAAGTTTCATAGATTCATCCGAGCGCGAGTTTCGCGCAATATTTTGGCCCTATCAGCCAGGGTAGTAGAACTATTTTACATTGCTTTGTCAAAATTCTGCCTATTGGTAGGTTGAGGATGGGGTCAACGATTCACCAATCCTTCGATGCGCCTATCTAAAATCTACCATCCAAATAGACCCCTTCTCGGCGCGGGAAAGGGGCTTCGGGGCCAGATTCTTGCCCGAGCATTTGCTGGGTTTCGGGTGCGGGTTTGTTCGATCAACGCCCGGTTCAACTGACCTCAACCCAGCCTGCGAGCTCACCACGTTTGTCGTGACAGCCCTCAGCCCATCTGAGGTTTTTTCATTGTTCCAGCGGGGAGGGCGGGATTCGAACCCGCGGTCGAGGTTTATAGCCCCGACAACCGCTTAGCAGGCGGCCCCATTCAGCCACTCTGGCACCTCCCCAATTGTTAATTTCCCCTTGTCAGGCGCATCTGCTGTCAGCGGAGGGAGTGGGATTCGAACCCACGGTGGGTTGCCCCACACCTGTTTTCAAGACAGGCGCCTTCGTCCACTCGGCCATCCCTCCAGATAGAGCTCTGCGCCATAAGCGCCATGATTCTATCATAAGAAACACCCCCCCACAAGGAAATTTAAAACCAGCCAGCGGGAAGGTTGTGAAACGCCTCCCCACCCCCATATGCTTTGCTTAAGGAACGCGTTACACCCTGGTCGGGCTGTCGGATATTTTATCCTCGAGCCTGGCTTTCCTGCGCGCTTTATACTCCTTGCGCATTTGTTCTTCCAGAGCCTTGTTCTTCCGCCGTTCGAGTTTGAGCTGCTCTTTCTGCTCGCGGCGCTGCCGGGAGTAGTCATCCTCGCGGGCAAGTTGACCGCCGGTGTGGATCGCCTCGTAGAAGAAGAAGACGATCAGCAGCACAATCAGGAACACTACCACAGCGTTATACAAGGAAACTGCGCCGAACATCGTGTTGAAAGAGGGATTGCCGATAAAATAAACCACTGCATTCGCTAAAATTGCCAGTACACGGAATTCGGTCGGACCGATCTTCCACAACGATATCTGGAAATACCCCCTGGCGATCATGATCAGATAAACCAGAATGGAAATATTAAAATATGCGATCAGTCCAAACAGAGCTACGGTTAGATCGACATAGGGCGACAATCCGATGCCGACAAAAATCAGAATCTCGCTGACGGCATCGATGGTGTGATCGATAAAAAAGCCGTAGCGCGGCCTTTCGATTTTTCGATAGCGCGCTAATGTGCCATCCAGTGAATCGCCGAACCAGTTCAGGATAAAGCCAAAAGAAGCCAGCCATAGAAAGTTTTTATTATAGGTGGTCAGCCAGTAGCTGACAAAGATGATCACACTGGCGAAAACCCCAATTCCAGTAAGCGTATCGGGCATGACCCAGTGGGGCATTTTGCGTGCTAGCCATGCCAGCGCAGGCCTTTCCAACGGGCCTAATAGAATGTCATTAATCCGTTGGTGTTCCCTTAACTTTTTCTCATCCATGGGGACTCCTTTTACAACCCTATTATAGTCCTCTCAAGATCGATTTTCCAGCCTTCGGGCTGCCAGTTAATTGATCGATTATGATTGTCATCATTTCTAACCCCAATGTTCACTTTGTGTTGCTCAGGTAATCCAACAGTGGAATCATTGGGGCGTGTCGTCTAGCGAATCCGGCCAGACCGGGTAGAACATCGCCCATTGATCCGGGTCACGGCGGATCAACTCTTCCGCCTGTTGGAGAACCATCTCGGCGTTGCTGACAAGTTCTACCTCTCGCATGGAGTTTTGCTGCGGGTAGATGGTTGGCTGGCAGATGAGTTGATAGGTTTGATCCGGCAAAGTAATGCAAGCAACCACAATGATAGGCACGCCAATCTGCAATGCCATTTGAACATAGGCAACCGGCAATGGGGAAGGTCTATCAAAAAAACGTGGATAGTAACGAGTGTCTTCCAACGGACGGTCGAGCCCAGTCAACACTACGCCCCCGTTGCGCAGGCGTGCTCTGGCCTTTTGCAAAGCACTGATCGACATCGGCGTCACCTCGATGCCGATGTCACTCCGCATCTGATTTTGCCATTGGTAACCGCCGGTCGGCTGAGGATAGGACAACACCTGAAAATTCAACCCGCGCAAGGCCAGGGCGCGCCCGGCCAGGTCAAAATTGCTGATGTGCGGAGCGACAAACAGGGTTGATTCAGTCCCAGCTTTCAACCGGTCGAACAATTGCTGAAATTCGGGCGAAAATGACACCAGCCGCAGAATTTCGTCCGGGCGATCAATGTTGCGGTAGAAATCATAAAGACAACGAGTGTGCTTGAGCACCACCCTCTTGACGATCTGATCAAGCTCTCGCGCGTCGGGTTTGCAGCCGCGAATTACCCACTGGTTGGCGCGCAAGGCGCGAATCATCATGCTGGAGCGGCGCGATGAGACCAGTCCCGCCAGCCTTCGGGCAATCCAATAACCGAGCCAACGGGGTGTATACCTGGCAATCGCCAGTGCAAAAGCAATTCCAAAGCGGCTGGTGCTCAGACTTTGAAGGGAAATTTTACGCTTGGCCATCAAGGATGTTGCGATCCTCCGCAATAGGGGTTTGTTGTAGAGCTTCCTGGATACGGTCTTTTAATTTCTGTTTGCTTGGGCGTCTTTTTCCAAATCCCTTGAGCGTATCCAGTAGATAAGTGGTCATCGTTTGCGTCAACTTCTTCATGGTATCGGTAGAGAGCTTTGTGCCTTTCTCGAACCACAATACAGCGGCGTAACCCATCACCACCGTTGTGGAAGAAGCAATGGCAGCAGCCAACAGCCAACCAGGCAGCCCGCCCAGCTTGCTCAATTCCGCAAACAAGGTCCGTCCGAGAAGACCAAGGCCGAAAGCCGCGGCGATTTCCCGGGCGCGTTCGAGGGTGATACGGTAATTGTAAATTCGGGCAATGCTTAACACCATAATCGACTGCGTCACGATCAGCGGGGCGAAGTCGATGATCGGCAGCGGCGTCAGTGCAATCGCCGCCGAGATCGACGCAGCGCTGATGATCGCCCGCCAGGCAAGTTGCCAGCGGTAGGCCGGGAGTCCTCTCCCCAACGCAGCGATAATTTCAGGCTCGAGCGCCGCGATGGCAGTCAAAATCTGCGGCACACCTTCGCCCGTTTTCGCAACCACCGGGACAATTTGATCGATATTTAATTCTAGGTTGGTGGCTGCCCGCGTTAAAACAGCAATCGAGTCTTTACGCACCAGATCGATTTTATTCAAAGCCACCACATAAGGCTTGCCTAGTCCTGCCAGACGCTGATAGAGATCCAACTCAGTTTGCTTGACGCCCTGGATGGCATCGAAGAGAATAATCAAAAAGTCAGCGTTAGCAGCCGCATCCAGCGCCTCGCGCTGCTCGCGCACTCCAACTTCTCCAACGGCGTCCGCGCCGGGTGTATCGATGATGCTGAACAGGCCAGCGTCTGCCTCCTGGTTTTCGCGGGTTGTGCCAGGCAACGGGCTGACCTGCGCCTTTTGCGATTTTTCGCTGACGAATTGATTGTAAAGCGTCGATTTACCAACATTGGCTGGCCCGACGATAGCCACACGGTGTTTCTGCCCAAAAGCGATACGCAACTGGTTGGTCGAGAGTTTTAGCAGCAAACGCAACAGGTTAATATCCGCAGGCAGCCCAGAAAGCAAGGCTTGCAGTCCGCTGCGGTCGCTTGGTGACAGGGTTTCCCACACGATGCGAAACACCTCGCGGGTTTCCGGCGGGAGTTTTTTCAATAGGTCATCTATGGTAGCCATATGATTTTATGAACAGCAAAAGAGGTTCTTTGGCCGTTTGATTAATCCTAACATAAAAAAAGAATTGCCACGGTCAATTGGCTGTCTACCTGGAATGATAATCGAAATATCAATATTGTAAACTGGTTCAATGGACATTTGCAACATAAGGATCTTTCACTATAATATAGGAGAAGGGTAGGTTTAACATCCTGATCATTTTTTCAACACAAAATTTACTTTTGCACGGTCATTAATTTGAGTACTCTCCAATTTCCACCAGCTTTCTACGCATTGCTGTGCGGAACTGCGCTTTCTGCCTGGCTTATGGTAGTTGCCTCACGCCGGGTGCGTGTTCGCGGCGGAGCTGAGGCAGCTGCTCTAATGGGCGCCTGCAGCTTGTGGAGTCTTTTGTATGCGGTTCAAATGATCCTTGTCGACCAGTTTTGGAAACAACTGATCGATAACCTGACCTTTGTCGGCATTTTGGCGGTGCCGGCTGCCTGGTTCGCTCTTTCTCTACGCTATACCTGCAGGGGACAATGGCTTTACAAGGGCAGGCAGTGGCTGCTGGCCATTGAACCAGTACTGGTATTGGCCGCAGTTATGACCAATCCCCTGCATTGGTTGTTCTACACTCGCGCGGAGATGATTCAAATCGGCGCATTTGTTTATTTGCATCTCGAGCATGGTCCATTATTTTGGATACACTCAATTTATTCATATTCACTATTATTGGCTGCAACCTTTAATTTATTGCGTTTTTGGGGAAAGTCGCCGGCGATTTACCGCCGTCAAATTAACATTTTAATGATTGGCGCTTTGATTCCCTGGGTGATGAATGTAGCATATCTGGTTGGCGGAACGCCAATACCCGGGCTTGATCCTACTCCATTGGCTTTTACGCTCACCGGTCTGGCTTTGATCTTAGGCGTATACCGCTTTCATCTGCTCGATATCACTCCGCTGGCGCGCAGCACGATGATCGAGGTAATGACAGACGGTATGCTGGTGCTCAACAATGAGGACCGCATCGTAGATATCAATCCTGCCGCCTGCCAGTTGTTTAATTGCACCACCACAGATGCCATTGGCGACTCAGCGGAAAATTTTTTCGGCCGATGGCCAGAGCTGGTTGAACGCTACCGTGGCGTTACCGATATTCATGAGCCAGTGATCAGAGAAGTCAATGGTGAGCCGCGGGCTTTTGACCTGCAAATATCACCCCTCCAGTACGAGAAAGGAGAGCTGGTTGGCAGGCTGATTTTAGTCCGCGACATCAGTGAAGTGCGCCGCACGCGCACGGCGTTGATCGAAAGCGAAGAACGCTATCGGTTGCTTGTGGATACATCACCCGATGCAATTTTTATGTTGGATATTAAGGGAAACCTGCTTTTATGGAATAAAGCCGCCACTCGCATGCACGAACTTCCCGACGATGCAAAGTTGAGCGGAGTGTCTGTCTATAACTTCATCATGCCTGAGGATCAGGAGCGCGTCCGCGAGTTTAGCCGCCATGTCCGCTCCAGCGGCACCTTGCAGCTTTGGGAATACCGCGGCGTAACCAGCACCGGGCGTGAATTTCCTGGCGAGGTCAGCTTATCGATCTTCTCTGACGTGCAAGGAAATCCCAAAGGTTTTATCGCGGTCTTGCGCGACATTACCAACCGAAAAAAATCTGAGGAAGAGATCCGCCGCGCAGCTCAAAGCGAGCGCCTGCAGCGCGAGCTGGCGGATGCATTAAGGGAAATCGGCGCTTGTTTGAATGAAACGCTAGATTTCAATGCTATTCTAGATCAACTGCTGGAGCAAGTGGAACGAGTGGTGCCTTACGACGCCGCAAATGTGACCATTCTTCATGGAAATCAGGCAACATTGGCTCGCAGCCGCGGTTATCACAAGTTCGGCGAAAATATTGCTAAAACGCTGGAAAATCATATTTTTGATTTGGATAAAACAGAACCACTCCGCTGGATGGTCGAACATAAGCAACCCCTGGTGATCCCGGACGTTCAAAAATATCCAAATTGGGTTTCCTTGGACGAAACAAGCTTCATACGCTCCTGGATTGGAGCGCCAATTTTTGCCCGCGGCGAGGTGATTGCATTCTTTTCGCTGGATAAATGCGAGCCAGATTTTTATAATCTGGAGCATGTAGAAACCCTGGCTGCTCTGGGTTCCCAGGCAGGCCTGGCGTTGCAGAATGCTCATCTTTATGAAGAAACAGCTGAGCTATTAAAACGCGAGCAGCGTTTGAACGAAATTCTCTATAAAATTGGCTCCTCGCTGGATTTATCAGTCGTGCTGGACGACATTCTGCGCTTGGGGTGCGAACTGGTCAACGCCGATGGAAGTCTATTGGGATTGATCGATAAAAGCGGTAAGATCGCCACCGTCAGCCATGCTTACAACTTCCCTCCAGGCACATTCGAGGAAAACCTGGAAAAAGGAGAGGGTATCACCTGGGATGTCATTGATCAGGGCGTCCCTATACTATTAGAAGATTATCCTTCTCATCCGAAAGCACGCCAAAAATTAGTCGATTTTGGTGTGCGTTCGATGTTAATGGTCCCGGTCAAGGTTGGCGATCAAATGATTGGCGTGATTGGCTTCTATATGAGAAGCGCTGATCAAGTGTTCTCAGCACGCGATATCACTTTAGGAGAAGCGATTGGACGCGAGGCAGGCGTGGCGATCGAAAATGCCCGCCTGTTCGAGGCTGCTAAAAAGCGTGCGGAAGAAGCTGAAACGTTGCGCGAAGCTTCGAACGCGGTCACTTCGGCGCTCGAGCTAGAGAATGTGTTGGAACAGATCATGACCAACCTGAATAAGGTTGTCCCATACGACAGCTGCGCCATCTTCCTGCAAGAAAATGAAAATCTGCGCATCGTCGCTGCTCGCGGATTCCCTGACCTGCAAAAAGTCCTTGGGCATACCTATCCGTCCGAGTCAGCGCTTACCGCGGCAGGCATTCATACTGGCAAAGTGATTATTCTCCCCGACGCGCAGCAAGATTCGCGCTTCCAGGGATGGGGCGATTCCTCTCATGTGCATGGCTGGATGGGCATCCCGCTATTTGCACGCGGCAAAGTGACTGGATTTCTGACCATAGATAGCTGTTCGCGAAATGCCTACGATGAAACCGATGCGGAGTTGGCGCAGGCATTTGCCAACCAGGCGGCCATCGCCATCGAAAATGCCCGCCTGTTCGAAAAGGTACAACATCTGGCAGTCACTGATCCGTTGACAGGGTTGTACAACCGGCGCCAGTTTTTTGAGCTTGCCCGGCGCGAGTTATACCGCAGCCGCCGCTACAACGATGAGATGGCCTTGATCATGCTGGATGTCGACGATCTCAAGTTGGTCAACGACACCTATGGGCACCAGGCTGGTGACCAGTTAATCCAATTCATTGGCGAGCAATGCCGGTCGCAGCTGCGACAGACGGACATCGCTGCCCGTTACGCAGGTGATGAATTTATCATTGCCCTGCCAGGCACTGATCTTGAGGGCGGCTTGCAGGTAGCCCGGCGCATTCAGGAAAAAACCAATACCGGCTTTGCCATCGACAGCAGCACTGTTCTTTCGGTGGTGGTCACCATTGGAGTCAGCAGCATGGATGAAACCTGCTTTTCGTTGGAAATGATGATCGCCCGCGCCGATAAAGCGCTATACTCAGCCAAGGAAGCCGGCAAGAACCGCATTGGCGCCTGCGAGGGGAATGAGTATAAAGTATACGAGCAGCCAGATCTCTAATAAACTGTTGTTCAGGTTTAATTTCTATCCCATGTGATATACTTTTTATAAGTCATAACAAGGATTTAACCATGATTGAGAGTACATACTAAATTGTCTATTTAACTGGGTAGCGCTTCTCGGCGCATCATTTTAATTCGCAACTTCAAGTCCGAGGGCATTTGCCCGCGGATTTTTATTTTTAAACAGGTACCGCAATGCTATCCATACAAAACCTTACTAAAACATACGGCATTGAAACCATTCTCAACGGGGTTTCATTTACACTCAACCAGGGCGAAAGGTTTGGTCTGGTTGGGCCAAACGGCTGTGGGAAGACCACCCTGCTGCGCATCATCTGTGGGCAAGAAAATGCAGATGCTGGTGTTGTGCGTTTCAATCGTCCTTTTTTAACCCCCGGCTACCTGCCGCAAGGCGCTGAATTCGATCCACAGGATACGCTGACCAGCTACCTGCGCCGCTATGAGGGCGACTTGCCCGCGCTCAGCCAGCGGCTGGAAGAGCTTGCGGCTGCCCTTGTATCCAACCCTCAGGACAACGACCTGCAAACTCAATATGACGAAATGATCGTCCAAATCCAGCAGGCTTCTGAAACCGCCGGGCGCGGTATGGCTGTGCTGGCTGGTCTGGGCCTTGACCAACTGCCGCTCGACCTGCCTGTAAGCCTGCTGAGCGGCGGTCAAAAGACGCGCCTGGCGCTGGCTGGAGTACTGCTGGCCAACCCGCGCCTGCTGCTGCTGGACGAGCCGACCAACCATCTCGATATCGAGATGCTGGAATGGCTCGAAAATTGGCTCAAGACCTATCATGGCGGTCTGTTAATCGCATCTCATGACCGCGCTTTCCTCGATCAGATTGCCACCGGCATCATCGAAATCGATGGGGCGACGCATAAGGCGCGCATATTCGAGGGCAATTACACTGCCTATCTCGAGCAGAAACTAACCGAGCGCGAAAAGCAGTGGCAAGCCTACACCAACCAGCAGGAAGAAATTGTACGGCTGCGGAAAGCGGCTTCCCGTGTTCGGTCGCGGGCTAAATTCCACAAAGGCGGTAAAGCTGATTCAGCCAACACGGATGGATTTTCAGCCGGATTCTTTGCCGACCGTGGAAAAGAGACGATCCAGCGAGCGAAAAACATCGAAAAGCGCATCGAAAAGCTGCTGACCGAGAACCGCGTAGATAAGCCAGCCCAGACCTGGGAGATGAAGATGAATTTCAATCAGGTTCCCCCCAGCGGGCGTGATGTGGTTATACTCGAGGACCTGGCTGTAGGCTACGGCAATCTCGTTCTGCTCCATGGGTTGAATCTGACCTTGCGCTACGGCAGCCGCGCGGTCCTAACCGGGCCAAACGGCTGCGGCAAAACTACGCTGCTGCGTACAATCGCCGGGCAGATACCTCAGTTAGCTGGGCGTGTACGGCTTGGCAGCCAGGTTCGGCTGGGCTACATGGCGCAGGAGCAGGAAAACCTCGATCCGCAGCTAACTCCATTCGAAGCGCTTCAGCGGATCGCCGGATTGCCAGAAACTGAGACGCGCGCGTTCCTTTCTTTATACTTGTTCAAGGGTGACGACGTCTTTGTTCCGATCAGTAACCTTTCTTTTGGCGAGCGCTCCCGCCTGACGCTGGCTACCCTGGTGGCGCAGGGCAGCAATCTGCTGCTGCTGGATGAACCGATCAACCACCTGGATATTCCCTCACGCACACGCTTCGAGCAAGCCCTGGCGCAGTTCAAAGGAAGCGTGCTGGTGGTGGTGCACGACCGTTACTTTATCGAGGGTTTCGCCACTGAAATATGGAAGGTCCGCGGGCAAGGCATTCAGCGTATCGATTTGCGCCTGGCGCCTTTCGTTTGAGTTTTTTGAGCACAGGCGCTCGATAAACTGGTCAGCGCCGGTGATGAGATCTCGACTGTGTATCAGAACGCCGTCCACCGTAGCCCGGAAATCAATGAGAGCAGGGCGCAACGCACCCTGCTCTCATTCCCATCTCGAAGGAGGAGAAACCCTTTCGGATGACACCATCATACCCAATCACTCGGCGGTGTGCTTGACGCCCAGACTACGACCGCCAGACGTTTAGGCGGCGGCTGCCTGCTTGTTTTTACGCTTTCAGCCGCTGATCTGACGAACTTTGATGTCGCCAATGAAAGAGGTCACCTCGAGGCGCACTTTTCGCTCAGCCTGCTCGTAGCTGGGAGTCGCGTGTTGCGCCCCCGTCAGGAAATTGTCCTCTTTTGCGCCCATCCACTTGATCGAAGTCAAGAAGCCGTCCGCAACCAGCATCAATCCAACACCAGTCGGGACATCTACTTCCACGTCGCCGATGAAATTGTAAGCACGCAGGCTGGTCTCACCAACTGCCACCTGCGCCCGGCTGAGATCAATATCGATATCGCCGATGAAACTCCAAATCTCCTCGTTATGTAAAGCATAATTGTCTGTACGCTTTACATCGCCTAAAAACTGGAAGTGAGTTTCACGCTCGCCGCTGACCATGCGCGGACGCCACAATACCCACACGCCAAGCAAGATCAATCCAAGCGGGAAGCAAATCGCCCCAAAATCATAGCCGGTCAGGGTGCTGACTAAGGCGGTCAGACCCAGCACAATGAATATGATTCCTAAGACTATCAATCCTTTTGGCCGCATAACACCCTCCATGAACAAATACTACTGCCGAAACAACAATCGGTTCGATAGTTTGGTTATACCAGAATTATGCTGAATAAGCATATTGATTTACGGCATGGAAACCTGCCTAACCCAGAGAATCGCCCGTAACATTCCTCGAAAAATGGCGACTAATTGGATGAGGGCAGTGGAAATCACGGGGGTGCAATCCATTCTGCTCAGACGCATTGGAATGTGTCCCTCCCACCAGATCTGCTGTACCGGCTATACAGCAGATCGCGTTTAATACCGGAATTCAGCCTTGCAGCTCGAATATCGATCATGACCCCAATCAAATCGTGCTCGCTGCCTTCGTCTTTCGTGGCGAAGGCGCCAACTAAATCAATCTATCGTTGATAAAGCGGTGAAGGGTAAATCAATCCGGCTCAGATTCTGAATTACGCCGGCGTACCTCGCGCAGGAAGGCGGGGGTGTTCAACGCGCGTTCGAGCAGGTAAGTCAGGTAATATTGCAGCAGGTTCTCCATTTCACGTCGAACCACAGAGACAATCTGCGCGCGGCAAGCATCGCGGAAGTTGCTGCGTTGCAGGTGTCGCAGATATTTCAGCGCAGCCATCGAAACCGGGCGCGCAGTCGGCTCTTGAGGTCCGCAGTTCGGGCAAAGCGCCCCGCCGAGCAACGCCGAGAAGTACTGGTCCTGCGGCTGGATCAGCTTGCCGCATCTGACACAGTTTACGAGTTGCGGGCGGAAGCCCAGCAGGTCGAGCAGGCGGATTTCGTAGTAGCGTATGGCCATGAAGACATCTTCCTGCTCGCAAAGACGGGCAAGGGTCTCGATCAACAGCTGGTAAAGCGGCCGGTTGGCGCCTTCCTCGTAGGTAAAACGGTCGAGCAGTTCGACTACGTAGCTGGCATGGGCAATGCGCTCGAGATCCTCGCGCAGCGGCAGGTATGCATCGACCGTGTCGGCCTGAGTGACGATCCACAGATCGCGCCCGCGGGCAAGCATTAAAGCTACGCGGGTGAATGGCTCCAGGTGGCCGGCCTTGCGCGAGCGCACGCGGCGCGCGCCCTTAGCCACCGCGCGCAGCTTGCCCTGCTCGCGTGTAAAAAGGCCGAGCAGACGGTCGGCTTCGCCCCAATCACTGTGGCGCAACACCACCGCCTCGACCCTGAGAGTACGTTCGGTATCCGGCATGTCTTTATTTAACCACGTTAACACATGGATAGATAGACCAAAAACTCATGGTTCTCTGCGACAGGTGGGGCGAAACATCCGTATTGATATTGTTAAGAGCGTATTCAACGCGGTGCTTCGCCCGTACTAGAGCCTGCTTAGCGGTATGGTCATTTCAGGGCTTCCTGGCAAAAGCCCTGCCGTAGTTATCCTGGAAAATCAATTCATAACCTTCGACGTGGTTGGTTTTAGCGTCCAGGTAAAAGGCATGCATCGCAGCCAGATGTTCGGGGTCGATAGCCTGCTCCAAAATGCCCTCTTTCGAAAACTCATAGACATTATCGTTTTCTACAAGGATGATGTCGGGATTCAATTCGTCCATAAGCTGGTAAGTGGCCAGATCCCAATCCATGACCACCTGGTACCCCGCCTGCTGTGGAAAATAAATCTTCCAATCTTTGTAGACCAGGCGGGTGGAGTCTTCCTCACTGGTTTTCAGTACCTCTAAAACACCCCGGCTGAAGGTTATGGAAGGATTGGTAGTTTCTTTCGTCAACGCAGAAAGATAAGATCGGACATCCTCGCGGATGAACAATACACTGTGGACCAGAATGACGAGCAGTATCAACCCTGCCGCGACTGGCTCCCAATATTTCGCCCAGCCTTCTTTATCTTTCCATGCAGGCTCAACCTGGATCAAGCCAAACGCCGAGTAGAGTGGAAGAGCCACCGGCAGATAATAATGAGTACGGCCGGTAGCGGCAGTTGCCAGGATATATGCCATCGGGACGATAAAAGTTAGAATGAGCGTGTTGTGTAAACAATTTTTACCGGTAAGGATGCCCCATATCAACACAATTAGCGCCGCAATGAAAAGAATACCCGCCCCATAATGGATGCGAACATCAGCGGGCAGTTTTCCATTTTCAAAAAGCGTGTTCTGGTAGGCGATAAAGTAGCCTGTCCCCGTCTGGATAAATTGCTTCTGTTGAGTCTGGATGATTTCTGCCCGTTCCATCGGCAGCAACAGCAGTGGATTGCTGACGAGCAAACCTACCCCCATTACCATTAAAAATAAGATCGCAGCGAGAGCAGCTTTTGACAGGGTGATCTTTTTACAAATCCATCCGTACAAGAGGTAGGCCGGGATGGCAAGGCAAAAAAACAGGCCCATGTATTTGATCCCCACGCCGACGCCGCAGATTAGCGCGGCAATATAAAAATATCTTCCGAACCTTAGTTGATCCTGGTCGAGGAAGAGAAAGACCAAAGCGATAACCAGCAGCGCCAGGCTGTCGATGTGCCACCAGAGATTGTTCTCAACAACCCCAGGGATGGCCGCCAGGAAGAGGAACAACGCAATGGACTTCAGCGTCGATTTGAAACGGGTCTGCAGCCAGACCAGGATCCAGATCGCCGCCAGCATGGGCAATACGTTGATCATCTGCCGCAAAATCATGACAATGACCGGCGTATGCGCCTCCCAACCCGCTCCGAGGATCAAACGCAGGGGCAGCAATACCAGCGCAGAAAAAAAGTAAAAGGGGAATCCATAAAAATAATGCTGATAGACGAAAAAGTGGCGCAGCGTCTGATAGAGGCTCTCGCCAGGCGTGAGCATGTGGATCACATGCGAATATTGGGCGAACTCGTCGATCTCAAAGGCGCGCAGCATCTCCACATCCTGAGCGCCCTTAAGATTGACCGGGATGAACAGCACAAAGATAAGTAAACTTATTCCAGTCAACCAGATAATGGTTCTTTGCTGCGGGATGGAACGTTTCATCTAGAAAAAAATACCAAAATAACTCGATTGCGGATGGAACTATAGGGATGGCAAAAATTTATACCATTTTCATCAGCAAAGTGGATGGATATTGATATTATCATTCTATACATTTAAACCTGTCTATCAAGTGGTCGGGTAATCTGCTGCTGGAGGATTGTAACATAAGAAAGTTAAACAAAAAAACTGTTTACCAGTGATTGACCTCCGCGGCAAAATCCCTGCTGCAAGAGATGATACAATCTTCACGGGATGGCGCCTTGATTGCAGTCAAGCTGGATAAAATCTCCTACACCTACGTTTCCCAGCCGGTCTTCACCGATCTGTCCTGGGATATCCATGACGACCGAATCGTTGGATTGATCGGACCGAACGGCTGCGGCAAGAGTACCTTGTTACGCCTGATCGCCAGCGAGTTGACCAGCGACGCGGGTTTTCTCGTCCGCCGCAGGAACCTGTCGATCGGCTTCCTGCACCAGGATGTCCAGCTGCCAACCGGCCGCCGTCTGTTGGAACAGGTGCTCAATTGCTCCGGCGAACTGGCGCGCGTAGAGGCTGACCTACAATCTGTCGAGGCCAGCCTGGGCGATCCAAAGGTTTATAACAATGAGAAGGCGTTGGCGCGCATGCTGCAAAAGCAGGAACACCTGCTGGCAGCCTACGAGCGCCTGGGCGGGACAACTTTCGAGAGTCGCGCCCGCACTACCCTGCTCGATATGGGTTTTACAGAATCAGATTTTGACCTGCCCGTCGAAGCGCTCAGCGGTGGGCAGCAGAAGCTGCTTGGGTTAGCTCGCCTGATGCTGACCCAGCCGGATCTGCTGCTGCTGGATGAGCCCGATAATCACCTGGATCTGGACGGTAAGGCGCTGCTCGAGCGCATGCTGCGTGAATACAAAGGCGCGGCGGTGATCGTCTCGCACGACCGCTACTTGCTCGACCTGATTGTCGACGAGATCGCTGAGCTGGAGGATGGTCGGTTGACGGTTTTTCCTGGCACCTACTCCGAGTACGCCTTCGAAAAGCAGACCCAGTTGCTGCGCCAACAGCAGCTCTTCCAGGTGCAGCAAAAGGAGATCCGCCGCCTGGAGCAGGCTGCCAAACGACTGCTGACCTGGGGGCGAGTGTATGACAACAAAAAATTCATACGCCGCGGTAAGAACATCCTCAACCGCCTGGAGCGTATGGATAAAATCGATAAACCGGTTCTGGAACGCCGCCGCATGGGCTTGGAACTGACCGGCTGGGTGGGCAGCCAGAAAGTCCTCGAGTTAACAAACCTGGGGAAATCTTTCTCTATGCCGGAGGGCCGCGAGGATATCCTTTTCGAAGGGCTCAACCTGCGTATCGACCACAGCGAGCGTGTTGGGCTGGTCGGGGCAAACGGGGCAGGCAAGTCGGTGTTGTTCCGCATTCTGCTCGGTGAGCTTGAGCCAAGCACCGGCGAGGCCATCCTTGGGCCATCGGTTAAGATCGGCTACTATGCCCAGCAGCATGAAACACTTGACCCGGGGCGCACGCTGCTCGAAACGGTCCAGCGCGAGGCCAACCTGAGCGAGGATCACGCCGTGGCGTTGCTTGGGCGCTTCTTGTTCACCTATCAGCAGGCGCGCCAGCTGATCGGGCAGCTCTCCGGCGGAGAGCGCAGCCGCCTGCAGCTGCTGCTGTTGATGCGTTCGGGCGCCAACTTCCTGCTGCTGGACGAACCGACCAATCACCTGGATATCCAATCCGCCGAGACGCTGGAAGACGCCCTGCAAGATTTCGAGGGCACGGTGCTGGTCATCTCTCACGACCGCTATTTTCTCGACCAGGTCGCTGGGCGTGTGGTCGAGCTGGATGCGGGGGGATTGTGCGAATATGCCGGCGGATACTCGGATTACCACGAGCAAAAAGGGTATGAGCATTAAAACCGCTCTTCTTCCGCCCACAGGAGGTGAGCCGGGATGGGAATTGGGATACTGACCTGCCATTGTGATTTCGAACTGCTCCATCTCCTGTCATTTCGAGCCGTTATTGTCATTTCGAGCGAAGCGAGAAATCTTTCTCATCATTACTTGAAGATTTCTCCTCACTGCGTTCGTTGAAATGACAAAGCAATGCAAACGCGGCCTCGATTACGCCGAGAGGGAACTGTACCTCATCATCCCCGTCTCCGCTGTCTATCGGACAGATCCTATAACCTACGGAATACCCTCCGCCAGCACAGAGACACTGGCAATGCGCGGACCGGCGGAATAGACCAGCAGTTCGAACGGCTGCGTCCCCCCGGGAGTAAGTTCTTCACCGTCCCAGCGGCGCAGACCAACGATGCGCCCGGCGTCATCGATGGCAACTGCGGCGACATATATCAGCCGCGCGGGGACCTCCCTGCCTGCCAGACTGAGTTCACCTCTTACCGATGCTGACAGGCCGTCTTCGGCAATTTCCACGACCAGATCCGACTGCTGCGCATCCAGATAGCGCCCGCTCTCAGGCGGCACAGGCAGCGCGCTGACCAACTCTGCAGTCGCATCGAAATTGCGCGGGGCTGGCGGCGGGATGTATGCCGCCAGCGGCAGGAATCCGCCGGGTTTCAGCAGGTTGAGCGGCGGGAAGGCGCTTTGCTCCAGGATCTGTCCGCTGTCGCGATCGTACAAGCGCAAGCTGACTGAAAGACCCTCGACGCTGAAATTTTGTGGATTATTGGCGCGAGTGAAACACCACAGCCCACCCTCGCCGCTTGGGAAGCAGCTCGGCTGCTGCAACGCCAACCCGACTGGCGTCGGCTGCGGCGGGTTACTCGGGTCAGGCGTCGGCGTGTACAACGCCGCCGGGATGACCAGCACCGTGCCGATACTCATCCAGCGTGGATCGACCTCCGGATTGGCAGACATCAGGTCTTCTAAAGTTACCCCATAGCGGAGGGCAATGCCAAACATATCCTCTCCCTTGACCACCGTGTGCGAGCGCGGCGTCGGCGTGGTGGAGGGCAGCGGAGTGGGTGTATCCGGCTCCCCAGGCGTTGGCGTGTCAGTCGCCGTTGGTCCCGTGTACGGCGCCAGCGCGCCAAACCGCGTAGGGCGTATCGTGGCAGTAGCGGCTGGCGAAGCTTGAGTACAAGCCGTCAGGATCAAAGTAAACCCAAGCAGCAATATTGGCATCCAACGCAACAATCCCTTCTGCATGGCGGCATTATACCCCGAGAAGCGCCAGCCCGCCGGGTTGCCAGTCCTTCGAACGGGCGAAATTAACCATTTCACCCCACTTTTCACTTGACAGACAGAGCACTTGTTCTATAAAATAGAACATATATTCTATTTTCTCAGCAACAAACAAACCATGACCCGCATCCTCTATATCCCAGATGACGCCAGCCAGTATCATCTCGAATCCAGCTTGAGCGCCGAGGAACTGGTCGTCGAAGTTGCGGTCGGCCGCTGGCATCCTCCGCCCGAAATCCGCGCGCACAGCCTTGATAAATCCGTCTGCCTGCGCGCTGTACGGCTCGGGCGTGATGCGGTACTGATCTTCCGCCTGCTCGATCCTGCCGACCTGGATAGTGAGCTGTCCGGTGAAGCGCCCCTCAGCCGCCGTCAATTGGCGGTTCTGCAATGTCTTGCGGAAGGACTTGCGGTCAAACAGATCAGCCGCCGGCTGGGTGTGGCCGAACGAACCGTCTTTCTGCACCTGGCAGCTTTGAAGAAAAAACTGCGCGTGCTGACCACTGCGCAGGCGGTTACCCGCGCCGTCGAGCTCGGGCTGTGCAATTTACGCTCTCCAGGCAGGCGCGCTGAATAAAACGATTCCCGGTCATCAAGGTCTTCACCTTGCTAAATCGTCGACGAAGGCTGCTTGCCCCTAAAATGAGGCTGTGTTAAACTGATAGCATGCTTCCCGAAGATGACATACTGAAGGAAGTGCGCAGCGCGCTCGAGGCCGGTCAACGCGCTCGCGCCAAAGATCTGCTCACCCGCCTGCTGCGACAGGATAAGAATCATGCCGAGGCCTGGGTGTGGCTTAGCGCGGCTGTTGACACGACGCGCGAGCGCATTTACTGTCTGCAGGAGGCCTTGCGCATCGATCCGGACAACCAGGCAGCCAAGCGGGGTCTTGCGATGTTTGGCGCTCAACCAGCTGACCCCAGGCTGGTAATTCCGCCCGAGCTCGAACGGCGTAAATGGCAGGTGGAGCTCGACAAGCCGCCTAAACCGCCGCTGACGGCCTCGCCTAAACGGCTAGCTCTATATGCTGGCGCAGCCGTAGTTGTAATCGTCCTGTTCTCATTTGCCATTTTTGGTACCCAACTCTCACGCTCGAAGCAGAGTACGCCGCTCAGGACCATCGATTTCAAGCCGGTCGCCAGCGCCACTTCCGCAACCGGCTCTCCCCCGCCCCCGACGGCAACAAGCACTCCCCCCGGTCCGACGCCCCCCTGGAACCTTCTGGCGGAGCCCTATACGCCCACGCCGGCTTACGTGCGTACCCCTCACGATTTGATCGAAGCCTATTCGATCGCTGCCCGCGCAATAGAGCGCGAGGAGTGGGACAAAGCTCTCGATTATATGATCCAGGCGGCTACCAGCCAACCTGGCACCGCCGATATTCCCTACCAGATCGGCGAGCTCCATCGCCGCGCAGGAAATTACGGCCGCGCAATGGATTTCTATAACCAGTCCATCACCAACAACTCCGACTTTGCGCCTGCCTACCTCGGTCGAGCGCAGGCTGGTTTGTCAGGCGGATTGATTGACCAGGCGGCCGCGCGCGCGGCCCTCGAAACGGCGGTGACGCTCGACCCAATCCTGCCAGAGGCGCGCCTGGAGCTTGCCCGCCTCGATCTGGACGGCGGTCAGTATGAGCAAGCGCTCGAACAATTGCAGGTCGCCGAGATGATACTGCCCGAATCGCCGTGGGTCTATCTGCTCAAGGGACAGGCATACCTGGCGCTCGGCGATCCAACCAAAGCGCTGGAAGAAGCCAGGCGGGCCAATCAGCTCGATCTCACCCTGCTGCCGGTCTATCGGCTGAAAGGCGAGGCGCTGCAGGCCAGCGGTCAGTGGATCGAAGCCATCGTGCCGCTCGAGATATACCTGCGCTACATCCCGTCGCCTGACGCTAGCGCGCAAATTTTTATGGCGCGCTCTTATGCAGCCGCTGGCGAATTTGAAAAAGCGATCTCAGCGATCAACCTCGCCCTGGAAGTGGATCCAAATGACGCCGATGTGCTGCTGCTGCGTGGAGATTATTACCTCGAGCTTGATCAGGCTGACCTGGCATTGGCGGATTATCGTCAATCGCTGCGCCTGGAGCCAAATTCATTCGCCACCGGATTAGCGGTCGGCAGGGCGCAGCTGGCGCTCGGCGCTTACCGGGACGCTTATCTGCAAATCAACAAAATGGAAAAATTTGCTGTGAGCGACGAACAAAAAGGCCAGTTGTACTACTGGCGCGCCCAATCGCTGGAAAAAATCGACGAGCTGGACGCTGCGCTGAAAGACTGGCAGCGCCTGCTCGACTTGCCGGAAGAAGCCACACCCGCGGAATGGCGTGAGATTGCCCAGCAGCATATCGACGCGCTGGTAACCCCCACGCCGGCTTCGGGTTCGCCCACCGCGGCGCCGTAATCGATCTTTATTGTTTGGAGATACGGCTTGCGCAGATTTGAAAAGGTCTTGTTGATCCGCCAGCGCCAGGCGCGCCGCAACACCAAGCGCGATCGACGCCGTCAAGGCTGGCGCCGTCTGGGTTTGGGCTTGTTAGCAATTCTCGCCGCCGCTATCGGGCTGGCCGTGATTGGCCTCGGTTGGGCTTATGTCGAGATTACCAGCGACCTGCCGGCAGTTGACGAGTTAGCGATTATGCTGGATCCGCAGCAAGGCGCGCTGCTGCAACCAACGCGCCTCTACGACCGCAGCGGAGAGCATCTGATCTACAGTTTGGAAAATCCGGGCATCCTGCGGCGGCCGCTGCCGCTCGATCCCGCCAGGATTGAGTCGATCAGCCCGGCTCTAATCCAAACCGTTCTAACCATGCAGGATCCCGACTTCCTGACACAACCCATGCTGCGTTTAAATGACCTGAACAATCCGCAGCCGGAAACCATCGCGGAAAAGCTGGTTGATGAGCTTCTCCTTTACTATGAAGCGCCCTCCTTACGCAAAACACTGCGTCTGCGTCTGCTGGCCAATCAGGCGCTTACACGTTTTGGGCGACTGCAAATTCTCGAATGGTATCTTAACAATGCCTCGTTTGGGCATCTGGCCTACGGAGCGGATGCCGCCGCGCAACTCTACCTTGGAAAGCCGGCCAGCCAGCTTGATTGGGCCGAATCAGCGATGCTCGTCGCGGTGCTGGACGCCCCCGTGCTGAATCCCCTGGACGCGCCTGCTGCTGCCCTGGAGCGTCAGCAGAATGCACTGCGAACGCTGCTCGATGCGGGGGTGATCGACAATTCAACCTACACTCAGGCAGTGCAGGAAGAAATGGTCTTCCGCAGCGACGCGCCGGCCGCTCAGTCACCAGCCCTGGCGTTTAGTCAGTTGGCGCTCGAGCAGCTTGCCGAGCGCATCGACCGTCGGCGTTTAGAGCGCGGCGGTCTGCGTGTGATTACCAGCCTGGATTACAACCTGCAGACCCAGCTCAATTGCGCAGTTCGCGCTCAGCTGGCCCGCCTGAGCAACCTGGAAGAGCCCACTGCCTCGGATCAGTGCCTGGCCAGCCAATTGCTGCCTGGCCTGCCGCTGGATGCAAGCCAGACCATCACCAGCCCGCCGTTGACCTCCAGCGCATTGATCCTCGATCCGGAAAACGGGCAGGTGTTGGCGCTGGCTGGCGACACAACCTTACTGGAGGGCGAAGGTTCCATGCTTCAAAACCGCCCGGCTGGCAGCCTGACGTCTCCCATTCTAGCGCTGACCGGCTTCGCGCGCGCTCTCAGCCCGGCCAGCCTGGTGTGGGATATTCCCGCGAGCCTGGAGGGCTACGCCAACCCGGACGGGAAATTCCTTGGTCCGCTCAGCTTGCGCAGCGCTTTGGTCAACAACCGGCTGGCGCCGCTCACTCAGACGCTGCTGCAGATCGGTCCGGTACACTTTCTCGATACAGCGCATTCACTGGGAGTGAACAGCCTGAAACTGCCAGCTGACGCTCGGGATACCTTCCTGGGCATTTCGCCGGTCGATCCACTTGAAACTGCCTTTGCCTTCAGCGTCTTTGCCAACCTGGGGATGCTCAATGGGCAAGTGGATGCCCAATCGGGTCAAATTGAGTCCGTGCTGGCTTTGCGCGTCGAAGACAGCATTGGGAGAGTGTTACTCTCCAATGAAGTCACCCAGAGTCAATCGATGGTCAGCCCGCAGCTGGCTTATCTGGTTCATGATCTTCTCAGTGACGACCCCGCGCGCTGGCCGAGCCTCGGCTACCCAAACCCGCTGGAAACAGGCCGACCGTCCGGCGTTTTTGCGGCTCAAACCGCGGATGGCAGCTCGACCTGGGTGGTCGGCTACACACGCCAGCATTTGGCGCTGGTCTGGCTGGGGGCTGAAAACGGGCAAAATTCGCAACGCCTCGATCCGCGCCTGGCAGGGGGCATCTGGCACGCTTTGATTCAATACGCCAGCCGCGATCTGCCTATCGAAAACTGGCAAATGCCGTCAGGGCTGGTCCGTCTGGAGGTATGCAGCCCTTCTGGACTGCTGCCAACCGCGCAGTGCCCACTCGTGGTCAATGAGATCTTCCTGGCAGGCAGTCAGCCGGTTGTTACAGACAATCTCTACAGCAGCTACCAGATCAACCGTGAGACCAATCGTCTGGCAACGATTTTTACCCCAGCTGAGTTGATCGAAAATCGCACTTATCTGGTCGTGCCGCCGGAAGCTCAGGAATGGGCGCAGCAGGCCGGTCTGCCTGTTCCGCCGGTGGATTATGACCCGGTCCAGGCGCCGGCTGTCAATCCAGATGCGTCCTTTTCCAGCCCAACTCAATTTTCGGTTGTGCGCGGTGAGATCGCTTTACAGGGCAGCGCGGCGGGGGCGGGTTTCCTATCGTACAACATTCAGGTCGGTCAGGGCATCAATCCGACCAACTGGCTGACAATCCATGAAAGTACCGACAGACCGGTTGTTGACGGGCTGCTTGGTCATTGGGACACCAGCGGTCTTGAGGGACTTTTCGCGGTTCGGCTGCAAGTAGTGCATACCGGGCAACGGATCGAAACGGCCGTTTTGCAAGTGACGGTCGACAACACTCCGCCGCAAGCAGCGATTCCCTATCCTCAACCCGGGCAAATCTTTGACCGCCGTTCACAGACATCGATCATTTTCCAGGCAGACGTGCAGGATAATGTCGGCATTCAAAGCGTAGAATGGCAGCTGGACGGACGAAAAATCGGCGAGCGCCTGTCAGCCCCTTTTGCGCTGGTCTGGGACGCCACGCCAGGAGAGCATACGCTGCAGATCCAGGCGGTGGATCTGGCTGGCAACCAGGGCCGCAGCGAGGAGATCACCTTTACAGTGAAATGATTTTTGGGCTATTGCATCCTCATGTGAAATCCTCTTTGCACGGTTCGAGAAAAACACAAAACCCCCTATCCTTTAAGGGGGTTAGGGATTAGGCCTCTTTCCACCTCAATCCAAAATCAGCTTCGCGCGCTGAAAACGCGCCATAGCTGCCAGGATCAAGGCAACGTTCGCGGCCAGCAGCACGACGATGATGATGATCAGCAGATTCTGGAAGTTCACATACTGCAACCTGGAGAAAAGTCGTGCGCCCAACTTCTCCGGCAGGAATTGCAAACCGATGGTCGGTAATAGCCAAAGGACAAGCATAACCACACTCAGACGCTGGTACGCCTGGCGGGCTGTCTCTGCCCGCAGCGATACCAGCACTCCCAGGCTGGAAAACAGCGCAGCCGCCAGCAGGCTGATCGCCAGCGCTGACACGAAGAAAGGCAACGGGTAAAAGCGAAAACCCTCGCCAGGGAAGGCAATGTTAACCGCCAGCGCCCCCGTAAGCATGCTGACAATTGAAACACTCCAGGCATAGCAAACCGCTGCCCCGATCTTGCCAAACAGAATCGCCCTGTCAGATAGACGGCTGGCGAGCAGCGTTTCGAGCGTGTGGCGCTCGCGCTCACCAGCAAAGGCATCTGTCACCATCGATAAAGCCAGGAAGACTGGCACCCAGCACCAGATGATCAAGCCAATGGGATCGGTCAACCAGCCAGGACCAGACTGCAGCGGCATAAAAACGCCAATTAAACCGAAGATGATCAGTAGATTCATCAAACCGCTGCGGGCACTACCTCGGCGCAGAAACATTTCTTTCCATTCCTTACGGATGATGGTCAGGATATCGCTAAGCATGTTCTTCCTCCTCCATGAGGGTCAGGAACACCTCTTCTAGACTTGCTTTGCCCTTGCGAACTTCATCGATCTGCACTCCATTGACCACTAGCAGCTGCACCAATCCGGATGTATCGCTTTCATCCTTCAGGTGGATATCCAGGTGCCGGTCGTTTTGACTGACCCCCATCACCTCAGGACGCTGCCGCAGCGCCAGGATCACGCTTTCGGTGAATCCCCTGCCGACAACCTCAAGGTGAGGACCACCCTGACGGAGGCGCAGCTCATCCGGCGAGCCGACTGTCACCAGCCGTCCCTTACGGATGACCGCCACCTGCTGGCAGAGTTTTTCCGCCTCGGTTAAATTATGCGTTGTCAGGAATACGGTTACGCCGTGCTGCTGCGCCAGGTTTTGCAAATCCTCGCGCAATGCAGCCGCAGAAACCGGATCCAATCCTGAGGTAGGCTCGTCGAGGAAGACCAGTTCGGGCCGGTGGAACAAGACGCGGGCAACAGCTAATTTTTGCTTCATGCCGCGGCTCCAATTAGCGACCGTTTCCTGCCTGCGCTCCCACAACCCCACTCCGTCCAGCAATTCATGGATACGCGCCTGCCGGTCAGCCGCCGGTATATGCCAGACTCGCCCGTAAAAATCAAGATTATCCTCGGCGCTCAAGCGCTCGTACAAGCCAGTGTGTTCCAACAGCGCCCCGCAGCGTTCGCGGATGCGGTCTGCATGGGTGCGGGTATCGTTGCCGAGCACCTGCGCGCTGCCGCCGGTCGGCTCGAGCAGTCCGAGCAACAGGCGGATCGTGGTGGTTTTTCCGGCTCCGTTCGGCCCGAGGAAACCAAACACGGTGCCATGTGGAACCTCGATCGAGAGATCGTCCACGGCGTGGATTTCGCCGAATGAGCGGCTCAAACTTTTCGTGTAAATGATTGCTTCGTTCATTTTTACCTCATTTGCTTTAAGTCACAGAGTTGATGCTCCCAGTGAGCGCACCCGAGCCAGGTTTCATGGCCTGGATATGCGCTTCACAATGCCTTGCAATTGTTTACGGTAATCGTCGAAGGCCTCCTGCCCAGCAGGCGTGAGCTTCAATAGAGTTTGCGGGATTTTGCCGCGGAAACTCTTTTTGATCTCGATGTAGCCCGCTTGCTCCAATTTAGAGAGGTGCGCAGATAGATTCCCCTTGGTTAATCCAGTCTGATTCAACAGAAAGAGAAAATCTGCCTCTGCGACCACTGCCAGGAGGGTGACGATCATCAGGCGCGCTGGCTCATGCAACAGACGGTCAACTTCGGTAAATGAGCGCAGATTGTCACTCATCCGCGCTCTCCATCCATCATCGTCTGGTCCGCCGGGCGGGTGTTCCGCATGTAGCGCAGCAGAGTAACACCTCCAGATACCAGCCAGCCCAATCCCAATCCGCTGAAGAACACCCCGCTGTCATAAGGTTCAGCCAGCGATAGCAATCCTGTGATCACTCCAATTGCCAGCGTGTAGCCTGCCAGGATGTAAAAACGCGGCAGGCCTATCCGGTAGGCGATCACCAGGATTAGCAGCGCCGCGGTCAAACCGATCACCACCGGCAGCCAGCGCAGGTTCATCCAATTCTCGATCAGGTAAACCACCACTCCGACCACTGCCGCCACGCCAATGGTCAGCAGGATCGTACCAATTCGGCGGCTAAGCCCTTGCCTGCGGTAGGCAATGTATCCGGTGCGAGGGTATGTAACCCGTTCTTTCATGCGGGCGACAATCACCCGCGCCAGGAGGGGCAAGGCAATCACGATGATGATCTGCCCGACAGCGATGAATAATCCGCGAAAGCCATCATCTTTAATCAGCCCTGAGATAACATAAAACAGCCCCAGAAAGATGATGACCGCGCCGGCGCCAATTTCAGCCAGTCCATCCACGTACCAATAGCGTTGAGCGCGCTGTGTCCAATCCTGAAAATTATCTTTCATCTTCTAATCTCACAAACCAGTTTGCATTACAAACCTAGTTTACAACCTTTTTACGGCCATGTCAAGAGGAATCGATCTTAAGTGTTGTTGTTCGGCGAATTTAACAACCCCGAAGTGTTCAGAGGAATTATCCCTTCATGGAAAACAATAACGGACGATTGCGCCTTTCCCTCCCGGTCAATCACCCGCTATGGAAAAAATCGATCAATCGCTCATTCCGCGCCCGAAAAGCTCCTCGCGTAATTGCAATACCTGGCGGCGCAAGCGGTCGTCGCGCTCGATCAGGTCAGCGACCTTGTCGCAGGCGTACATGACGGTGGTATGATCGCGTCCGCCGAGCGCTTCGCCTATCTGCGGCAGAGATAGGTTGCCAACCTCACGCAACAGGTACATGGCCACCTGGCGCGGCAGCGCCACCTCGCGGGAGCGGTCGCGTTCCAGCAGGCGTTCCTTGTTGACCCCGAATGAGTTTGCTACGGTGCCGATCACCTTTGCTGGCTCGAGCGTGGTACGCTGAGGCAGCATATCTGCCAGAGCAATATTAACCATATCTACACTCAACAACTTACCGCTTAAATCTGCGTAGGCCAGCACGCGGGTCAATGCGCCTTCCAATTCGCGGATGTTGGACTGTATCTGGCGGGCTATCGTGTTTAGGATTTCGCCCGGCACTGCCTTACCAGCGCGCTCAGCCTTGGAGCGCAGGATAGCGATGCGCGTCTCGAAATCCGGCGGCTGGATATCGACTGCCAATCCCCATTCAAAGCGCGAGCGCAGGCGCTCTTCGAGCGTAACCATTGCCTTGGGCGGCCGGTCGGAAGAAATGACGATTTGCTTTTCGGTGTTGTGCAGCGCATTGAATGTGTGAAAAAATTCCTCCTGAGTCGATTCCTTACCGGCGATGAATTGGATGTCATCAATTAGCAGCACATCACCACTGCGGTAGCGGTCGCGAAAAGCTGGCGTATTGTGCGTGCGGATTGCATTGATCAG
The DNA here is from genome assembly GCA_034678305.1 of Bellilinea sp. Classification (GTDB taxonomy): domain Bacteria; phylum Chloroflexota; class Anaerolineae; order Anaerolineales; family Anaerolineaceae; genus Bellilinea. The sequence goes on from JAXDCA010000014.1 coordinate 27,925, forward strand.
ATCATTCGTGAATTCTTCTGATGAAACATATAAAACTTGCAATCCACGTTGATGAGCTGCGTTTCCAACGGCATGCAGCAGATGGGTCTTGCCAAGACCCACACCCCCGTACAAGAATAGCGGGTTATATGCCTTGGCCGGATTATCGGCGACGGCCATACAGGCCGCGTGCGCCATGCGGTTGCTGGCGCCCACCACAAAATTTTCGAAGCGATAGCGGTCAATCAACGAGCGATTTTCGCTATGATGATCTTTCGGAGGTAAATACACCTCCTCACTCGTCATCCAGCCATCCAGCTCAGCATCCTGATGCCAGACGATGAATTGCACATTCTGAGGATTTTCCATAAAACCGGTCAGCAAGCGTTGCACTGTACTGAGCAAACGGCTCTCGAGCCAATCGCGGGCATAGGCATTCTTCACGCCAATGGTAAAGATATCTTGATTGTGTTTTACCAACTCCGCATTTCGCACCCAGGTATCAAAGGACGCCTTGGACATTTCCATTTGCAGTTGACCGAGAGTTGCCTGCCAGGCCTGCTGAGCATTCATCCCTTCTCCTCCCAATGCGTTAAATTCACCGCCAAAACAACATGATACAGTAACCCACCTAGGGCCGCAGTGGGTTTAAAACTTCAGATATTCATTTCTGTCTTGCTAAGTTTGCGGGGTGAAGAGCCGCAAACGGGATTTCGCGTATCTTCTGTGTTATTCTAACAAAAATAGAGACAGAGAACAAGGCGCGTAGCATACGCTCATTTAAAAAATCTTGAATCTTTAAGTTATCTAATGTTAAAGAAACCTGTAGAAAAATAAGATGTTAAGAATTCGCTATTAGTAAGCACCTTACTCCACAATTGCCGAATTTTCGATTAATGGCACCCTATATATGGCGTATATCGTGCTTTTTAGTGCACACATCCTATAGGTGTGCATAAAATTAACGCAGAAAAATGAGTGTAAATCTTTCGAAACCTGAGCGGACAGGCATAATTATGACCTTCGCGCAGGAATGATTCTTTAAGATTCAAAGGTGGTCACTGACTATACTCGCTAAGGATGAGATGGGCAGCTTTTCGCCCAATCTGTACCGCAAAGTTCGTGCCGCGGTCCCACGGATAGACCTGACTCATGCTGGCAAAATACAGCCCGGCAATCGGTGTGCGTAGTTCAGGGATATTTCGAGAGTGGTTCACCAACGGTACGGGTTGGGCATACTGCGTACGGAACAGCCAGGTTGCCCGCACCCAGTCCGGTGAGAAGCTGGGGTTGAATCGCGGCAGGACCGGCAGAAGTCTTTCGAGAAGTTCTTCTTTGCTCAAATGGAAATACTCATGCCCGGGCTCGAGATAATCGCCCGCGTAAACAATATGCTCGCCGCCGAAGTGCTCCGCCGGCACAAAGTTGGTATGTTCGACCAGCGCCAAAAAGGGATACCCGGCATTTTTTGGCAGGTTGAACCAGTAATATCCTTCTTTCGAAAGTTGATGGCGAAGCGCCAGAATCAGCACCACCGCGCCCATGCTCTTAAGGTCGAGCAAACCCTGCAAATAATTCTGCGGCAGTGATGGCGCCATCCGCGCCAATGAGCCGGGGCCAACCGTGACCAGGCAGCGGTCGAATGACTGCATTTCTCCTGCCAGGTTGAGGCGCAGTCCACCGCCCTCGACTGGCGCGATGGCTTGCACCGGCGTAGAAAGGTGAATTTTCACGCCGCGCTTGCGCAGGATATCCGCGAACTGATCAGAGAAGGCCTGAAAACCGCCCTCGAAGGTGCCCAGCCGGGTAGAGCGCGCTTTGAACCGCGCCCAGAACCAGGCCATGTTAACGTCCTTGTAATACGGCCCAAATTTACCCTGCAGCATCGGCTCAAACATGACTTTATAAAGCCGCTCGCCATAAAACTTGCGAATCCATTCGTCGGCAGTGAATTTCTCCAGCGGCTGCCAGGCGGCCAGGTAACGCAGATAAGCTGTCACGAATCCGAAGCGGGCCATATCGATCAGGCTATAACCGGGGAAGGTCAGCGCTGCCAATGGCGAATCGAGCGGGTAGAACTTCCCCTCGTGGTAAACAACCGTCTTTGGCCGTGGAAAGAGTACTTTATCCTGCAAGCCCAACTCACGGATCAGGCCAAGCATGTGGCTGTCGTTCTGAAACCAGTGGTGATAGTAGTGCTCGACTGACCAGTCCCATTTTTCATCTTTGAATCCGGCTGCCAATCCGCCTACCTGGGGCGCCGCTTCGAAGATCTCAACAGAATGCCCGGCATTCGCCAGATCGTGCGCGGCAGCCATGCCGCCCATGCCAGCTCCAATGATTGCGATGCGCATCAATGATCCTTTCAGGCCTGGCTTGATGCCTCAGCCTCTTTGATTTTTTGCATGTCCTTGCCCCATCGCAAGGGTTGTCGGAAATAGTAATACGCGCCAAGCAGGGTGATGGGGAACCACAGCGCCGCGTGCAGAACCAGTGTATATGCGGTTGCCACTGCCTGCGGGATTCCATAAGCCACAAGCACAGCGATACCTGGCGCGTCGAAGGTGCCGATGTAGCCCGGCGCAGCCGGCAGTGTGGTAGCGATGTTGACAATGCCGTTCATCAACATCAGCGCAAAGAAGCTGGCCTGGAAATCAAAGGCGTGCATCACGAACCAATACTTACCGGTTTCCAACAGCCAGATCACAACCGTGGTGAACAGCACCATCAGCGCATCTTTCGGCGAGCGCAGCGATTCGAGCCCGGTCAGAAAGCGCAGGGCGATTCCCCCAACCTTTTCGCGCCAGCGGAGCGGAAGCAGACGGTTGATGACAGCGATAACCACCCTTTCTGTAACCTTGGGGAACATAGCTGCCAGCAGGAAGATGATCAGCGCGCCGATGAATATTATGGCGCTCCACAGCGCCAGCTGCTGGATGTTGCCAATGAAGCCGGAGTTATGCGTCAAGCGGCCGAGCTCGCGCAGGTTGAAAAATACAAAGCCAAGCATGACCACCGCGTCGAAGATGCGCTCGACAATCACGGTCGCCAGCGAAGCAGAAACAGGCACCTTTTCGCGATCCTTGAGGATCACAGCCCGCAGCACCTCCCCGGCCCGAGCGACAAACACATTGTTGCCCATGTAGCCAATAGCGACGATCGGGAACATCGTACCGGTCGAGATGTGCTTCAACGGTCGCAATAGATAATGCCATCTCCAGGCGCGCGCCCACACCCCCACAAAGTAGATGGCGACGCCTGGGAGCAGCCATAAATATCGCGCAGTTTGCAGCGCTTCCCAGACTTCACCTAAATGCAGTCCCCGCAGGGCTAAATACAAAAATAACGCGCTGATGGCGATGCCGACCCAGAATTGCCAGCGTTTAAGCATGGGATGATTCTACCACCTAAAAAGAGTGATCCTAAAATACGGCTATGCTGGAGAGCCATTATGCGATAAAACATTCTGTGCGTTGAAAAAGGCAGGTTGCAAGGACTGTTCCTTGAGCTGCCAATTGAGTGTTGCGGATATGCCATTGATCTCAAATCAAAATTTTAGGATCAAGTTAGATCACACCTTTAAACCCTCAGACATTGTGACGATTGACTATATAACAGAAAATACTATAATATTATTCACCTGAACATATACTCAATTGTTTAATTGTGAGGCGAAAATTATGCCCATAACTATTCTTGATGAACATTCAGCTGCCCATGTGGCAGAACTTTTTCGCGCCTTCAGTGATACCAGCCGCGTTCGCATCCTTTCAGCAATTATTGATAAGGAGCTAAATGTCACTCAACTTGCCGGGTTGATTGGCGTGACCGAATCCGCGGTTTCCCATCATATGCGCGGGCTACGTCAAATGCGCCTGGTCAAATCCCGGAGAGACGGGAAAGAGGTGTTTTACTTTGTGGATGATCCCCATGTGATTACTTTATTCCAACAAGGAGTCCGACACGTTAAAGAAAAATCGAAATAAAGAAACAGCCAGAGTATTCCATCAATAACCGTATCGTTCATATATCGATCAGGAGCTAAATAAAAACATTGGACACTCAAAGTGATATTAATTCATATCAACGGCACGAGCCGCTGAATGGTTTAAAGGCTGAAGAGGTTTTAGAACGCCGCGCGCAATTCGGCGAAAATCGTTTACCAAGCGAAAAAGGGGTATCGGTCTGGACGATCTTATTCAACCAGTTAAAAAGCCCCCTGGTATACATAATCCTGGCAGCAGCCGGGATATCACTGGCCTTGGGTGAGCTCGGTGATTTCGCCATAATTATGGCGGTTGTCGTAATTGATGTGATCCTTGGTTTTATCCAGGAATATCAGGCGCAGCGCACATACGTAGCTCTGAAAGGTTTGCTCAAACCAACAACCACCGTGATCCGCGAGGGTCAACGAATGGAGGTAGAGGTTTGGGAGTTGGTTCCCGGCGACCTGGTTGTGCTCAACGCGGGAGAAAAAGCTCCTGGTGATGGTGAGCTGATCGAAGCCACAAAGATATCGCTTGATGAAGCCATCCTTACCGGCGAGAGCGAGCCAGTGAATAAGCAAGCCATCAGCCGTAAAAGCGCAAATCCAGCCGAGGGCGCAGCAGATGTTCAATCACAAGTGTTCATGGGCACGACGGTGGTCACCGGACGGGGAATATTAAGGATTACCAAAACAGGGATCAACACTGAGTTAGGGGAAATTGCTGCCAGTCTGAGCGAGCACGTCGAGGAAGCAACCCCTCTCCAGATACGGCTTAAAGCCTTCAGCAAGGTGTTGACTTACATCGTGGTTGTTGCCACACTGGTCATTCTGATTGTTGGGTTAATCATTGGCCGCGGTTTCTTCGATATGTTGCGCACATCCATCATCCTTGCCATCGCGGCCGTTCCCGAGGGGTTGCTCATCGCGGTGACGGTGATCCTGGTGCTGGGCATGCGCAAGATCCTCAAGCGTAATGGCCTGGTAAAAAGGCTCCTCGCAGTTGAAACGCTCGGTTCAGTGACAGTAATATGCACCGATAAAACTGGCACCCTCACCGAGGGTCGGATGCGTGTTAACCGTGCTGACCTTTTGGATAAGGAGCGCGCCTGGCAGACCATGGTGCTGTGCAACAATCTGGAAGGCCCGGTGGATATTGCCTTATGGGAATATGCCGAGAAAATAATGCCGGAAAGCCCCCAGGAATTATTCGATAACACACAACGCCTGGCGGAAGAGTTGTTCACCAGCGAAACGAAATACATGATCACTGATGTAACCAGTAATATCTTTCAACAAAAACACAATTTCTTCCTGAAAGGCGCGCCAGAGATCGTCCTGGCGATGTGTGATGTTTCAACTGAGGAGAGAGAAAGCCTGCTGGCGCAGGTGGATGAGTGGGCTGGAGAAGGGCTGCGGCTGTTAGGGCTGGCCTGCCGATCAAATGGGCTCATGGAAAATTACAACGGATATACCTGGCTCGGATTGCTCGGAATGGAAGATCCCGTGCGCGAGGGGGTGCTGGATGCCATCCAAATAGCGCAGCGCGCCGGTATCCAGGTGAAGATGATCACCGGTGACTACCGGCGGACAGCGGAACGCATTGCGAGCAGTATTAGCTTGATGCGTGGCGGAGATCAAACCCTGGAAGGTGGGCAGATTGCTCAATTGACAGATGGGCAGCTTCGCGAACAAGTTAAGAAAACCGCAGTGTTTTCCCGTATCCGTCCGCAGGATAAATTCAGGATTATCCGGGCGCTCCAGGCCAACGGTGAAGTAACTGCCATGATTGGGGATGGCGTAAATGACGCCCCGGCGTTGAAACGAGCAAATATTGGTGTTGTGGTTGGGAGCGCTACTGATGTGGCCAAAGAAACCGCTGATTTAATCCTGCTTGACAATAATTTTCGCACCATTGTTGCTGCCATTGAAGAGGGTCGGGTGATTTTTTCTAACATCCGCAAGGTGGTTGCCTATGTATTATCAAACTCATTTGCGGAAGTACTGACAATCTTTACTGCGATGGTTTTCCGCTGGCCAACTCCCCTGACAGTGGCGCAAATCTTATGGATTCACTTAATCTGCGACGGCCCATTAGACATAGTATTGAGCTTTGAATCCAAGGAGGCCGGAATTATGGATGAAAAGCCCCGTCCACTTAGGGCGCCTATCCTGACTCGGCTGGGATCATCGTTGATCGGTGTAATCAGCATAACAAGTTCTATCTTTGCCCTGGCATTGTTTGGGCATTTTACTCATATCCACAATAATTCTATAGAAGGCCGCAGCATCGTATTTGCCAGCTTTGCCATCAACTCGATCATTTACATTTTTGCTTATCGAAGCATGCGCCAGCCAATCTATCGCATGAACAGACTTACAGCTAACAAACCCTTGATCTGGGCCGCGCTGGCGGGATTCGTTACGATCATGATTGCCTTTCTGATCCCTGGATTAAGAGAGATGTTGGGGATCGTGCCATTGAGTGTCCAAGAGTGGCTGTGGGTCATTGGCGTTGCCCTCACCTTATTGGTTTTCGTTGAAATTGGCAAAGCGGTAAGCAACCGTATTCATGCGAATGATGAGGTCTAGAACATGTTGACCATGCCCGAGGCAAAGCCTCCATCCCTGAGCGGCGTAGCTGAAACACTGCTCATACCGCTCTACTATCGGGCGATGGAATCTCAGCGACCAGACGCCATGTTGAAGGATGAGAAAGCTGTGGCGTTGGTCACGCAGATGCGCCTCGACTTTTCCCCTGCTAAGCGGATCCCGATGAGCGAGTACCTCAATGCCATGCGAATTATATTCACCCGCGAATTCGACCGCTATGCCAGGGATTTCCTAAACCATCACCCGAATGCGGTGGTGATTCACATTGGCTGCGGCCTCGACTCGCGCTTCGAGCGCGTGGACAATGGCCGGGTCGAATGGTACGACCTGGATTTACCGGAGGTCATCGATCTGCGCCGGAAGTTCATCGGCGCTGAAAGCGAACGCTATCACCTGTTGAGCTGCTCGGTGCTCGAAGATGCCTGGCTGGAAGCAGTAAAGGTGTGTTCTCCGCGCCCCCTCCTGTTACTTGCCGAAACAGTTTTCGTCTATTTCACAGAAGCGCAGGTCAAGTCGTTGGTACTCAGACTCCGCGATCATTTCCCCGGCGCGGAGCTGGTCTTCGACGGCTGGAGGCCATTCGAAATATGGATCGCTAACCGTTCTCTCTCCAATTCCCCATTTGCAGGTCTTATGCAATGGGGCTTTTGGCGCGGGCAGGAGCTTGAGGGCTGGGGCGATAACATCCGGTTACTCGACGAGTGGGGCTTCTTCGACCAACCCGAACCGCGCCTGGCTCAAATCCACTGGATGGCTCCCCTCTTTCATCTGTTCAAACCAATGCGCATCTTCCACTTTAAACTCGGGGAGGCAAAAGGTGAAAAAGGCAAATTTTCCCAATCAAAAGGAGGCGGATATGTCCAAGACGCCTAATCTGAACCTGAGCGACGTGGCTGAGACTTTGCTTATTACACTTTACATCCGAGCCATTGAATCACAACGACCCGACGCTCTTCTCAAAGACGAGAGAGCCGAGGCGCTGGTCTGCCAGTTAGATCAAAAGACACTACAGAAGACGTTGGCCCTGACCGATGATTTTAGCCGGGTCGCTGTGATCGTGAAAGGCCGCGAATTCGACCGCTTTACCCGGGATTTTCTGACCCGCCACCCGAATGCAGTTGTCGTCCACATCGGGTGCGGCCTTGATACGCGCTTCGAGCGCCTGGATAATGGCCAGGTGGAATGGTATGACCTGGATTTGCCGGAGGTCATCGATCTCCGACGAAAGCTGGTCGGCGGCGGAGGACCGCGCCACCACTTTCTGGCTACCTCAGCCTTCGATAATGCCTGGCTGAACACAGTGAGCGCACATCAGCAGCGCCCTTTCTTCTTCCTGGCCGAAGGTGTTTTTATGTACTTCAAAGAAGAGCAGGTTAAATCCTTAGTGCTATCGCTGCATGATCATTTTCCAGGAGCAGAGCTGGTCTTTGATGCTTTTTCGCCGTTCATGCGTTGGGCGCACAACCTCAAAGTCACCCGTACCCGAGTTGGCGCCTACCTGAACTGGGGTTTGAAACACGCCCAAGACCTCGAACAATGGAGCGACGGCATCCGCCTTCTCGATGAACGGTTCCCATTCCAATACCCTGAGCCGCGCATACGCAGTGCCTTAAAAATGCGCCTTTTTCCATTCCTCAAAACAGCGATAGGCGTTTTTCATTATCAACTCTAAGGGATACGGCAGGTCTGAGGTATTTGAGCAAGATCTGAGCGGCGAATTTGAATCGTCGCGGCTGACACCGGTTATCAGGGCGATGGAATGTCAGCACCCGGTTGCTGATCAAAGACGAGAAAAAGAAAACACTGCCACCCGCGGCATTTATTACAGGCAGTTGATCATAGCGGAAGACAGCGCAGTGACCCTGATAGCGAGGGGGTAATAACCTGGTGTTTAATGGTGAATTTAATTAGGCGAGGTTTTTCAGTGCAAATTCCCAATCGAGCAGCTTATCCAGCACCGCGTTCACGTAGGCGGCGCGCAAATTCTGATAATCCAGGTAATAAGCATGCTCCCAAACATCGATTGTCAGCAGGGGTTTCACCCCCATGGTCAAGGGGGTATCAGCGTTGGCAGTTTTGACCACCATCAGCTTGCCAGCGTCGATAACAAGCCAGGCCCATCCGCTGCCGAATTGCGTCACGGCGGCGTTGGCAAGCTCTTGTTTACAAGCATCAAGGCTGCCAAAAGAATCTACGATAATTTGTTTTAGAGCGTGCGGCGGTTCTCCACCGCCCTTTGGACTCAGGCTGTTCCAATAGAAGGAATGGTTCCAGGTTTGTGCCGCGTTATTGAAGATGGCAGTTCGCTCTGACCGGCCTGCTGTGCCCTTGATGATTTCTTCCAATGTCAAATCGGAATAATCCGTTCCTGAGATCAGCTTGTTCAGGTTATCCACATAACCTTTGTGGTGTTTCCCATAATGAAAACCGACGGTCTTCCCAGAAATAACAGGCTCCAGCGCGTTTTCAGCGTATGGAAGCGGCTGCAAAGCCTGGCTGGATGAACCGCGCAGCACATTCGAGGGATTGCTTGGATCATTTATACTCATTTCGGGCTCCTTAAGGTTGGTAAGTACATATTAGCAAAACAATAAATAAAGATCTGAAAATTTGTTTATATGTATAGATCCCTTTTATTGTAAACCAGGTAGGCTGCAATCACACTGACAATGATGATACCCGCCGTGATGAGCAGGAATTTTAAATCAATCTGACCTGAGCGAAAGAGCTCCCCGGCATCGAAGTACCGGAAAGGAGTGAAGTATTTGAGGAAATCCAGATTCTCCTGCATGGTCGAGATCACTGACATAAAGTAAGTCACCAGGATGATGGCAACCGCGGTCGATCCTGCGGCTTTGTATCGCTTCATCGCGCAGCCTAGCAACAGCCCAACCGCAAGGAAGATCATCTCGATGGCAAATAAGCCCTGCATCTCAAGGTTAAGGAAGTTGTAGAATGCCTGATCCGGATTGTATTTTTGCACTGCCACAACAGATATTCCCCAGGTTGCCAGCACGAAGACGACGCAATTGATCAGCGCCGCCAGCGCCTTGGCTGTGATGACTCTGCTGCGCGAGACCGGCAGCACCAGTGCAAATTCGACCGTTTTGTCGCGTTCTTCCTTCGAGATCATGTCGCTGCCCCATATCGCGGCTGCCATCGCTCCCATCAAACCAAAATAAACAAACATAACCCCGTAGAAACCGCTCAAGGTGGTCAGGTTGAATGCGCGCATATTCAGCGCGTCCAGCAGTCCGGCAGGCATAGAATCGATTATAGCCACCATCTCGGGGCTGCCGGCAAACGCGGCGTATTTCATTACCGCGATCATGATCAACAGAGCATCGATCCCGCACCAGATCAACAAAGATTTAAGATTAGCTTTCAACTCCCGTAAAAAGATGTTCATCGCGCGCCTCCTCACGACACCATGGGGATATCGCGGCGGACGTACAGCCAGTAACTGAGCGCCAACGAAACCAGGGTGACCGCCGCGTTCAATATCACCAGCGGCGTATCATATGCGCCATTCTGGACGATAGCAGCGGGATCAAGGTGCTTGAATGGCGTCAGGTATTCTAATTTCACATCAGCGAAGATACCGCTGAACGCGCTTAGCACATAGGAGCCAAAGCCCAATCCAAGCGAATAGGGCGTCACGCTTCGCACCCGCCGCACCAGCAGCGAAATGACGATCCCGACGCACAGGAAGAAAAGCTGGAAGATTACAATGCTTGCCAGCAGCAGCAACAGTACGCCGACATCATATCCGCTATCGCCGCTAAACAAAGCAAAACACACAAAACTGGTCGCCCAAATAACCAGATTAGTGATCGTCAGGCTGGTCAGCGCTGCCAGCAGTTTGCTGTTCATCACCTGCGCGCGGCTGACTGGTTTGCTCAACAGGAAATCGGCAGTCAATTCCGTTTCTTCGACGGACACCAGCCCAAAACCGTAGTTGCCAGCCTGGATCGCCAGACAAAGCTGGACGAACATGAACAAAAAACTGTAATAACCCAGCGAGGAGGCCAGATCCATCCGCTCCAAACCAAAGGCTTCTTGCATCGCTGGCGGAAATTTATCCATCACCTGGTTGACCAGCGCTGCTTGTTCTGAAAATCCGGGAAAGATGGAGAAAAAGAACAAGGTCAGAGCAGCAATGGAGGCGGACCAGATGAGAACCGATTTCAATCGTGCGCGAAATTCATGGAGGTAGATAGTTGCGCTCATTGCGGCTGCCTATTCGTAGTAATGCATGAAAATCTCTTCCAGCGTCGGTTCTTCGATGCTCACATCGATCACCTGGAGGCTGTTGATTTTATGCAGCACAAGGTTGATATCGCCCTTGAAGAAGAAATGCAGCGAACCGTTTTCGACCTGGATATTGGTCACGCCAGGCAGATCGAAGACCTGCGGGGTCAGCCCATCAGCCGTCACATTGATTTTCTTATAGTTGTTTTGCTGCAACGTGCGGATGTCAGAGATTTCAACGATTCTGCCTTCGCGGATAATGCCCACCCGCGTGCAAAGCCGCTGCACCTCGCTCAGGATGTGCGAGGAGAAGAATACCGTCACGCCGCGCTCATTCTCGGCGCGAATCATGTCGAAGAATTTACGCTGCATGAGCGGATCGAGTCCGGCGGTTGGCTCGTCGAGGAAGAGCAGCTTGGGGCTGTGCAGCAAGCCCTGGACAATGCCCACCTTTTTCTTGTTGCCGTAGGAAAGGTCGCTGATGCGACGGTTGAGCTCCAACTCCATAATCTCTGAAAGCTCGCGAATGCGCTCGGTGCAGTCGCGGTCGTAGAAGCTGGCAGAATATTTAAGCAGGTCGATAACCTTCATCCCTTCATAATAGAAGACTTCAGAAGGCAGATAACCGATGTCCCGGCGGATTTCTGGGCCGTGGCGCGTCACATCCTTGCCAAACACCCGCGCGCTGCCGCTGGTTGGATGAATTAGCGAGAGCAGCAGGCGGATGGTGGTGGATTTCCCTGCCCCGTTCGGTCCAATAAAACCGAAAATCTCACCTTCCTCTTCGTTGAATGAGACATCGATGATTCCGCGTGATTTTCCATAGTACTTTGTTAAATGGGTCACTTCAATGATGCTCATACGTTCACTCCTTTTATCATTGCACAAGACATTTCATGGATGCCTGAAGACGAAAAATGGCAGGAACTATAAAACACTGAGCACTGCCAGGGAGAAAAATGAGGTTCACAAGAATGAGTCATATTATTGAATTAAGGATTGCATTCTAAGACAGAAAATGGTCCCAACTATGAACAGGATATATTCTATGTCTTAAATAAGGATTTAGCAACACGAAACTTCAGAAAAATGGTAACTGCTATTTTGTCAATTCGAAGCGCTGACCTTGAAACGGTAATTGCCGCTTGCCAAACCAGTCGAAGCAAGCGGCAGTTGCATAAGAACAACCTTATCACAGATTAATCAAAACTTAGGCTTTCATTACAACTGCGCGGCACGCCATTAACGCGCACCTGCAAGACGCCATTCTCCAGCCAGACCGGGTAAGCCTTCAACTCCGCGCCTATCTGCGCAAATAGCTGCTCAGCGCGCATGGCGCTGATCGACAACGATTGCCACCTGGCGGTTGAGTTATCCTTGTACTGCGCCTGCTCGCAGGCCAATGCCGCCCCAACCTCATCCCGCACATCTACAGGCATGCCAGGATCATGGAACATGTTCGCCAAAGCCGGGACAGCGTCGCTCGAGAGCCTGGTTAGATATTCGACGTCGAGCTCTTCCCCGCGCAGCGCGCGTTGCGCGTTTTGGCGAGCGATAAAACCATCCACATTGAGCGCGCCAAAGGTCAGCCCGAAGCCTAGCGCAGCCAGGAGCAGAGCCGGACCGAACCGTCCCGGCTGGCGGATGAGCTCGAATACGATCGCCGCCAACAGTAGCAGCGCCAGCCAGGGGATGAAAATAAATGTGTACGTGCGCAAGCGGGTGAATCCGTATGCGGTTTCGTACAACAACAGCCGCTGAAAAGCCGAAACCAGGATGACCAGCACCAGCGCCATCAACAGCACAGACAGTATGCTAAATACGCGCTGCTGCTTAGAAGAATCTCGCCGGGCAATCTCCCCCAGCCCTAGATAGAGGAGCAGGCTGATCACCGCCACCGCCACCAACTCGCTAAATCCGCGCCTGGCGTATTCTGAATAAGTATATCCAGCCGCATTGATATTCGCTTCCCCTCCAAACAAGTATTGCACCTGAAGGATGACAAAGAAGATGAACAGCGCATCCACAGCAGCCAGGACAATGCTGGTCTCCGTCCAGCCCAGGAAAGGCTTAATGAGTGTCTGATTAGGATTCTGCGGGCGGGCAACCTCCCGGGCAGGCAGAATTGCGTGCGCCAGCGCGCCAGTGAAAATATAGGCTAACATGAGGATATAAACCAATCGGATCATATATTCCGGCAGGCGCTCGATCTTGAGCAGATCTAGAAATTTTTCCAGGCGTTGAGCAAAGATCAGATCAGCCGAGGCGAGTAAACCTGCCAGCAGGACAACGATTGGCAGAGCAATCAGCAATCCGCGCACCACAGGCGCAGCGCTCTTCCAGAATCCGCGCTTTTTCTCTGTTGGCGTCTCTCCAGCCTGCGCTCCGCGGGGACGGTTGAGTCCAAAGGGGCGCGACAGGCTGGCAATCACCACCCAAAAGCCGGCAGTCAGAAAATCCCAAACCCGGTAGAAAGGCCAGTTGCCGTTGCGCCAGGTCGCTGCCAGCACGATCAGCAGCACTAGAGTGAGGAAAATGCTGATGCCAACCGTGAGAGGCTCTTGCCGCAGGAATGGAACAGCGGCGAGCAGCAGGACGAAAACAGCGAGAAGCATGCTGAGGCGCGGAACCCGCGCCCGCTCCGAGCGGGTCAGGCAAAACGTAACCGCCAGCAAAACAATGTTCCAGAGTAAAAATGACAACCCGATCGCTTTTCGATAAAAAAGGAAATCCACTGCCCAAGCGATCAGCAGGGCAGCGATCCAGAAACGATTTGGATATTTTGGCATGTTCGGCTTCCTTTGATTAGGATTACCGGGGAAATGCTCAGAACAAGGCGCAAAGCCGCTGCGCGTGGAAGCGTTGCGCAAGCCTCAATGATAAGCCAGCTACGAAGTGAGAAGCATCAATAACATGGCTAAGACAATGATGATCGAAATAACAACAAAAATCCACTGCTGAACTCGCATTCTGCGCTGATCGCGCGTCGGGCGAGGGGCGGGTTTATTTTTGCCTTTACGGGCCATTCTAACCTCCATCCGTTCGGATCGATTTTACCACTAAAGGCAACCCTGGTACGTGAACCCGGCCCTCAACCAACCATGCGATCTGCTCCCCAGACAATAAAAGTGTAAGCAGGGCTGGCTATCAGGAGCTATAACAAGCCTATCAAAACCTCTCGCAACGAAAGTCTGATCCCCAGGGATCCGGAACATTAAAAGCAGGGGTCGCTTGTTTTAGAATTGATTGAAATCAACAATTTGCTCGACGATGTAATCCAAATCGTTTTGCTCCAGGTTGAAGAACATAGGCAGGCGTACCAACCGGTCGCTGATATCCTCGGTTACCGGGCAATCGCCCGATTTCCCGCCGAAGCTGATTCCCATTTTGGACAAGTGCAGCGGCAGATAATGAAAAACACATAAAATCCCCCTGGATTTCATCCATTCGATAAATCTTGTCCGAATATCCAATACTGGCATGAGCAAATAGAACATATGATATGGATGTTCGCAATACTCGGGGATAATTGGCAAGCGAACTCCGTTTAATTCACCCCAGTCTTTCAGATGATTTGCATATGACTCCCAAATTTCTTTGCGTTTCTGTTGAATTGCCGTCCGCGATTCAAGCTGCGCAAGCAAAATCGCCGCCAAAACCTCTGAGGGTAAATAACTGGAACCGATATCCACCCAGCTGTATTTGTCCACCTGGCCTCTGAAGAAACGGCTGCGGTTTGTACCCTTTTCGCGGATAATTTCTGCGCGTTCGATAAACGAGGGATCATTGATGATTAAAGCTCCGCCCTCGCCACAGCTGATATTTTTCGTCTCATGGAAGCTTAATGTGGCCAACTCACCGAAGGTTCCAAGTTTCCGGCCCCGGTACTTGCCAAACAAACCGTGCGCATTGTCCTCGACAATTTTTAAGTGATGCCTTTGTGCAATAGCGCTGATGGCATCCATTTCACAACCAATGCCTGCATAGTGAACCGGGACGATTGCCTTTGTTTTCGTGGATAGCAGCTCTTCGATCTTTGTTTCATCGATATTCAAGGTATCCGCTCGTATATCGGCAAATAGCGGTTTGGCGCCTCGCAGCACAAAAGCATTGACGGTGGAAACAAACGTAAATGAGGGCAAAATGACTTCATCACCCGGTTGGATGTCCATCAGGATTGCTGCCATATCAAGCGCGTGAGTACAACTTGTGGTAATAAGCACTTTTTGCGCGCCCATGATTTCTTCAAGCAATGCATTGCACTGCTTTGTATACTCACCATCGCCTGATAGATGCCCTTTTTGCAGCGCTTTCAGAACATACTCAACCTCGCCGATGCCCGCCGCAGGTCGATTAAAAGGAATGCTTCTTTGTTCCATACACGCAATCCTCATTTACTGCTCTTTGAACCATTTGTGATACCATAATTCGATGGACTGGATAGAAAATCCGCATTTTTGATAAAAATTCATGGCAGGAATATTCCTACCCTGGGTGACGGTCGTCACTGAAAAGATTCGTTGTTCAGCAAAATAGCCTAGAGCCGTAGAGATTAATATTTTTCCTACCCCTCTCCCCTGCCATTCGGGCGCGACCCCGACCAGCTCGATAGAACCGCGTTGATCCGGATCGATGACTGCCGTGACATAGGCGACCGCTTTATTCTGATCATCCCAAACAAAGACACGATCAGCCCGGCCTTTTACGCTTTTTTCGATCCACACTTCATATAGCTGGCGGCATTTCTCCCTGTCGAAGTGACGGTCGGTAAAGAAACGAGAGATGGTGTGATTGACGCCGGCGATCTTGCGCAAATCGCTGATATCTGATTCTCTGGAAAGCCGTGCAGATGGGTTCTGGGCAGGTGTTGTTCTGTAGCGAGTCAGGTCTATTGCCAGCGTAACCCGCAGATCCACCAGGTGGTATCCATCCTTTTCTGCGCACAAGATGGTTTGATCATCGTTTATCGTTGCAAGGAAATAGATGCAATCGATTCGATTTTGAGCAGCCCATGAATTGATCTGTTCGACATCATCTGGCGTGAGGGTATCTCTTTGCGCCCTGGCAATCCTTTTTCCGAAGAAAGCGCTGTCCCATTCCAGGAACCTGGCGACCTCGCCTGAATCCCTATTGGTCATATTCGACCTTCGATTTTACTGCGTAACTGGGTTTATCCATTAATCTGAAATGCATTCGTGCCAGATACTCACCGATAATTCCCAAGGCGAACAATTGAGCGCCGGAAAAAATGGTGATCAAAGAAGCCAGAAATGTAAATCCTGGCACAACTCCTCCCTGAATTAAGTACCTGATGACGGCATAAA
The DNA here is from genome assembly GCA_034678305.1 of Bellilinea sp. GTDB lineage: Bacteria > Chloroflexota > Anaerolineae > Anaerolineales > Anaerolineaceae > Bellilinea. The sequence goes on from JAXDCA010000014.1 coordinate 44,077, forward strand.
GGAACACAATGAAGCCAAAAATGGTAAACACAAATCCAATCCCGCTGGATATTCGCAGTGGGAGGGTGCTGTATCCCGTCATCATGTTCATTGCGTGCTGGATCAGCTTGCGTAGGGTGTAATGGGAAGCGCCAGAGATGCGCTCTCGATGATCGACCTTTACATGTGAAAAGTTCGCAGTCCCCCAGGAGAGCAGGACGTCGATCGATACCGTCGAGCCTTGAAAACCGGCAAATGAATCACGCAAGTATGTTCGGAAAGCGCGATACGCGCTTACATGCCTGGCGCCTTCTACTTTCATCACGTTTCGCAAGGCAATTTTTGTTAAAAGAGAAGCCGTATCTCGAAATAATCCGTGTTTTTCGGTAATCGGGGCGCCATAAACGACATCATACCCTTGTTCGAGAGTTTCCAAGAGAATATGGATCGTTTCAGGAGGATGCTGCAGGTCGTCATCCATGGTCACGATGATATCAGACTTAGCTTCTCGAATGCCGCATAGCAGGGCGTTATGCTGGCCATAATTTCGCATGAGATCGATGCCCCTCACAAATGCATATTCCCTTGCCAGCTCTTGTATTTGGTCCCAGCTTGAATCTGAGCTGCCATCATTGACTAGAATGAGTTCAAAGGAACGTTTTTGCAGATCCATTGCCGCTTTTATCCGCGCGGTCAGGATCTTCAATGTCTCTTTTGCGTTGAAAACGGGAATTACAATGGATACTTCCGGGCGATTTGAATTCATTTGCGCACCTGACAGTTAAACTCGATTAGTAGCTGCTCGATATTTTCTGCTTCCGCTGGTTGAGTCTCCTGGTCTTTAAGATTCAACCATGAATAACAAATAACCTCCCTCGTAAGCAGGCCATCAAGAGAGAGTTGACGGGTGAGATTTTTTGCCTTTTCTTGCTGACCTGTTTTGAAATAGGCTTCTATCAACGCTGCTTTCGCTCCAGATATGTATACTGTAGTAGCTACGTCCACCTTCTTGATGATATCCGCAGCAATGATAAATAGTTTATCCCAAAATTCCCTTGCCGAAGGGGTCAAACGCTCAGCAGATCAGCCAGATGTCGGACGGCTGGCGCGGAAAGAGAACCTTCAACAACGCAGTAGCGGTCGTGTTGGCATACGCATCCGTGTAGATGTGGCGCAGCTCATCAACCGTGCGGTGTTGGAAAAGCACCTGTAAAAAGGTCAGCCCGGGGAAATGCGCATCAGCGGCATCCCAGGCAAGTGATTCGAGCGGCTGTACCTCACGGATACGCCCTTGTTCAAAATGGATCGATAGCCCACTTTTATAGAAAGTGATGCGCATCTCGCCGTTGTGACCCGCGCAGGGCGACTCAGCCAGGCGGTCCTCCAGCACCGGGGCGATGCGGCGCAGAAAAGCCGGCAGGTCAGGCACGCGCAAATACCAGGTGTACGACCGGTTGGGCGGGGAATTTTGAGTTTCCAGGATGAGGTAAGCCGGATGGTCTTCGCCGAGGAACAGCCCGGTCCTGCGGTAGGGTTCATCGGGGGTGCCGCGCTGCTGCCCAAGCGCGTGCAGAAAACGCAGCACGACCGGCGTCACCGCCAGATAATCCACGCCGGGTTTAAGCTCGTAATAAGTGGACACCCAACCCAGGCCCCAAAAATTAACCGGCACGCCCAGCGCGCCTACCACCCGCCCCTCAAGGTCAGTGATCATATACAGCTCGACCCGGGTAACATTCTTCTCGCTCTTACCGCTCAACTCATAACGCCAGCGAATTTCATCCATTTGACTGGACAGCGGGCTGCGCCGCTCCAGTTGAGTGTAACAGGCAATCAGCTCAGGGATGTCATCCTCGCCAGCTTTCCGAATCAGATACAGCTCCTGCTCACCCTCCTTGAGTTTTTTAATTTGAGTTTCGTAAACAAAACGCCCAGTATCCAGAGGGACGCACATTTCGTAACCGAACAAGCGGTAGTAATACGGAATGCCGGTGATGGCCTGCGCCAGCTCGCCGCGCTCTTCGCTCCAGGCATGCAGCACCTCGAACTGGCGGCGCACCAATCCGCGGTTGCGAAAATCTGGATGGGTACCGATCAATTCCGGACGCCCGACGCCGAAGGGGATACCAGCGTAATGCCAGGTCTGCGAGATCAGCGCTCCAGCTGATACGATCCGTCCGCTATTCCTTTCCTCAACGATAGTGAAGTCATCAACGCCAAAGGTGGGGTGATTGCCGCTTAATAAATCAGCCGTCCATGCGCCAATGGCAAGATCTGGACGCGGAGGGTCTTGAAAGTCGCTGTGGATAATACTGTTGAATTCTGCCAGGGTTTCGCGATCAGAAGCCTGACTGCGGCGCAGTACCAGACCATCACCAAGATCGAGCGGCAAGGTAGGAGATGTCTGCATAATCAGCTCGCTTTCGAGGTCAAGGTGGAATGTCTGACCCCTTCTGATGTTGTCAACAAAAAGTCCGGGAATGTTCCCGGACATCAAGTTTGGATGATTTGCGGCCGGGTTGGACGCCCCCCGTAATCAAGTTTTTACAGGGCAGTCATTCATTTGACGTGCTGGTGGATTTGGTGGGTGTTTCGGTGGTCGTACCACTGCTCTCGGTCGAGGATTCCTTGCTTTCGGAAGAGTGCGCGCTATGGCGCGGAGCGCCGGAAGGGGAGCGATGGTCGGTTGCATAAAAGCCCGACCCTTTGAACACTATCCCTACCGGCGTGTAAACCTTGCGCAGCTCTTTTTTGCCGCACTCGGGACACCAGGCCAGCGGGGGCTCGCTGAATTTTTGGGTTCGATCGAACTGCACTCCGCAATTCTCACAACGATAGGTATATACCGGCATTCCTTCTTACCTCAACGTGCTAATAAAACAAAAAACCAGGTCCAACAAGAGTGTATTGTACGACTTTTTGGGTCGAATCGCAAGGTGAATTAATGATGATCAAGAGGGATATGAGTAATAATCAGCCCAAAGCCTAATTATTAGCGCATGAGTATTATACTTAATCCAACCTTATCCTCTCTCTTGGAGTTGTCTTCATGAAACTATTAATCGCATGCGACATGGAAGGAATTTCCGGCGTGGTTACCTGGGATCAGGTCGATATCAATCATTCGGAATATAAGCGCTTCTGTAAAATCATGACCGCGGATGTGAATGCCGCCATCCAGGGTGCTGCAGCTGCCGGTGCAACGGAAATTCTGGTCGCTGACGGGCATTGGAACAGCACCAACATTCTGCTCGAAGAGCTCGATCCACGCGCTAGTTTGAACTGCGGTTCGCCATCCCCGCTCTCGATGGTGCAAGGAGTGGATACAAACGTCGACGCCGCCATTTTCATCGGATACCATGCCCGGGTTGGCTCATTGAACGCTATTCTCGACCACACCTGGTCGAGCGTCCGGGTTGCCAATGTCTGGCTGAACGACAGACTGGTGGGTGAATTCGGCCTCAACAGCGCAGTATGCGGACACTTTGGCGTACCGGTGTTGATGGTTTCCGGCGATCAGACCGTCTGCGCCGAAGCAAAGGAGTGGGTAACAGGCGTGGAAACCGCGACGGTCAAAAAAGCTGCCGGACGCTTTTCAGCCGAATGCCTGCCGCTTCCCGTATCCCAGCAATTGATCCGCGATACCGCCCAGCGGGCTGTACACCGTTTCCTGGATGGCAAAGGACCCGCGCCTCTCAAGGTGAAGACGCCGGTTAAACTGGAAATTGAGTTGTTCTCGTCGAATTTCGCCGATAAAGCGTCAATCCTGCCGGGTGTTCAACGGGTAGATGGAAGAAAATTGCTCTATACGGCCGATGATATGCGCCAGGCTTATTTAACCTTCCGCGCCATTGTCACAATGGCATAAGTAAATCAGGATTTATTACACATTATCTTTTGATCGATGTCAATTGACACGCTGCTCTTATTTCCGCACAATAAGATCAGAGTCGCGGGTAATTTCCTTTAGTATCGGATTTGGATATTTTCCCTGCGTCTCACAACCATGGAAAAAAGTAATTTGGCGTCAAACAGGGGATTTCTATTACGCGACGGCGATTTGGTCGTACGCCCACTTCGGGATACACAGTCGGATTATTCTGTTTTACACGACTGGTTGCAAAATCCCCTGGTACTCGAATATTACCGCGGACGCGACCAGGTTATCACGCTATCGTCCGTACAAGAAAGTTATGCGCCCAAAGTGATGGCGGCTCAGGGCAAGGTTCCCTGCATGATCGAGTTCCTGAAACGACCGATTGGATACCTTCAATTCTGTTTGTTGAAACCCGATGAAAATATCGAGTACGGTTACTCCGTGAATGAAGCCATTTACAGAATGGGTTTATTTATCGGAGCAACAGAATTGCGTGGCTATGGATTGGGACGGCGGGCTTTACGCTGCGCATTGAATTATCTATTCACCGATCTCGATGCTCATCGCGTGGTTGTGAATCCACATACCGATCAATTGCGCGCAGTGCGCAGTTATACCGCTGTCGGGTTTCGAAAAGTAAAATTACTGCCAAAATATGCGAAACACGAAAACCGCCTGGTGGATTGCTGGTTGATGGAAGCAGCCCGCGAGCAGAATAAATGATTTCGCCAGTTAACCCAACAACGATCATCGAATTGCGCGCGGCGCCTTCCATAACGCCTTTGTAAGGACCTGCGATTTTCAGCTAAAGTTAATCAACCTTGAGAGCGAACCATAATCGTTCTGAAACAAGCTTAAATCCAAGCGATTCAGCCAGACATTGCATCGCGATATTTTCACTGCTGGTGCCAAGCTCGACTGTTTTTACTCCCCTATTCCTGAGCGCCTGAAATCCAGCCGTCACCACCGCTTTACCCAGACCCATTTTCTGGTAGCGCGGGTGCGTACCAATTGGATCGGTGTAGCCGACCTGGTCCTGGCCTTCTTCCAATCCACAAATGCAAAAAGCAGCCATTTCACCGTTCGGATCAATGACCACAAGATCCAGCTCAGCGTTGTATCGCGGCGCGCGCATAATCGCCAGCCGGTATTCCACCGTCATATGGTCGCTGCCAAAAGCTGCGCGGTGCAAGGCTGCCAGTTGTTCCGCTTCATGCTCTCCCAGCGCGCAGCGCAGCGAAAAGCCCGGCGGAAGCGGATAATCAACGATTGGCTCATCCAGCGAGCGGGCATAGCGCAGCGTGTGCAGATCGCACTGCTTGAACCAGTGTCTCTCGAGCAGGCGAATCCGCTGGATGTTATCCCGGCTGCAGGAAGCATCCAATGTGTCTAATCGACCGGTTTGAAGGTTTCGCTCACGCATGCAAAATGCTCCCCAGGCGAAGATCTCAGTTTCCAACTCGTCCGTGATCAATTCTGGATCCATCGCGAGGATCAGATTGTTAAAATCGTCAACGAAGGCAAAACCGGCCAGGCGATGACCAGATTGCCATAGGCGAACAGTCGCCTTGACCGATTCGAGCTGTATCATTTCTTCGAAATCGTCGATCCCCGCTTGATCCGGTAGATGCCTGATCAACTCGCGCATCGTTTGAATATCGGCATCGCCCTGCATCTGACGGCTGTTCAAGAGCATTTCCTAAGAAGCTGCACGATGATCAACGAGGATAGTGCTTTTGTAATATTCGCACCACTCCTGCACCGGGCAGCGCGGGCACTCCGGTTTGCGAGCATGACACACCTCGCGCCCCAGGCGAATCAGATTTAGATGCGCCGGTCCGTATTCGTCCGCCGGGAACAGTGCCGCCAGGTGCTGGTGCGCCTGCTCGACGGTCATGTTCGCCGGACGCAGCCCGATGCGACCGCTGACGCGGTAGATGTGCGTGTCCACCGGAAAAGCGGGCATGCCAAGCGAAAACACCAGCACGATGGCAGCTGTCTTTGGACCAACCCCTTTAAACTGCATCAGCCACTCGCGCGCTTTTTCTGCTGACCATGATTTTAAAAAATCCAGGCTCAGACTGCCCGTCTCGTCGCTGATTTGCCGTAAAACGCTCTGGATGCGCGGCCCTTTCTGGTTGGCTAATCCTGCCGGGCGGATGGCGGTGATGACTTCCTGCGGATCAGCGTCGCGCACTGCCTCCCAATTTGGGAAATTGTCCTTTAAAGCGTAAAAGGCGACATCGCGGTTGCGGTCGTTTGTATTTTGCGAGAGGATGGTCGAGATCAACTCATCCAACGCAGGCAGCGTTTCCCGCCATTCGGGTGCGCCGTAAACCCGCAACAAGCGTTGGTGTACCGCCTGCGCCTTCTCCAACTGCACAGCCGTTATCGTTGACGGGCTTTTCTCAGCCATTGCCGCCGCTCAAAACCGCAGTTCGAAAGGGAAGGCTGGGCGCATTTCGCCGACTTCGAGGTTGCGCCAATTGGTGACCGGCCGGGCAGCTAACTTCGCCAACCCGCCTCGAATTTGCTCCTCACTCAGCAGACCCAGTTTGCGCAGGATTTCGATCGCCACGACCGGCCTGGCGCGGCCAATGCGGTCTCCATCGGCAATCTTGCAGGCTATCCCGAGCGCTGGGCTGCCGGGCGCAATTGCTCCGGGCAGAATGCCAATCGCCTGATAACCTTCAGCGCCTCCTTTGCAGATGAACCTGCCCTGCCCAAGCTCCATCGCCAGCGTGTCGAAACGCCCCGGACCTGCCACCATCAACGGGTGAGTGGTCATTGCCCTGGTCACCCGCCGGCAGGCAGCAGCGCGCTCCTCCGCTAATCCCTCCGGATGGCACAGCCGGGCATATCCCAGGGCAGCATGATAGAGCGGCACGCCAAAGACAGGCACAGAACAGCCGTCGATGCCAATGGCAATTTTTTCGACCGGATAGTCGATCATCTCGGCAAAGGTCTGGGTGATCATTTGTTGCAGCGGGTGGCGCGGACTGATGTAATTTTCTTTAGGCAAGCCGAGCAGTGTCGCCAGCGCTAAAAATCCGGTATGTTTGCCTGAACAGTCGTGTCGGTTGGGAGTGGGCGCCAGCCCGTTCAGCAGCAGCCTTGTACGAGTAGTTTCATCCATGGGCGGCTCGATGCCGCACATTAAATCACTCTCCGCCAACCCCAGCCTGGCTTGCAATGCGCTGACCACCTCGACATGCTCGTCGGTGCCCGAATGCGATGCGCACATCACCGCAATTTCCTTGTCGCTCAGGCTGAAGGCTTCCGCTCCGCCCCGCTCGAGCAATGGCAATACCTGCAGAGGTTTTGAGGATGAGCGCAGGTAAGTTATGTGCTGCGGATCGCCAACGCTGGCCAACAAATTGCCGCCAGCATCTACAATTGCAAACGCCCCGTGATGGACCGATTCAACCAGCGGCCCGCGGGTGACTTCGACCAGAATTTCATAAGGTGAGGCTGCCATGTATTTGGGTTTCCTATTCGATTAGTTTAGTCGTCCACTATTTCACCGTTGGGGGCGAAATGGCGGGTAAAGTAACTCGCCAAACCCCATTTGAGCCGGCTGGTGTATTGATAGCGCCGGTCAGCGGCAAAATTAAATTCTCTTAGTAAAGCAGGCACAAAATGAGCCGTTTCTTCGACGCTGCCCCCCGCTCCAGCCAGCGCTTCCATTTTTGCGTGAACCTGGTTTAAAAATGCAATTTGCTGGCGAACTTGTTTTTGGGTGGTAAGCCCTGTCCGGCTATTAACGATCAAATAATTTTGATACACATTCGACGCCAGCTTCTCCAGCGTTTGAATCCATGCAGGAATGTCCGCGTTTGCGAGAAAAGGCGGCTGCCCGGGGAGAACCGCATCACCGACAAAGACGACTTTATGATCGGGAATCACCGCCCAAATCGATCCAATCGAAGGACCAGGACGGTATTCCAGCAGCATCGGCGAATTGTTCCAGTGGATTTGTAATTGCTCCGTAAAAGTGATGTCGGGAGGCGCCCAGCGGATACTGCCAACACCCAGGTGCAATTCCCAATCAGCTCCCGTTTCAGATCCTTGCGCTTTATAGGAAAGCGGTCGATTGCGGAACTCATGCGCCATCCGTTCGTGACCAATGACAGTGCACTCCATGGCGCGCGTTCCCAGGGTGCGGTCGGGGTGCGCGTCCAGGTTGATCAGACAACGATCGACGCCGCCGCCCAGGTTGAGCAGCGCCGAACGCCATGAACGGGTATCTTCGGGTCGTAAGGGTGAATCGATCAGGATCAATCCGTGCGGCCAATTGATCGCTGCAAGCGTCACTCCCGAGAAGCTGGTTTCGATATAGATGTGCTCAGAAATTTCTTGCATTGTTTCGTTCTTCCTCGATGAAGGAAATCAATCCCGCGTCGAATAAGGAATGGTGAAAATAAACCGGCTGCCGACGCCGGGCTGGCTCTCCGCCCAAATTTTACCACCGTGCGCCTGAACTGCCAGCCGGCAGAAGGCCAACCCAAGGCCAAGGCCTTTTGGATAGCGGTCGGCCTGCAGGCGGGTAAACTTATCGAAGATCAATTCGAGGGCATCTTCCGGAATTCCCATGCCGCTGTCTTCTACCCAAAAACGGACCAAGCCTTCTTCCGCCGCGCAGCCTAATTGGATCGATCCTTTTACCGGCGTGAACTTGATCGCGTTCTCCAGCAAATTGATCAGCACGCGGCGCAGCATGTCCGCGTCAGCATAAATAGCCGGCAAATCGGGCAGCAATATTAATTTTAAGGACTGTTGTTTACTCTCCGCCAACATGCGCGCCGCATCAACCGATTCCTCTACCAGCTCAAGTGGGTTGATCTCCTTGCGGTTGGTGATTGGCTGTCCAGCTTCCAGTCGGTTGATATCCAGCAGCGAGGAAATCAAGCGTTGCAGCCGGTCAGCCGAGCGGGATGTGATCTGGAATATTGGACGTACAGACTGCGCCTGATCCTCAGGCAGCATGGTATCGAGGATATCCAGGCTGGAGATGATGTTCGCCAGCGGCGAGCGCAAGTCATGATAGATCATTGCCATCAAGTCCTCGCGCATCCGGTCGAGTTGTTTGCGTTCAGAAATGTCACGGAGAATCCACTGCAGCATGGGTTGTTCGCTAAAGTCGATTCGCCGCACATGTACTTCTACCGGCAGGTCAGTCTGTCCCTCACGATGCAGCAGGCTTTCATAACGGATCGTGGTATCGTCTTTTACGTTGGCGTGATTATCGCCAAGCAGGTCACCGCGGGCTGTATGCAACTGGTGGATATTTAGCCCTGCTAAATTGCCGCCGCTTCCCTGGATGACCGTCGCTGCCTGACGGTTAGCCTCGATGACGATCCCCTGCCAATCAGTCAGCATAATGGGATCGATGCTGTCTTCGAACAATTCACGGTAACGGCGCTGTGCCTGCTCGACCGAATCGTAGAGGCGCGCATTGCGTACTGCAATGCCAGCCAGGTCAGCTATGGCTTGCAACAGTAAAAGGTGCTCTTCCTTGAAGAAATTCGGGCTGGCATGCACCAGCGTCAGCACGCCCGCCAGTTGTCCGCTGGCCAGCAGTGGAGCGCAGATGGCTGATTTTCTCCCCGTGCGCGTACTTGAGTCGTCCGGGCGCTGCGTCCAGCGCGGATCGAGGCTTGTATCAGCAATCAAAACCGCCGTACGATTTTGCGCAACCCAACCAGCCAGACCATGGTCGATAATGCCTTGCATTTCGTCCATGGTGGGGCGCAGGATCTGTTCGTTGACAGCAATAGCTGCCTCGACCGGGCGGCCGGCGGCATCGAGCACGATCAAGCTGCCGCGCTCTGCGCCGACATTGCTCGTGGAGAGAGATAATACTCGCGTGAGCACGTTGCGCAAATCCAGGCTGGAAGCCAATTCGCGGCTGATTTCGAGCAGCAATTCCAATGATGTCCGCGGTCTGTCTTGCATTTTTCACTGTCCTGAAAACAAAAGTCGATACCTATTGACAGGCCGTTGAGCGTTTATTGATTCATCACAGCGCGCCGTCTGCCGATTCGAGTATAGCATAATCCACAGTTGGACAGCGCGATCCAAACCTTGGAAAAGGGTCGCCCCTTGTTTCCATCCAGCAAACCACGCTGCTTAAATTTTAGTCTCCCACATCCAGGGCAAAAAACACGATATTCAGACTGATAAAGTATAATTTGGTTATACAGAAAGGAAACCACCATGTTCGATCCCTTCCGCCGTAATGAAGAGGAACAAATGGCTCGCGACCAAGGAAGGCTGCCTCCAGGGCAGTCATTGACTAACCGTTTCCCTGTACTGCATTATGGGCCCATCCCACGGACCAATCTTGATACCTGGAGTCTTCGCATCTATGGACAGGTCGAAAAACCTGTCGAACTGAGCTGGGAGGAATTCAATCAGTTGCCCCGCAAGCAGATATCCATCGATTTGCATTGCGTCACGCACTGGTCCAAGCTGGACACGACCTGGGAGGGGGTATCCGTGCGCGATATGATCGAGCGCGGCGTCTTCAAACCATTATCCGAGGCGCGTTTTGTTATGCAGCATGCTGAAATGGGTTTTACGGTCAATCTGCCACTTGATATTGTGCTGGCGGGAAACTTCCTGCTGGCAACCCATTTCAACGGTGAGCCAATCAGCGCTGAGCACGGCTATCCGCTGCGCGGCGTGGTCGGCGCCATCCCCGGACGGGACGACCTGTTTACCCCCTACCTGTGGAAAGGCGCCAAGTGGCTGCGCGGTCTTGAATTTATGAAAGAAGACCGCCCGGGATTTTGGGAACAGGCAGGTTATCATAACCAGGCAGACGCCTGGAAAGAAGAACGTTACGCCTGATTTTGACCGCGCAACTGCAACCGGCAGGGGCGGAACATTCCAACCGAGATTTTACGAAGAAAGACTAAGCACCGCGAGTGTTTAGCCCGGACACCATCAAATTATTGAAAATTCCAGATCAGGTAGCTGTCTGAAGCGCAAATCGGCTGGCTGGAAGGCACATTCAGGCAGACTTTGAAGGCAATCACGCTGCCGTTGCCCGGCACCGGCTTTAGCGCAGGTACGGTCAGGCTGGCGCGTCCGCTGTCGTCGCTCGGCGGCAGCAGAAATTGCTCCTGTTTACCGTCGGGCAAGGTAAGCGTCAGGTCGGCTTCCACATCGGCGATGGGTTGTTGATCGCTGGCGCGTAACAGCACCATCTCGAATTGCTGCTCATCGCTGGCGGTTACGCGCGGACGGCTGACGTTGGCAAACAGGTGCACAGTTTCAGGAGTAACCTCGAAGAATGCTGCCTCATCGGCTGGTTGTCCCTGGGTGGTGCGCAGATATTCCACGCCGAGCGGCGCCATGCGCACCTTATCACTTTCGCCCGCATCGATGTCATACAGCAGGCAATAGTGCTCGAAACATTGCTGGTATAAGCCTCTCTCGATTTGAGCAATATCTGCCAGTGGATTACCGGATATTTCGCGCCCGCCATGTAGCGCGATGAAATGATCGAACAACATGGGGACATGGTAGCCCAACTCGCCGTCCACCGCATAGAATACAACCCCTTGCGCCTCCCCATAGATTTGAGCCGCAGGCGCCGTTGACGGCATGCCAAGTTGCACGGGCAGATTGCGCAGATTGACATTATTGAGATCATCAGGCGGCGCCGAAAGAACCACGTTTTCGTAAACCTGTTCAATGCGGCCGTCAGGCGCGGTGTAAGGGTTGGTCAGCGCTGCGCCGAAAACTTCCAATCCACCCAGACGCGCAAGTTGAATCAAGAATGGCTGCTCGATGTTATCGATGCTGGTTACGACCATACTGCTTTTCGGCGGACGATAGCGGCAGTCACTATCGCAGGCATAAACCCCGTAAGCCAGGAGATGAGCTTCCCCGGCAGGATCGGTCAGGTCTCGGTAAAATCCAACATTTTCAAAGTATTGTTCGATGCGGTTTTTTTCAGCATTGAACCGCGGCTGCGTCAGCGGCTTTCCGGTGTACAGCGTCCTATACAACTTTTGATAGAGATCTGCGAATTCCTCGTAGATTTGATAGCCGTCCACAACCAGGTCGCCTTCAGCGGTTGTCCTGGGCTCATCCTTGATGCCAAGCGCCCCTCCAAGCGGAAATAAGCTGTAGCGGTCGATACCCTGTTGGCGCGAATCGAAGCACAGCAGCGCGTTCACTGTATACTGGCATTGGTTGGTGCGGTAATTGAACAAGGTTGTGATGGCAGGCCCGAGTACATCCTGACCGCCAAGCGATGCATAGAATTCCCGGAAGAAGGGATCGATCGGAAATGTGCCCGCTTCAGGGGTAGGTGTTATTGCACTGCCGCCGCAGGCAGTCAACAGCAATGCAATAATGACCAGCGAAACGGGCAGGAATGATTTGCGTAGAGGTTTTACCAACGTGAAGTTATTCATCAGGGTAAAAGCCCCGAAACCAGTCATTTCAACCATATAATGGCTATGGAAAAATCTGGCGCAGGCCGACGAACCAACCCCGGTAAAGGTCAGCCAACCAGTGAAAATATTATACCAAATCGAACGCGCTTTGATTCACAGAATTGGCGAGAATTGTGCATCAAAGCCCGCCCATCGAAATTAAAACCTGCCCGCGCCGGTCTGCGCTCTGTGTTTTCGCACGTGTCTCCACACCGAGCGCAAAAAATGAACGAAGACCCCCTCTACGGATTATTGACCCCAAGCATTTAGATCAACCTGCTTGTTCCCCCTTGACGCGCTATTTTCCCTGCTTCCCCCTTAACCTTGAATCCCGCTCCAGCGTCAAGCGGATGCCCGTTTCGAGTACGATCGATGGATGGTAATTGAGCTTAGCTTCCGCCTGGGTCAAATCGGCGCACAAGCGCGAGGGTCCCCCGTCACTGCGCGGATTATAGACCACCTCCGGATTGGTCCCGGTCACCGCAATCACCAGACGCGCCAGCTCGCGTACGCTGGTTTCCTGCCCGCTGCCAACGTTGATGGTCAACCGGTCGATGTTGGGAGCGGTAGATGCAGCCAACATGGCGTTGACAACATCATCCACGTAAACGTAATCGCGAGTTTGCATGCCTTCCCCGTGCAGTACCAGCGTGCCGTTCTGCAACGCCTGTCGCAGAAAGGTCAGCATCACCGGCGCATGCACAGGAGGAATGTGCTGCCCCGGTCCATATGCGTTGAACACCCGCAAGCAGACGGTTTCGATGCCCCACAGCGCGCCGATCGTCCTGACATAATACTCAGCCGCCAGCTTGGAAACCGCATAAGGCGAGGTCGGGCTGGGAATTGCGTCCTCGCGAACGGGCTGGCGTTCCTGGTTGCCGTAAACCGCGCCAGACGAGATCAAAACCACCCGTCGCACGCCTACATCGCGCATGGCTTCCATCAGGCTGACCGTCCCGCCGACGTTGACCTGGTTGTATTCGCGCGGGTAGAGCACGGACTCGGGCACCAGCACCCGCGCTGCCAAGTGATAAACGCAATCGACCTCTTGCAGGAGCGTCCATAACTTGGGGCGGTCATTGACATCGCCGCGAGTGAAATGCACATCGGGCGAGAGCACAGCCGGATCGCCGGTCGAAAGATCATCAAGTCCGCGAACGGAATGACCTTCCTTGATCAGGCGGTTAGCAAGCGCCGATCCCAAAAATCCGGCTGCGCCCGTGATTAGAAAACGCATCGTGTCCTTTGTCCAATAAACATGACTTACCGAGAAAAGCTGCTCATTTCAACTCAGCCGGCATCCATTGCGGCTGAGGCGGTTTGAAGGCCGCGCCAGTTTTTTTCTTTTATCAGCTACCTGACGGCATTATAGCACAGACAAGCTAAAGCCGGTTGACAAACCGCTCGATGCGCCGCACTGCTTCTTCCAGCTTGTCGTAGGCGGTAGCGTAGGAGCAGCGGCAGAAGCCGTCTCCACCAGCGCCGAAGGAATTGCCGGGGATAATGGCGACGTGCTCTTCATTGAGCAGACGGTTGGCAAATTCCTCGTCATTAAGCCCGGTGACGCTAACCTTGGGGAATGCGTAAAAGGCGCCCTTTGGCTCAAAGGTCGGCAGTCCGATACGGTTCAATTCTGGAACGATTAGCCGGCGGCGGCGGTCGTACTCCAGGACCATCTCCTGCACCGCCTCGTCGCGGTCGCGCAGCGCGACGATTGCAGCATCCTGAGCGGTGGTTGGCGCGGACATGATCGTATACTGGTGCACGCGGATTAAGCCCTTCATGATGTCGACAGGCCCGCAGGCATAACCGATGCGCCAGCCAGTCATGGCGTAATCCTTGGAAAAGCCGCCCACGAGCACCGAGCGATGATGCATGCCCGGCAGCGACGGGAAACAGACGTGCTGGTGACCTGCATACACCAGGCGGTCGTAAATTTCATCCGATACAACGATCAGGTCATACTTTTCAGCTATGCGGGCAATTTCCATCAGCCGGTCGCGGGTGGCAACGGCGCCTGTGGGATTATTGGGGAAACCAAGCAGGATCGCTTTGGTTTTCGGGGTGATCGCCGCCTCGATGCGCTGGGGATCGACGTTGAAATTGTCTTCCATCGTGCTGGGAATTTCGACTGGCACACCGCCCGCCATGTATACTTCAGCCTGGTAGGCTACAAAACAGGGGGTGGGGATGATCACCTCGTCGCCAGGATCGAGCAGCGCCGTCATAGCCAGATAGAGCGCCTCAGAACCGCCGACGCTGATGACAATCTCGGTATTCGGGTCGTAATGCACGCCGTAATGCATCTCGAGATGCGCTGAAAGCGCCTGGCGCAGCTCAAGAACGCCGGCATTGGAAGTGTAGTGGGTGCGCCCCTGACGCAGTGATTCGATGCCCGCATCGATGACATGCCGCGGCGTGTCGAAATCAGGTTCCCCGATGCCAAGTGAAATGACATCCTTCATCGTAGCGGCGATATCAAAAAATCTGCGGATGCCTGAAGGTTTAAGGCTGGCTACCCGTTGGGACAAATAACTTTCACGCATGGCTGCTCCTCTAACTTGCTCCTTATTTTTTTCCGTGATGGTCATTATGGAAATCCTCCATCGTAAATCTGGTCATGAATGTTGAGATTTCTTGAACAGCTGACTATAAAGCAGTCACCCGCCATTCGTCCTGTAATTCGCTGTAAAAAAGCTCGAATCGCCGACCGTCTGTCGCGGATACCCGAAAACATTTCCCACTCGGGGTGCGCCAATAAGCCTCGACCTCTTTAACTTCCAGCCGCTGCCCTTCCCAGGTCAACGCGACTGGCTTTTCAGCATACTCGAATCCGGAATGACATTCGACCGGATCTTTTAGTTCGTCAACCACGAATCGTCTCCAAGATTGAGCTGTTGCGCCCGTCCTTCTATCTTTACACGACGTCCGAGCAGCGTGTCCGCCACGACCATATCCTTGATCTCGCAGCCCTCATCAAGCACCGCGTTGTGAATCACCACCCGCTCCAGACGGCAATGCTTGCCGATGGATACGTGCGGTCCAATCACCGCTGCTTTGATATCAGCCTCCGGGTGGATGTATACCGGCGGGATGACAGCCACGCCATCGCGCGCGGATGCCTCGTTGGAATTGTCTCGCCCATGATCGAGCAGGTAGCGGTTGGTTTCCAGGACGGTAGCGGGGATGCCTGCGTCCAGCCAGACGTCCACGTGCCGGGCGCGCATGCGCGCCCCGCGCTCGAGCATGATATTGACAGCGTCCGCCAGAAAATATTCGTTTTTCAGCGCCACACCGCGCTTAATTTGCTCCTGGATGGCGTCGATCAGGTCTTCGCCGCGGCGAAAGTAGTAGAAACCGACCAGCACCAGATTGTTGGAAAAGTCCTGCGGCTTTTCCACCAGACGGGTGACCCAGCCCTCGCTGTTCACCTGGGCAACCCCAAAACGGCGCGGATCCTCGACCGGCTTAACCCAGGTCAGGCAGTCCACATCCAGGCTGTCCAGATCCGAAAGGTCAGACTCGATCAACGTATCTGAAAAAGACAGCAGCATCGGTCCCTTGAGGTGCTCGCGCGCCAGGTAGAGGGCATCCGACTGTCCGCGCATCACTTCCTGTAGGACGAAATGCACCTGCTTTTTTGGATGGTGCGCCTGCAGATACGGCTCAACCTGCTCGCGTTGATTGGGTCCAACGATCAGGATGTATTCCACCTCATTCCCAGCAAGCGCGCTGTCGAACTGCTCCAAGACAAAATCCAACACTGTTTTTCCCGCCAGCGCGATGAGCGGTTTGGGCTTGCTCCAGGTATGCGGGCGCATCCGGCTTCCCAACCCGGCCATCGGCACGGTGATTTTGAGTGTTTTCAATAGATCCCTCCTGGGGATGATCCTGTGGATGCTGGTTTCAACGCAAAAATGAGTGATCAGGTTCGAGCATGGCGCTATTCAGACGCCAGCGCCTGAATTATTGTATCATTATGAAAGTACCTGCGCTATGGAGAGTCTTCCAGTCCTTGAGCGACATTTGACTGGATTTCGTATATCGGCGCACCATTAATTGGATTTTCGAAAACCATCTCTCCAATCGGATCCGCGCATTTCCACTTCAGGACGGGGAAATGGAGCGCAGGGGAATGGGTTGTACCAGCATTGCGACCAGCTAATATCCGCCGGACAGAGCACCTTGGCATTTTTCAAGTCACAGGGTTGGGTTGGTAAGGACTTGTAATCCGACGGCAAGATCAAACGCTGACCGAACTCGCTATGTTCAAAAGAACGAGCGATAAAAAACACAAGGTATAACACAATAACCAACAGGACTATGACTGAATTCTTGTTCACAATCCTGATTGAAGCAATGGGAATCAACAGGGAAATTAATAACAGAGCAATCAGATAGCCGTAGCCGAATCGAAAATCTGGGGAAGTAAACAGCCAAAAAGACATGCCGGTTAGAAGTATGACCAGCACCTCAAGGAGTTGTCGTTTCGAGCTCAATCTGTTCCCAGCCCACCGTGCAGTTGCTATCCAGGAGAAACCGAATAACAGCGGAGCAACTCCCGCGAAGATCAGCAATATCTTGCGATTTATTGTCTGGTTGTAGTACCACATTTTTAGCCAGGCGGAAAACGGCATTTGCAACACTTCATCCATACTCATGCGTGGATTACGCCCATAGGCAATAATACCCATCTGCTCATTAACTACATCAGATTGCGCAATGCGCCAATCCAGATTGAAACCGGGTACTCCAGCAATCGGAAAGAGAGGGTAACCTGACAGAATGACGCTACGCGCCATCCAGAGCAGTAGAATGATTGCTGCCATTGCCGCCATCAGCGCAAGTTTCCTGTTTTGCTTGCGCCAGATTCCCATCAACAATATGGCAAAAAGCACTAACGGTCCAGCCGACAATTTAATGGTAAATGCGTAGATGGACAACAGGAAAATAACCACCTCCAATAACGGTCGATTACCGGTCGAGTCTTCACCGCGTTCCAGCCAGCCAGCAGCCAGCCACCAGACGATGAGTACGACTGGCAGATCGGTACCTGGCGAGGATATTTCCGAGGACAATACATAAAAAGCGCAGGGTATCAGCAGCGTTTTGAGAATGTTAGCTGGGGTGGTTTTACCACGCAGCCAACCGCAAGCCCCTTCTAAACAAATTAGCATCGTAAGGATAAAGAAAGCCGATGGCAGCAGATGAAAAGATTGGATGCCCAAAAAAGAAAAACTGAATAGGGCGTTGACTACCAGCCAGCTGGAATTATAGGCAAAACGGGAATTTAAATTTCCAAGACCGGGGACAAGTGGATATTCCTCCATCCAACGAATGGTCTGGGCATGATATATGCCGGTGTCGGGATTGCTGGGCTGGTGGGTGCTGTGTTCGATAACAGCAAACGCGACCAGAATAACCAGGATCCAGAATATATAATGCGACCGCATAAATGGAGCGTGCCATCCGGTCTTTAGCCGTTTCCATAACACCACTGCGATGATCACTCCACCCGCCACAACAATCCCCAGAGCGGTCGAACTCAAAGGTATCCAAAAGTTCAACACCATCCCAATTGTTGTGATAGACACCAGACCGGCAGCCATTACCCAAGGGAAGGATAGCTTCTCATCCGTCTTTATGTGGATAATCCGCTGAAGAAGCGTCAGGAACCCCCAACCATAGCTATAGCTGAGCGCCCCAAAAAAGATGAAAAATATGATCGTCGCAATCATTCCGTATTTAAGCCTCCATGATCAAGAATTGTGTATTTTTGGGCGAAAGATCGCTGGTTTATCTTCCAATCGAGCTTGCCCGATGGGCGCGCATGATTTCAATCAAGTCATCCAATGGCAAGGCGTGGGCTTTGCGACCTTTGTAGCCTGTCATCGTCTCCGCCATGCACAAGGCGTTGAGAATTGCCTCCTCGACTGCCTCGGCAGCCGCCTCGACCAGCAGTCCGGTCTGGTTATGCGTCAGAAAGCGGAAAGACAGCGGCCCCTCGACCCCCCGTGGATACGAGTTGCCGGTCGAAAAAGCCAGAAACAAATCGCCCGAACCGTCATCGCCAATTCCGCCGGCACGGGCCAGTCCAACTGTTGCGCGCTGAGCCAGCTTGCGGCATTGCAGCGGGTGCAGCGGCGCATCCGTTGCCAGGATGACGATGATCGAACTGCTCTCGGAAGGGGTGTGCCACGGCAGCGGCACTCGATCGGCATCGAGAATGCGCCCGACCGGAACCCCGTCCACTCGCAGCAGGTGCCGGTCGCCGTGATTAGCCTGCACCAGCGCACCGACGGTGTAGGTTTCTCCCGCGACGACCACCTGGCGCGAGGATGTGCCCGTGCCGCCCTTGAAATCGTGACAGATCATGCCCGTGCCGCCGCCAGAGTTGCCCTCCTCTACCGTCCCAGAGCTGGCTTTTTCTAGCGCCGCGGTCACATCGCTTTCACTCAGCGGGAAGGCGTTGATCTCATTCAGCCACCCATCGTAGGTTTCAGCTACCACCGGCAGCTTGTAGGTGAAGCTTCCGAAGTGCTGCGCGTCGTAACGCACCAGCGCCGAGTGCGCCGTGCCAATGTGGTTGGTGCTGGTCAGCGCAATGGGCGCAGTCAACAAACCGGTTTCTTCAAGATAGGGCAATCCGGTCATCTCGCCAACGCCATTGAAACGGTGGAATCCAGCGAAACAATAATCCTCATGGATGCGCCCGGATCGCGGCAGAATAACAGTCACCCCCGTGCGCGCCGTGTGCGGCTGGTCGCGGATGATCGTGGTTTGCCCGACCCACACGCCGGATACATCAGTAATGGCATTAAATTTACCGGTTGGCAGTCTACCGATCACAACCTCCAGATCACGCAGCCTTTTCCTTTGATTCGGATGCATTGGGATGAGTCCTTCCTTCTAAGGTGTTCGATTCAGGCGGCTTGCAGCGCCTGATCCAGATCAGCCAGGATATCCTCGACATTTTCGATGCCAATTGAGAGCCGTACCAATCCGTCGGTCAGGCCAACTCTAAGACGCTCTTCACGCGGAACACCTGCATGAGTCATGCTGGCCGGGTGTTGGATGAGTGTGTCGGTGTTGCCAAGACTGACCGCCAAAGTCATCAGGCTCACATGGTTGAGCATCGCCTCGCCAGCCGCCAATCCGCCCTTCAACTCAAAAGAAATCATGCCGCCAAAACCATTCATCTGCCGGCAGGCAATCTCGTGGCCTGGATGCTCTTCAAGCCCAGGGTAATAAACGGTTTCTACTTTTGGATGACTCTCCAGGTAGCGGGCGACCTGCATGGCATTCTCGCAATGGCGCTGCATGCGCAGCTCGAAGGTCTTCAAGCCAAGCGCCGCCAGCCAGCAATCGAAAGGTGAGGCTGATCCGCCCAGGTTTTTCAACACACTGTAGAGCTCAGTATTAACCCATTGCGGGTGCCGGCTGACGACTGCGCCGCCGACGATCATCCCATGCCCGGACAGATATTTGGTGGTCGAATGCAGGCAGACATCGGCGCCAAGCGTCAACGGGCGCTGGCTGAACGGCGTGGCGAAAGTATTGTCGACGAACAGCCAGGCGCCGTACCGGTGGGCGATCTCAGCTACTGCTGCCAGATCGACGATTGCCATGGTCGGATTTGCAGGAGTCTCGGCATAAGCCATCACCGCCTGCGGATGCGCACGAAATGCATCTTCCCAATCCTGAGCTTCCAGCTGCTGCAGCCAGATCACCTGGATGCCATACCGCGGAGCAATTTCATGCAAAAAAGTGAAGGTCGCGCCGTAGAGCGCTTCTTGCGCGATAATGGTCTGCCCGCTGCGAACCCGCGCCAGAATCGCTGAAGTGATGGCGGACATGCCCGTTGCAAAAACCTGCCCTGCGACGATTTCCCCCATCGGTCTGTCGGGTTGGGCGCGCAACAGATCCAATCCTTCCAAAACCGCATATTTTTGAGCGAGCTGAATCTGGTTGGGATTTTTCAGCCTCGTATAGGTGTACCCTGAATCTTCTCCTTTAAATATGGCAGCGCCGGTGGCCACATCTGGAAAACTAAAGGTCGAGGTCTGGTAAATTGGTGAGATATGAGCATGATAAGGGTGCCCCTCTTCAGCTATGTGGTTGACAAGCGTTCCGATTCCGTGTTGCGGGTTGTAATGATTCATTTGCTGCTCCTCTAAAAGATATTTACAATTATAAAGCTTGGCAAGCCATTCCCTGCGGAACTAACCAGTCCCAGTATGCCAGACTGTATGCTTAACAAAATGCGTTGACAGCCGTTCGGTCATGGGGTATGATTTTACCGCGTCCGGGCGGGACCGGCGCGGCAGAATCCGCCGAACCCTGTCAGGTCCGAGAGGAAGCAGCAGTAAGGTGGCTACTCTGGGCGCCGCCGGAACACCTGCTCGGGCGCATTTTTTCTAGAGCATACACTCCTGAGATGCAAAATCCTCCCATCTGCGATTACGAAGGATCCGATTACCAGCAATCCTTCTGGGATCAAGGCGGCCGCGCCTACGAAGATGCGGCTGAGGCTGTGGCTCTGCGCCGCTTGCTGCCCAAGGCAGGCCGGTTGATGCTCGAGCTCGGCGCCGGCGCTGGCCGCAATACCCCGCGCTACCAAAACTACGAGCGCATCGTGTTGCTGGACTATTCACGCAGCCAGCTGGAGTTGGCCAGGCAGCGTCTTGGCGAAAACCCGCGTCACATCTATGTCGCAGCTGACATCTATCGGCTGCCTTTTGCCGCGGGTCTGTTTGACGGCGCAACTATGATCCGCACTCTGCACCATATGGTTAACGCGCCGCTCGTACTATCAAAGGTGCGTCAGGTACTGCAACCACAGGCAATTTTCATCCTGGAATTTGCAAACAAGCAGAATCTCAAGGCGATTTTTCGGTATATCCTCGGTAAGCAAAACTGGAGCCCGTTTACCAGAGAGCCAGTCGAGTTTACCAAACTTAATTTTGATTTTCACCCGGCTGTAGTACGCAGTTGGCTGCAGCAAAGCGGTTTTACCGTCGAGCGCCAGTTGACTGTCTCGCATTTCCGCGCGGGCCTGTTCAAGCGGCTGGTTCCATTCAAGCTTCTGGTCTGGCTGGACAGCCTGGCTCAACTGACCGGCAACCTGTGGCAGCTCAGCCCGAGCGTATTTGCCCGCTGCCGGGCGATTGGAGACAGCCAGCCAGGTGAACCCGGGACTTTCTTCGCCTGCCCGGCCTGCGGACACGCCCCCCTGTCAGATACTCCTCCGCAGATCACCTGTCCCTCTTGCGGTGCGGCTTACGCAGTTCAGGACGGTATCTACGACTTTCGAGTTAGCGGCGTGCGCTCTTGAGGGGGGATGTCGAGACCATGATTTTTAAAATGCTTATTATTATCTTGACGCGATGAAGACATCCCGCTTCTATCCTATACTGAATGCCCTATTGGCAGCAGCATTATTTGGAGCAAGTACGCCGATATCCAAGTTATTACTTGCTGAGACCCAGCCAATTACACTTGCAGCATTGATGTACTTAGGAAGCGGATTTGGCGCGTTCCTATTATTGCGGATCGATCCCAATCGCGAGAAAAATCATGTTGAGGCAAGGCTTCAAAAGAATGACCTACCTTGGCTAGCTGGGGCTGTTATTGCCGGAGGAATTGCAGGGCCGATTCTATTAATGATCAGCCTGAATAACACCCCAGCCTCAACTGCTTCCTTATTACTTAATTTTGAGAGTGTCGCTACAGCGCTGATCGCAGGATTATTCCTCAAAGAATACATCAACCGCAAAGTGTGGTTTAGCTTAGTGTTTATTACCCTGGCGAGTATCATCTTATCTTTTAATGGAGGCGCATGGGGTTTTTCTCTCGGCTCCCTGGGGATCATTGGAGCTTGCATTTTCTGGGGACTAGATAACAATTTTACACGTAAGGTCTCGGCAAAAGATCCGCTCGAGATAGTTTTAATCAAAGGCTTAGGGGCTGGTATATTCTCTTTGATCTTGAGTCTCGTCACAGGGAATCCTCTCCCAAAAATGATTATCATCTTGGCGGCATTGCTGGTTGGGGCTGTTTGCTACGGAATGAGTATCGCCTTATTTGTGCTTTCTTTACGATCTTTAGGCACAGCAAGGACAGGCGCACTTTTTGCGACTGCACCGTTTGTGGGAGCAATCCTATCTCTGCTAATATTCCATGAGAAACCGACTATACAAATATACTTATCTCTTCCGCTAATGATCTTGGGGGTTCTCATGTTGCTTACTGAAAATCATAGTCACCTCCATGCGCATCCAGTTTTGGAACATGAGCATAGTCATTCACATGAAGATATGCATCACATCCATCAACACTCACATGGTATGGATCTCGACCGTGTACATCATTCGCATTTACATCTGCATCAGATGATGGAACATTCACATGCACACACCCCTGATTTGCATCATAGGCATGATCATTTCTGATTAGTGCATCCACCTACTCGCCTTGCACTGGTGGGATTTTTTCTACCACCCAGAAGTGCGAAAGCCCAAAGATTTGCAGCGGCGTGCGCTCCAACGTCTGGAGTGCCGCACGCAGCCAGCGCCCCAAGAAGCCAAAGCGGGCGATCAGATTGTCATAAGCGCCGAAGATAATCCGCCGTTCCACTACTTTAACCGGCAGCCCGTCAAACAGGCGCGACAGGTCGCGGCGGGTATAGACCTTAACGTGCGGCGCCAGCCGGTCACGCCAGCGCCGCGGCAGGTAGTTGACCAACGGGATATTACCGAAGTGGTACTTGCCGCGCCAGAAGATGCCGTGAGTCTCGAATGGATAACCGCGGTTAGGCGCGAACAGCACCAGCCGCCCGCCCGGCTTGAGCGTACGCACGATCTCGCGCAGCGCCTGGCGGTCGTCGTCCACATGCTCGAGCACCTCGTGACTGAGCACGACATCGAAGACGCCTGCCGAGAAAGGCAGGTGCTCGCCCGCGGCGCACAGCACTTGCTCAGCCAATTGTCGAGCTTCGAGGGTGCGTTGATGTTCGATGTCCAGCCCAACCGCCTGGCGAGCGGCCGGCGCCAGTCTGGCGAGGTATTGGCCAACTCCGCAGCCGTCCACTAAAACGCAACCCTCAAGGCGTGAACCTGCTGCTTCCTGGATCATTTTCAGGCGCCGCGCCTGCCCAGCCCTCCAGATGTGTGAAGGCTCGCCTCGTTCAGCTGATTTTTGCAAGCGTTGTTCGCCCATAGGGAACAATGCTACCATAATTTCTGACTGAGGGCGGCAGCAACCTCCCTGCCGCTTATTCTGCCCTCTTTTGCCCCCAATGAATTGCGATCGTCCCGGCATTCCTGCGCCGATATCCAACCTGCTCGAAACCCGCCTCTTCCATGCATTTGGCCAGTTCTTCCGCTGACAGGAAGGTCTCGCTCGAGTTGGGTAGATATTCATAGGCGTCCCGGTGACCAGTCACTAATCTGCCAAGCAGCGGTATCACATAACGCATATGCAAGCGTATCAAGGGCGTGAGCAGCGAGATCCCTGGCCTGGTCGTGTCCAGCGCTGCTATCCAGCCGCAGGGACGAAGCACTCGGCGTTGCTCGCGTAGCGCTTGAGGCACATCTCTCACATTACGCAATAAAAATCCAGAAACGACAGCGTCGAACTGGTTGTCTGGAAAGGGCAGCCTCAATGCATCCGCTGCCAGCCAGTGAGGGACAGTATTCGAGTTGCTTTTACCAACCCGCATCATTTCCAGGGTGAAATCAGCAGCCACAACGAAGCTGTCTGGTTGCTGGCGCAGCGCCTCCCGCGACAGATCTCCCGTGCCGGCGCCAAGATCCAATATCCGAGCGCCTGGAGCGAGATGCGCCCGTGAAATCGCCTCACGCCGCCAGGCTATATCCTGCCAGCCGGTCATCAGGCGGTTCATCAAGTCATAGCGCGGAGCAATACGCGTGAATATCTCCCGCACGGCTGCGGTTTTTTCGACGCTTCCTGATTCAATCTTCATCCACAAATGGCACCCAGGCGAAAATTGTCGTCCCGCCACCTGGCTCGGTAGTGATGTCCACCTCGCCCCCTGCATTGCGCGCGCGAGTCTGGATGTTGGAAAGCCCGTGCCCGATGGTCACGCGTACTTTATCCAGCTCAAAACCGCGCCCGTCGTCCATCACTTCCAACAATACACGATCCGCGGACTTCCATAACGTGACGCTGACATTCTTTGCACGGGCATGCTTGGCAATGTTTGCCAGCGCCTCCTGGCAAATATGAAACAGGGCAATTGCCTGAGTATCGGGCAGATCCTTCAAATCGTCTTCCGGCCCTTGCAAAACAACATTCAATAGCGTATTGGCGCGGAACTCTTGAGCCAGACGGCGCACACCTTGCATCAGGCTTTCGTTTTGAAGCTGCCGGGGACGTAAATCCAGGATATATGCGCGCACGTCGCGAATCGTGCTGTTTAAATCGCGGATGGCTTGCTCAATTCGCTGGATAATGCTTTGGGGATCTTCCCCGACCAACAGGCGGGCATGTTCTAGATTGAGTCCGACCGCGTAAATTGATTGAATAATGCCGTCGTGCAGATCCATGCCGATGCGCTCGCGCTCCTCAAGTACCGCCAGCCGGCGTCCCTGCAAGTTGAGGCTCACATTTTCGATGGCCGTACCGACCCACGAGCCAATCGTCGCCAGGAATTGCATTTCCAGATCGTCCAGCGGCAGGGGGTGAGCTGAAGCAACGCACAGCACGCCAAGCACTCCCCTGCGTCCGTTGATAGGGAGGCAGGCAATTTGATGAAATCCTCCGTTAAGCACTTCTGGATGCAAATCGATGTCGCCCTGGTCTGCCAGTGAAATCAACACTGGCTGGTTGTTTTTGGCAACTGACCCGATCATGCCTTCGCCGTACAAATAACAGTCATGGGCCCACAGCGATTTGGTCAGATGACCGCGATGCAGGATCAGCTTCAAGCTGCGGCTGTTCTCGCGGCGCAGGAATATTTCTCCAACCTCCAGTTGCAGGTAATCCAGCAGTTGGGTGAGCGCCTTGTCCAAAATTTGATCGATGTCCGAGGAAGTCGCCAGCGTAGAAGCCATCTCATTAAGCAGCGCCAGGTTCTCATTGCGCCGAGTGAGGATACGGTCTCGCTGGATGAGTTCTTTATACATGCGCGCGTTCGTGATCGCAACGGCGGCATATGCAGCCAGCATCTCGATCAACAATTGGTCGTCTTCAGTGAATTCTTCCGCGCCAATTTTTTCGGTCAAGTAAATTTGCCCCAGCTGCCGGTTGCCATGGAAAATCGGCACGCCAAGGAATGATTTCATCTTGGGGTGATGTTTTGGAAAGCCAACGCTGCGCGGATCTTTGGAAATATCTGCCAAGCGGATAGGTTCCTGCGACTGCATCAGCGCCCCAATTAACCCCAATCCGCGCGGCGGATGAGCCATGCGGTTGATTTCTTCCGGCGACATTCCAATGGGGATGAACGATTCTAACTCGCCGCGCGGATTGAGTACGCCCACCGCGGCGTAACGAGCTTTGGCCTGCTCGCAAGCTAAAGTAGCAATTCGCTGAAGCAGGGACTCGAGTGATATTTCTTGAACAAGGTCCAAGCTGGCGTGATACAATGCCAGCAAGCGTTCCTGCAATTGTTCAGCGGTAAGCAGAGTCGGTCGCATTAACTGGATAAACCTTACAGGCTAATTTTACCCGAAATCATCAGAATTGTTTAGTTTACACAAGCATATCTCGTTTCTTCCATCTGCGTTTCGGTGCGCTGGTTTAATTTTCGCTAGAATTATGATTTCTGGGTTTTTATGATTTTATCTTTACAACAAATTTTGGCTGAGTAGAGGCGCGATTGATCCTTATCCAAAAGGTACCCGCAAAACACGCGTTGATACCGATGGGAATCGGCACAGCTCTTTCGTTGTTTGGCGACTCTACACTCTACACGGTACTGCCAAATCCAGACATCGCCGCGCAAGTTGGTGTTTCGCTGGCGATGGTCGGTGTACTGCTGGGCGCCAACCGCTTCGCGCGTTTATTGTTCAACGGATTGGTGGGCGCCTTATTCGACCGCCTGCCGCGCCGACCGTTGATGATCACAGCCATGTGCCTGGGGACATTAGCTACGATTTGTTACGCCCTCGGACGCGGTCCAGCAGTTATGCTTCTTGGGAGGGTATTCTGGGGAGCCGCGTGGTCGGGCATCTGGATCGGAGGCAACGCCATCGCCCTGGACATCTCGAACGACAGCAACCGTGGCGCGATCACCGGACGACTGCAAATGTGGTTCTCGCTCGGGCTTGCCCTGACTTCCTTCACTGGCGGTCTGTTTACGGACCTGTTTACCTATCGGGGTGGGCTGTGGGTATCTGCTGGGCTTGGGGTGTTGGGTTTCTTGACCTGGCTATTTTTCCTGCCCGAAACGCGCCCGAATTCTCATCAACGACCTGCCACATCGGAAGGATCGAAGGGATTTTACTTCTCATTCCCCTGGAAAGACGCGATTATTTCAGGTTTGCCATTGTTCGCAGTGCGTTTTTCTTTCCATGGGATACTGAATTCGACCACCATTCTCTGGTTATCTCGATACATAGACAACGGCATCACCGTGGGGGGTATCACGCTGCTGCTGGCGACCTTCACCGGCCTGGTTTCAGCGGCGCGGATATTGGTCGGTACCGCCAGCGCCCCGCTGCTCGGCGCACTTTCAGATCTTGGCAAGCGGCGTTGGGTAGTTCTGGCATTATTATTTTTAGCTGGCGCAATCGGGATGGTCTTGATGGGCCTCCCCTGGCTCGGCATTAGCTTGATCGGTGCTCTGTTTGCGGCCTTAACCTCTGGCACAGTGCCAGCCATCTCTGCTGCGCTGGTGGGTGACAAGGTATCACCTGAGCAGCAATCCCGCGGGCTTGGTTTGATTTATACCTTTGGCGATCTCGGCGCAACGCTTGGACCGGTTATCGCTTTAACACTCGTGCCAATCATAGGCATCCCAAAGGTATACCTCATCGGCGCCGGCATGTACACCATCATCATGGTTCAAGCGGCGGTGATGGCGCTGACCAGGATGCGCCAGGAAAAAAGTCTGGCTTGATATGGTATACTTTTCAAGCGCCTGCCCCCGGATGGGTGTACGGCTTAAATTTTAACTTTTTGATGCCGCATGCCTCTGTTAACTGCATATAATCTCGCTAAATCCTACGGTCCACTGGATGTATTCAGCGCGATTTCGCTTTCCATTCCACACCGCGCGCGGGTCGGCCTGGTTGGCGCCAACGGCGTAGGCAAAACCACCCTGCTGCGTCTCCTGCTTGGGACTGAAGAACCATCCCTGGGCAGCGTGATGCGCGCGCGCGGGCTGCGCATGGCTTACCTTCCACAAGAGGCCCGCCTGGAATCCCAGCGCAGCCTCTGGCAGGAATGTCTGACTGTCTTCAGCGACCTGCTCGAGCGCCAGGCTGAACTTAGGCGTTTGGAAGCTGCCATGAGCGACCCCCTCCAGGCAGAGGCGGTGATGGACACCTACGGGCGGCTGCAACATGAGTTCGACCTGCTCGGCGGCTATACGTATGAGATTCGCATGCGTCAGACGTTGGGAGGGTTGGGGTTCCGCTCCAGCGACTTCAACCGCCCGCTTGGACAGCTTTCGGGCGGTCAGAAAACGCGTGCTCTGTTAGCAAAGCTGCTGCTTTCCAATCCCGACTTGTTGCTGCTCGACGAGCCGACCAACCACCTCGACATAGCCGCGGTGGAATGGCTGGAAAATTACCTGCGCGACTGGGAGGGCGGCGTGTTGATCGTTTCGCACGACCGATATTTCCTCGATCAGGTGATCGACACGATCTGGGAAATGACGCCCGCGTTGGAAACCTACCATGGCAATTACTCCGCCTACCTGGTGCAGCGCGAGGAGCGTTACCAGCGCCGCATGGAAGAATTCCAGGACCAGCAGGAGTTTATCGAAAAAGAAGAGGATTATATCCGCCGCAACATCGCCGGGCAGAATACCCGTCAGGCGCAGGGACGGCGTAAACGGCTGGAGCGCATGCTCGAGGAAACCCGCCTGGCGCCGCCAAAGCAGCCTCGCCGTCTGCGCTTTCAAATTCAATCCGGCGGACGCTCGGGCGACCTGGTGCTGCGTACTTCGAACCTGAGCATCGGCTATCACGATGAAGGCCGCCCGCTCTTTCACGCGCCGAATCTGCTGCTCAAGCGAGGCGAATGCGCTGCCATCATCGGTCCCAATGGCGCCGGCAAGACAACCTTTTTGAAGACTCTGCTCGAACAGGTTCCGCCTTATTCGGGCGAGGTGCAACTCGGCGCCAGCCTGAAGATCGGTTATTTTGCCCAGGCGCACGAAGACCTGAAACCAGAGAACAGCCTGATGGACGAAATCCAGGCGGTTGCGCCGAACTGGCTGCCTGCGCAGATTCGCGATTACCTGGCGCGTTTCCTCTTCACCGGCGATGAAGTCTTCAAAGAAATCCGCCTGCTTTCCGGCGGCGAACGCAGCCGGCTTGCTCTGGCCTGCCTGGCATTGCAGGGAGCGAACCTGCTGCTGCTCGACGAGCCGACCAACCACCTCGACCTCCCCTCGCAGGAGGTGTTGCAGTCGCTGCTGGCTGATTTCGACGGGACGATCCTGTTAGTGGCGCACGACCGCTATCTGATCGACGCGCTGGCGACTCAAATTTGGGAGGTCTTCCCCGACCGGCGCAGCCTGCGCGTGTTCGAAGGCAGTTACAGCGAGTATAAGGCTGTCCGCCAGGCTGAAGTCCTCAACAAGAACGCCCGCCAGCCACAAGCGACCGCCGCAGAAAAGAAACAGCGCCAACCCAGCCTGGCAAGCGGCGAACGCAAGCGCCGCGAGCGCATTAAAACTCTCGAAACGCAGATCCACGAGTTGGAGGGAAAACTAGAACTGGTCTCCCGCCAACTTGAAAAACCGCCAGACGACCCAGGCAAGGTCGCCAGGCTGGGGCAGGAATATCAGCGGCTCCAACACGCGCTGGATGAGCACCTGGCGACCTGGGCGGAAATTTCTCAAGAATAAATGCTGCCAACGCCGCATTGCAGGTTGAAACCGTCTAAAATCTATCATTATCTATCAAATTTCTACAACTTCATCCTGCGTGCATTGAAGCGGGGATATTCCTGATATACAATAAAAATGATGAGTAAAAAACTGTTCCCTGTTCGCAGAGGAGGCAAGCATGGACACCATCCGCCATATTCTTGAACTAAAAGGTCCCGTTATTTGGACAATCTCTCCTGATGAAACGGTATTCGAAGCCCTGCGCATCATGGCTGCCAAGGATGTTGGCGCATTGGTCGTGATGAAGGGGGAGAAGATGGTTGGGGTGATCAGCGAGCGCGATTACGCCCGTAAAATTATCCTGCATGGCAAACATTCCCAAGACACCTATGTACATGAGATCATGGTGACCGATATCGTCACCGTTCACCCTGACCAGACCGTGGAAGAAGCCATGGAACTGATGACCAACAAACGCGTGCGCCATTTACCGGTGATGGAGGGCGATGAGATCCTTGGGATCATTTCTATCGGTGACGTGGTCAATAACATTATCCGCCGTCAACGCAAGACCATCAGCCAG
The DNA here is from genome assembly GCA_034678305.1 of Bellilinea sp. Lineage (GTDB taxonomy): Bacteria > Chloroflexota > Anaerolineae > Anaerolineales > Anaerolineaceae > Bellilinea. Next base: position 73,989 of record JAXDCA010000014.1, read on the forward strand.
CTTGAGAGCAAGGTCAAAAAACCTGTGGAAAAACCCTTCGAACCGGCGGTGCCGCGCTTCCACAAACCGCAGAAAAAGAAATAAACCTATCTGGCAGGTTATCTACACATAAATTGAAACTTTAGCTGGTTAGGCCAAACCAAATACTCATTTACAGGGGAGATACCATGACAGCCACAGCCGAAAACCACTACCGCGAGTTGAACCGTCAGCAGGCCGAGCTCAACCGATTGATGTTGAGTTTCCAGCACCATGAACAAGCCATGGCGCTCTTCCTGCAGCAGCACGCCCGGCTGCACGCCCAATCGATGGCCGGGACAGAGCCCTGGTCACTGGAGGATGACGTCCTCGAAGGCCTGAGCCCGGAGGATATACGGCGCATCCCGGCGGGCTGCGAGCACTCGCTCGCCTGGCTGCTCTGGCACATGGCGCGCTGCGAGGACATCGCCATGAACCTGCTGGTGGCGGGCAGCGACCAGGTGCTGCTGTCGGGCGGCTGGCTGGAGAAGCTGGGCATTGCTGACCGCGACACGGGCAACGCGATGACGCCGGCTGAGATCGAAGCCATCAGCCAGGCCGTGGAAGTAGATGCCCTGCGCGCTTACCGCGTGGCGGTCGGGCGGCGCACCCGCGAGATCGTCATGCCGTTGAGCGCGACGGATTTGAAGCGCAAGGTGGGGCCAGACCGCCTGCAGCGCGTGTGGGATGGAGGCGCGGTGCTGCGTGCCGTCAGCGGGATTGTGGAATATTGGAGCAAGCGCAATGTCGCCGGGCTGCTCTTAATGCCAGCCTCGCGGCATCTGGTGACGCATCTCAACGAGGGGATTGGGGTGAGGAAGAAGGTAAAAGCAAGATAGGTTTAGTTGAGGGCTTTGTAAAATATTTTTTTACCGCAACGAGTATGGGCGAAGCATTCGTATAATAAAGCTACTATCATATATACTTTGATTACAGATGCTTCACCCTTACAATAAGAACAAAAAGCCAAAGACAACCTTGCCTCCCTGCGCGTACTGGAAAAGTGCGGCTCCTGCGTCATTGGCACGGGGACATTCTTCGCCTCCGTACGCGACGAGGAGATCGAGAAATTGATCCTGGAACTGAGCGAGTCGGGTTAGAATCACCTCATGGACCTCGACGTTTTCTTCACCGGCCGGGAGCTCTCCCGCCGGCTTTTCGAAACTGTCCGCGCGGCGGTCGAAGAGGCCGGCCCGGCTGAGATGCGTATCTCCAAATCGCAGATCGCCTTCCGCCGGCGGCGTGGCTTCGCCTGGGTCTGGCTACCCGCCATGTACCTTCGACGCAGCAATACTGCCCCGCTGGTGCTCTCGCTGGCGCTGCCCTGCCACGACC
>JAXDCA010000015.1:0-66234 GCA_034678305.1 Bellilinea sp.
GGGTGCGGAGATCGGCTGTTCGATTTTGGTTAATTCAGGATCGAGCAGCATTTCGAGCAGACGGCTGGCTTCGGTGTCAGTCAGACGGTCGTGTTCGACCAGTTGCTCGACTCGGCGCCGGATATCGCTGTCGAGCATATCGCGAAAACCAGGTTGGGAGGAGACCAGTTCGAGTAAAGCGCCGATACGAGCTTGACCGGCGCGCAGCAACCTTGCCAACAACTGATGAGGCAGCCACCCCTGCGCTTTTCTCTCTTCCTCGAGTATGACCTGCAGCAGGGTCAGCGTGGTTAAATCTGCGCCGCTTGCGTGGTCAACCACTCGCAGGTCCTCGCCCTGCCTTACTGCCTGACCGATCTCTTCGATGGTTATGTAGTGCCCGGCCTGAGTATCATACAGCTTGCGGTTGGAGTAGCGCTTGATAGTGATCATCGCGCCTGTAATCAACCGCCCTTTTGCTTGCGAAGTTCCTCGATCTTCTTATTCAGCTCGGTAATTTTGGCGCTGAGAGCTTCGATGTCGGCTTTCGTCGCGGCAGCAGGCGCAGGCGCGGCTTCCACCCTGCGCTCGCGTATCATTTGATCGCGCCGGTCGAGGATCTCGCGTATCATGGTGCGGGCATCTTTTTCTGCCAGCTCTCCACGCTCAACCAACAGGTTGATAAATCGCTCCATCTCTTCCTGGGCAAGGGCAGCCGCGCCAAGTCCTGCCAATAGTATTTTTCGTGAAAGTTCAATGAGTTTTTCGCGATTTACTTCACTAAAATTTTTTTGAGTTTCAGGATTTCCAGTCATCTGTCTGCCTCCATCCATATAACGCATTGCGTTATATGGATTATATCCTCCAGGAAATTGCTTGTCAAATAACCTGTTGATTAAAAAAATACAGTAGTAGATTATTTTTCCTCAAGTAATGACGGTTTGTAACATAAATAAGGAAAACCCTCACATGACAAAAAGGGAACAGAGTAGTATAAGGAGATGCATTGTTATGGCAATCCTTTTAACTCATTTTCCATTTATTAGATATTATTCAAACCTGAATTTGCAGATAGTATAAACGAGCCTGTAAGGAGGACATGATATGTGGTGGAACATATTGATCGCGGTCGGAACTTTGTTCTGCGCGGTCCAGGCTATTCGCGCGGTTCGCCTACTCACATCGGCGCTTTGGCTGGCGGGTACCAGCGCATTGGTTTCGGTAGCCATATATCTCTTAGGCGCGCCTGAAGTTGCCGCTGTTGAGCTGAGCGTTGGCGCTGGGTTAGTGACCGTTCTTTTTGTCTTTGCCATCAACCTGACCGGCAAGGAAGCGGTAGATGAACGCAGCTTGATCCCCAAACCGCTCGCCTGGGTGCTGATCGCGATAGCAGTAGGTTGCCTTGTGTTCTTGTTACTGCCGGGGGTTGTCAGCATTCCGGTAAAACACGTTGAGCCTTCATTGAGAGATATTTTGTGGGGTACACGCAGGCTGGATCTGTGGCTGCAAATCGTTATGGTTTTTAGCGGCGTATTGGGAGTACTTGGTTTGCTTGGGGGCAGCCAGGTGGATTTAAGTTTTCCAGGCGGAAAGGAATAAATATGACACTTAGCGCTTTGAATGTATTCCTGATACTGGTAATTTGCTTATTCACCGTTAGTTTGTACGCGTTATTGATCACCCGCAACCTGATTAAGATGATCGTCGTTCTGCAAATTCTGGTCAAGCCGGCGATCCTCGCTTTTGTGCTGGCAGGGTACATTCGCGGGCAGGAAAACCTGAGTCAGAGCTTGGCGTTGACTGTCATTGTGGCGGACACGATCGTTGCGGTGCTCGGTCTATCACTGGCAGTGCAGGTTCGCAAACATTTTGGCACACTCGACCTGAAAAACCTGAACACCTTACGGAGATAAACCTTGGCTGAAAACCTGATTATCCTGACCATCTGCCTGCCCTGGCTTGGCGCTCTGGTCGTCTGGTTTGTGGGAGACAAGCGCACAAAATTGCAACACAGCCTGGCGGTGATATTCTCGATGCTGGCAGGCGCTGCAGCCTTGATGTTAATCCCTTATGGATTCGACCGTCCCACTCTGACACTGCCAATTGGCGGCGCGTTTGGCGACTTTACCTTTTCGCCCGATGGATTAGGCGTATATCTGGCTGCCATCGCCACCGTGATTGGATCGCTGGCAGTCATTTTCTCGGTGGATTACATGCGCGGCGAAGCTCAACTCGGGCGCTATTATGCCTATGTTCTATTCTTCATCGGCGCAATGGCTGGCCTGGTGCTTACGACCAACCTGCTGCTCATGTTTGTCTTTTGGGAGATCACTGCGTTGTGCTCCTATGCGTTGATCGCTTTCCATAACGACGATCCTAAAGCAGTCGCTGGCGGGATTAAAGCGCTTATTATGACTCAATTCGGTGGGATTGGTCTGTTGATCGGCGCGCTGCTGCTGTTCGCATACACGGGCAGTTATGATATCAACGCATTCATTGCCAATCCGCATGTGTTGCCTGGCAATGTACTGGCTGTAATGGCGTTTGGCTGCCTGGCAGCCGCAGCGGCAAAATCCGCGCAATTCCCGTTCCAAACCTGGCTGCCAGATGCGATGGAAGCGCCTACGCCAATCAGCGCGTTGATCCATGCGGCTACCATGGTCAATGCGGGAGTATATCTGCTGGCGCGATTCTTCCCGGCCTTCGCGGATGTGCCGGGCTGGCGCACGACTGTGATGGTGGTCGGCATGCTCTCAGCAGTGCTGGCGGCTGTCATGGCCATCGCTGCGACCGATTTGAAACGGGTGCTGGCGTATTCAACCGTGAGCCAGTTGGGTTATATGGTCTATGCAGTAGGCGCGGGCGGAATTTTTGCCAGCCAATTCCACCTGCTGAGCCACTCAGTCTTCAAGGCGCTGCTCTTCTTGGGAGCAGGGGCAGTGATCCACTCAGTCGGCACGCGCGACATGCTGCATATGGGCGGATTAGGTAAAAAGATGCCCGTTGTGCGCTTTGTTTTTGTGATCGGGGCGCTGGCGCTGGCAGGTATTCCGATCCTCAACGGCTTCTGGAGTAAAGAATTGATCCTGGAGGCCGGGTTGCAGCACGGGAATCCTCTCTCGCTCTACATCCTGATGCTGGTTGTGGCTGGCTTGACTGCCTTCTACACTTTCCGCATGGTTTGGATGGTATTTTATGGAGAATCAACCAGTGAGCGGCACGTCCACGACGCTGGCACAGCCATGAAGGTGGCTCTAATCCCGTTGGCAATTGGCAGTTTTCTAACCTGGCTGCTGGCAGGACCTTTTGGACGGCTGCTGGCGGAAAGCCTGCCGGCCCACATCATCGAGGTTGAGTCCACACTGGCGGTTGTCCAGGAGGTCATCACTGCGCCGGCTACTTTGATCGCTCTGCTTGTTATCGCGCTTGGCGCAGCCGGGTGGATTTGGCGCAGGCAGCTCACGCCGTTAGGTAAAAGCTTTAAGGGGCTGGTCAACGCTGCCTCGAACAGTTTCGGGTTCGAAACGGTCAACCGCAGCATTGTGACCGGCGTGCAGAAAACGGCCGAAGCTTTGCGAGTCAGCCAGCCAGGCCTGTTGAACTGGAACATGTTCGCTGTGATCACGGGTTTGGCAGTGATCGTGATCGTACTGATCATAGGAGCATAGCATTATGGATGTCACTACTGCTTTTTGGGTCGTAATCCTGCTGCCGCTACTATCAGCGCCTTTGATATATCTCGTTGGGAGGCTGTCAGTGCGGCGAAATCCAGCCGTTAACCCGGCGCGTTGGATTGCGCTGGTTGTTTTAGTGATCGAAGGCGTATTCTTATTCTTTGCTGGGCAATCTTTCTTGACCCAGCATAAATCGTATCACTTCTTCTTGGGCGCAGTGACGATGCAAGTTGACGCGATCGGCTTACTCCTAGCGGCGGTTGTGGTGTCCCTGGGGTTCTTCGTCACGCTCTTCTCAGCCCCCTATATGCGAAAAGAAGAAGGCGAAGAGAAATTCTACCCCCTGCTGGTCATCCTGATCGGAACCATCATAGGCTTGGGTTTTGCTTACGACTTGTTCAATCTATGGGTTTGGTTCGAAGCAATGGCAATCAGCTCCTACATGCTGGTGGCATTTTATCGTTCACAAGCCTCTTCCCTGGAAGCCGGCGTGAAATACCTGCTTCAAAGCGCGGTTGGATCGGTTTTCGTGATGTTTGCCGTCGCGCTGGTGTTCGGGCAAACAGGCGCCTTAAATTATGAGGCAATACGCCTGGCAGCGAAGCCTAACCTTATGCTGTTGGCTGCCGGGGCTTTGTTTGTGATCGGCTTTGGCGTAAAGACTGCGCTTGTGCCGCTGCACACCTGGCTGCCTGATGCGCATTCCCAGGCCCCAAGCGGTATCAGCGCGATGCTCTCGGGAATCGTCATCGAGACTGGTTTGATAGCGATGTTGCGCGCGCTCAGCACGCTTGTCCTTACAGAGTATTCATGGGGACCCGTTATCCTTGGCTTTGGCGCAGTCAACATGCTGCTTGGCAATCTGATGGCGCTGCGGCAGACGCAGGTCAAACGCTTGCTGGCTTATTCCAGCATAAGCCACATGGGGTACATCCTGCTGGGTATTGGCGCCGCGATAACCTTCGGACATGCGAACAGCGCGGCAGGCGGCTTCTTCCATATAATCACCCATGCGCTGATGAAGGGTTTGGCTTTCCTAGCGGCGGGCACACTGCTCTACAGCCTGTACATTGCTAACGGGAAACACAATCCGCTCATGGTGGAAGATCTGAACGGCGCCTCGCGGCGTTATCCACTGGCAACAGTCGGATTAAGTATTGCTGTATTAGGCCTTGGCGGGTTGCCCCCGCTGGCCGGCTTTATGTCTAAGTGGCAAATTTTTGTTGGCGGTTTTCAAACTGGAAATTCGTGGATGATCGCGTTGGTCATCTTTGCGGCATTGAACAGCGTCCTATCACTTGGGTATTATGCCCCATTGGTCAATCGCATGTACCGGTTAAAACCTTCGGTTAGCGTTGAAACGGGACAACCAACGCCTTTCCTGATGGGAATACCATTAGTTGTTCTCAGTTTGTTGGTTGTCCTGCTTGGCTTTTGGCCTTCGCTGGTTAACTGGATAACCAATCCCGCTGCAATTGGCTTGTTAGCAGCTTTTGGAAGGTGAGGCAGAATTTCACATGAACATTTTGTTATCTCCCCCCATTGCTTTTCTACTGTACATCCCGCTGGTATTAGTCATATCACTTATCGGAAAATGGATGGCCGGTCCTGAGAACCCTTCCCCGTTGAAGGAATCTGTTTACCACAGCGGTGAAGAAGCTCGTTCGACATCAGCTGCGCCGGGATATAAACCTTTCTTCTTGATCGCCTTCTACTTCGCCATATTGCACCTTGGTGTGCTTATCCTGGGAACGGGCGATTTTTCGGTGAAAATGGTACCCTATTTGTTTGGCATAATCCTGGCGCTTGTAGTGCTGGTGTTGGGATAACCGTTTAGGAGTGATATGATGGATAAGGAGTTTGCTCAATGCAAATGAAACTCACCCAACCATGGCTGCGTGCACTCGATAAGATCAAGAACTGGGCGCGCATCAATTCCCCCTGGGCAATCCACTTTAACAGTGGATCGTGCAATGGTTGCGATATCGAAATCCTGGCAACGCTGACGCCGCGCTACGATGTCGAACGGTTCGGTATCAAAATTCAAGGCAGCCCGCGTCATGCGGATGTGCTGATCTGTACCGGCCCGGTCACAATACAGGCTCGCGACCGCCTGCTGCGCATTTACGAACAAATGCCCGATCCGAAATTTGTCATCGCGGTTGGATCCTGCGGGCTTTCAGGTGGGGTCTTCCATGGATGTTACAACATCGAGGGCGGGATCAATGAAATCCTGCCGGTTGACGTGTTTGTGCCTGGCTGCCCGCCTCGACCAGAGGGTATTATCCGCGGGGTGGCGGTGCTGCTCGATGCGCTCAAGAAAGGGAAACACCCCGAACCTGTTAGCGATCATTATCCCGATTTCGATCCCGATGAAGTACTGGCAACCCTCGAGGAGACTATTGAATGAATGACCTTGACAGTATCATTCAAACCGCAGTTGACCTGTTAGCGCCGCTGACCATCGAGAGCAGCCGTCCGATTCCCCGTAGAATCGATGTACACATCCTGCCTGAGAACCTGGTAGAAGCGGTAAAAACATTACAAGATGCTCACTGGGGATACCTGATTGCAATTACCGGCATTGACCGCCCAACAGCGCTGGATGCAGAAGGCAAGCCAGAGGGCGAGAATTACATCGAGGTGATCTACTCGTTTGGGCATAAGCCGGCATGCTTGAACTTGCGCCTCAAAGTGCCCTATAGCGCTGCCCGAGTGCCGACAATTTGCGGGTTGATCCCATCTGCCACCCTTTACGAGCGCGAATTAATGGAGCTGTTTGGCGTCGAAGTGGTCGGCACGCCGGATCCCAGACGGCTGATCGTAGCGGATGATTGGCCTGAAGGAGTTTATCCCATGCGGAAATCTTTCAGAGGAACGAGAAATACGCTCAATGACAAGGAATAGACAATAGGATGACTGATAAGCCTGCATTGAATAAATTTGTCGTGCCCATCGGACCGCAACACCCGGCCTTGAAAGAGCCCGGTCACTTTGAGTTTACGGTGGATGGTGAAATTGTGACTGGCGCCAGTGTACGGTTGGGGTATGTCCACCGCGGGATCGAAAAAGGGGCAGAAGACCGGACATGGACACAAAATCTGTATCTGGTTGAACGTATTTGTGGTATTTGCTCGCATGTCCATGCATCTTCTTATGCGCTTGGCGTCGAAAACCTGGCGGGCTTGATATCCCCGCCCAGGTCGAAAGCGATACGCCAAATTATGGCTGAACTGGAGCGTATTCACAGTCATATGCTTTGGCTTGGCGTAGCGGCGCATGAGGGGGGTTTTGACGCGCTGTTCATGTACAGTTGGCGCGACCGCGAAACAGTCATGGACTTGCTAGAGAAAATCAGCGGCAATCGTGTGCATTATTCCTGCAACGTCATCGGCGGCGTGAAATTCGATATTACCAAAGAGCTTGCCGACGAAATCAGAAAAGGATTGGATTTCCTGGAGAAACGCAACAAACACTATCTCAGTATTGTCAATGAGGATGAAACACTGATCGCGCGCACGCGCGGCATCGGCAAGATGGACAAAGAAACGGTCGAGCGCCTGGGTGCGGTTGGTCCGACGGCGCGCGCCTCCGGTTCCGAGCGAGATCTTCGCCTGGATGCGCCCTACTGCTTATACAAGGAGTTTCCAGTCAAGCTGGTTAACCACACCGCAGGCGACTTGCATGCCCGCTTTGTCGTTCGCATTGAGGAATTATTCGAGAGCATGAACAACATTCGCCTGGTTCTCGATAATATGCCGGAGAGCGAATTGACCATCCGCGTTCCACGCCGCATTCCTGCCGGAGAGGTATACAGCCGGGTCGAGGCGCCGCGAGGAGAGTTATTCTATTTCATCGCCAGCAGCGGCGGCGAAAAGCCTGAACGCGTTAGGATGCGCACCCCCAGCCTATGCAACTGGGGAACCATCACCTCGGTTGTTGTAGGACACAAGCTGGCTGATATGCCAATGATCCTGTCAGGGATTGACCCTTGTTTTTCATGCAATGACCGCCTGGTGACAGTACGCCGTAACCATTATGAATCCGAGGTTTGGACCTGGGAACAACTACGCCGCTATGGAGTTGAATATTACCGATGAGTATCTCATTGCCTTCCTGGTTTGTTTTGTTGTTTTTCCCTGGCGGCTTGTTTCTATTGGCTAGCGGCCTGGTGTATCAATGGATCAACCGGAAACTGGTTGCGCGTTTTCAAAACCGCGTAGGTCCACGCTTCATTCAACCCCTGGCTGATTTGATCAAATTACTGGCAAAAGAGGAAATCGTCCCGAAAGGCGTGGACAAGTTTATCTTTCAGGCTCTTCCAGTCATAGCCTTGGCTTCAGCCCTCACTGCGGCATTATATACACCACTGTTTGGATTAGAACCGCTTTACAGCTTCCGGGGAGATCTTATCGTTGCGCTCTACATGCTAAGCGTTTTAACCCTGTGCATTGGATTGGCCGGCGTCAACACCGTGGCAAGCTTTTCGATGATCGGCGCGGTGCGCACGCTCACCCAATTGTTCTCCTACGAAGCGCCGTTCCTGTTGGCGCTGCTCGGCCCTGCCATCGCGGCACAATCCTGGCAGATTACTAACATCAATGCATATGCTGGCGGGCATTTATGGATGATCGTAAGCCAGCCGATCGGCTTTATTGTCGCCTTGATCGGTTTGATGGGTAAGCTGGAACTGCCGCCTTTCGATGCGCCCGAGGCAGAAACGGAGATTGTGGCCGGCGCGTTGACGGAATACAGCGGGCGCGGCTATGCTCTGTTCCATCTGGCTAAGGACGTTGAGCTGGTCATCGGATTGATGCTGGTGGCATCTTTTTATCTCGGCGGACTCAGCAATCCGCTCGAATTTATTTTAAAAACTTTTGCCCTTTTACTGATCGTGGCCTTGTTCCAGACTCTTTTCGCCAGACTGCGCATCGATCAGACGGTAGGGCTTTGGTGGCGGGCAGGCGCAATTCTGGGTTTGCTGCAACTGGTCGTCATCTTGATCGGTAGAAATATCGGTCCGCTCATTGGAGGTTAGAAGTATGAAGATTGGATCCATGCTCGGTGATTTGCTGCAATCGCTATTCAAGCGCCCGGTAACACAGATGTATCCCTTCAAGAAGACCCCGCCGCCGGAAAGGCTGCGCGGACGTCTGTTTTGGGATCCCGAAAAATGTGTTGGCTGCCAGTTATGCATCAAAGATTGCCCGGCGAACGCGATCGAACTGATCGTAATGGATAAGGTCAATAAACGTTTTGTCATGCGTTACCATGCCGACCGCTGCACTTATTGCGCTCAGTGCGTCATTACCTGCCGCTTCAAATGCATGGACATGTCGAACGAGGTCTGGGAAGCGGCTTCGACGAATAAACAACCCTTCGAAGTCTATTACGGCAAGGACGAAGATGTCGAATTCCTCCTGGCGCATGCAGCTCGCCCAGAGCCTGACGAGCCCTGCCCCGAGAAGTAGCAACAGCGCCAAGTCGAAGTGTCTTCGAACGGTCATTCTTGGCATTGGCAACGAACTCAATGGAGATGACGCAGCCGGCATCGAGGTTATCCGCCGGCTGCGAATGATTCTGAATAAGACGCCTGACCTGCTGTTGTTGGAGGGGGGCGTCGCTCCGGAAAATGTCACTGCGCCTATTCGCCGTTACGCGCCCGAGATGGTTCTCCTCGTAGATTGCGCCGCGATGGAATCCAAACCCGGTTCGATTGCCTGGCTGAATATGGCCGACATCGACGGTCTGAGCGCCAGCACGCATACGCTGCCGCTTTCGGTGCTGGCTAGATTTCTACAGGCGGAACTTGGCTGCAAGATTGGCCTGATTGGTATCCAACCGGAATCGCTGGAGTTTGGCAAGCCGCTATCAGCGCAGGTTGACCGCGCGGTAGCTGAGATCGTTACCGAGATACTTTCCTTATACGAATAATTCCCATCTGAGGCCAACCCCGGCGATCTTCCGCCAAGCAACTAGATCGATTTATCTGTAAAAAGAACTCCCGGACAGAATAAGCAATCAGCTTAAAACCCACTTTTGGGTTGTCAGTCACTGACCTGCATTTGCTATTTTTCGATCAGTTGTTCTCCTGCCAACGATTCGATCATCGCGATCACGCCCGAGTTGTCCAGCTCGCCCAGGCCTTGCTGGAGCATGGCGTTGTACAGTTGAGCATCCAATGCAGCAGAGGGCAGCGGGATTCCGTACTCGCGCGCGGTTTCGATAATGATATTGAGATCTTTCGCTTGCATGTAAGCTTTGAATCCTGGCTGGCGGTTGCCCTGGAACAAGCGCGGCGGCTTTACATCCAGTGTCCAGCACTGCGCCGCCCCGCCGCGAATGGCCTCGACAACTTTAACCGGGTCTGCGCCGGCTTTCTGCGAAAAGATGAGCAGCTCAGCCATCGCTACCATCTGCGCTGCGACCATGATCTGGTTGGCGGCTTTAGCAATCTGCCCCGTGCCGGCTGAGCCGATGTGGGTGATGGTCTTGCCTTCCGCCAGCAGCACCGGCATAACTTTTTCCAGCGCTTCCTGCGGGCCGCCGACCATAATCGTCAGCGTGCCCTGACGCGCGCCGATATCCCCGCCGCTGACCGGTGCATCCAGGCAAAGCACGCCTTTTTGACCTAAAACCTCGCTGATATGGCGCGCGCTGGCGGGTTTGATGGTAGAGTGGTCGATGAAAATAAGACCGGGACGGGCTGATTCGATTACTCCGCCAGGCCCAAGCGCGACCTTCTCGACATCTGGCGAATCGGGCAGGTTGGTAATGACCACATCCACTTGCTCAGCGACCTGCGCTGGAGAGTTGGCTGCACGCGCGCCTTCGCTGACCAGCTCTTGGACAGCTCCCTGGCTGCGGTTGTGTACGATCATCTCGAATCCTGCCTTGAGAATATTGCGCGCCATTGATTTTCCCATAATTCCGAGGCCGATATAACCAATTTTCACGTTTTCTTCTCCTATGAAGGTGTATTTTTGGCATACTCGCTAAACAAGATCAATCAGCAGCTTGTCAGGCATGATACAATCAATTTTATCCCTAATATGAGTAGTATACCCGATGGAAAGAACTGTCCCAAGCACGGCTTCTGATGAAATAGCACTCTATCTGCGCACCATTTACTCTTTGTTGCGATCGACTGCCGAAGTGCAAATCCGCTCGCTGGAAGAAGCGCATGCCAATATGCAATCTTCGCTACACACAGCTGCGCGAAAACCCTCGCCAGACGCTTCGGCATTCATTTACAGCTTGCTGCGTTTACCGGACTGCATGCCAGATGTGCGCTCGGTTGTGCTCGGGCAAAGCGCAGCAGTTTTCCAACAGCATGGTTATCAAAACTTCGAGAATTGGGAACAGGTTTCTGCGCGGGCGCGCCGTCGGCGCTGCTATTTTGACGGCAAGGATACGCTGGCCTGTTACATTGCCAGCCGCTCGGATATCGATGACATCATCCCGGTGTTGACCGCTTATCAAATCGAATGGAACAAACTGCACCAATTGCTGCAACGCTGGCCAAAAACATTGACCTGGCAAGCAGTTGAGACGGATGAGAAGGCTTTCCAGGCGCTGGCTGACCTGGTGGAGATGCCGCTCGAAGACTTGCAGCGGTTACGCACTATTTGGGGACGCTCTTTTGCGCCAACCATGCAGCGGATCGCGCACCGCCAGGCGCGCATTGGTGTGCGTTTGTTAAGTGGTTCTCTGAGCGAATACCGCCGGGCGACCCGCCTGTGGTGGGATCACATCGAACAGAGCTGCCCAGAGATGATGGATAGGCCGGTTTATTTTGTGTCCAGCAATACGCACAGCCTGGTCAATCTGCTGACCGGTTTCGCCTTACAACGCCGTGATGAGTTGATCGATTATCTTCAACGCAAAGAAAATAAGGCGTTAAAAGCGGAATGGGAGGATATCGCCAGCGGTCAGCTGCCATCCAGCACAGAGAATTTTCTCTATTATCTATTGAAAAAATATCAACAGGTTCATCTAGGGCGTCACCTGACCAGCGAGCAGCTGAAGCAGGAACTTGAGGCTGGTATTGTGCGAGTGTCAAGCGGACAATACTTCGATGTCGAAGCGCAGCTGATCGACCTCTCGCGATTAGATCCTGACTGCTTCGATCCTCGGCTAAAAGGCGAGGACTTGTCCTGGTTGGCGAAAAGCGACGCAGTACTGCTGAATATCGATTATCCGCTGGGGATGGGCGCCTACAACCTGCTGGTCAAGATTGGCGAGCATGCCTACCCGCTGCTTGGGGTATATATCATGGGCAAGGCAGCCACACTCAATGGGCGCATGGGCGATGTGATGATCCCAAATGTAGTTCAGGATGAGCATTCAGAGAATACCTACCTGTTCCAAAATGCGTTCAGCGCCTCGCAGATCACTCCATACCTCTTATTCGGCACGGTGCTGGACAACCAGAAGGCGGTCAGCGTGTATGGGCCGTTCCTGCAGAATGCCCGTATTATGGACGTGGTTTACCGCGAGGGCTACACCGACATCGAGATGGAAGCTGGACCGTATCTGTCGGCGGTTTACGAGATGTTCCGTCCCAAACGCCACCCGTCGAATGAAATTGTTCCCCTGTACAATCTGCCCTTTGATATGGGCATCCTGCACTACGCTTCCGATACGCCGTTGAGTAAAGGGCGTAACCTGGGCGCGGGGGCGCTGTCATACTTTGGCATGGACTCTACTTACGCGACATCGATCGCGATATTGAAACGAATCTTCAAGCTTGAGCAAGCCAGGATCTAGCGTCACGTTTCAAGTGTCAAGTTTCAAGTGTCAAGTATAAAGTGTCATGTGAATATTAAACCTGACACATGATACCTGATACTTGACACCTTATTCTCGATGCCTGTTTATCTTAATGCATTTAACTGGTCTCGCAATCGGGCGGCGGTTTCCTGGTAACCAGCAAGCTTCTGGCGCTCTTTGTCCACTACCGCAGCAGGCGCTTTCTGGCCGAACGGGCTGGCAAGCAGCGCCTCCAGCCGTTGGATTTGACTCTCGACCTCGCGAAGCTCGCTGCTTATGCGGTTTTTTTCAACCTCAATATCGACCATCCCGGCTAAGGGCAAATAGATCTCCACGCTGGAAACGGTCAGCACAACCTGATCCTGCGGTTTTTCCTTCAGTTCATCCACCAGCGTGAAACCCTTTGGATCAATATAGGCCAGCGTGGATAATGTCTTTCTCTGCTGCTGGAAGACCTCCAGCCGCTCGCCCGCAACGATCAAGGCTGGAATGCGCTTGCCGGGCGTAACCTTCTTTTCGGTGCGGAGATTGCGAATGGCGCGTACGGTTTCCTGGATCAGATTGAAATCGGCGATCTTGCCCTCCTCCCAACCCTCAGTAGGCTGAGGTTCTGGCCAGCGGGCAATCATTAAAGCCTGAGGCCATTCCTCGCCAGGCATGAAGTGCTCGCCTTTAGCCAATACTGCCTGCTTGAGCTGGCCCCACAATTCTTCGGTCACAAATGGCGTGAAAGGGTGCAGCAGGCGCAGGCAGGTATCCAATACGCGCGCCAGCGTCTGAGCAGTGTAGAAAGCGCGGTCGCCGCCCTCGGCTAATTGCAGCTTGGCAATCTCAACGTACCAGTCAGCAAACTCGCCCCAGAAGAAATCATAGATCTGCCGGCCTGCCTCGCCGTAATGGTAGCTGGAGAACAGCCGCTCGACATCGTTTAGAATAGCCCTTAGCCGCGCCCAAATCCAAGAGTCGGCCAACGTCCATTGCGGCTCAACTAGCGGCGCGGACGGCGCCTGATGCAAAGCTGCGATCACGAAGCGGCCCGCATTCCAGATTTTGTTTGCAAAATTGCGATTCGCCTCTACTTTTTTCAGACTCAGGCTCAGATCGTTGCCGGGCGAGGAACCGACCAGCAACGAAAAGCGAAGCGCGTCTGTGCCCATCTCATTCATCACGTCCAGCGGATCGATAGCATTGCCCTTGGTCTTGCTCATTTTTTGACCGCGTTCGTCGCGGATCAAGCCATGCAGGTATACCGTATGGAAAGGCACCTGACCGGTGAATTCCAAACCGAACATGATCATGCGCGCCACCCAGAAGAAAAGGATGTCGTAGCCCGTTTCCAGCACCGAGGTAGGGTAGAAGTAACACAAATCAGGAGTCTGCTCCGGCCAGCCGAGCGTCGAAAACGGCCATAAGCCCGAAGAAAACCAGGTGTCCAGCACGTCCTCATCCTGATGGATATGGCTGCCACCGCACTGCCTGCATGCGTCCAGATCAGTACGCGAGGCAAGCGTCGCGCCACAGTCGTCGCAATACCAGACCGGGATACGGTGACCCCACCACAACTGGCGGCTGATGCACCAATCCTCGATATTCTCCAACCAGTTGTAATACACCTTGGTGAAGCGCTCCGGCACGATGCGTATGGCGCCTGAACGTACGGCTTCGAGGGCAGCATCAGCCAGCGGGCGGATCTTGACAAACCACTGCGTCGAAACCATCGGCTCGACAATCTCGCCGCCGCGCTGCGAGCGTGGCACGTTGAGCATGTAAGGTTCCTCTTTGATGACCAGCCCGGCAGCGCGCATGTCTTCCCATAGCTTTTTGCGGCACGCGAAGCGGTCCAGCCCGGCGTACGGGCCGCCATTTTCATTAATGATCGCATCGGGGGTGAGGATGTTGATTACTTCCAGGTTGAAACGCTGACCGATAGCGTAATCGTTCGGGTCGTGTCCGGGGGTGATTTTCAATGCGCCAGTACCGAACTCGCGGTCGACATACTCGTCGGCGATGACTGGCACCTGGCGGTTGAGCATGGGGACGAGCACCATCCGCCCGACATACTTGCGATAGCGCTCATCCTCGGGATGCACAGCAACGGCAGTATCGCCAAGGATGGTTTCTGGGCGGGTGGTGGCGACTGGAATGAACTCATCCGGATTGTCGCTCAATATATATTTGAAGTAATATAGGAAACCAGCTTCTTCGCTGTACTCGACTTCCAGGTCGGAGACAGCGGTTTTCAAGCCGGGCGACCAGTTGATCATGCGCGGACCGCGGTAGATCAATCCCTTTTCAAAAAGGCGCACGAAAGCCTCGCGTACCGCGCGCGAGAGACCCTCATCGAGCGTGAAACGCTCGCGCTCCCAATCGCAAGAAGCGCCGAGCCGCCGGATTTGACGGGTGATGATTCCGCCGTATTTTTCCTTCCACTGCCAGGAGCGGCGGATAAACTCTTCGCGACCGAGTTCATCGCGATGGATGCCCTGCGCCGCCAGGGATTTTTCTACCTGCAGCTGAGTGGCGATTCCAGCGTGGTCGCTGCCCGGCACCCATAAGGTTGGGATGCCCTTCATGCGGTGATAGCGGATCATCAGATCCTGCACGGCAGCAAACATGGCGTGTCCCAGGTGCAGCTCGCCGGTGACGTTCGGCGGCGGGATGGAAATCACGAACGGGCGGCGGGCAGGATCGAAATTGGGCTGAGCAGGGTCGTTATCCGGCTTGAAGAAACCGTTGGATTCCCACCATTGGTAGATCCACTCCTCGGTAGCAGCAAAGTCATAGGTTTTTGGTAAGGTTTTTTCTGGCATGGCGCTTCTCTCTACATTGGATTTGATTCAAACGGCATCATTTCTACTGCCACAATGGGCGGCTCGTCGGTCAATTGGATCAACGCTGGATCGAGTTGTGCAGAAATAATAATTTGACGGGTGCGGCAGATGCTGGTCAAGTCCTCTTCCGCCTGGCGCAGAAAGTTGATTCTGCCCGAGTCAGACTCCGCCAATTGTAATCGAAGAAGTTCCGTCCCCAGGCTCAAATTGCGCTCGCTTTTAAACCGGCGCACGGCCGTTGCGATAGCCACAAGCATTTCACCGTTTATTTCGGCGGAGGAGCCAATATTTGCCCAACCGAAATCATCCGATTCAGGCCAGCGGCAGAGGTGAATCGAGAGGGGATCTGCCGGTGAGCGGTACAGGGCCTGATAGATGCGTTCCGTGATATATGGGAGGATTGGCGCAAACAGCTTGATAACAGCCAGAATAACAGCCTGAAGTGTGGCGCAAGCCGCCAGGTGAGCAGCCGAAGCGGGATTATACATGCGCTGCTTGGCCATTTCGATGTAGTTATCACACACATCCCGCCAAAAGTAGTTTTCGATCTCGTTTTTAGCCGCGGCATATTCATAATTCTCGTAAGATTCTGTGGCATGCTGGATGACCAGCCTGGTTCGCGCGATGATCCACTGGTCGGCGGGGGTCAGCTTGAGGGAATTGTAAGCTTCTGACCTCAGGTCTGTGTGGATAAACGGTTGGGCGAAGCGGGCGACATTCCATAACTTCGTTACCAGGCGGCTGCCAGACTGAATTTTTTCTTCGCTGATGATCGAATCTTTCCCTGCGCTGGTGCTGGCTGCCCAGTAGCGTACCGCATCAGCCGAATAGCGCTGGATCATCTCTAAAGGCGGCATAGGTCCGCCGCTTCCGCGCGATTTGGATATCTTGCCCATCCCTTCGCCAGCGATGCCCCAGCCTGATATCAAGATATCGCTCCAGGGGAGCTTATCAAAGTGGTGCATAGACTTGAGGATGGTGTAAAAAGCCCAGGTGCGGATGATTTCATGCGCCTGCGGTCGCACTGTCATCGGAAAGTAGCGCTGGAAGAATGAATCATCAGCAAGCCAGCGGGTAATGATCTGCGGAGTGAGCGAAGAGGTCGCCCAGGTGTCCATCACATCGGTTTCGGGAATGAAACGATCGCTGCCGCAGGTGCAAGTTCTTGGCGGAGTAACTACTATGGGATCGACAGGCAGCTGGTCGATATCAGCCAGCATGACCTCGCCGCATGTGTCGCAATACCAGACCGGGAAACTGACGCCATAAAAGCGCTGGCGAGAGATGCACCAGTCCCAGCTCAGATTCTCGACCCAGCTGCGGTAGCGCGCGCGCATCGATTCGGGGTGCCAGGCGATGCGCTCACCGGCTTCGATCAACTGCTCGCGGAAATCCAGCGCGCGGATGAACCACTGCATGGTGATGATTGTTTCGACCGGCGTATCGCAGCGCTCGTGAACGCGGATGGATTGACTGGCAGGCTGCCGCTCGAGGATCAACTTCTTATCCTTTAGCTTTTCTTTGATTGCCTTGCGCGCCTCTATGGTTGTCAAACCTTGCAGATCTCCGCAAGCGGGGGTCATTCTGCCGTCTTGATCGATGGCCTGGATGAATGGCAGGTTATAGGTCAACCACCAGCTCACGTCCGCTTGATCGCCAAAAGTGCAGCACATCACCGCGCCGCTGCCCTTGGATGGGTCGACGGCTGAGTCCGTCATCACGGGTACCTGCTGCCCGTAGAATGGAACCTCGACTATCGTGCCGATCCATGACTGATAGCGCAGGTCGTCCGGGTGGACGAACACAGCCACGCAGGCAGCTAATAACTCTGGACGCGTGGTCGCGATTGGCAGAATCACCCCATTGGGAGATTTAAATGGCAAAGTAACGAACTCCGTTTCGCGTTGATTGTCTTCAAGATCAGCCTGCGCAATGGCTGTGCGGCAGAGCGGGCACCACAACGTTGGCGCCTGGCGGCGGTATGCCAGTTTTTTCAGCACCAGGTCGATAAACGACGCCTGGGATAGCCGCCGGCAGTTTGCGTCGATGGTGCGGTACGTCAGCGTCCAATCGATCGATAAGCCAAGGTGCTGCCATAAAGCGCGGTATTCCTTCTCTGCTTCTTCGCTGATTTCCAGGCAGCAGCGGATGAATTCTTGCCGCTCAACTTGACTGGCTTTAATTCCAAGACGCTTTTCTACCAGACGTTCAGTTGGCAGGCCGTTATCGTCGAATCCCATCGGATAGAATACCTGATATCCGTGCATGCGAAA
Source organism: Bellilinea sp. (assembly GCA_034678305.1). GTDB lineage: Bacteria > Chloroflexota > Anaerolineae > Anaerolineales > Anaerolineaceae > Bellilinea. The sequence goes on from JAXDCA010000015.1 coordinate 17,530, forward strand.
ATAGCGCGCCATGAAATCGGGGTGGCTGTAAGAATAAACATGTCCGAGATGTAGGTTTCCTGAAACCGTCGCGGGCGGGGAGTCAATGCTATAAACAGGCGCAGGTGAATCCGGATTAAACCGGTAGATGCGCTGTTCCTGCCAGAACTTAGCCAATTCAGGTTCAGATATTTCCGGTGAATATCGTTTTTCTAGCGCCATCACTCATCCTCTAGAAATATAAAATCCTTTCATCCAGAGGACGAAAGGATTCCTTCCGCGGTACCACCTCGATTCGCAGGTTGTTTATCTGCGCTCTCCACCCCGGACAATCATCCGGGCTGCGCGCTAACGGGCTTACCCGTGCCGTTCTACTCTCCCAAGCGGGATTTCTTCGACATGCGTGCCAAACGACTTCGGTCATGGATATCTGTGGAGGTTTTCAGCCGCTGACCTTCCTTCTCTGGCAGACTTCCGAATGACCTACTACTCTTGGCTGCTCCGTATGAAGTTGCCTCAATTATACAGAGGGAAAAACCCGATGTCAACCGCCTTATGAATCATCGACAGGGATGTTACCCAAGGATCCTCTTTGGATTGGAATTTAGCCGTGATCACCTCTTGCTGTCTATCTTTCAGGGTATAAATTCGTAAGGCTCGAAGTCGAAGTTCCAATTCTGAGAATCTGTAAATACGGGTATCAGGGATCCGTAAACAATCGCGATGATGATCGAGGCGATGATACCTATCGCTGAAAGCACTATACCAGCGATCGCCAGCCCTTTTTTCGATGAATTGAGACCAAGAATACCGGTCACAATCCCGGCAATCCCCAGCGGCGCGCAAACCACCAGGCAGGCAGTTAACAGCGTGAGGGCTCCCATTACCAGAGAGGCGATTGCCAGACCCTGGCGATCGGGTTGTTGAGTCACAGGGGGAGGGGAGATAACCTCTGGAATAATCGGTTCACCGGGCTCATAAGACATTTTTCACCTCCATTTAAATTGGATAACAATCTAATTAAACACCCAAAAAGAAAATTAATCGTGAGGAAGCGCGCCGAATATCTCATCGATTTGTTCTAAAATTTCGTTGGTCAGAGAAAGCTCTACCTCAGCAGCCACCAGGTTTTCGTCCAGTTGTTCCAGACGGGTCGCTCCGGTGATCACACTGGACACTTCCTTGCGCCGCAAAATCCAGGCAATGGCCAGTTGGGCTGTGGTGACACCAAGCTCTCGCGCCAAAGCGGTCAACTGGCGCACGATTTTGATACGTTCGGGCGTGATTCGATCGCGGATCCAGCCGAGATCCTCGCGAGAAGCGCGGCTGCCAGCCGGGATACTATCGTTGTATTTGCCAGTCAGGATGCCGTAATATAGCGGGCTGAAGGTCACCAGGCCGATGCCGAGCTCACGGCAGAGCGGGGCTACCTCGTCTTCCACGCGCCGGCGGTGAAATAGATTGTATTGCGGCTGTTCTACCGAAGGCGGGATCAGGTTGAATTGGCGGCATACGCCGTACAGCGAGGCGATCTGATGCGCTTCCCATTCCGAGGTACCCCAATAGAGCACTTTTCCCTGCCGTACCAGGGTATCCATGGTAAAGGCGACTTCCTCCAGCGAGGTATCCGGGTCGTAACGGTGGCAGAAGTAAAGGTCGAGATAATCCGTCTTCATTCGTCGCAAGCTGGCATGAATCGACTCGCTGACGTGTTTGCGCGACAAGCCGCGCCCGTTCGGTCCTGGCATGGTTGGCCAGAAGACCTTGCTGGATAGCACCAATGCCTCGCGCGGCAGGTCTTGAATGACCTCGCCCATCATGGTTTCTGCTTCGCCGTTGGCGTACATATCCGCGTTGTCGAAGTAATTGATGCCTTGCTCAAACGCGGCATGGATTAACTCCGATGCCATTTGTTTGTCGACCTGGCTGCCAAAAGTGAGCCAGGCGCCGAGTGATATTTCACTGACTTTCAGGCCTGAACGTCCCAGGCGGCGGTAGTGCATAGTCTTCCTCCTGAAATAAGCCTCGAGAGGTAAACTTTTTTACCTCTCGATTTGCATGGTTGGTTTATTCCAAATCGTGAATTTTACTGTCTCCGAGCGCTTTTTTCTTGTCTCCAATTCCAAGGGGCTTCCATTTTTCATGGTTTTCCCGCAGTCGATGCATAGCACCGCCGCGACCGTGCAATTCCTCGAAACCCTCGGGGATGATCGTCATCGCTTCGCCGTCCAGCAGACCAGTTATGCCAGTCTGCCCAGGCTCTGGGCGCTTGTTTTGGCAGTAAATGCAGGCGGCTGGATCATGCGGCTTGTAATCAACCGGCTCCACATAGGTGGTGATATAGCCCTCGTAATTGCGCAAGACAATTTTATGGTCGGAGTAGCTGATCAGATAGTTGGGCGTGACAGGGATCTTACCGCCGCCGCCGGGCGCGTCAACCACATAGGTGGGCACAGCATAGCCTGAGGTATGTCCACGCAGCCCCTCCATGATCTCGATCCCTTTGGCAACCGGCGTGCGGAAATGGCCCGCGCCATCGACCAGATCGCACTGATAAATGTAATACGGACGGACGCGAATGCGCACCAGATCCTGCACCAGCTTACGTTGAATGTGCACGCAATCATTTACGCCTGCCAGCAGCACGGACTGGTTGCCTAATGGCACGCCCGCGCGGGAGAGACAGTCGCAGGCATCAGCGAGTTCCTTCGATATCTCGTTTGGATGATTTACGTGAATATTTAGCCAGAGAGGGTGGTACTTTTGCAGCGTGTCACAGAATTCGCCGGTAATGCGCTGCGGAAGGAAGACCGGTACGCGGCTGCCGATGCGGATGATCTCGATATGCGGGATTTCGCGCAGGCGCGAGAGCAGTTCATCGAGGAGTTTTGGCGCAAGGGTAAGCGGATCGCCGCCGGAGAGGAGCACGTCGCGCACCTGCGGCGTCTTTTTCAAATATTCGATCTGCATCTCGAACTCCGACCGGGAGAAGGTCGCGCTCGGATCACCGACGATGCGCGAGCGGGTGCAATAGCGGCAGTAGGAGGCGCATTGCGTGGTTACCAGCATCAACACCCGGTCGGGGTAGCGGTGCACCAGCCCGGGTACGGGTGAGTGGCGGTCTTCCGCCAGTGAATCTTCCATCATGCCGGTGAATGGCACGATCTCATCCGCGGTGGGGATGACCTGCATGCGGATCGGGTCGTCCGGATCAGCGGGATCGATCAGCGAGGCAAAGTAGGGGGTGATGTCAACGCGGAAGAGACCCTGCGAGTTGAGCGCTTTTCTCTCGCTATCGGTTAATGGAAACACCTTCTCGAAATCCTCGGCACTGTTCAAACGATGACTGAGCTGCCAGCGCCAGTCGTTCCATTTTTCATCCGGCACGTCTCGATAGATTGGGGCGCGTTTGGAAATAAATTCAGTCGGGGACATTTGCTTATTCCTTATTAAATGTTTTTCTTGCTGGCAGTACTATACCTTACCGCTAATAAATAGACAAATATACAAGAGGAAGGCTGATCGGGTGGAGGATCGTGATCCGTGCGGAAATATCCGCAGCGGCGATTCGGATTTGGTCGAATGAGCATGTCACAATTGTATGAAAAAAAGCAGCAGGGGTCAATTGTCAATTGATGAAATATACGTCATTGCGAGCACAGCGAAGCAATCTCATCATGGGTACGATGACGACCTCGCCTTAAAAAACTGGCCCATCATCATGGCGCTAAACAATGTAAGAGTTTTATATGAAATCTCCCCTCGTCTTGACGGTAAAATCACGGCATGGTATGATGATGCAAGTGCAGGTTTTAGCACTCTCACGTCGAGAGTGCTAAAAAAATAGAGACTATGATCGAACTTAGCGAACGACAAAAGGTCATTTTGACCCTGGTGATCCATGAATACATCCAGACTGCTGTGCCGGTTGGCTCGCAGAACCTTGTAGCGCGCTACAAGCTGGATATGAGTTCAGCAACCGTGCGGAACGAGCTGGCTGCATTGACCGAGCACGGATACTTGCGCCAGCCGCACACATCCGCTGGACGCATCCCTACCGAGGAGGGCTACCGTTATTTCGTCACCCGGCTGATTCGCGCGTCCGATTTACCCGACATGACCCGCCGTACGATTTCGCACCAGTTTTACCAGATGCGCAACGATGTGGAACAGTGGGTGCGTCTGGCGGCTTCGGTGCTGGCGCACCAGTCAAGGGCGGCCTCTCTGGTGACGCCCCCGCATCCTGAAAAAGCGCGCCTGAAGCACCTGGAATTGATCTCCACCCGCGGACGCCAAGTCCTGATGGTGCTGGTCTTGATGGGTGGTGAAATTCGACAGCAATTGCTAACCTTCGATGAACCGGTTTCACAGGAGCAGCTCTCACAGTGCGCCGACCGCCTTACGCAACTTTTCCAGGCGCAGGATGCCGAATCTATACGGATACGCCAAACCCAACTTTCAGGACTGGATGCAGATGTCGTGGAGTTCGTTACGGCAAATATGGCTCAAATGGACGCAGCGGTTTCAGGCGAAGTGTACGTGGATGGACTGACCAACGTTCTGGCAGAGCCTGAGTTTACCGGCTCAGAAGACGCCCGGCGCGCGTTGCGCATTCTCGAGGAACGTTCGCTGTTGCAGGATCTGGTTTCACGCACCGCGCTGAGCACATCACAGGGCGGAGTACAAGTATTGATCGGCGGAGAAGGTACCTGGGAGGAACTACGCCAGTGGTCTTTGGTTGTTGGCTCTTATGGCCTGCCTGGTCTGGCAACTGGATCGCTTGGCGTGCTTGGACCAATGCGCATGTCATACGGGCGAGCTATCTCCACCATTCGCTTCCTGTCTGGTCTGCTAAGCGACCTGGTGGCGGAGACCATGCTTGACGAATCAACACCAAACCACGGAGAGGTGAATTGATGAGTGTAGAAAAGAAGAAAAGATCTACGGCTACCGATAGATCTATCACTGAAAGTGAAAAGATCAACGAAGAACCAATGGAAACCGGTTCCCAAACACCATCTGTAACTGAGGCTATCGAACCCGTGAATATCGAAATGGCAAGTTTATCTGTCGAAGAACTGGCTGTATTGCAGCAAGAGTTGGAGGAAGCTCAAAAACAATCAAAGGAGTATTTCGAAGGCTGGCAGCGCGAGCGAGCGGATTTTATAAATTATAAGAAACGCATCGAACGCGACCAGTACCTGTTAAACCAGGCCATCAAAGCGAATATCTTTAAAAATTTCTTAGATGTTCTGGATGATATGGAGCTTGCGGTTAAAAACCGCCCGGAAAACGCCGCTGATCAGAATTGGTGGGAGGGAGTGGGGCTGATCTGCCGAAAATTGATAGGAATTCTCGAATCGGAAGGGGTGACTCGCATACCAGCCGAGGGCGAGCTGTTCGATCCAACCCTGCATGAAGCCATTTCGCACGATGAAGATCCCGATCATCAGAGCGAGCATGTAATCGAAGTTATCAAACAGGGATACATGATCGGCGACCGGGTTATCCGTCCGGCACTGGTGAGAGTAGCTCGCTAACCGAATGATATTTGAATGAAGTATATAAATCAAATTGACAAATTATGCGGAGGAACAATATGGGCAAAATTGTTGGCATCGATTTAGGAACAACTAACTCTGTAGTAGCTGTACTGGTTGGCGGTGAGCCTACTGTCATCCCCACAGCAGAAGGAGAACGTTTACTGCCGTCGGTGGTGGCGATGAATAAAAACGGCGAGCGTCTGGTAGGGCGCACCGCGCGCAACCAGGCGATTGTCAATCCGGAAAACACCATCTTTTCGATCAAGCGCATGATGGGGCGGCGCTATGAAGATGAAGAAGTACAGCGAACGATCAGCCGCGTGCCATTTAAAGTAGCCAAAGCGCAAAACGGCGATGCGCGTGTAGTAATGGCTGGCCGGGAATACTCACCGCCGGAAATTTCAGCCATGATCCTGGCAAAGTTAAAAGCGGATGCTGAGGCTTATCTTGGCGAGACGATCACCCAGGCGGTCATTACTGTACCAGCTTATTTCAACGATGCGCAGCGTAATGCCACCAAGGATGCTGGCAAGATTGCCGGCCTGGAAGTTATGCGCATTATCAACGAGCCAACCGCCTCTTCGCTGGCTTACGGCATGGATAAACGCAAAAACGAAGTCATCGCAGTCTATGACCTTGGCGGCGGAACCTTCGACATCTCAATTTTAGATGTTGGCGAGGGTGTTTTCCAGGTGAAATCCACCAGTGGGGATACGTTCCTCGGCGGCGATGATTTCGACCTTCGTTTAATGGATTACTTGATCGACGAATTCAAAAAAGAAACCGGCATCGATATTCGCCAGGACCGTCAGGCATTGCAGCGCCTCAAAGAGGCATCTGAGAAAGCCAAGATCGAATTATCCTCGGTGATGCAAACCGAAATCAACCTGCCTTACCTTACTGCTGATGCGACCGGACCAAAGCACCTGGTGAAAACCATCAGCCGCGCCAAGTTGGAACAACTTACCTCTGATTTGATTGAGCGTTCGCTTGGACCGGTACGCAGAGCAATTTCAGACGCAGGGTTGAAATCCAGCGATGTCAATGAGGTTGTGCTTGTCGGCGGGATGACCCGCATGCCAGCCGTGCAGGAAGCAGTGCGCCGTGAATTTGGAAAAGACCCGCATAAGGGCGTCAATCCAGACGAGGTGGTTGCAATCGGCGCGGCGATTCAAGCTGCAGTGCTCGGCGGTGAGGTCAAGGATGTGATCCTTGTCGATGTAACCCCACTGACGCTCTCAGTAGAGACGCTTGGCGGCGTGGCGACGCCTCTGGTCGAGCGCAATTCAGCCATCCCGACCAGCAAGACGCAAATCTTCTCGACAGCAGCCGATGGGCAGACGCAAGTTGAAATTCGCGTTGTGCAGGGCGAGCGCCCGATGGCGGTGGATAACAAGTTCCTCGGGCAATTCAATCTGGACGGCATACCGCCTGCTCCGCGGGGCATCCCGCAAATCGAAGTAACCTTCGACATCGATGCCAATGGCATTCTGACCGTCACAGCAAAAGACAAGGCTACTGGACGGAGCCAGCATATCACCATCACCGCATCTTCTGGTTTGAACAAAGAAGAGGTGGATAAGATGCGCAAAGATGCTGAAGCTCACGCAGAAGAGGACTTGAAACGCAAGGAATTAATCGAGGTACGCAACCACGCAGATAACACTGTCTATGCCGCTGAAAAATCTCTGCGCGAGTACGGCGATAAAGTACCAGCTGAAGTAAAAGGGCAGATCGATGCAGCCACGCAAAAGGTCAAGGATGCCATGCAAGGCAACGACGTGGCGGCTATCCGCAAGGCAACAGAAGATCTCGGATTGGCATTGCAGAAGATTGGCGGCGCTATGTATGAGCAGCAAGCCCCACAAACAGGCGGCGCTGAGCAGCCTCCCGATCAAGGCGGCTCTTCTGGTCAGGGCGGCGATGATGTCGTCGAAGGAGAGTTCAAAGAGCAGTAAACCCATAAATTGGTAGTCTGATGACTCCGTTCGTTTTGGGATTGCATTGGGGCGGGTTCGATCCCGCCCCTTCCCGCTCAAGGTTCGGATTTATGAAACAGGTGTAAAAATGCCTGAATGGAGAAACTTCGCAAAGGTAGTAAAATTGGGCGATATTAATTCAGGTACAGACTGCTGATGACATCCAGAGATTATTACGAAATATTAAATGTTGGTCGCAATGCATCGGATGAGGAGATCAAAGCGGCATTCCGCGGATTGGCTCGCAAATACCACCCGGATGTGAACAAATCGCCCGACGCAGAGGAAGCCTTTAAAGAGATTAACGAGGCTTATGGTGTGCTCTCTGATCCGGAAAAGCGGGCTGCTTATGATCGGTTTGGCCATGCCGGCTTGAATGGCATGGGCGGAATGCCCGATTTTTCCAGGGTAGATTTTTCGGATATTTTTGAGGAGTTCTTCGGTTTTGGCATGGGCGTCGGGCGGCGTAGAAACGCTCCACGGCGCGGCGCGGACCTGAGCATGGCATTGCAGATTTCCTTCGAAGAGGCGGTTTTTGGCGTCGATAAGGAAATCGAAATCACCCGCGACGAAACCTGCAGCACCTGTAGAGGATCAGGGGCTGAACCTGGCACCTCGCCAGTACGCTGCAGCACCTGCGGCGGACGCGGCGAAGTGCGCCAGGCGCGGCAGACTTTCCTTGGATCGATGGTGCAGGTGATCACCTGTCCGGCTTGCAATGGCAGCGGCGAGGTGATTACAACTCCATGTCATACCTGCCGAGGACGCGGTCTCGAGCGGAAGACCGTCAAGAAGATTGTTTCCATCCCGGCTGGCGTCGATAACAGTACGCAAATTCGGCTGGCAGGCGAAGGACAGCCAGGCACTCAAGGCGGACCTACCGGCAACCTCTACATCGAAATCCGAGTGAAAGCGCACCAATTCTTTCGGCGAAAAAGCGACGATCTGCTGCTCGACTTGAATATCAATATTGCTCAAGCGACACTTGGCGCTGAGATCGAAGTTCCTACCATCGATGGGACAACCAAGCTGACCATCCCCGCAGGCACTCAGCCCGGGAAGATATTCCGTCTAAAAGGTAAAGGCGTGCCAAATGTGCGCGGCGGGGCCAGGGGGGATCAAATGGTGATTGTCAATGTAGAAGTACCTCAGCGCTTGACGCAGGATCAAAGGGCGATTTTCGAGCAATTGGCGAAGACGCTTGGCACTGAAGTCCGCCCGCAAGAAAAAAGCTTTCTCGATATCTTAAAAGAGGTTTTAGGTGGCTGAAGCGCGCTGGCTGGAAGTGTCGTTGACCGTGAACGGCGAGTTGGCTGAAGCCGTTGCGGAAGTGATCGGGCGTTATACCAGGGAGGGGGTGGTGATGGAACAGGCAGTGCGTTTCAATGATGCCGAGGATGAAGGCACGCCTTACGGTCCGATCCGTGTGTACGGATATCTGGATAATACCATGGGTATTGAAACCATCAGGCGGGAGTTGGATGAAGCCCTCTGGCATCTCGGTCAGATCGCAAGCTTGCCGGAAGCTGTTTATCGTGAAATCGAGGATCAGGATTGGATGGACGCCTGGAAGGCGCACTACCGCCCGATCCCGGTCGGGGAGAAACTGCTTATTCTACCCGCCTGGCTGGAGGCAGAAAGCCAGGATCGCATCGCGGTTAAAATTGATCCGAACATGGCTTTCGGTACAGGCACGCACCCAACCACCCAATTGTGCCTGGCGCTTATTGAGAAGTACGTCCAGAAGGATAAGCCTGTGATCGACGTTGGTTGCGGATCGGGCATTTTGTCGATTGCAGCGTTATTACTCGGCGCGAGCCGGGCGGTATGCGTGGATTTGGACCAGGCTGCCGTTCGCGCGACCCAGGAAAATGCAATCACCAACGGTCTCTACGAACGGATAGATGCTGGGATTGGCTCGATCAACGAGATCTTCCAAGGGCAATTCTTCATCCGGCGGGCATCGTTGGTATTCGTAAACATCCTGGCGCCGGTGATTGTGCGTTTGCTGGATGCCGATCTTGCCTCGCTCGTCAGTCCTAAAGGTCATATCATTCTCTCGGGGATACTGGATATGCAATCCAAAGATGTGGAAGCTGCGGCTGAAAATCAGGGTTTAGAGCTGGTAGAACGGATGGAAATGGGGGATTGGGTTGCGTTGGCGTTCCGTAAAGAATGACCGATTCCAACATAACGCGTAATCGAACCACTTCATACAGCAGGTTTTTTTTCCTGTATCCGCCCTTATAGCCGATTCTGGTTTTCACAGAGCACCTCGCAGCGGGTAAAATATAAGCGAGGTCATGATATGCAAAATCTAGATGTGTTCGGCCGCTGGATATTCATCTTTGGCGTCATTCTCGTCGTGGTTGGCGGGATTATCTGGTTATTGGGAAGAATCCCTGGCCTGCAAAACCTGCCTGGGACCATTAAAATCGAAACATCCGGGATGACTTGCCTGATCCCTTTGCTGGCCTCCGTGGTGATCAGCTTGATCCTGACCGTTGTCCTCAATATCATCATTCGAATTGCCAATCGCTGATTTAATCCTGGATACAGCAAATCTAATCGATGATCCATGCGGGCAGTCTCGAATTGCTTAAATAAATTTAAGATGCGCTGACGAACGCTCCCTGGCTGGCCCGGCAGGCGTAGATTTGCGCTTTTTTACCAGTGATTTGTTGATAATGGGCGGATAATTCACGGATGAAGCTGTCTGTGTGCTGCATTTCGACCAGATTGACCGTGCAGCCGCCAAAACCAGCGCCAGTCAAACGCGCGCCCCAGCAGCCGGGTAAATCCATCGCGGTTTCAACCAGGATATCGAGCTCAGGGGTGCTAACCGTAAACAAGTCGCGCAACGAGGCGTGCCCGGCCAGCATCAACCGCCCGAAGCCATCGATATCGCTTGCCTTTAAACAGATGACGGCTTCATCCACGCGGACCATCTCCTCGACGACATGCCGAGCATGAGATCGAATCGGTTCGGGTAAGCAATCAGCTAAGCGGTTGAAATTGGCTGCGGAAACATCGCGCAGTGAGGTGATTCCCGGTATGCAGTGACTAAGGATTTCAACTGCTTGATCGCACGACGCCCGGCGCTCATTATATGCGGAGCTGGTCAGACTGCGCCGCACGCCCGAGTTGGCAATCACAATCGCGACGTTTTTTGGCAAAGGCAGAGCTTCGACCTCCAACGAGCGGGTATCGATCTTGAGCGCGTGGTCTTGCACCCCGCAGGCGCTGGCGATTTGATCCATCGCGCCGCAGTTTACGCCTACATATTCGACTTCCGCTTGCTGGCAGATGAGCGCCAGCTGGACTTTGTCCACGGACAGGTTTGCTGCGGTTTGCCAGAGGGTCACGAAAGCCACTTCTACTGCCGCTGATGAGCTCAATCCAGCGCCGATGGGGATATCCGAGGTGTATGTGGCATCCAGGCCAGCTGGCTTGAAACCGCGTTGTTGCAGTGCCCAGGCAACCCCAGCCGGGTAGAGCGCCCAGGGCGGTAATGGTTTGCCGTGCAGATCTGTTTTCGTTTGGAGGTTGGTTAATGAAATCGTTACGCTTGCGTGTAGATCCTGGGCATGCAGGCGCAAAAGAGGCTGATTCAACCTGCGCGCCTGAATACGCACATACCGATCGATCGCTGCCGGCAGGACAATACCCTGGTTGTAATCCACATGCTCGCCGAGTAAATTGACTCTCCCTGGGGCAGACACGTTGTATTCGATCCGGTCTGAAGGCATGGGATTTATAATCTCCTGAACAACTACTTTGGATTGATCAGCTTCTTCTTTTGGGAGTGGGTTAGCTTCTTGATTGCCCGCTCGCGTTGCAAGGCTGCGCGGATATTCGCTACTTCTTCGACATAAACCAGCCGGACAGGTCGATGCAGGCGGGTATATGCTGCTCCGCGGCCGAGATTGTGAAGGTGAGCGCGTTTTTCCGGATCTTTTGCCCAGCCCGTGTAATAACTACCGTCCACACATTCTACGATGTAACAATAATACGGCATTTTGTTTATTTCTTGCCAGGCTTTGTATCTCTCAAACGGCCCAGGCCGAATAGTTTTCCGAGCATTTGGCCGCTGGTTGGCAACGGCGGTGGTTCGACCCGTACTTCCCAATCCGATTTCTGCCTTTGCTGCCACCATTTTCTACGCACCTCGATTGCTTCCGCCAGCGACTTGTTCAGCTCGTCGCTGTCCTGGTTTTTGAGCAGCTCTTGCAGTGATCGTAATTCCTGGATCAAATCACCCAAGACGCGTACGGCATTATCCGAATTAAGCAGCGCAGCTATGCCTGGTTCCTTCTCCCCGTCAAGATGGTCGATTGGCTCAGTCGCTGAGAAAAAGGCATGCCCGCTCAGTTTGCCCCCTTCGCGCCAGCCGGGCTGTTTAGCGACTGCCTGGAGCAGCGCGGCAGCGCTTAGCTTTGGCAGTAAATCGGTCAGAGCGATCAGACCGTCGGTTTCAAGCGGATCGCTAAAATAAGGCTGCGCGCCGAGGATGGCAGCCAGATCTCCCGCCAGCTTGATCGCGTCCGGATGAGTATTGGATGGGGCGCTGATGGCGATCATGCTATTCTTGAACAGATCAGCGCTGGCCTGGTCGATACCATCTTCTAAACTAACAATGTGGCCAGGATTAAGAGAGGGTTTAAAGGAAATCAAGTAACGTTCTTTGGCGAGAATCCCCTCAGCCCAATTGGCGACAGGCGCCGCCAGGGGGGAAGTATCCAAAACGACAGCGCCGGGTTTAAGGACCGGGGCAATGATTTCAAGGTTTTTCCGTACCTCGTCCATGGGTACGCATAGGATGATCATCTCCGCTTCTTCGACGGCAGCCGGGATGTTATGAACGACCTTATCAAAAGCGTCCATTTTAAGGGCTTTTTGTTCGTTGCCCACATTGGCATCACTGCCAATTCGGGTGATATTGGATGGATTGTTCTTCAAAGCCAGGCCAATCGATACGCCGATGTGGTTCAGACCAATAACAGTCAATCGGACACTCATACACTACCTCCGAGTAAAAGACGCCACAGATTGGGCAGCGCCGGTACCATCATCCATCCCAGCGTGTCCACGCCAAAACGCGGTGGAATGAACAGGATAAGCAGCAGAAGAATCGGTCCGTATGGTCGCACCCGCGCGCGCAGTTGCGCCAAAGGGGGCGGGGCAAAATAATCCGCGATCTTGTCGCCGTCGAGCGGTGAGATCGGGATCAGATTAAATAACATCAAAATAAGATTGATGAAGATGAACTCGGACAGAAACGCATAGGGTGTCGGCAAGACGGATGATGAATTGATGCCTGATATGGCAGTGATTAATCCAAAGCGGATCGGCAGCGCGGCAAGAACAGCCAGTATGAAGTTGGAAAACGGTCCGGCCAATGAGACAAGCATCATGCCCGCCTGAGAGCGTTTACCCAGTTGATAGGGATTAACCGGCACTGGTTTTGCCCATCCAAAGCCGGCGATGATTAATAATAGGGAGCCGAGGATGTCCAGATGAGCCAGTGGATTTAGAGTCAGCCGTCCGTGCAAGCGCGGAGTGTCGTCGCCAAGTCGGGTAGCCACCCAGGCATGCGAAAATTCGTGGACCGTGAAGGCAATGATAAGCGTGAAAATACGGCTGATGAGGGTGGGGAAATCTAATCCAAGCATAACCTGTGTGTCCAAGGGGCCGGTTTGGTGAGCGGTGATGGCGATTATAACATGGGTGGTATAATCCTGGCATGCTGCCCGACTTACGCTTGAATGATACAGTTCGTTTACGTAAGGCTCATCCATGCGGGGGATATGAATGGCGGATAACCCGTCTTGGGGCAGACATTGGCTTGGAGTGCTGCGGTTGTAACCGGCGCATCATGCTTACCCGCCGCGAGCTTTCCCGACGTTTAAAAGCAGTGCTTCCCCGAATTGGCGAAAATACGGAAAACGACACATAATTCGCATGCAATCCTTCTTTAGGAATATAGTCAGGTCTTATTCATTGTATAATCTAGACAATGCCAATTCTCGATTCCTCCACGCTAGAATTCTTCAGCCGCAGCGCCGAACAAACCCGCCGGCTTGGAATGCGTCTTGGTAATTTGCTGCAAAAGGGGGATCTGATTTGCCTGATGGGAGATCTGGGTTCGGGAAAAACAACCCTGGTGCAGGGCATAGCTCAAGGTTGGGGTTCGTTGGATCCGGTTTCCAGCCCGACCTTCGTGATCGTTAACGTCTATCGCAGACCAGACGGCCAGAACCTGAACCATCTGGATGCATACCGTCTTCAAAATGCGGACGAGGCGATGGAAATGGACATCGACCTGTTGATTGAACAGGGCGCGCTGGTGGTCGAGTGGCCTGAGCGGATCGATGCAGCATTGCCTGAGGAAAATCTGCTGGTGAAGCTTCGCTGGATATCCGATGAGCAGCGCGGGATGGTTTTCCTGCCAAGCGGCATACGTTATCAAACGCTTGTCGAAGACTTCCGACGTCGGGTTTTGGGAGGTTAGCGTGATTCTGGCATTGGATACTTCGACGCAAACGGTTGGCATGGCGCTCTATGACGGCGTTCAGGTGATTGGTGAATCTGTCTGGCAAACCAAAGCGCATCATACCATCGAGGTTGCTCCAGCGCTCAGTGAGTTGTTTACACGCTGCGGGATCAAACCTGCGGACCTGGAAGGGATTGGCGTCGCGCTTGGACCAGGTTCGTTCACAAGTTTGCGTATCGGGCTGGCGATCGCCAAAGGGCTGGCTATGGCGGTGCGTATCCCTTTGGTCGGCATTCCTACGCTGCATATCCTTGCAGCTGCCCAGCCATTGAGCGAGTATCCGCTGGCGGTGGTGTTGCAAGCGGGACGCAACCGGTTAGCGGTGGGCTGGTACAAAGCTGGTAAGCATGGCTGGGAAAGCAGCGAAGATATTCAAGTTTCTACAGTGGAAATGCTCTCCGAATCCATTCAATCTCCCACGCTGGTCTGCGGCGAGCTTACCGGGACGGACCGTCAAATACTTGCCCGTAAACGGAAAAACATCCTGCTGGCTTCTCCCGCGCGGTCGCTGCGGCGCCCGTCATATCTTGCGGAGTTAGCCTGGAAGCGCTTCAAGACGGGAAGAACTGACGAGGTGATCAGCCTGGCGCCTATTTATCTGCGCACGGCGGAGGCGATTCCCACGTGACGGCTATTAATCAGCCGCTGCGCATCACGGTCCGCGAGATGACGCAGGGGGATGTGCCGCGCGTACACGAAATCGATGTGGCATCCTTCAGCTTGCCCTGGCCAGAACGTTCCTACCGTTTCGAATTGGAGGATAATCCAAGCTCAAGACTGTACGTGGCAGAGATCGAGAGAGAGGCCGGAGGCAAAATGGTGGTTGGCATGTCTGTGATGTGGTTCATTATAGATGAAGCTCACATCGGCACCTTCGCGGTTGATCCAGCTTTCCGAAGGTTGGGAATAGGGCGTGTCCTTCTGGCAGAATCTTTGCTTCGGGCTTACAATAATGGGGTTCGGCGGAGCTTCCTTGAAGTCCGCCGTTCGAATGAAACAGCCCAGGCGTTGTATCGCAGCTTTGGATTTGATATTACAGCCGTCCGCGCACGTTATTACCGTGACAATGGTGAAGATGCATTCTTAATGACTCTGGATCCAATCCGCGTTGAAACGCTGCAGGCTTTCCTGACACCAAATCCTTAAAGCCATCTCTGGCTCGACGCTCCAGGAGGTGTGTTAATGGACAAAAATGAATCACTCCAGCAGGTGGCGCGGGAAGTGTCCGCCTGCCAAAAATGCCAATTAAGTTACTCGCGCAAGAATGCTGTCCCTGGCGAAGGATCAGCAGATGCAGAGATTATGTTTATCGGTGAAGGCCCCGGATTTTATGAAAACGAGCAAGGCCGGCCTTTTGTTGGGGCAGCAGGACAATTTCTCGATGAGTTGCTTGGACAGGTTGGATTCCAGCGGGAACAGGTGTTCATCACCAATGTAGTTAAGTGCCGGCCGCCGAGCAACCGCGACCCACAACCAGAAGAGTTGGCTGCATGCTCCAATTACCTCGAGCGGCAAATCGAAGCGATCAATCCGAAGTTGATTGTTACCTTAGGCCGTGTTTCCTTGGCGCGCTATTTACCTAATGCGCGTATCAGCGAAGTACACGGGCAGGCGCGCTGGATTGGCGGAAAGCTGATTGCGCCGTTCTACCATCCTGCGGCTGCTCTGCATCAGCCCTCCTTAAAAAAAGATATTGTCGAAGATTTTCGTTCCTTGCCGGAGTTGTTGTCGCAAGCGCGGGCTAACCGTGAAAAAATAAAAACGGCTCCAATCGAGGAAGAAAAAGCACCTCCGCCTCCACCCAAAGACGATGCGACTCAGTTAAGCCTGTTTTAACTGCTTTTTACGATCGATCTCCACATTTCGATTCTTATTGTCGAGGTAATTAATGAAAGCTAATCTTAAGCAGCAATTGATCGAAAAATTAGAATCACGCCAGGCAAAAATCGCCATCCTGGGTATGGGATATGTCGGCTTGCCGCTTGCTACGGTGTTTGCCGAGGCAGGATTCGAGGTCACAGGTATCGATCCGGTCAAATCAAAGATGGATATGCTCAACCGCGGCGAAAGTTATATCCTGGATGTCCCTTCAGAACAAGTGCAGCGCCTGGTAAGCCAGGGCTTGTTGAAGGGCACTGGCGACTATTCGGTGCTTCAGTCTGCCGACGCGGTCTCGATATGCGTGCCTACCCCGCTGCGCAAGACAGGTGATCCGGATTTGTCTTTTATTATGAGCGCAGTCGAGGGATTGGCGCCCTATGTCCATCCTGGCATGATCGTTGTGTTGGAATCGAGCACCTATCCCGGCACAACGCGCGAGATGATTCTGCCGACCATGACCGAGAAGAGTGGCCTGGTGGCAGGAGAGGACATCTTCGTGGCGTTTTCTCCAGAACGGGTCGACCCGGGGCGAAAAGACTGGACCACCTATAACACGCCCAAAGTGGTCGGCGGCATCACCCCGGAATGCACCGAAGTGGCAGCCGCCTGGTACAGTCAGGGCCTGAAGTCGATTGTGCCGGTCACCTCGACCGAGGTGGCAGAGATGGCGAAGTTGTTGGAGAATACCTTCCGCATGATCAACATTGGCATGGTCAATGAGTTGGCGATCATGTGCAACCATCTGAAAGTCGATGTGTGGGAGGTGATCGAGGCGGCAGCGACCAAGCCTTTTGGATTTATGAAATTTACTCCCGGACCGGGTCTTGGCGGCCATTGTATCCCCATCGATCCGCTCTATCTCTCCTGGAAGCTTAAATCGTTGAATTACAACGCGCGATTTATCGAGCTGGCTTCTGAGATCAACACCAACATGCCGCGTTTTGTTGTTGAAAAAATTCAGGATGCATTGAATAACCACAGGAAAGCGCTGCGTGGCAGTCGAATATTGATCCTTGGCGCGGCTTATAAAGCTAACATCGACGATCTACGCGAATCTCCTGCGTTGGATGTGATCCATTTGTTAAGCGAAAAAGGCGCGGAAGTGAGTTATTATGATCCCCATGTCCCGCACATCCGCTGGGAGGAGCTCGTCATGGATTCAATCACCGATTGGAAGGCAGAGGTGAAAAGAGCAGACTGCGTGGTGATCATTACCAACCATCAGGTGTTTGACTATGCAGCGATCCTAGAGTCAGCGCAATTAATTGTGGATACTCGCAACGCACTTGGAAAATCCGGAAAAAGCAACTCAAAGGTAGTGAGGCTGTGATGGGCAAGCGTTACCTGGTGACGGGCGCAGCGGGTTTTATCGGCTCGAAAGTTGCTGAATTTTTGGCAAACGACGGGCATGAAGTGATTGCTGTGGATAACTTCAACGACGCCTATGACATTCGCATCAAACGATGGCGCGCCAGGACCATCGAAAATCTGCCTGGCCTGAAGCTGTACGTGCAGGATATTTGCGACCTGGCCGGCATGGACAGTCTGTTAAAGAGTTGTGGAAAAGTGGATGCTATTTTCAATCTGGCAGCCCGCGCAGGGGTGCCTTTTAGCGTCAAGGATCCATGGATTTATTTGGAAACGAACGGCAAGGGGACGATCAACCTGCTTGAGTTGTGCAAAAGCCACGGCATCCAAAAGTTTGTCCTGGCTTCGACTTCCAGCCTCTATGGTACACATAATCCCATGCCTTTTCATGAAGACGCGGATACGAGCCGACCGCTGTCGCCGTATGCTGCCAGCAAAAAAGCCGCGGAGACGCTTGCCTACACCTATCACTTTCTTTACGGGCTGGATGTGACGGTCTTTCGTTATTTTACCGTTTACGGCCCGGCAGGGCGTCCGGATATGAGCCTGTTTCGGTTCTGCCAATGGATTGCAGAAGGACGACCGCTGCGGTTGTACGGAGACGGCAGCTACACTCGTGATTTCACATTCGTCGACGATATTGCCCGAGGAACGATCCTTGGGCAGAAACCAGCCGGGTACGAGATCATCAATCTTGGGAACGACCACCCGCACAGCATGATGGAAACCATCCGTATTTTCGAAAAGTTGCTTGGAAAACAGGCTAACATCCAAATTCTTCCCGTGCAGACGGTTGATATGCCCGCCACCTGGGCCGACATCAGCAAAGCCCGCCAAATGCTTGGCTGGCACCCGGAAATCTCTCTCGAGGATGGTCTTAAGCGTCTGGTGGATTGGTACCTGGCGGAACGCGATTGGACCAGCCAGGTGCTGACCGAGTGAGCCGGCTGACGCGTCTGATAGACCATTGGAAAAAGGACACGCTGCTTGGCAGTGTGGTTCGTAATTCAGGCTACCTGTTGTCAAGCAACACCATCAGCATGGGTTTAACCTTCTTGCAAGGCCTGCTGGCAGCAGCGATGCTTGGCGCGGCAAATTACGGCACGCTTGGAATCATTATCTCATTCGCCTCCAACGTGAACCGCCTGCTCTCGTTTCGCATGAATGAGCTGGTGATCAAATACGGCGGCCAATACCTGGCGCAAGGACGCAAAGAATTGGCGGGCGCTGTAGTTAAGATCGCCGCGCTTAGTGAAGCCGCCACCTCTGCTGTTGCTTACGCAATCTTGATCCTCCTGGCGCGCTGGGGCGCAGCGACGATCGTCAAAGACGAAAGCACCGCGCCCTGGATCATCTTCTACGGTCTGGCGCTGCTCGGAAACATGTTGACGGAAACATCGACCGCTGTATTGCAATTGGGTGGTCACTACCGCACGCAGGCAGTACTGAATTTGCTGCAGAATATCTTAACTGCCGGGTGGATCCTGGTGGCATATCTGCTCAAGGGTGATTTGACGGATGTTGTGCTGGCATATCTGGCGGGGAAATTCCTGTACGGATTTGGCTCAGCCGCAACGGCTTTGTATCATTCGACCTCATTGCTTGGCAGCGAGTGGCGCCATACATCCATCCGAGTGCTGCAGCAATGGCGTGAAATGGTACGATTTGCCATCAGCACTAATTTGAGTAATACGGTCAACATGTTTATCCGCGACAGCGAATTGCTTTGGCTTGGATTTTTCCTTTCCACAGTCGCAGCAGGGTATTACAAATTCGCTCTGGCGATCATGAATGTGATCATCATGCCAATCACGCCATTCATTCAAACCACCTTCCCGGAAATCACGCGTTCGGTGGCATTGCGCCAATGGAAGCAGTTGCGTAATCTGCTGCGCCGTACCAGCCTGATTGCGTTTGCCTGGACGGTGGTGACCGGATTGGGCATACTGATTGCGGGTTCCTGGCTCTTACGGATCTTCAAGAACGGTGAATATCTGCCCGCTTATGGCGCGATTCTAGTTCTCTTCGCCGGCTACAGCTTTGCCAATATTTTCTTCTGGAACCGTCCATTGCTGCTGGCTTTCGGAAAACCTAATTTTCCCCTGGTTGTGACTTTCCTGACCGGCCTGGTTAAAACAGGTTTGATGTTCTTGCTGGTCAGGCAGTTTGGAATTATCATGCAAGCAGGCTTGTTGAGTGGATATTTCTTCGTTTCGATCGGCATTATCGTTCTTGGCGGGCTGGCTGAAATTCGACGAGGCCAGGCTGCTGATCGGCTGACGGGAGCTGCCTCTTGAAAATTGCTTGCGTGAGTTCGTCGAAGGTCCCATCCAATACAGCAAACAGCATTCAGGTCATGAAAGTCTGCCAATCGTTGGCGCAATACGGCGCAGCGGTCAACCTCATGGTTCCTGGCAAAGCATTTTTCCCATGGTCAGATCTTTCTCCTTATTATGGATTGACAACGCCTTTCGAAACCTGTTGGATCTCCAGCTCAGCGATGTTTAAACGTTATGATTTTGCATGGCGGGCAGTGCAAAGAGCGGTCGATATGCAAGCCGATCTGCTCTATACCTGGCTGCCGCAAGCCGCGGTGATAGGCCTGCGCCGTGGATTGCCAACAATCCTTGAGGTGCACGACCGGCCGACTGGCAGGCTGGGTCCCTGGCTTTTACGTCAGACTGCCACCCTGCGCGGCAGGAAACGTCTGGCGGTAATCACCCAGGCTTTGCATCGAGCGATCGAGGGCGAATTTCATATCCATATGGCGCCAGAAGAGGTCGTCATTGCGCCTAATGGCGTGGACCTCGAGCGCTATCTGGTACAACCAGAACCTGTCGAGGCCCGCCGCCAGTTGAATTTGCCGGAAAAAACCACGGCAGTGTATTCTGGTCATCTCTACTCGGGCCGCGGCATGGATTTACTATTGGAACTGGCGCGCAGTGTGCCCCAGGTGCAGTTCCTTTGGGTCGGCGGCAATCCTCAGGCTGTATCGACCTGGAAACAACGCATCTCTGACGAAGGCATCGAGAATATTTCTCTGACTGGATTCATCGAGAATAGCTTGCTGCCTCTATACCAGGCGGCAGGCGAGTTTTTACTCATGCCCTACGAGCGTTCAGTGGCAGGCAGCAGCGGGGGGGATTCAGCCGATATTTGCAGCCCTATGAAGATGTTCGAGTACCTGGCATGCGGCCGGGTTGTTCTCAGCTCAGACCTGCCGGTGCTGCGCGAGGTGCTCAACCATGAAAATGCAGTCCTCTGTCCGCCTGAAGATCCCGCTGGCTGGCAGGCTGCTTTGACAGCGCTCCTGGCCGAACCGGAGAGGATGCGGCAGCTGGGGCAGAACGCGCAAAATGACGCTCAGAAATATACCTGGAAGGGACGCGCAGAGCGCGTGTTGGCAGGCTTTAGTTAAAAATATGGCCAAGAAATATAAAATACCATTCCTTGTTTTGTTCTCGATCCTCGGCGGCGCGTCCATTGGCGCCATAATCAGCGCGCTGATGTCCGGCGGATTCACCCTGGCTGGATTTGCCGGCGCGAGTGCGTTGACTACGCTTTGTCTGTTTTTCCTTCTGCTGGCCTGGAAGTGGGGCGGAGCTGGCAGGACGCTGGCCTGGATGATGGGTCTTGCGTTTGCGCTAAGGCTGATCCTCGGGATTGGTTTGAGCCTGGCGCTGCCGGTCTATGGTTACGATACTCCCACTCAGAACGCTGGCTACATTTTTTTTGACGCCTACCAGCGTGACTTGCAAGCCTGGGATCTGGCGCAGGACGGCGGATCACTATTACGGGCTTTCCAGGGCGAATACTTCGCGGACCAGTATGGCGGGATGATGGCTATAAGCGCCTCGATTTACCGGCTCTTCAGCCCGGATGCGCACCGTCCATGGCTGGTGTTGATATTGACGGCATCATTTGGCTCGCTTGGCATTCCATTCCTTCGGCGAGGTTTACATGAGGTGTTCGATGGCCGTATCGCGGATGCAGCCGCCTGGATTTTTGCTCTCTACCCGGAGAGCCTGCTGCTTGGCGGATCACAAATGCGCGACCAGATATTGATTGGACTTTCAGCTGTGGCTTTCTGGGGCGCGATGGTATTGCGCGATCAGCGGAAGGCCGGATGGGCAGCATTGATCACCTCGATTTTCGTCATGGCAGCTTTCTCTTGGCTGGTTGCTGCGCCCGTGCTCGCGGTTTTGATGATCTTAATCTGGGTTCGCGAGCAACAACGATATTCGCGGCGTGTTCGTTCGTTAGTATGGGTGGGTATTGCTGCTCTTGGATTGGCCGGTCTGGCCAGCATGGCTGGCTGGCTGCGCTCCTACGCTATATGGGATGCAAAGCTCACCGCGGAAGCTTCAGGCTGGTTGCAATTCTTGTTCGATGGAAAACCAGACTGGTTCCGTTACGGCTTTTTAGTCGCTTACGGATTGGTCCAGCCAGTGTTGCCGGCGGCTGTCTTCGACCCGGCTTTGCCTCTGTCGAATGGAATCACGACTTTCCGTGCGCTTGGCTGGTATCTGCTCTTGCCAGTCCTCTTGTATGTGCCATTTGGATTATCGAAAGAAGCGGCGGGTCAGAAACGAGGTCTATTGATCCTTGCATTTGCTGCTTTTGTGTCGTGGACAATCATCTCATCGCTGCGCGCAGGCGGCGACCTTTGGGACAACCCACGCTACCGTACTTCTTTCCTGGTATGGATGGCGATCATCGCGGCCTGGGGCTGGATTACTGCTAAAGAACGGAAGGATCCCTGGTTGGCGCGCTGGATTGGCGCTGAAGCGGTCTTTTTACTTGTGTTTAGCATCTGGTATGGAAACCGTTTGTACCGATGGGGTTTTGATATTCCATTTTACGGGATGGTGGCATTGATTGTGTTGGCGGCTGGTTTCATCCTGATCGGCGGCGCAATCTATGATCACATAAAAACCGTTAGGAACAGGAAGATTTCGGAGCAGTAGCACCATGGCATTGAAATCGATCAAGAAAAACATGTTGTGGGCGCTTTTCTTTCTAAGCCTGGCAGCTGCCAGTATCGCAGCATTGGCTGGCTTGATCAATATTCATAGCGATGAAAAGAACGCGCTAATTTTTGGTTTTTCTATTCAACGACTTGTGCTTATCGCTGCGGTATTGATTCCCCTGTTGACAGCATTATATGGTTCTGCCCGGGCGGCTTTGCGCCCACTCTGGGTGGAAAATCGCCTGGAACCAGCGCTGAAGCGTTTAGCTGGTACACGCCTGTTCGTTGTCATTAGTGCCACCTTGGTGCTTACCGGTTGGCTTGCGCTGTTCATTCCGCCATATTGGTTTGGCTACTTTCATGCCTATTACGTCCGCCTGCGTCCAATCATCATCTGGTTAGGTTTTTGTTCAGCGCTGGTGTTATCTGTGTTCATGGTTTGGATCAAAGGCTGGCGGCCAGGTCTGGCTGTTCGCTCCATGCGCGGTCAGGGAGGTTTACTCCTGACAAGCATGGTGATCGTGGCTTTTCTTTGTGCTTTCTGGTTGTTTGTTGCCCTGACAGGCCTGGGGATTAAAGCCGATCCTTACTTTTGGAATGAAGCCGGCGTGCCCCTGTTGGGTTTGCAGTTAATATTAAGCCTGCTGCTGGTAGCTGTTGCCAGCCGGCTGGTGTTTTCACGCGATCCTGCCAACCGCCGGCGTGCTATGGATTGGGGCGTGGTCATTCTGGTCTGGTTGATTGCCTTTATTCTGTGGCTTTTTACCACCATGCCGCGCAGCTACTTCGCGCCAGGCCCTTACCCTCCTAACAATATTTTTTACCCATACTCGGATGCGGAGCATTACGACTACTCCGCGCAGTATCTTCTCCTTGGGCAAGGGATTTCCAATGGAAATTTCTTCGACAAGCCCGCTTACGCCTTCATTTTAGCTCTGCTGCACCTCATCGCGGGGCAAAATTATATTCTGTTGGTCAGTCTGCAGGTGGCGCTGCTGGCTCTGGTTCCGGTGGGATTGTATCTGCTGGGTAAAAACTTCCACAGCCGCCAGCTTGGTCTTCTCGTCGCGTTGATGGCAATTTTTCAGCAGCGTAACGCAATTGCGGCGACGTTGGAAATTCAGGTTTCGCATTCCAAACTTTTATTGTCCGAATATCCGACAGCGCTGGGTTTAATCTTCTTCTGCCTATTCATGGTCAGATGGTTCCAGATGCCAGAGAAACGTCCCAGCTTGTTGTTGGTTGGCGGCGGGGCGCTCGGATTGACTTCACTGATTCGCCCGAACGCGCTTCTCCTGGCGCCAGTGATGGTCTTATTGATATTAATTCATTACCGTCGAAGATTCAAACGCGGGTTGCTGGTTTCCACATTGTTTATGCTGGTCTTTGGATTGACCATTTTGCCATGGAATCTGGTCATTCCCAAGGGATTTCAGGCGCCGTATCTAATCGTTAAAGCAAAGGCGTTATTCGATACGCGCTACCGTTTACTTGAGTTTAAGTCCAGCAATATCGACAGTCCGAACGATACTTTTTCGATCCCTGTAAAAAAAGCATTGAAACTTGCCGCACCCGCGAAAATTATTGCTCCGGATCATTATGTGGATGAAGAAAATGAAGAGTCGTCCTATACCTTCATATTCCAACATTTTTTCCACAATGAAATCATGGCCTTTTTTATACTGCCGCATAGTATTTCCCTGAATGATCTGGATAATACCCTGCAAACCCCGTATTGGCAGGATATCCTCAATTGGAGGGGTGAATTACCCGCCAATTCATCTATTTTAATTTTCTTTAATATTGCCCTGCTTTCTATAGGCATAGGCGCAGCGTGGAAGCGCTGGCGCGCGGCTGGATTGATCCCGTTGATCATCCAGATTAGCTATTATTTTGCCAATGGCGTTGTGCGGAATTCCGGCGCGCGCTACCTTGTCCCTGTCGATTGGGTGATGCTGGTTTACTTTGGGCTTGGGATTATACAGGTGTTCCATTGGCTGGGTTGCATGATTGGAGTCGAATCGGCTGCTGGAACTGCGGAACCGGAAGCAACACTCGAAGCAGCTGTCGGGCAAGCTGCGTCGCTGCGCTGGCAGCGCAGTGTGATGATCGGAGCTATATTTCTTGCGTTGGGCAGCTTATTGCCGCTGTCTAAATTTGCGTTTCCAAAGCAGCTTCCGGAAAAAAATCCAGCGGAAATACTACTGGAGTTAAAAAATATCGAGTGGAATGACGAGACGGTAGTTGATTGGTTGGATTCACTCGAAACAAATCGATCCTTCGAACAACCAGAGGTTGCAGTTGTCATGGGGCGCGGATTGTACCCTCGGTTTTATGAGGTCGGACAGGGCGAGTCAAACGGCGAGCTGGCTCTCTCCAGGCTTCCAGCATCGAGCGATTCGCGTTTTACCATGCGGATTCTTGCTTACGATTTCACTTACCTCGCCATTTTGCCGATGCCGCATTCTCCGACCGAGATACCAGATGGAGTGACAACCGTGGTGATCGGCTGCCATTACGGGCGCGAAAAACATATCGATGCCGCGGCGATTCTGATCCTATCCGATGTTGGCGAGGTATATTGGCGCTCGTCAGATGTCGAGTTGAGCTGCCGGCTCCCATTGCCTTGATGGCGTACGGCGCCGAATGATCTCAGCCGCTGCGGTTAACCAACCGAAGGTAAGCCAAAAATAAGGGAACGCCAGCGTATCGACGCTCATGCCTTCCATCAATAGCGCGACAAGCGCCAATTGACCGGCCAGACCGGTTGTGCGCAAAATAGGATCGGATTGCGCCTGGACATAGCGAGCAGATTTCCACAGGATAACCAACCAGCTCAGCATCACCCCGAAACCGAGTACACCGGTTTCCGCAAGCAGGCGCACCCATAGATTCAGTGTATTAGGCAGGGAGCTGGAGTAATATATCTTGAAAGGCTCAACCACTGTCCATCCGTAGGCGTTGATTTTTTCAGGGAAGTAGAAGCCCACGTTTCCCAGCCCAACTCCAAAGATCGGATGGTCGCTGAAAACTTCCAAACCAGCGTTCCAAAAAATAACCCGCTCTCCGAAGATCAGATTATAAGCCAGCTCGGTGAAGCTCAACCTGCGCTGGAGCAGGGTGAATAGATCAGCCATTCTGGTATCCAGGCGCGTCGCCGCGAAGACAAGGCCAGCCATCAGCGCGAGGTAAAGGATGATGACGCCGGCCCAGATCGCGGCGCCAGCGAGGCGGATTCTAATGGCTGCAGGTTTGCTATCCTCTGTTGAAATATGGAGTTTGCGTTGAATCGAGCGCACAACATGTTTGGTCAACTGGATCAGTAGCAGCGAAAGCATTAAGACAAATGAAATAACCGCGCTGCGCGAGAACGCCAGAACCAGTACGCCTGCGCCCAACGCTAGCAGCACATTCTCCATGCTCAGTCCCCATAAGCGGAGAGGAACCGCGGTAGTCCGGCGGACTGTTGCCGCCAGCCAGTAAGGCAGGTACAGCAGTACCAGCTGGTGTCCCAACCAGGACGGCTCGAATGCCAATCCGGTCACGCGCCGGTTATACAGGTTTCCACTGGATGATACCCAGGCTTGAATCTGATACAACCAGTCTGGGTACGCCTGGCTTGTAAACCAGATCACTGCCTGCAGCAAAGACCAGAGGATGATCACCAAGCCGGATATGTTAACCCAAAAATATATACGGGCGAGCTTTTCTGTCGAGTCTGTCCAGGCAGCTGCCAGCAGATAGAATCCAATCCCAATCGCGGCTGTGACCAGCGCCGAGAGCGTGTTATTAAGACGGTTTACTTCCCGAAAAATCGGAATATCGATAAAGAAAGACAATCCACTGGAGAGAATCGCGGCGAGCGCAAAAGCCAGCAACGCGACGGTCTGGGCTGGCAGTCCGCAGCCGCGCAGCAGCACAGGCAGGAGAAAAATCAGGATCAAAACAAAAAGCGGGATGATCGACGCTGGAGCCACCATTGTTCCGCCTGCCAGCCTGGACAAGAGAGGAAGGCTGGTAAACGGCAGCATGAGGATCAAAAGCGCCCAGAATGCACTCTCGATCGGTTGGCGAAGGCGGTTAATCACCGGGTGCGCTCCGTTTGATGCGCTCGGGTAATCGATTGTGCAGCAACCATATGCCAAGAATCAGGCCGATCACCGCGCCGCTTAGCAGCAGATATTTCCGATGGTATTGAACCGGTTGGGTGGAGAGTTGCGCAGAGCGAGACAACCAATACCGGATACCAGGGATTAATCCCAGCGACGATTCTTTTTCTTGTTGTAATTGCGCCCCGACCTCCTGGATGCTCGCCTGGATTTCTGCGAAGGAGGGCAGGCTGCAGATTTCTGCATTCACGCCAGTGGAGGGGAATTGTCCGACGCAATCTGTCAGGCTGTCGAGATAACGCTCGAGTATTTCAGCGCTGATCGCGTGTTGCGAAGCTTGATCGAGTTCATTAATCGCCAGTTCGGACCAGCGTTCTGCCAGATCAAGGATTGCCTCCTGGTTGCGCCCGACAACGCGGAGCGCAAACCGATCGGCCTTGCGCTCCAGGTAAACGGCTTGCACACGAGGCGGCTCGAGTTGGCTGTTCACGAAGTCCATGACTGCCGGCGATCCGATGATATCGCCGACATTGTCGATCAGCATATCCTGGCTTTCGCCGGTCAGCGTGCCGGTGCGGCTGATATCGACGCTGACGGTGATCTCTGCCTGAGCCTCGTACAACGGCGGATTGAGTTGGCTAAATCCCCAGCCAAGCGTAACTCCGATTAGCATCAACAATACGATCAGCCACCAGTATTTCAGCGTATAATCGAGGTCATTTTTTAGTATGTATGATTCGGGCATGGTCGTATGGTTCGACTGTTGGGAGAGATGAGATAATTCTATCATTTAATATCGGCTGTACTTTATTTATCCTCGTCGAATCAAGGCGAAAAAAAGAAAAGAGTTCAAGATCAATCGACCCCCTGTATCTTATTCATCGCGTGAATATATTTTTGTTTACCGCGAATAGTTTATCCAACCTTTGAACCGATCTGCTGGTTGGGGAACCATATGGTTTCCAAAGTGCTTATTCTAAAAGGGCCTTGATCTTACTGTCCATGATACGAGCAATTTCCGTTGCGCTGATTGCGGGATTACCTCCTTGCATATATGCGATCATGGAAATCTGAACCACCTGGTCTCGCCTATAGATCACAAGATTGCCCGCGAGTGGAATCGTGGACTGTTTGGAAGTAAACAATACTCCCATCGTCGCATCGCCAATTGATTCGATTTCCGTTTGTGGGGTAAAGGTTAAATCCTCGGCGGCATTGGATAACATCGTGACCGCTTGTTGCGGGTTACGAGCGAGCAGGTCGAAAGCGCCTTTTTCGATCGTGGTCAGCGGTTGAATTAAAAAAGACATCACAATAGTTGTGTCCGTAATGCCCGGCTTTACAAAAACTGCCAGGTTTTGCGGCTCAGCTTTCGCTAACGAGGATGAAATGGCGGCGAGCAAGGATTTCGGATCGAAACCATATTGCGCCATTTCCTCTTCACTCATTTCACTGAATCCCGTGGGCAGGTCGGATAGCTCGAGTCGAACATGGCTGAAATCGATGGCCGAATTGACCGATATGTATTCAGGTTGCGATACGCTCTCCGGGTCAGAATCAGTGTTGATGGAACGGACTGGCAGATTGCAGCTTAACATCAATAACATCAACACCAAACCTGTAAAAATAATTTGCGTTCGAAATTTCATGTTTACTCCACTAATCTGGATTCCAGATGTTGAGCATTGTAGCATACAAGAGAAAACCAGATGCTTCGGGCTGGATTATACGCGTTCCTGAGGAAAAAACATTGCGCCGAGGTGGCTTCTTCGGTTCGGTATATGCAAAGCCAGCGTAGCAATGATCGCTGCCCTGGCTTATCGAAAGACTCCACCTGGCGCATGTCCGGTGAGGTAATCCAATGCCAGCTTCGAGAGGATCGATCAGGCCATTGCCTGGAAATGACCAGGTGCCTGCCGGTTGTCGCTATGGTTTGCCGAGTCGAGCGCGCTCTTCTTCCACAATCGAGATATCCAATTTTTTGAAAAGAGGCGCAGGCTGGTTGAGTCGGTCGCCTGGCTTGAGCGTGCTCGGCTGCCACTTACCTGTGGCAGCGTCCGGGTAGTAACGCAGGACATTATGCTCGCCAAGGGTATCCTGGACGGGATCGACGCAGGTTTCGCCGAAAATGGGCTGCGTATAGGCAAAAAAGGCGTGCAGGCGTTCGCTGGAAAAGGGCAGGAAAGGCGCAAATAGGATTTTCAACGAATCGATGGCGCGCAAGGCAGTATAGATACTGCGCGCGGCAGCGGTTTTATCCGTTTTAATCGCGGTCCAGGGGGCGGTTTGGTCGAGGTACTTGTTGACCTCGCTGGCAAGGCGCATGGCTTCCCCAAGAGCAGCGCGCAGGTGAACGGCTTCGAGCTCTTTGCCGACAGTCTCAAAACCGCCCTCGATGGTGTCAAGCAACCGCTGATCCAGGCTGACAAGCTCGCCAGGGTCGGGTACGACACCATGCCAATGCTTGTAAGCGAAGGAAAGCACGCGGTTAGCCAGGTTGCCCCATGTGGCGACCAATTCATCGTTGTTGCGGCTGTGAAAATCCTGCCAATCCCAATCGGTGTCGCGCATCTCGGGCATATTGATGGTCAGGTAGTAGCGTAAAGGATCGGGGTCATACCTGCTGAGAAAATCGAGCCCCCAGACAGCCCAATTGCGGCTGCCGGAAATACGGTGCTCCTTCAGGTTCATGAACTGGTTGGCTGGCACATTATACGGCAGGGTGAGCTTTAAACCGCTTTCATTTGCATATAATTCCATAAACTGCTCGCCGGTGCCCATCAGTTGAGCCGGCCACCAGGCGGCATGGAAGAAGATGTTATCCTTGCCGATGAAATAGAAAGCTTTTGCATCCGGGCGGGTCCACCAATCCTTCCAGGCTTGTGGATCGCCCCGTAAAGAGGTCGCTTCGATTGCCGCCGAGAGATAACCAATCACTGCCTCGAACCAGACGTACAGGCATTTCCCTTCCCAGCCTGGCAGCGGAACGGGGATGCCCCAATCCAGGTCGCGGGTGATCGCGCGCGGCTTGAGCCCCTCAGATTCGATTTGGCCAAGCGATTGCCCAATGACGGTGTCGCGCCAGTAGTGTTTTCGCTCGCGTAAAAATCGGGCTACATCTGGCTCTAATTTAGAAAGATCCAGAAAAAAGTGCTCGGTGGCGACCAACTCGGGAGTCGATGAATCTACTTTCGAGCGCGGATCGATCAGTTTCTCAGGATCGAGAACGCTGCCACAGTTGTCGCACTGGTCTGAGCGGGCGCCTTCGAATCCGCATATGTAGCAGGTTCCTTCGACATAGCGGTCAGGCAGAAAGCGTTTATGAGCAGGTGAATACCACTGTGGACGCGTTTCTGTATAAAGGTAATTATTTTGACGCAGCGCCAGAAAAATATTTTGAGAAACCTTGAAATGATTCTGCGTGTGCGTAGTGGTAAAAAGGTCGTAATGGATGCCTAGCTTTTGGAACAATTCCAAGAATCCTGCGTGGTAAAGCTTGTATACTTCCTCGACAGGTTTGTTCAGGGCATCTGCACGGAGCGTGACCGGCGTGCCATGTGAATCGGTGCCGGAGACCATCAATACCCGATTGCCTTTCAGGCGGTGGTAGCGCGCGAAAATATCCCCAGGCAGGTGAGAGCCGGTGATATTTCCGACGTGAATTTCAGAATTCGCATATGGCCAGGCGATGGCAACCAGGATCGTTTCGGACATGAAATACCTCTATAGGGGTAGATAATGAGAAATTTTATCATTAAACCAGCGAGGATTCTGAATATATCGACTTAGATTGCTTGTTTCAGTTATTAATATCAATTTTCAAAAGATGTAGCGGTTTATAATTCATGTATTCATCATTGTATTCGCTACTTAATTCAGTATTGACAGAAATGAATAGCCGAAGTAGAATAATTGCAAGAAATGAAGAGATTACCTCTCTTCTGTATCAGAGAAGGAGCACTAGTTCGAATGGATTCAGAAGAAACGGATAGCGGCTCGGATAGTAATCCCCCAATATCGGGGGACGTTGCAACGCTATCCCAGTTCATTGAAAATATGGGATTGCACTTTGAGGACTACGGGATTCCGCGAATCGGCGGCAAGATTCTTGGGTTGCTGATGGTTTCCCAGCGTCCAGTCTCCTCCGAGGAGATGTCCGAGGTGCTGCAAGCCAGCCGCAGCAGCATTTCCACTAACTTGCGCACGCTGCTGATGACTGGCCTGGCAGACCGGGTTTCATTGTTCGGAGAACGCAGCGACTATTATGTTTTTTCCGACGAAGCCTGGGAAACAGCCCTGGAAATGCGCCTCGAGGGGATCCAATCCCTGCGGGAAATGGCAGAAGAAGGCTTGCATGGCATGGCTGTGGAAGATCCTGCCCGCCAGAGATTGGAAGAAGTCCTGGATTGGACGAACCTGGTCGAAGATGCCTACGAGAAATTGATCAAAAAGTGGCAATCCCGCAAAGAGGTACCAGCTTGATCGGTGGTTTTTAACCTCCTGATGGTGAAGTCCTGTTGAATTCACCGGCTGGTACTCCAATGACCAGCCGGTGCCCTTTAAACAGGATTGAATCAAGAAAGGAGACCGATAATGCGATACCTCGTTGTTCGCACGGAAAACCTGACAAAACAATATGGCCGCCGGCAGGCGCTGCTCAATCTTACCCTTGAGGTGGAGCCTGGCGAGATCTACGGGATCCTCGGCCCTAAAGGCGCTGGAAAATCGACTTTTATCCAAATCCTGATGGATTTGGTCCGCCCGACACAAGGGCAAGCATTGGTGCTTGGCATGAATTGCCAGCAACAGGGTCTGCAAGTTCGCCAGAAAGTCGGGTATCTACCCGAAAATTTGCAAATCAGCAAATCCATGACCGGCGAGCAGTGGATTCAATCCTTGGCTCGTTTGCGTTATGCGGTTGATATGAATTTGGTTCGTTCTCTGGCATCCCGCTTTGAACTGGACTTGAGTCAGTCTATCCGGTCATATTCTGCAAGTGAACGGAAAAAACTCGGCATTCTCCAGGCAATGATGCATCAGCCTGAATTGTTAATTTTTGATGAGCCTTGTTCCGGACTCGACCGGAAGACTCAAAATGTATTTTTTCAATTAATCAATGAAGTGCGCGCGGAAGGGCGCACAGTCATTCTTGCATCTGATTCGTTAACGGATATGGAACGCGTGTGTGACCGGGTGGCTGTTTTATATAAGGGGCAGCTGGTGGCGATAGAGCGGGGGGTGCAGCTGCGCGCGCGAGCGCTCCGGGTGATCGAAATGCGTTTTGCCACTGCGGTCAATCGCGAGGTCTTTGCCGGGATGCCAAATCTCAACGATCTTGTCCTCGAGGATAATAAAGTGCGTTGCACAGTTCAAGGCGATCCGGATGCGTTGATCAAGGTTGCCAGCAAGTACCGGTTGATGGATATCATCAGCCAACAGCCGACGCTCGAAGAGGTGTACCGACAATTCTACGGGATTGGATCGTATGCTGGCTAGCCTGGTCAACAAGGCGCTGAAAGAGCGCAGCCGCACATACCTTGCGCTTAGCCTGGGTTTAGCGGTTTATGTGGCAGTTATTATGGCAATCTACAAGGCGATTCCCTCCGACGGTGCATTCGCGGTTGCGCTTGCTAATATCAATAGGGGGCTTTTTTGGACGGTTGATTCGCCAGCCGGTCTGGCAGCAGACTGGTTCAATCTGACCTCCTTTGCAGTCGTCTTGCCCATTCTAGTGGTAGCTGCAGGTGTGTTGCATGCCCGCCGGTGGATTACCGGTTGTAATAACGCCGATCACCTTGCCTTCTTGCTTTCTTATCCCCTCTCGCGCCGGCAGATGATATTCAATGTCTTATTGCTGCAAATCATTTTTCTGCTGATTTTAACGGCATCCAGCGCAGCTGCGCTGCTGATTGGCGTGATAAGCGGGCTGCTTCCTGTTCAACCACTCAGGATTATTGTTGTGTTTAATCAATTGTGGGTGTTCAGTCTGTTTTTCAACTTTGTTACGATTCTGGCAGGAAATCTCACCGGCAACCGCTGGAAGGGCGTTGTGATTACCGTCGGGATTTTCCTTCTGGGGATTGTGCTTTACTTCCTGCCTTCCTTTACCCCTATGCCTTCCGCGTTGCGATGGATTTCTCCCTTGACGCCTTTCATAGATGGGAATCCTCTGGATAATGGAATCAAGCTCACGAACTGGCTGGCGATGATGGGTTGGACGATTGCCGCTGGCGTGGCTGCCTGGTCGCATTTCGATCGGCTCGATCTCTCGAGTTAATATCCCTTTCGCCCGGAATTCCTATCCATATCACTTTGTGTGAAGAGAGCATCTCATGTATAATTTTTATAAGTTATGGGATTGTCCACTGCGCCTAAGATAATGATTTGTGAGTTGGCTCTCCAGGCGCAGTATTAAAAAGAGGTAACAATGATCAATTCTCTAATGGATCCAAACATAGCCTACGTCCTGCTTGTGGTTGGCATGGTACTGGGGATTCTGGCTTTGTTTTCTCCAGGAACGGGGCTGCTCGAAGTAGGCGCAATTTTTGCGCTTGTACTGGCGGGAATCGGCGCTACAAGGATGAATATCAACGCCTGGGCGTTAGTGGTGTTAATCATTGGGGTTGTGCCTTTCATTTTCGCTTTGCGAAAAACCCGCCGGTGGATATTTCTGCTGATCACGATTGCCGCTTTAATCGTTGGATCAGTTTTTCTGTTCGTCGATGCGGAGGGAAAACCTGCGGTTAATATATGGCTCGCGCTGGTCACATCGTTGATTGCTATCGGGCTCTTGTGGTTTATTGGCATCAAGGGCATCGAGGCTATTGGGCGCAGACCAGATTTTGACCTGGAGAGATTAAATGAGGTCGTTGGAGAGGCTAAAACGGATGTCTTTCGGGAAGGCAGCGTTTATATCGGCGGTGAGGAGTGGAGCGCCTGGAGTCAGAAAGAGATCCCGGCAGGCAGCCGGGTGCGAGTAGTCAAACGTGAAGGTTTGATCTTGCAGGTTGAACAGGTTAAGGAAGAAGGCTCAAAAGCTGCAGGTTGATGAGCTTTCTTCAAAAGAAATGGATAACTTACACAGGAGGTAAATATGGAACTCGTCTATTGTTTGATCGGTGTTGTGGTTCTGGCTGCTCTGGTATTCTTATCATCCGCGCTCAAGATTGTGCCGGAGTACCAGCGCCTGGTTGTCTTTCGTTTGGGACGCTGCATCGGCGCGCGTGGACCGGGCTTAATCATCCTGATCCCATTCATCGACCGTGGCGTGCGCGTGGATTTGCGCGAGCAGGTGCGGGAAATCCCGGCGCAGACCTCGATTACATCGGACAACGCGCCGATTTCGATCGACTTTTTGTGGTACTACAAAGTATTCGATCCGGTGCAGAGTGTGCTGCAGGTCGGTAACTTTGAGCTGGCTGCCCAGGGTATTGCGACTACCACGCTGCGTTCGGTGATCGGCAGCATCATGCTGGACGGCGTGCTCTCGGAGCGCGAGAAAATCAACCAGGCGCTGCGTGTCCGCCTGGACGAAGTGACTGAGCGCTGGGGTGTTAAGGTCACCAACGTGGAAATCCGCGAAATCATCCCGCCGCGCGAAGTTCAGGATTCGATGAACCGCCAACTGACCGCTGAACGAACCCGCCGCGCGATTGTGACTGAATCGACCGGTACCCGCGAAGCAGCAGTCAACGTGGCTGAGGGCGAGCGCCAGGCAGCTGTACTCAAGGCGGACGGCCACAAACAAGCCACCATTCTGGTTGCGCAAGGCGACCGTGAGGCGCAAATCCTGCGCGCGGAGGGTTTCTCGATCGCGCTGGATAAGATTTTTAGCGTTGCGCAGACCGTCGATCCGAAGACAATGACCTTGCAGTATTTCGAAACCCTAAAAACCATGGCATCCGGGGCTTCCACCAAATATATCTTCCCGATGGAATTCACCAGCATGCTTAACGATTTCATCAAAATGCGAGAGCCCAAAGAATAGTTTCTGCTTTACGACAAGAGGTCTCCTCTGATTCGGGCGCTGCCAGCAGAGGAGACCTGTTATATACGGAGAGAACACCCAATGCTCCCTTACCCTGTGATCGAGAAGGCTGGCATCCGTGATCTTGGTGGGCTCCGTGTATTGGAAAATGAATGCTTTCCGCTGGACGCCTGGCCTTTGATCGACCTGATTGCGGTGCTGCTCCTGCCGGGGGTAGTGCGTCTTAAGGCGGTAGTCGATAGACGCATGGTGGGTTTTATTGCGACGGATCTGCGCCGGACGCAGGGGATTGGGTGGATCGTCACGCTTGGCGTGCTGCCAGCCTACCAGCGACGCGGGATTGCGCGCAGCCTGCTGCTGGCCTGCATGGAACAGATGGACGTGACTTGTTTTCGCTTGAGTGTGCGTAAATCCAATATTGCGGCGCTGCGATTGTACGCGCAGCAAGGTTTCCGTATCGTGGATACCTGGAGCAAGTACTACAACGGCGGCGAAGATGCGCTCGTGCTCGAAAAATGTCGTTGACTTATTTGGGGAGTCGGTATATCATAGATACAAGACCAGGAGACATTTCCAGCTATGCGAGTTTTTGGCACATACAATCGAATAGATCAACTGCGGGGGCACGCGCTTTGACGCGTGCTTTTTTGTCAAATTTCTAGAAAAGGAGACATAAAAATGGACTACGGGATGATCGGCAAGCGTGAAAAGGCCAGACGGTACGCGGAAGAGAGAGACCGGATCCAATTCCATAGTTTTGATGTGACCATGAATGGGGAGAACAATTCACATCGAATCAGCTTTGAAAACGGTATCTGGCAGTGCGACTGTGATTTTTTTCGCACGCGTAACCTTTGCAGTCATACCATGGCGCTTGAGATTATCTTGGAAAGCATGCTGGTTGAGCCTGTAAATTCGTGAACGGAAAAGAATGAATCAAAAGCAGACCCGGCGAGCAATCCGCCGGGTTTATTTTTGTCACGATCGTGAGCTAGGATTAGGCGGGCAAGTGCAACAGTTTGTCCAAGCCCAGGGATAGCTTCAGCGAATATTAATGGTCAGAATCTAGATCTACTGCGTCTGATATCTCAGGGGTTTAACATATACGTCCATCACGCAGCCGAATAATGCGGTTCACCTTCTCCACAATCGATTGATCATGGGTTGCAACGATGATCGTTACGCCGAACTCAACGTTCAAGCGCTGTAACAAGGTAACGATTTCTTTACCGCTCTGACTATCTAGATTTCCGGTGGGCTCATCGGCAAGAAGATAGGATGGTGCGTTGATCAATGCACGGGCGATAGCCACTCGTTGTTGTTCCCCACCAGACAACTGCGAGGGAAAATGAGTTATTCTGGCTGATAGCCCCACCCGTGCGAGCAACTCCAAGGCGCGATCTTCCAGGTTGAAAGCGCATTTTTTTCGATATGGTAAAAGGGGAAGCATGACATTTTCCAGGGCCGTAAGGGATGGAATCAGGTAAAAAGCTTGAAACACAACCCCAATTTTTTCACGGTGGAAATCTGCCAGAACATCACCTCGCATAGCTGAGATTTCTTGTTCATCGACAACAATATAGCCAGAAGTTGGTATATCCAGCGCTCCGACCAAGTTCAACAAGGTAGTCTTTCCCGAACCGGAGGGGCCGATTAATGCGACAAATTCACCGCTGTCGATCTCGACTGTGACCTCATCCAGTGCGCGCACAGCGAATCCATCCTCATAAATCTTGACCAAGTTCTCGACTCGAATCATATATCCACCTGCATTAATTATTCGGAACGCAATACTTCAGACGGCGGTGTGAGAGCTGCAATCCGCGATGGATAAATGGATGCAATGATGCCGATCAGAGTCGTTGTTGCAATGTTAAGCGGAATGATCCACAATGCGGAGGCGTTAATCCTTTGGTAGAGCCCTAAAAACACCAACAACCCCAACAAGCTTCCAATTATTCCACCCAAAAAGCCAAGCAAAAGACCTTCACCCAGATATAAAAGGATTACATCGACCGTCCGCCAGCCGATAGCTTTGAGCACGCCAATTTCATCCCTGCGATCGAGAATTCCAGCAAGAAGGCTGTTTCCAAGGCTGAGTATGGCGAGCAAAAAACCTATGCCAACGATGGCATAATGGTACCCGGCAATATCTCCAGCGATATATTGACCTAACAATGTCCCCGCAAGGTAGCCACGTTGATCGATGGAGACAAACAAGAACAATGTCAGAAGTGCTGAAGATAAAGCCGCTGCCAGTACACCGAGGCGAGTCCGTTCCCAGCGGCGAGACAGACCATGCCAGATAAATCGCCATAGCGAGTTGACCGCTTGACCAGAGATGCGCCGAAGATGGTTCTGCCCTTCACGAATGTGGGTGATCGGCGGGATATCCAGGACTCTTAAGGCAGGTATCAGGGTTCCAGTAAAGCTGATGCCCAAACCCATGACCCCAAGACCGGTGATAATTTCTACTGTGGGTGGGGCGGATCCTGAGAGCACAGCCAATCCATAACCGGACAAGATTCCAGAAACGATAGCGATCAATCCTATGATGAGTATCCGGGCTAGAATCTGGATTATGCGTTCTCTTTTACGCCATCCGAGTGCTTTCTGCAAAGCCAACAGGCGGCGGTTCGCTAATATATCCACCCAAGTAAGATCCAGGACGAAGATTCCACCGACAATAAAGATCGAAGCCAGCAAAATAAGGTGACCGCTTTGCACCTTGCGGCGGTAGTCGAAAACGAGTCCCTTCTGGATCCATCCCTCCTCAAGATACCCCAGACCAGGTTCCTTGACCAATACAGGGGTGGGAGAAGACCCGACCATGATATCGACATCCAGCCCTGTGCGGCGGCGGATTTCAGTGGCGATGGCTTCTATCTTCTGCTGAGCTTCCTTTGACAGGCTCTCAATCCCGCCAATCCTCACCCGAATGGCGCTGATACAATCTTCACCGGCAATAACTCTTGCAGCTTCCAGTGTGGTCAACATAAGTGGAGGACTAGGAACGCTGTACTCAGGCCAAAGCGTTGGCAGGATGAGAGCCGGCTGCATCGGTTGTCCATCGACATCAAACTTTAAAGTCGCTATGGGCGGGAAATATGTTTCCATCGGAACTCGGTTTACATCAGCCGGCAGAGGGATGCGGGCAATGTCGTAAACGCCGACGGGCTTTATGCTAAAAGTAACCTTCTGGTTTTCCCCCGTATCACCCATCCACGGACCAGGAGGCTGCATGGCCAGCACTAAACCAGGGTACTCGAAAGTTGGGTCGATGAACTCGTAATGGCGCGGGTTTGGGCGCCGGTATTCATTCAATGAACGAAATTGGACTACATTGTTTTGATCGGATAACTTCAACGATTCGATCATCCAGGCATAAGCTTCGGAACTAATGAGAATGTGCTCCGCTATGACGGCTTTTCCTGGCAGCGTTTTAAGATATTTAGTTCCTCCACGCTCGATGATCGTTTCCAACTCCATGGCATCATCCGGGAGATCTAACTGTTCGACGCGGATAGTCGAGGTGAAGTCAACATAAGGTGTCTGGTTCAGCAGAATTGGAACATCTAGAACCTGGATTATAGAGCCGCCAAACGGGTTTTCGGTTGTACGAATGAATAGCGCTTGCCCAGATGTCAGGTAGTTTCCATTGACGATCGCCTGGTCCAGGTGTACCAAATCAGCCTCTTGCTCAGGATCTATGGCTGCCAACATGACTGGTACAAGTTGATGTCCTATGACCATTCTCGATGGATTCACGAACAAACCGGCGATGCGTTGATCCTTCGCTAGTAGGGGTACCGGGCCATTAAATACAAATAATTGATCGTTTCTGTTCCAGATAATAGCGCCGCGATCGACCGACAGAGTGGTTTCCAGGGCATATACACCCGTTGTCGTTGGCGTTGACAGGGTAGTGTTATCAAATTCCATTGGCATGTATGCCAGAACGGCAATTGGCGCGGCAATTTCGACCCCCGGAATGTCTCGGATTGCCTCGTATTGAGTAAAAGAAATCCCCCCATTGATCCCGGCAAGATAATTTGCTTCAACCAGGTTGTGGGTTTTCTCAATCAACGTGCGCGACCCTTGCGGGCGTACCAATATATCGTATGTGGTGCGCCAGTATTGACTCAGGTTTTTTTCGACCTGCACGACGCTGGAGCTGGATAGAGCCGCGACTAGCACCGCGCCGCTCACCAGCAAGAACAGACCTACCATCAGCGGCAGGAGTCGTCGAAGATTACGCGTGAGGAAAATCCAGATCCATCGAGCCATCGTTCCACGTTTTTATTCTAGCGCATGCGATCAATTAATGACCGCTTCCGCTGTATATTTATTTTTATTCCAGTTTTTTTCAAGGGCCGCACCAGCCGCAGGGATCAGCTACTCGGAACCATGCTGAGCATTGCCCGGCGCAAAAATCACAAACCCGTGCGTAATGCCATTTTTCGTAATAATTATAGTTACAACTGTCACATGGTCCTTCTCCACCACAACAGGTTTCTGTTATTGGACATCCTTGGGGTTGTACCCTATCACTTTCCATTTTATTGGCAGTTGCGTTAGTGGTTATTGAAGCGCTTATTACTATTGCCAGTAGTAGTGATACTGCCATGAAGGCGTTTATTATCCTCATAATATTATTAGTTGTTCTCATGTGATCACATCCTCCTTTTTTATTATTGATTGAGATTTTACAGTTGGGTTTGGAATATATTTTTTTCTCCTTTCTACAAGCAGTATCTGTGCTTGAATTACTTCTCACTTTGGGAGAGAGTTATCAACTCTTCTAAAGAATTAATAAATCCGAAAGCAGTCACCTTTCCATCCAAATCTAGGATATAGAAAAAAGGTGTACCAGGTACTTTATACTGTGATGCAACAGAATCATCCCAAGAAAGTATCGGGAATATTAGTCCTTCTGTTTCGGCAAGTTCAAAATTCGCATCATTGTCTCCATTAGAAATCATCAAGATTTGTGTATTTCTTTGTGATTTACTAAATTCTTAATAATAGGTAGCATTTTTGTGCACTGTGGGCATTTTGGTGAATAGAAAATTATAAGTAAATTTTTCCCAAAATAATCCTGGTTTGAAATGATTTGTCCCTTGGTACTTTTTAGGGAAAAAATTGGAGCTACGGTACCAATTTCCAAACCATCGGGTTTTTCATCTGATACTATCGGTTTAAAAATATTTTGGATTTGTTGTTGTAATTTGTTAACATTAATATAAAGACCTATAATTGAAATCATTAATAAGAGATTGATAACGAGTAACATAGTAACAATGTGATTCACTTTATATTCATGGCGATTCTTGTTCATGGTATCTCGCTTAGGTTAATCCTTTGTACAGAATATTCCAGTGCTTCGATTTCGATCAAGAATTCGACTTATTGTTGATAAAAACACTATAAATATTTCGGCAACAAAAAACTAACAATAATTTCCCACTGAAACTAATTATAACCTGTAACAAAAATAAATCAATATACTATCAAATTTCTTTCTGCTGTTTGATTCATATGCGATAGCTAATTTTTCCTAAATTATGGGGGGCGGTGTAACTAAGTTTTTCTTTTTTTATGGATATTTCAATGCCCTTAAAAAAACCAACCAGAATCGGGTTAGTACCTGTCCTGAAAATCATTAGCAATCCCTTTAATCTATTATTGTCACTATTGATTTTTTTCGACAAGATAGCAGAGACCCAGCGATGCAGTCGCTTATATAACTCGATCGCCAACCCTGCGCCCCCATGGTATATGGAAAACAATTATCCCTTAGGACGAAATTATATGATGATCCTGTTATACAAGTTAGTTGATTTTATTACCATTATGATTTCACTCGTTTGTTCGAGCTTTCGCCAGGTTGCCTGCAGTCACGGCAATTAGTTGGTCGTGCAGCGCGTCAAGGGTTGGATTGACCGCCTGGCGAGCCGGGCCGGCGTCGTACCAGGCGATGATCTCGCGCGCGCCCTGCCAGAATGGAATCACTGGATTGAAATCAGGCACCAGCCGGCGGATCTTGCTGTTGTCGAAAATCATGCTATGAGCCTTGTCCCCAAGCAGTGATGCGCCCCATACCGGATCGAAGGCGGCGATTGTATCGGAAGGCACGTGCATCAGTTGCGGTTTCACACCGGCGGCGCGGGCGACGATCTCGTAAATCTGGTTCCAACTGAGCCACTCGTCCGATGTGATATGGAAAGCCTCGCCAACGGCGTGCGGATTGCCAAGCAAACCGACCATTCCAACAGCAAAATCTTTGTGATGGGTTAATGTCCAAAGTGAGGCGCCGTCGCCGTGGACAACGACCGGCTTGCCTGCGCGCATGCGCGCCACGGTGGTATAGCCGCCGTGGAAGGGCAACAGTGTCTGGTCGTAGGTGTGCGAGGGGCGCACGATGGTGACCGGGAAGTTGTCCGTCTTATAGGCTTCCATCAGTAGCGCTTCACAGGCGGCTTTGTTGCGTGAGTATTCCCACCAGGGATTGTAAAGCGGGGTGCTCTCGGTGACCGGCAGGAATCGCGGAGGCTTGTGATAGGCCGATGCGGAGCTGATGAAGATGTACTGGTCGGTGCGCCCGCGGAAGATTTCTAGATCGGTCTGGATGTGCTCAGGCGTGAACGCTACCCAGTCAACTACGCAGTCGAAGTGCAGGTCGCCAAGCGCCTGGATGACCGACTCTGGCTGGCGGATGTCCGCCGGTAAGATTTTAGCTTCTGAAGGCGCCGGACGGGGGCTCTGCCCGCGGTTGAGCAGGTACAGATCCAGGCCGCGCTGCAGCGCCAGGGCCGTGCAGGCTGAGCTGATCACGCCAGTGCCGCCGATAAACAGGATTTTCATGATTTCTTCCTCCCGTTGTGATGATAACTAGGCGTGCTGATTTGGATACCTGATCGCACTGTAATGATCTTTGTAGGTCCTTTTCCATCGTTGGAGAGGCTATCATCATTATGTTGGCGGAATTTTGCCTCTAAGGTCAGCCGGCGTGAATGGTCCAGGTTCCGCAAGCAGCAGACGCGCAGCCGGGACATTATCCCAAACATTCCAGAGTAACACGCCACGCACGCGCCCATCGTTGAGATAGTATATCACTCCCTTTCTGAACGGTTCTTGCCAATCGGCGAAGGTATCCAGCCGGCTGCTCAACTCGCCGACAGCTTCGTAGCCCAGATCGAACAGGTCTGAGTAGAACATAGGGATGTGCGTGTACGGCTCGTTCGCGCCTGCCATGTTCCTGCCGGCCTGTTTGCCCATCGCGATGGCGTTATCCTCATGCTCGACGCGCATTCGCTTGCCCAAACCGGCGTGGTAAAAATTGGCGGCGTCGCCGGCTGCGAATATATCCGCGTCGGATGTTTGCAGCTTGTCATTGACCAGAATCCCGTTGCCGACCTCTAACCCAGCCTGCTGTGCAAGCTCGATGTTTGGGCGGATGCCTATGCCCGCCACGACGCCGTCCACCTCGAAGCGCTGACCGTTTTTAGTCATGACGATCGAACGCTGCCCGGCTGGTTCGACGCTGACCGCCGCGTCGTTCGGGATCACCTCGATGCCTTTGGAACGATAATAATCGTTCAGGTAGTGCGCCAAATCGGATGGATAGATGAGCGCGCCGACGGCATCCTCTAGAAAAACCATGGAAACCTTTTTACCTGCCATGGTCAAAGCTGCGGCGATCTCGGAGCCGATAAAGCCGCCGCCGATGACGAGGAACCGGTCTCCGCTTTCGCTCAAGGCGCGCAGGCGGCGGTAGTCCTGCAAATCGCGGAAGTAGATGATATTCTCTGCTCCAAAGGGCAGGCGAATGGGAGCGCCGCCGGTGGCCAGCAACAATCGGTCGTAAATGGTCTCTTTGCCGTCTGAGTCCTGGATCCGTTTATGTTGAGGATCCAGATGAACCGCTTTGCGTCCCAGGTGAATATCCATGCTCAAAGACGCTGTATTCCTCCAAATCTTTTCGATTGGCTGTCCCTTCCATAATTTTTTGGAAAGGGCTGGGCGTATGTAGGGCGGATCAAGCTCCATGCTGAACATTCCAATGGCGCCGTTGGGATCCAATTCGCGAATACCACGAGCCGCTGAGTCTCCAGTCAGTCCGCCGCCGATGATCAGGTAATTGTAGTGGTCCATTTGCGTCCTTTCGAACCTCAAGAGGAGTGTGTTGGTCAGAATAGTATCATATTTCAAAATTATTTCAATGGAACATACTTTTGCTTCTTACAAATTTTCAAAAGATTCAATTATTTAACCAAGGTCTTTTTTGCTATACTGTAAATACAATCTCCCTTATCAATGATTACAAGTCTATACTGGAGGTTCATATGCTTGCCGACCTCCTGGCGACAAAATTATTCGTTCCACCCACGCGGAAAAATCAAGTCCTCCGTACGCGGTTGGTTGATTCTCTGAATAATGCCTGGCAGCAGGAGAGACAGCTTTCCCTGGTCTGTGCTCCAGCCGGTTATGGCAAAACTACGCTGATCACCGAATGGCTGAACAGTATGCCGGTTAAATCTACCTGGCTCTCGCTGGATCAAAACGACAACGATCCAACCCGGTTTTTAACTTACCTGATTGCAGCTTTGGGCGCGATCGATAAGCAGATCGGCGCTGGTAGCCGAGCCATGCTGCTTTCACCGCAACCTCTCCCTGTTGATGTTTTTATTACGGCTCTCATCAATGAGATTGCTGCTGTACCTGAACGATTTA
The DNA here is from genome assembly GCA_034678305.1 of Bellilinea sp. Classification (GTDB taxonomy): domain Bacteria; phylum Chloroflexota; class Anaerolineae; order Anaerolineales; family Anaerolineaceae; genus Bellilinea. The sequence continues at coordinate 60,631 of JAXDCA010000015.1, forward strand.
TCCTTGTATTGGATGATTATCATGCCATCCGTGCTTTGCCAATCCACCAGGTTCTTGCTTCTCTCGTCGATCACCAGCCGCCGCAAATGCACCTGGTCATCTGCACCCGCGAGGATCCTCCATTGCCTTTGCCGCGCCTGCGAGCGCGCGGTCAGTTGATGGAAATTCGCCAGGATGATCTGCGTTTTTCCTTAGAGGAATGCGCGGATTTCCTGCAACGCTGTATGGGTTTACCATTATCTGGTGAGGATTTGATTGCGCTCGAGCGCCGTACGGAAGGATGGATAGCCGGTCTGTTATTGGCTGCTCTGTCGATGCAAAATCGTGATGACCTTTCCGGTTTTATCAAGACGTTCTCGGGAAGCAGCCATTATATTTTGGAGTACTTGATCGAGGAGGTGTTCGAACGTCAATTGCCAGAAGAGCAGGATTTCCTGTTAAAAACATCTATCCTTGACCGGATGAGCGCATCGTTATGTGATGCGGTAGCAAATCGAACGGACAGCCGCATGTGGCTTGAACGGATGGAGAAGAGTAACTTATTTATCGTTCCCCTTGATCAAGCTCATTCCTGGTACCGATATCATCATTTATTCTCTGATCTACTCCGTCAGAGGCTAAGTTTGAGCGGAATATTTCCCGAAAATGAGCTTCACAGGGCAGCCAGCCAATGGTTTGAAAAGGAAGGGTTTACACCCGAAGCGATCCAGCACTCACTGGCAGCTGCTGATTGGGGAAAAGCAGCGATATTAATCCAGAATAGTGCTGAATTGCTGCTCAGGCGCGGCGAATTGATGACTCTGCTCGGCTGGCTTAAAGCCTTACCGGGTGAGGTTATCCAGGCGCATCCAGAGCTTGCCCGTGATTACGGCTGGGCTTTGACATTGACCGGCCGCCTGAGCGAAGGGAATGCCTACCTACATCAAGCAGAATTATCTGCTCAGGGAAACGAGGCTTTGCTTGGCAGTATCCTGGTCGCGTTTGCTTATAACTTACGCGCCGGTGGGGACAATCCAAAAGCAATCGAGGTTGCCCGTCGGGCATTGGCAATCCTGCCGCAGGAAGATGCCCTCTCGCGCAGCTTAGTCGCGCTCACCCTTGGACTAGCCTATTGGAATTACGGCGATTTCAAGGAATCCGAAAGAGCTTTCGCTGAATGTGAGCAGGCGGCACAAAAATCCGGAAATCAATACGCGCGAATGACAGCATTGACCTATCTTGGAATAATTCAGGGTGTGTTTGGACATTTACATCATGCTGCTGAATTATGCCGGCAGGTAATACGGCTTGGCGGAGATTCTCCAACCGTTGCTCCAGCGCATATTGAGCTAGGAGCATTATTGTATGAATGGAACGATCTGGATACGGCTGTTGAACACCTGCAAATTGGCATTCAGCAGAGCAAACTGATAGGAAATCCGGGGATTCTCTGTGACGGGTACCGGACCCTGGCTATCGCCCTGCAAGGACGCGGAGAACATGAAGCAGCACAGGAGGCGCTGCAGCAATCCGATCAATTAGCAGAGAGCTGCCAGGTTTCTCCTTTAATGATCATGCGTAATTCTTCTTGCCATGTTCAAATTGCCCTGTTTCAACGGGATTTGGAAAGAGCGCAGTTTTGGGCAGGGCAGGTATTTGAGTCAACTGATTCGTCACTGTTATATCCATGTCTTGGAATCACACCAGTTCGTATCATGCTTGCACAGGGAGAAAAAACCAAGGCGGCTGTGCAATTGGATGAATTGGAAAATCTCGCCGCACAGAAAAATTGCGGAGCAGGTTTAATTGAGGTCTGTACTCTGCAAGCCCTGGCAGCGGATGATCTTGATGAGGCATTAAATTACTTACAAAATGCTTTGATTATGGCGCATTCCGAGGGCTATGTTCGCACCTTTGTTGATAAAGGCGAGCCAATGCGCCCAATGCTCGAACGTCTAAAATCCCAAGGTGGGGAGCTAAAGCACTATATTTTGACCCTGCTAGCAGCCTTTGGGGGTGCGCGCGGATCTCCCATACAACAAAGCAGGGTTGAAGCGATAAGCGAAAGGGAAATCGAAATACTGCGCTTGATGGCTGATGGACTTTCGAACCAGCAAATCGCCGACAGGCTAATAATCAGCCTGGGGACAGCCAAATCACACGTTCATCACATTCTGGAGAAATTAGAGAGCGCCAGTCGCACTCAGGCAGTAGCAAAAGCCAGAGAACTTGGCTTACTCTAATTCTGTCCCTTTCAGAACCTCGGCAATGCGCTATAGTTTTCCGCGGCGCAGCGTTTGATTTCTATCCTGCAATCCATCTTTAGATAGACGACAATCTATCCATCTGAACGCTATAGTATAAACATGAAACCAGTTTTTGTTCAGAAGGAGAAAATCATGAACGGCATGGAAAGTCTAAAGAAATCCAATTCATTAGAAGAGCTGGAATATTCAAAAGAGTTCCGGGCGAAAGCCGGGGAATACATCAAGGGGCAGCACCCAATTATCCGCAGCCTGCACGCGGTATTGCAAGGTTTTTCCTACCTCACTATAGCCCTCGCTGTAATCTTATTCGCAATTGCTTTGTACTACACTATCCTTTGGGTGATCACCGGCAGCTTCACCTCACTCGGCGCGGCAACATATCTGCCCAATGCCTGGGTAAACTTCGGGTTGAGCTGTTCTTTTATGGTCTTTCCCTGGGGTCTTGACTCGATGCTGATGCGCTGGTTCCCTGCCCTTATCTTCCCGCACGGCTTGTACCGTTCCTCAAAACCGATCCGCATCATCACTGGATTGCGCGCCTTTTTCGCTGGTTTTGGCATCATGTGCGCAGGAGCGCCAGGAGCTGTCTACATCATCGGATTGGCAGTGGATGTTCTGAAGAAATTGTTCTAAGGATGATGCAAAGGCCTGGTCTTAGATCAGGCCTGTATTCATTATTAATTTTGTAATTTGTTTACGAATGGAAAGGGAAGAATCCAATGGCTAAAAAACAAGGTTCCACGCCCCTCGTATCCGACCGATTATCCTACCTTTGGTTGGTTATCGCGGCGGTTATGTTAGTCTTCACTTATGGAATGTATCGTAATTTGCTGGCCGCAGGATTGGCGTATATCTTTCTGCTTCGATTTATGCGCAGCCGGAAGGTGGGAGTTGGGTATCTCCTCGCTATGGCTGCGCTAATTGTGGCGAATACAATTTCCTGGTGGAATATGGATACCAGCCTTCCACCTGTTGGCCGCATGATCTTTGGATTAATCGTTGGGGCAATTTACAGCATCCCCCTGCTGCTCGACCGAGTGCTGGTGCGCCGGTTCCGAGGCTTCGCCACTACGATGGTTTTTCCTGTCCTCGTCACCGGCTTCGAATTTCTCGGTATGTGGCCTAATCCACTTACCACCTCCGGCTCGCTTGCTTATAGTCAGCATGGGGCTGCATTTCTTTCACAAATCACCTCGATCACCGGGTTGTGGGGACTGACTTTTCTGGTCACCTGGTTTGCGGCTGTGGTCAACTGGTTGTGGGCAGAAGGCATGAATTGGATGCGTATCCGGCGGGGATTGGCAATCTATGTGGGGGTGATGTTCCTGGTGCTGGTGTATGGGGTGGTGCGTTTGAATTATTTTCTACCCCAGTCCGGCACTGTTCGCATTCATGGCGTTGTCGAAACAGATTACACCCGCGAGGAATGGAACAAAACAATTTTGCCTTTAAGCGAGACAAGCCCCGAGCAATTCCGCGCCATTACTCAGCCCACTTTTGAGCGCTATCTGCAGGCAACAATTCGAGGGGCGGAAGCAGGCGCGCAGATCGTCGTCTGGCCTGAGCTTGCCATCGAAGGGTTTCAGAATGATGTCAATGCAACAATAGAAGAAGCCCGAAATATTGCTCACCGGGAAGGGATTTACCTGGTAATCGGAACAGGTGTCGTTCCTCCTTCTGATCCCAAGCATCCATATCTTGATGCGAATAAACTCATCGTCATCGGACCAGACGGCAAGATCCTTGTGGATCAGGTTAAATACGGCTGCGGCTCGACCCGGATCTATAACTTCGATATCCAGACGATCGATACTCCCTACGGAAGGCTGGCGGGCGTCATCTGCTGCGACCTCGATTATCCGTACGTTGTCCGGCAGGTAAGCCAGAAGGACGTGGATATACTCGTTGTGCCAGCTTTTGAGCCAACACCAGAAAACCTGATTGCCCATTCGCAGATGGCGCCCTTCCGGGCAATCGAGAATGGGGTCTCGATTTTCCGCATAACCATTCAGGGACTATCCATGGCTATCGACCCCTTCGGACGTGAGATCGGATCGATGAATGATACTGCAGCCGATCAACGGGTATTGGTGACCCAGCTGCCTAACCAGCGTGTCTTCACGATTTATTCTGTGGTAGGCGAGTTGTTTGGCTGGCTCATGGTTGCCAGCATGGCCTTTATCATCCTTTGGGCAATCATTCGCGGACGCAAATCGCAGGTTGAGGGCGCCTCAAATGCTTCAAATTGAAATCAGAGTCAAAGGACAGATCGATCCACAGTGGTCGGAATGGTTTGGTGACTTGACCATCAGCCGTTCCGACCTGGATGAAACTGCGCTCTCAGGATTGGTCAAAGACGAGGCTGCGCTTTATGGGATCATTGCCCGGCTGCGGGATTTAGGATTAAGCCTGACTTCGTTGATGAGTAAAGACCTGAATGATCAGGTGGATCCATGAATTCTTGATTGCGTGAGGTCGATGGGACGATCCCAGGATTTTGGGTAGTCTTTTTTGTTTTTCTTGTCCTATAATCAAAAAAACGAATTTCTGTTTGCTTCGATTGTTTACAGGAGGAGGTGTGTTTTGACGATTATTAAAGACCCTGAGGGTAATGAAACACGCGCTTTGCATGAAATGATCGATTTTAAGGGTTGCAGCGTTCTCGAAATTGGGAGTGGAGATGGAAGGCTTACCTGGCGTTATGCCGGCAAAGCTGCCCATACCACTGGAATCGATCCGAGCGCTGAAGCAATCGATAAAGCCCGGTTAAACACGCCTGCCGAACTAAGAGGTCGGGTTAGCTTTCTGGAAGCCTCTCTTCAAGATTTTACAGCGTCTTTCAAAGGACCAAAATTCGATTTAGCCGTCTTCGCCTGGTCGCTTTGATGAATTGAGATCGAGGGCATGGTTCATGCTCTGCATAGCGTGAAGAAGATTTTGAAGAGCGGGGGTTATTTACTAGATGTTCACGATTTGCCTGTTCCCCATCTGATCGAAGTTGAGCAGGGTAATTGTCTCGTCAAGGTTGGCTGGCTGCTAGAAAAAAGGGACTTTATCGACGAACGCTCAGGGTTTAATGCCCTGGTTCAGGTTGTCGATGAGGGTTTATTTACGCTGGAAGATGAGCAGGATTTCACCTTCAATATATATATAGATAGATTAGATGATTTCTATAAGTGGCTGGCGGATTCATGGGAAAGCGCTTTTCTTCCTGAGCGGACGCTACATAAGATTGAAGAATTAATGGCTAAAGGTGGCCGTTCAGCTAGGATTGTAGTGAAAACACCCACACGGATGACCAAGTTGCGGGTTGTATGATTTGAATCGAAATACTCTGGTTTTTAGTGTTATCGCGAGG
>JAXDCA010000016.1:0-15431 GCA_034678305.1 Bellilinea sp.
GTGGCGGGCGGTTCCATATCCAGCATGCCCCCAAATGGAAGGAGTTGGAGCTCTATCGCAAAAATAAAAATGAAGAGAATGCCCATCACCCAACTGGGGATCGACGATAACGGCGCCAGCATGGCAATAGCCCGGTCAAACCACTTGCCGTAGTTACGCGCGCAGATCAGCGCAAGCGGCACTCCCAGTAAAAAAACAATCAAGAACGCGGAACCTGCCAGAAGCACCGAAAACGGCAAATGCTGCAGGATGATGGAATTGAGATTAAAATGCGCAGCCTTGAGAACATAAAACACCGAGGGCCGTACCGGTGTTATATAAGAAAATCTTCCCCAGTTAAAACTTAGCGCGTTGATCGTCCATTTTAAATGACGCTGCAGAAAGGGAAGATTGAGCCCGCTCTCTTCAATTAACACATTTCGGTAACTTTGCAGTAATTCCCCTTGTTCTTCCTGGGGGAGTTCCCGTATCTCTGGATTTGCAGCCAGGTAATTGCGGGTTTGTATTTCGATCTGCTGCCACATTCTATACTCGAGTTGCGGCGGACCGACATCCCGCTCTTTTTGATTGGGATTGTTGATAAGAAGCACAGTGAGAAATACTGCCAGGAAGATGGATACCCCGATTAACAGGGCTTTGGAGAATATAAACCGCAAGCCATAGACCAGCGAGCGCCGCCGCAGACCCTGTGCAGCAGCTAACTCTTCGGTTTTCAGGGACGGTGTTTGTTCAGAAGGTTGAAGTAGATCCGGGGTTTCCATTGCATTCAATGGATCAATCAGGAGATTGTTTGACTATCCAGTCGATTCAATGATATTTATAAACCATATCGAGCAGCAGCCGGCAAATTACAGGAATAATTGTGGTTTACGAAGCTCTCAGTGATAAACCGACCCCTGGAAAAGCCTGTCAGATAATATCGATTATTGCTTCAGCGCAGTGAGTATATATTGAATTGTTACGGTTGTCAAAGACCCTTTTCCTGATTCTGCTTTGCCATGAACAGGTATAATCGAGCTATTCGCGTTTGCAGTCGGGTATAGCCCGGCGGCAGCATGGTTATTATTTTTTTATCGGGTTCATCAGCATGCAAAATAAAATGGTGCTCATCACTGGAGCGACCGGCGGGATTGGTTATGCCGCGGCTTTGCAATTGGCTACCATGGGCGCCCATGTCGTCCTTGTCGGGCGCAACCTGCCAAAAACAGAGGCTGTTGTCGCTGAAATTCGGAAATTAACCGGCAGCCCGAATGTGGATTATCTGATCGGCGACCTGTCGGTTCAGGCGGATGTTCGCCGCATCGTCCGCGAATACCGCAGCCGATACAACCGCCTGGATGTGCTGATCAACAACGCCGGCGCGATGTTCTTGAGATACCAGGTCAGCGCCGAGGGTATCGAAATGACTCTGGCGCTCAACCACCTGGCGTATTTTATTTTAACCGTCGAACTGATCGACCTGCTCAAAGCCAGCGCACCGGCGCGCGTGATCAACGTGACCTCATCTTCCCACAAGCTTGCCCGGCTAAAACTCAACCATATGACCCCGAACAAGGTTTATAACGGCTGGCTGGTCTATATGCGGACGAAACTGATGAACGTGATCTTTACCTACGAGCTTGCTCGCAGGTTGGCTGGCAGCGGTGTAACCGCTAACTGTCTGCACCCGGGCCTTATCGGGACCGGCATCGGGCAAAATAATAAGGGATACCGCCCGATGTTCGTCGCATATCAGCGCGTGGCGGTGCCGCCTGAAAAAGGCGCGGAACACCTGGTTTATCTGGCCTGCTCTCCGGAATTGGCAGGGATTAGCGGCAAGTATTTCGTAAAAAAGAATGCTGTACGATCTTCAAAATCATCCTATGACCCGGATGCAGGCCGGCGGTTGTGGGATTTCAGTCTTGAAATGAGCAATCGTCAACTTTAGTCATCGCGAGCGCAGCGACGCGATCTCCCGGCCGCCACTGTAAATCATGGTATATTTTGTGAACAGCCTTGCCCGCCCGCCGCGGTCAAGCGAGGAGACCGTTTTCATGCAAAAGATCACTGCATTAATCCTGATCGGGCTGCTGCTAGCTGGATGCGCCTCTGCCGTACAGTACCCGCCCGTTGACCACAAGACGCCCATACCGCGCGGATCGTATGCCACCCAACCGGTAGAAGAGCCAACCGCTGCGGCGACACCGATCATCAGCGAGCTTCCGACAGCGGCGTCGACCGCCCAGGCTGAGCTGGCGCAGCTGCTTGGCGTGGACAGCGCAACTGTCTCCGTCCTGGCAGTGGAAACCAGACAGTGGCCCGACGCTTGCCTGGGTTTGGCTAACCAGGCCGAGGTGTGCGCCCAGCAAATCACAGAGGGTTACCAAATCGTGATGCAGGCCGTCGGCGCCATTTTTACCATGCGCACGAACCAGGACGGCTCGCAAGTTCGCATTGCCTATCCCTCCGTTGGGGATCCCCAGGCGGCGGTGCAAGTGGCACGGGCGGTGTTGGCCGGTCTATTGGGGCTAAGCGATCCGTCTCAGGTCGCCCTGGTGCAAGTGATGCCGGTGGAATGGCTGAACGCGTGCCTTGGCGTAGTTTCACCCGACATAGCTTGCGCCGAGGTAATCACCCCTGGTTTCCGTATCCTACTGGAAGCGCAAGGCGTCCAGTACGAATTTCATGCCAACCAGGACGGGTCGCAGATCCTGCAAATGGAGACGCCTTGACCTGAAGGGATCTACTACAAATAGATCTTCCTTGAGATTATTTTCCATGAATTCTCGGGGAGCAACGGTTTTCTTGTTATACTTGCCGTGCGCGGCAGCGCTGCATTAACCTTCAAAATCTTTCGAGGTTCATTGAAAGACACCCTCTCTACATCCTATTCATCGGCTGATATTCTTTTATCTCGCTTTTATCACGCCGCATAAAATGATCAACCGCCTGCGCCGCTTTTTCTCCACCCCTCTGACTGACTATTTCATGCCACTATTGCTGCTAGCGGTCAGTGGATTGGCTTATGGACTGCTCTTCCTCTGGCAGGGTTACTACTGGGATGATTTTCCCTTCACCTGGATCGCGCGCACTTATGGACCGCAAGGTCTTCAAAACTATTTCTCGACCATGCGCCCAGCCTGGGGACTGCTGCACCAGCTGCCTAACAGCCTGCTTGGCGAGGCGCCCTGGCAATGGCAGCTCTTTGGCCTGTTTTGGCGCTGGCTGAGCGCAGTGACGTTTTGGCTGGCGCTGCGGCTGGTATGGCCGCGCCAGCGTTTCGCAGTTGTGCTGGCCGCTCTTGCCTACCTGGTTTACCCGGGCTTTGGCCAGCAGCCGATTGCCAACTGTTACGGGCACTTTTTTCTTCTCTTATCCATTTTCTTTTTCTCGTTCTACGCCAGCTTGCTCGCTTTGCAGGGCGGGCGGCGTGCAAAGCTGTGGCTGGCGGTTGCCCTGCTCTGCGCGCTTATCAATCTGGTCACTCTGGAGTATTTTTACCTTCTAGAACTGCTTCGCCCGCTGCTATTTGCATTCTCGCCCGCCCTCTCCAAGTTGAGGGGACGCGAACGATTCAAACGCGCAATGATCCTCTGGCTGCCCTATCTGGCGCTCTTCCTGGCGGTCACTGCATGGCGCTTGTTCTTCTTCCCCAACCAGACCTACGGTTACCAGCCGAGAGCCCTCGATGATATCAAAACAAATCCGCTCGGCGGGCTGCTCCAACTGGCCTGGACCTGGCTCAGCCAGACCGGGATCGCTGGCTTCGCCGCCTGGGGCAAAGCCTACACGCTGCCGGATCTAAAAAATCTTGGCACGTTAAATTTTTCCCTCTACCTGCTTGCGCTCCTCGGCGGACTGCTGATCACCCTGCTGCTTTTAATCAAATCCAGCAGCCAGGGGCCAGACCAACTTTCTGAAAACCGGCGCGACGGCCTGGCGATGGCTGCTTGCGGGCTGTTTGGGCTGGCCGTCGCTGGCTGGCCCTTCTTTGTCACCGATTTGCCGGTGGGGCTCAGCTTCCCTAACGATCGTTTCACTTTGCCTTTTATGTTGGGCAGCAGCCTGTTCCTCGCAGGATTGCTGCTGGTTTTACCGCTGAAGCAAGTTCCGCGAATCCTGCTGGCCGCCGCGTTGATCGTCCCTTCGATCGGATTCCACTTCTTAAACGCGACCGACTACCGCCGCGACTGGAACCTGCAAAAATCCTTTTTCTGGCAGTTGACCTGGCGCGCGCCCGGACTGGCGGAAGGCACTACCTTGCTGACCAACGACCTGCCGCTGAAGTATTACAGCGACAATTCGCTTACCGCCGCGCTCAACTGGTTCTATGCGCCCGATAACCGCACACAAGAGATGAGCTACATGCTGCTCTACCCGGCCGTAAGGCTGGGCAGATCCGAGCTGCCCTCCCTTCAACCTGGAACGCTAATCGAGGTGGATTACCTCGCGGCGGTCTTCCACGGCAACACCAATCAAACGGTTGTGATCTATTACCAACCGCCCGGCTGTCTGCGCGTGTTGGACGGCGAGATTGAAAAGGATAACCTCTTTGTCCCGGTGAATATTCGAGAGGTGGCAGCCTCCCTCGGCTCGACGGAATGGATTCTGCCGCAGCCCGACCGTCCAGCGGAACTGCCGGCTGATCTATATAACCCCGAGCCCGCCCACGGCTGGTGTTATTATTTCGAAAAGGCTGACCTTGCCCGCCAGCAGGGCGACTGGCAGCAGGTGGCAGCGCTTGCTGATCAGGCTTTTGGCTTAGGCGACTATCCAAACGACCCGACTGAGCGTCTGCCCTTCATTGAAGGTTATGCGCATGTCGAGCGTTGGGAGCAGGCAATGGAGCTCACTCGCCAATCGGCGGACATCTCGCCGGTGATGCGCCCGGTACTGTGCCGGCTGTGGGATCGAATCGACGCGCAGACGCCTGCCAGCGCCAATAAGGCGCAAGCTCTGCAATGGATCGATGGCGAATTGCAGTGCGCCTCTGATTAGAATAACTCATTACCGTTCAAGGAGAAACAATGAAAATATTGATCACTGGTGGAGCAGGTTATATCGGCAGCACCGTTGCTTCTGTTCTGTTGGATAACGGGCACACCCCCATCCTGCTGGACAACCTCTCAACCGGGCGAGTGGAATTCACCCGCGGACGCATTTTCTATCAGGGCGACATCGCCGACCCCGGCATCCTGGAGCGGATCTTCAGCGAGCATCCCGACATTCAGGCGACCATCCACTGCGCTGCGTTGATCGTCGTGCCTGAATCGGTGGAAAAACCTTATGAATATTACCGCGAGAACGTGGCTAAATCGCTGGAGCTTTTCCATAACCTGAACCGCCTGGGCCACAAAAAGGTGGTGTTCAGCTCGTCCGCTTCGATCTATGATGTGGTGCCGGGCTTTGTCGTTGACGAACAAGCGCCGCTGGCGCCCACCAGCCCTTACGCGCGCACCAAATACATGATGGAAATGATTTTGCGCGACTTTTGCGCCAGCTACGGCATGCGCGGCATTGCGCTGCGTTATTTCAACCCGATCGGCGCGGATCCACAGATGCGCTCTGGCATCCATGTCGCTGAACCGACCCACGTACTCGGCAAGCTTGTTGACGTGGCGCTTGGCAAGCTGCCCTTTTTCCAACTGACTGGCACCCATTGGCCGACGCGCGACGGCAGCGGCTTGCGCGATTACATCCACATTTGGGACTTAGCGGAGGCGCACCTGGCGGCGGTGCTCAACTTCGACGCTGCTTTCGAAAGCGCCGGTAACCCGCCCGACAACTACCTGGTGATCAATCTTGGCACTGGCCGCGGCGTGACTGTACGCGAGCTGCTGGCTGCTTTCGAAAAGGTGTATGGCAAGAAACTGAAGGTGGTGGAAACAGATCCGCGCCCGGGCGATATCGCCGGCTCGTGCGCCAGCGCCGAAACAGCCGAGCGGCTGCTCGGATGGAAAGCCAAACTCCCCATCGAGCAGGGCATCGCCGACGCGCTCAAATGGGGCGAGGTGCGTAATAAAGTATTGAATCTGGACTAAGGTGGAACATCCACGCCGAGGATTACGCCCTCATTCACAGCCTTTCATACCTGGATCACAGAGAATTGAAAGGCGAATGGGTGCGATCCCACGCGCGCGTTATCGTCACCCTTTCATGGCGCCTCTGCGCCAAATTGACGACGAATTGGCGCGGAGGCGGCATTATGATTTTCAGGCATGCTTATCCGCCCGCCGTCAGCGAGCCCTGTGATTTTATGTTTCGTACAGCGCCTGGTAAGCCGGTTCGCCGCGCAGCGATTCAAGATCAGGGTCCTCGCGCGACCACTCGGTCAATCCTGGATTCAAGCGCAGCGCATCGCGCAATTCCTCGAGCGCCTTTGCTATTTCCCCGCGCAGAGCGTGCGCGCAGGCCAGATTGTAGCGCGCGGTGCCTTGCCAGGCGGGGCTGTCATCCAATCCTCGGGGCTCCAGGGCTATCTTTTCCAGGTAGCTGATATACATCTCTAGATCGCCGTGCTCGCGGTAGTGCTCGCCGATGTGAATCAGGGCATGTGAGTATGCGTTCCCGACGATGTTGCGCCAAATTGGCTGGTTTGACTGCCAGGGCAGGAGATCAGTGCGCTCCAGGCCGGCATCGCCGAGTAGCGCGACAGCATCGATCAGGTTCTGGTGAGCCAGCGCAGCAAAACCGATCACCTGATGCCAGCTGTTGGCCTGGTGAGTTTCGAATATAATTTTATTCTCAGCGTTGAAATCTTCGGACCGCCTGAGCGTTTCACCGCGCAACGACTTGCGGATATTCTCTGCCAACCGTTCATTCCAGGTTTCGATGTGCGCGATCACATCCTTGCGCGACCATTTCTCGAGCGTACCGGGGTTCTCGCGCTCCTCCATCGGCTGTTCGTTCATGAATTGCTGCTCCAGTTGCCAGGAAGACTCGAGCAGCTCGGTGATTTTTGTGCATTTATTCATAGATTTCGCTCCTGTTTTCCGCCCAAAAAAGTATGACTGATTCCAAGAAGTATTGAAATCAAATAAGATCATAGCACAAACCGATCTACCGCGCGATATCGAGTGGGGGAGAAAGGAGGGCGGGTATGAACCCGCCCCTACAAGTCGTTCTGTGACTGTTTTCCCCCATCGTTGCTCGGCGCAGGCAAACGGCTAACGCCCGATGACTGGCAGATATAATTCCTTAGGCTGCCCAATCCACAGCTGATAGCGGGCATTGCTGCCAGCCAGACCCTCCACCAGTGGCGTCGCTTTGAGATAATAGGTGGCAGTTTCGGGGGGCGTCCAGAGGAATGCGGCGCTCTTTCCCAGACCCGCTGCCTGGGCGCTTGCCTGCAATTCCCCGGCGCTGTTATAGATCTCCAGATTCACTGCGGCGCCGCCGCTGATCGAAGTTCCAACAACCATAAGTTTGACGCCAGCCTGTCCAGCGAAGGATACCCAATCCACATCCCCCAGGCCGCACAGATTGTGCTCTTGAGTTGTTTCCAAAAACAGCGGCGTTGCCTTATCGCGGCTATCATCTCCGGAAGCATCGAAAACATCCTCAACACACGTGCTCTCGATGGTGGTGGATGCTTCTGGATTGTCCGGGTAATCCTCGAGGTTATTCGACCAGTCCCGCGCGCGCATGCGAAAATCATATGTCCGCCCAAAAGCGCCGAGGAACCAGGTTTCGGGCGGAGTAACTGGCGGGTTCGGCAGCAAATTCTGCCAGTCCGGACCATTCCACTTATACTGGAAGTTCACCTCGGCAACTCCGCTGCCCGTGTCGGTTGCAGTCCAGGTCAGCCGCACAGCGGTGCTGTGATTTACCCCTTCCAGCGCGTTCAACTGCGATACCGGTTTTGTCGTGTCAACCTTCAGACCGAGCAGCAAGACTCCCGAAGTATTCCCGGCCGTGTCGCGCGCCTCGACGTAGATACCGCTGTTCGTAAAATCTCCTTTAGCCGACAGATCGTAAAGCATGCTCCAGCCGTCGCTGCCGTTCTTGTCGCTGCCGATCAATTCCCAACTGCCGTTCGTCCAGTCTGGTTTATGCCAGTAGAAATCCACCTGGGCGGCGCCGCTGCCCGTATCACTGGCATTAGCCGAGACCTCAAACACCGCGCCTGGAATCCAGGGATTCGTTGGATAATTCAGGTTTACCTGCGGCGGTGTAGTATCGCTTTGCAGGTGCAAATTATAAAATTGATCCGTTCCGCCGGCTTGCGGGTGATCCCAGGCCTTGACTTTGAGGTAATAAACGCCGGTGTAAGGCAGCACCACGCTAAGCGCTGAATCGCGCACAACGCCTGTATCGATGTCGTCATTCTCGACGATCAAGCCGCCGCTGCTGTCCAGCAGGAAAAGGTAAGAATCCAGATTGGAGCCAATCGCGCTGGCTTCGACGCGGAAAGCGACCCGCTGACCAGCCGTCCCGTTGAATTGATAGAAATCGACGTCGCCGCGCGGGCGGATGAACTGCCCTGTTATGCTTTGCCCGAGGGTAACCGGCGTGGCAGTCGCCAGGCTGTCGTTGCGCGTGGATTCGTCGCTGCTAATGTCCTCCGGGTCGTTGGTGATCCTGACATGATTGATTTGCCAGCCGCCGCCGGTGTTGTTGATCGTATCTGCAGTGAAAAAGTAAAACCGCACGCGTATCGCCTTACCGGCATAGGCGGACAGATCGACGTACGGGCTTTCCAACCAGTAATTCTGACCGTCATCCCACAAGGGGGCCTTTTGCTGGGGGCTCGGCGCTCCGCCGTTTTCAACGATTTGGATATCCTGAAAAGGAGCGCCTTCGACCGAGATTTGCACCCGGCGCTGATCCCAATAGGGGTAGCTGCTCTCGGTATCCACCCGGTAGCTGAAATGCAGGTAGCTGGGCATCTCAGCAGGCAGTATCACCTGCGGCGAGGTCAGGCTGCCGTAGTTGACCGGCCTTTCAGGGTTGCTGTATCCGTTGAACTGCCAGCCGACTCTGCCGTCGCCCAGGTTGGCGTGGTTCCAGCTGCCGCTCGCCTGCCATTCGCCGGTGTCCACGTCCAGGTCATCATCATATGGAACACTTTTTATCACGCTTTCTGCCAGAGTGTTGTTGTCCACAGTAAAGTATATCGTGCCCGGACTGTGGGTATCATGGTTGTTGTAGGCGGTTCCCACTGCCTGGTAAAAACCAGAGGGAAGGCTTCCAAGTGAGATAACCGGGTGAGTTAAATTTGTGTATGAGTTAACCAAAACGAAACGATCTGCCTCCTTCCGCATCAAATCGAGCTTGAAGGAGGTCGCCCCAGAGGCGAACATGCTCACCGATAGTGATTCGGTCCCGGATAAGGAAACATCGCCCGGACCAGGGTTGATGTCGGTATCCGCCGATGGAAACACATATCCGTATGGTTTGCTGATCCCCGCGCTCTTCCATTGGAGTTTCAGCGAGGATGCGGTGTCCGCGCCGATGTAGTTATCCGCCAAATTTGGATCACTGACTTCGAAGGCTTCTTCGCGCCCGCCATAGTTGGGGTCCGTGTAGAGCAAGACGCGCACATTCGACCCGACCTTGATCGATGCAGTGTTGTCAGCCCCGACCTGGCTGTCTGAAGACAGATCCGGCACCGTAATTACGACTCCTTCGTTGGGATCTTTTTGATATTCCCGACAGGCGCCCTGGTAATTCGGCTCGCTGTAAAGGACGACCTTGTCCGCGGTCGGGGTACAGGCCGGCGGCGGAGGCGCGCAGGCGTAATTTTTGACCAACGTGCGCAGACCTGGCGCTCCTGGGGAGATATTCCCTTCCTTGTCCCATATCCGTAGAGCGACATCCACCGGGCCGTTTGGCACCGAAGCCGAGCATAGATCCACGCTGGCGCTGAACGGGACGGTGGTGAGCGGCGAACCGACGTCTCGCCAGATGCCGTCCATCCCGCGGGCGATGATCTGGACTTTGGTCACGCCAAGATCGTCGCTGGCGGAGCCGGCAACCTGCAAGCCCGGCCCGGTGACGGCCGTGCCGGCGGCGGGCAGGCTCAGGCTGCCGGTCGGCGGGTTGGCGCCGACGTTGCCGGAGGTGAACTGATTGCCTTCGTTGCATTGCGTACCGCCATAACCGGGGTAATAAGCAGCCTCATAGCATGTTCGGGGTACGCCGTCATTAATCGAGACATCATCGAAGCGAATGTCGACCGACCAGCCCCAGGGTACTGTTTCATAATAATTTGAGTACCAATAAAGATAATTGGTGACATGAAAGTGAAGGTGGTGCCCGCTGCTGTAGCCGGTGTCATCCACGTTGCCGATATACTGCCCCTGGACGACTGGCTCGCCGACTTTCTTCAGCGATGAAGGAATGCTGCCGTTTGCCAGGTGGTAGTAGATTTGCCAGGTGGTGGGGATGGTGCTCTCGTCTTTGAGCACCAGGTAATTGGTGCAGGTGGTACTTCCGTTGGCGCAGGTATCTTTGTAAGTGTGAACCGTGCCGCCTTTGGCTGCCAGCAGCGGGAACATCGATCCGTCGGCGAAGTCGTAGGCGTAGCGGCAGGCTGCCTCTGAGCAGGAGTTATAGACAAGGAAATGCGAGATGCTGCCGCTCAGACGCTTCTGCGAACCACTCGCCCAGGGCAGCTTATATCCACGGAAAATGGCCTGCACAGAAGCCTGCGCTTCGATAGTCTTTGGTTCAACGATTTTTTCTATCTGCTCGGGCATCAAATCGGCGGGCATCTGCGCCAGTGTATTGCTCCAATCCGAGTCTGAAGGGATGACGATTTTCCATTCTTCAGTCTCTGCGTCCGTGAGGTGCGCAATCGCCAGGCTGGGTTCTGTTGCAATGATTTCCCCTGTCGCGCGGTCGACTGGCGCCAGCCAGAGCAGCGCCCAATTCTCGTCCTGCGAGGGAATGACCGTATCGATTTGGAAATCAAGCTGCTGGAGCATCTCAATGCTCTTCTGGCGGCTGGAATATTTATCGCGAACGGCTTGCTCGATGGCCGGATCGACCTCGCCGGCCCCAGGCGGAGGATTAGGCGCCGCCTGCGTACGCAAAGCCGGCGGCAAAACCAACCAGGCAAACATTATCGACAAAAAAAGCAGCATCAGGCCGAATCGTTTCATCATAACCTCAAAGATGTCCTTACTTAAATTCAAACGGCGAAGAGATTACTACCGTCAAACAGGTAACAAGGTTCGTGCCAGGTCTCCCTGTGGACAGGCGAAGTTTCGCATCGTTTTAAATTGTTCCCCCGGGACAGTTAGAAGGTATCGTTAAAACGCTAATTCAGCCACAAAGGCTTGCAAGGCAACGTCCGCGTCGATTTGACTGGTTTTCATCTGCCTGTCCATTTCCAACAGACGGTGGTAGATTTCTTCCAAACCAGAGAGGGAATACCCCTTTGCCTGGAAGAGCATTTTCTCGGCTACCCACGGAGTCGTCCCCAGGCGTTTTGCTAAAACTCCCTTATCGAGAACGCCTTCCAGAACGGCTTCCTTGGTCAGGATCAGCAGGCGAAACTGGCGCACGATCATGCCAAACAGGCTTATGGTATCCTGCGCCTCGAGCAGCTTACCCAGCTGGCGCAGGGCGGCCGGCGCGTCGCCGAGCGCCATGGCATCCACCATGCTGAATACGTCCGCTTCCCCGCCTGGCGCAGCCGCTTCCTGAACATCCTCCAGGCTGACCGCGCGCTTACGGTCAACATAGGTGAGCAGCTTGATGATCTCCTGGCGAGCCAGGCCGGTGTCCGAACCGGTCAGCGCGGCGAGCGCAGCCGCGGCCTGCGGCGAAAATCGTCCCTCTTGTTTGCGGGCCTCATTCAAGATCCAGGCCGGCATTGCCGCGGGCTTCGGCAGCCGGCATTCCTGCTGAAGCGCAAGCTCAGGGTTCTTTTCAACCCAATCCAGCAAAAACTTGCCTGCTTTACCCTGCATGGTCTGCCAGCCTCTAAAATTCTTGCTGACGATATAGCTATCATCGACCACCAACACCAGGGCTGTGCTGGCTGGCAAACCCTCGAGCAAAGCCAGCAAGCGCTGCTGATCTTCCGTTGATTTGAAGTGCTCGAACGGATTATAGAGGATCACCAGCCTGCGATTGGTCAGAAAGGGCAGCGCATAAGCCGCCGCATGGATATTCTCCCCGCCTGCCTGCTTCCCTTCCAAACGGGTGGTGTTCAAATCCCGCATGCCGGGGTCGTCGCTGACGCGCTCGACCAGCCGTGCGACTTGATCCTGCATGGCGCTGCGGTCGTCTCCGTAGAAGAGATAGACCACTGGCGTAGATTGGATCGGGGAGGGCTGTTTTTCCGTCATGCGATGCCGGGTAGTCAGGCTGTTTTCGCGATATCGCGGGTTTGAACGCGTTGCAGGGGCATGCCTCCGCGTTCGAAGCGGTCGATCTGCACCGCGCGCAAGTCGCCAAGGTTGGCATCCGTGGTGAAGCGCTCCTGGATCTGCGCGCCAAGCGGGTAGGTCAGGATCAATACCAGCGTGACCAGGCTGGTTACCAGCGGCAGCCGGTCGAGCCTGCGGCGCAGCGACTTGCCCGCGCCGAGCATGGCCAGCCAGGCGGCGATGCCCGCCACCAGTCCGGAGAAGGCAAAGTTGGTGCCGCAGTTGGGGTGCACCGCCAGGCGCCGCTCTCCGCTGCGCAGGCGCGTCTGGGCCTCGTTCACAGCGTGCTGCAGTTCCTCGAGGTCCACCTGCCCAATCACCCAAAAGCCGTTGAAGGTGGAATATCCCGCGTAGCGCCTGCCGGGGTATTTTTCAGCCAGCACCTGCAGGGTGGCGTGCTCGAGGGCATGGTTGCGCCGCACGCGGGAGAGCAACTGTACCGGGACAACCTCGTTAAGTCTGTTCATTCCAACCTCCAAGTTTTATACCAGTATCCAGCATGGATTATTCTCACTCTTTCAGCATTGAAGGTCATTATTCATCAACCGTTTTTTCCAACAACGCCTGCTGCAGCGCCTCGCGCAGCGAGCGCGCCTGGAGGATCTGGATTCCGTCCGGCCAGGGCTCGCTGCGGCGCGTGCCGCGCGGTACGACCGCTGCCTTGAAGCCCAGCTTGGCGGCCTCGCGCAGGCGGGCGTTCATCTGCCCTACCCAGCGCAGCTCGCCGGAGAGACCCACCTCGCCGATCAGCACCGCGTCGGCGCGCACGGCCTGGTCGCGCGCGGACGAGGCAATCGCGGCGGCGACGGCCAGATCAGCAGCCGGCTCGCTGACCTGCAATCCGCCGACCACGTTGACGAACACATCCTGGTCGGCCAGGCGCAGTCCCAGCCGGCGTGTCAGCACGGCAGTGATCAGCAGCAGGCGGTTGAAGTCCACCCCGTTGGGCGTACGGCGCGGATTGCCAAGGTTGGAAAAGCTGGTCAGCCCCTGCACCTCGACCAGCAGCGGGCGGGTGCCCTCCATGGTGACGGCGATGGCCGAGCCGGGCGCGTTGACCATGCGCTCGGCCAGGAACACCTCCGACGGATTGGGCACCTCGATCATGCCGCGCTCGCGCATCTCGAACACGCCCACCTCAGCGGTCGCGCCGAAGCGGTTCTTGACCGAGCGCAGCAGGCGGAAAGACTGGAAGCGGTCGCCCTCCAGGTAGAGGACGGTATCGACGATGTGCTCGAGCACGCGCGGACCGGCGATGATGCCTTCTTTGGTCACATGCCCGACGACAAAGACCGCCATGCCGCTGGACTTGGCCAGCTCGCGCAGGCGCGAGGCGCACTCGCGCACCTGGCTGACCGAGCCGGCGCTGGAGATCAGTTCGGGCAGGTAAACGGTTTGGATCGAGTCGACGATCAACAGACCGGGCTTGATCTGCTGCACGTGTTCGAGGATGGTGTTCAGGTTGGTCTCGGTCACCAGCAGCAAGTTGTCGGGCAGTTCGGGCATTTCCTGCTCATCCTCGCGCAGCAGGCGCAACGCGCGCATTTTGATCTGCCGCTCGGATTCCTCGCCGGAGACGTACAGCACCTGGCTGGAGGGATAGCCCATGCGCAGCAGCTCGCCGGTCATCAGCAGGGTCATCTGCAGCATGTGCGTGGATTTGCCGATGCCCGGGTCGCCGCCGACCAGGACGATCGAGCCGGGCACCACCCCGCCGCCCAGCACGCGGGCGAACTCGGCGATGGGCCGCGGCAGGCGTTCCTCGGCCTCGCCGCTGATCTCGCTCAACCGGCGCGGAATCGAGCGCCCGCCCAGGCCGCGCGCGGCGGCTGTGGATGGCTGTGGCGCGATGATCTCCTCGACCATCGTGCCGTAGCTGCCGCAGGAGGGGCAGCGCCCCAGCTGGCGCGGGGCAGTGCGCCCGCACTCCTGGCAGACAAAGCGGGTTTGAGTCTTGGGCATGGGATAATTATACCTGTCCCAGGCTGCCGGCGCAGTAGATGGCGGTCAATCAAAACCTGATGTCCTCGGATATGGGGATCATCGACGGGATTTACAGGAAGCCGGTGAATGATGATGTGAGGGAAATCGTGGCTGGATAGGATCGGTTAAAAAGCAGAAACCTCTGATTACTTTAAATCCGCAATCGGCGTTGTACCATAATAGTCCAATAGGCAAACACGCTTAAATGGCCTAGTATCTCCTACCAACGAGATCATGGGTTGAATTTGATCAGGACGCAAATCATCACGAATATAATCCACTAAAAATAACCACCAATAGTTATATCGGGATATGTACTTCCTGACCTTGCAAGATTTTTCTTTAATGGCCACACAAATATTTTTTGCATAAAAAGACGGTAATTCGCTAGATAGCGGTAAGTCTTCCTCCCAAGCTCGATGGAACCTTTTTCCAGGTATCAGTGGGATCTCATTAATTATTTTTAATCTAATCCCATCCACCTGGATGGAATAGGGAAATGTAGGAGATTCAAATCTAAGGAATTTTTCCAGAGCTTCATTCAATTGTTTTGTGTGATTTCGAAAATCCACAACGAGAGGAAGATTAAAATCCAGACATATCAAGTAAGTTTGTTGGCAAGAATCGGAATCAAATGATTTTAATAATTCCCCATAGGCATCAGTGATAGCTTTAGGAAGATGCTCTTGATTTCCATAAAACTTGTTTAAATAGGTAAATTTATTCAGCCTACGAACCTCTACCCCAATTGCGGTGTTGAGTTCAATATCAGGGGGACCGTCAGTATATGGATGAGGGATGACATTCTCTCCATAGTTTTTTCTCAGGTATTGACATACTAACCCCTCAGTGTTGTCTTTTATTTGGTCACACATTATTATCCCCTTTGAAATCCAACTCGCCCAGGCGCCTCTTCCTTCTTCACCCGGCCTGCCTTCTTGAACGCGCCGTGCGTCGGCGGCATTTTTACCTCTTCGTAGTCGCGCAGAACCTTGAGATTATCGCCGTAGTAAAGGGTATTGGTCATAACTCACTTCCAGGGTCCTGGTTTCCTCAGAACAAAGCCATTTGGCTTCGTTACTTTGTCAG
>JAXDCA010000017.1:0-39262 GCA_034678305.1 Bellilinea sp.
CGACTACGCCTCGTGGATCGGCGGGTCGCCCATAGGCGTCATAATTATTCGCGTCACCGATATCTACGGCAATGTGACCCAGATGGCTGTTCCACATGAGGTTGGGTCCGTCCGGATATACCTGCCAGTCGTGGTTCGTTCTCATTAATTGCCTCAAGAAGGGCGCCGCATACATGCGTGCTGCCCTGCGGTCTGAAAACACTGCAGAAAATGATCGGTTATCCCGCCGTTTTCTATGAACTTGGTGGTGAATTCAGAACCTTTGTCTGAACGAATCTGCTCGGGAACGCCTCGGCCGCAAAACAACTCGGTCAGACAGGCTTCCACATCCCTGATCTTGAAGGAGCGGGCGACTTGGATCGCCAGACATTCCCCAGTGTGCTCGTAGATCACGTTCTCTAAGCGGATTGGCTTGCCATCGCTGGTGGCTGCCATGACAAAATCACAACTCCAGACGTGGTTGGTGCGGTCCGAACGCAAGCGCACGTAGGAGCCGAGATTCAGCACAAGCAACCCCGTGTGGTCTGTTTTTAGGGTACTTTTAACCCTCCGCCCTCCAACGGCATGCGCTGCTGCGTATATGCGAGAAAGTAAAAGTGGATAATAAGCCATTAGTGCAAGATAGTTCAAACTATATATCAGGCGCTTGATAGGGGCGATATTGTCGTAATTTGTCGTCTTTTCCATCGGTTTTCAAGCGTTTGAGACCCCCATTGATGTCCGTTCCTGTCCGCTTTTTTCAAGAATAAAAATTGAGCCCATCAGCCATACCAAAATAACAAAAATTACGGATCATAATAGAGAGAGCGTAGATACAGCCGGATGTCCACTATATATACCGATGATTAACCATCGGTGGCATTTCTTAATCAGTGGGTTCAGGGTTCCCCCGCAAGAGCCGCGAGGGCAGGCGGATCCCTGGTGAGTCACCTAGATGTGGCGGGGAACGCGCCGTAACCCCTAGATGTGGTGATAGAGAGTCGATTCGAAGATTGGCTCTCTTTTTACTACAGGTAAACTACAGTTAAGTTAGCTATATAGAAAACTTAAAGGAAGTCGATTGCATACAGTGGGTAGCGTTGCTCTTGCATAAGAGCAGCATGTGATATCCAGAACTTTGGCTTTTTACCTAATCACATCGCCTATCTTGTCAATGAGAGCTCTTTGGTATTGAATTAAGATTAGTTAGCAGCTTTTATGGCTTGAAAAAGTTAATAATTACATGTTTATTCTCGTGAAATAAACCCATACTCGTTATGATTGTGAGATCCTGCTATCTTTACGAGATTAAGGTCAGGCTGGGCAACTTTCGCAATACGTAGAATGATCGAGTTTTGTATTTTGTCCACCCCAACTACTTTCGATAGTCGATTAATAATAAATTCGGTGAGATGATTGGCATCGCGACAAGCTACATCAACAACGAGATCATATTCTCCTGTAGTTATTGCCAGGTAACTCACCTCACGAAATTTTGCTATTTCTGTGATTGCTGCTTCGATGTGTTGAGGTTTAACCGAAACATTTATTGAAGCTGGTATATGGAATCCAACCCGATGAGGATCAACTCGTCCAATGATTCGCAAGGTGCCATCTTCGAGTAATTTGGTTACCCGATTACGTACAGTTCCCACAGCAATGTTCAATGATCTGGCTATATCGGTAAAAGACTTTCTCCCATCCTCTTGGAGCTGTGTGAGGATTAAAACATCTAAATCGTCGACTTGATTTTCAAACATGTTATCCATGTGTCGTTATCCTTTCTCCAGAGAATAAAACTGAGCTTATGCTGATCCAGCAAACAAATCATCGATGTGTCCGATCAAGAATGCATCAACTTATTTTATCGCCAAATTGAATTATTGTCAATCTATTGACATTTAAATGCAAATTTGGTAAAATATACACATCTTTACGATAAATTTTTTATTTTTTCCCCCAGATTTTGATCGATGACCATAAGTTGCGTCCTTGTTTTCTTTAGAGCTGGATTCGTTGGCTAACTCGATGAAAGCTCTATGCCTTCGCGATTATTGCTTATAGTCATCGACTTATAGAAACTTAAATTTTGTTTGTCGATAGTCGGTTGAAATGTAGGAGGTAGCTCTGAGGTATTTATTCATTAAATATTAATGTGAAAAGTATAAGTTTGGAAGAATAATCATGGCAATAGCACAGGAGCGCATGGATGTCAGACACAACTCGAGTATACAACTCCACTGGAAAGTTAAAAAGGATACTTTTGGGGAAGCCCGAGTATATAGAAATATTACCTATAAGTGATGTTGCTCGCGATTTATATGATTCAGGGGTTAAACGTGATCGATCGATTGCCTTGCGCCAACACGAAGAGCTTGCGGATGTATTTCGCCAATGTGAAATCGATATCAGTTGGATCAATGTTACACCGGGACTCCCATGGCAATTTGGCACACGTGATTTTGGAACGAATACACCATTTGGATTTCTCGTAGGCCGGTTTCGATATAAAGAAAGACAAGGGGAAGAAGTATTAAATAAGCAAGAATTACTTAGGTTAGGAGAAACCGTATTACCCCACGACATTACTCGTGGATGCCTGGAAGGTGGAGACTGTTATTGGATTGATGAAAACACTCTAATTATTGGAAATGGAAATCGAAGCACCTATTCAGGTTATGAAAACGCGAAAGAGATCCTAAGTAAGTATGGGGTAAGGGTTTTTGTAGTGGAATTTCTTTCAAAATGGAATCACTTAGATGTTATATTTCAACCCATTGCTGATAAGTTTGCACTTGTATGCATAGATGCTGTTCCTGATTATTTGATTGGATTTTTAGAAGGTTTGGGATGGGAGCTAATAAAGCTTCCAGGCGAATATGCTATGAGGACAGAAATTAATATGTTAACTCTTGGTGACGACCGAGTGTTATCGTTCAAGGGCAATCGACTAAATGAGGTTTTGAAGGCTCATGGATTTACAGTTTTCGATCCAGAGTTTGATTTCTTCACTTCATTTGGGGGCGGCCCTCATTGTGAAACCCAAGAGCTAGAACGAGAACGATGATTCCTAGATCGCGCATAGTTTTATTTATTCTCACGCAAATATTGTGTTTCCTAAGGTAGGAGTAAAGTATGAGTATTGGGATTCTCCCAGTTCATCTAGCTACATTAGTTGCCATTTATGGAATTCTTGCAGTGTCTCTCAACCTTATTATGGGTGTAACTGGTCTTTTTGATATGGGACATGCGGCTTTCTTTGGAATTGGAGCTTATGTAACGGCAATATTAATGACCGAATTTAATCTACCATGGCTGCCATCAATGGCTGCAAGCATCCTCTTAGCTGGACTTGTTGCGGCGATTGTGGGTATTCCGACATTAAAACTCAGAGGTGATTATTTTGCCGTTGTGACCATGGCAGTTGGGGAAATTGCCCGCAATATTTTCCGCAATTGGATGGATGTAACTCGCGGACCTTTGGGAATTCCTAATATTCCCAATGTGAGTTTTTTAGGAATGACTTTTAAGCCAGGCTTATCATTTTTTAGCCTGGCTTTTGTCATTCTCGTTTTAGTGATTATTATTTTCCAACGATTAATTTTCTCGCCATTTGGCCGTATTCTTAAGGGTATTCGGGAAGATGAGGGTTCGGGGGTCGAAGCCCTTGGTAAAGATTCCTACAAGCACAAGATGTTTTGCTTCATAATCGGCTCGGGAACAGCTGGTTTGGCAGGATCCCTGTTTGCGACATATATCGGCTATGTTGACCCCAGCACATTCACTTTGTGGTTAACGAATTTTATTTTACTCATCATAATGCTAGGTGGTAAGGGTAATAGTATTGGTGCAGCTGTGGCATCAATTCTATTTGTTGCATTACGAGAGGGGGTTCGCTTCCTCGGTTTGCCTACATCAATAGCAGCACCTTTGCAACAATGGATCTTCGGGCTGTTATTAATTTTAGTGACATTGTTTGCACCAAAGGGTTTATTTCCGGAAAGATCTGATCGATGGAATACAACCTTGAATTCATCAACAGCCAAGCAGGAACCATAATCACAAATTCCGGTGAATATTCATGATTCTATTAAGAACTGATCAACTAACGAAGGATTTTGGCGGTTTACGCGCAGTTGATAAAGTTTCATTTGTAATGCCTGAAGGAATAATTTTAGGTTTAATCGGTCCTAATGGCTCTGGTAAGACTACTTTATTTAATCTGATCACGGGTTTTCTCCAGATCTCAGGAGGACAGGTATATTTCCGTGATAAGCCCATTGGAGGATTGCCCGCGCATAAAATTGCTGAAATGGGAATTTCCCGAACGTTTCAACTCGTTCGTGTTTTTCAACGTTTGACCGTTATGGAAAACATGTTGTTGGGATATAAAAACCATGTTGGAGAATCCCCATGGATGAATATCTATCATTCCAGGAAATATCGAAGCCAAGATAAAGAGGCTGTAACCAAAGCGTTTGATTTATTAGATTTGGTGGGTTTAAAGCATCTTGCCAATCATCGAGCTGAAAAACTTCCATATGCTCAACAAAAAATGATTGAAATAACCAGGACGATCATGGGAGATCCGGAACTGATAATGCTCGATGAGCCTGCGTCTGGTATTAATCCAACGTTGGTCAGTCAATTACTTGATTACATTCGTTTTCTGAAAGAAAAACAAAACAAGTCGTTCATTATTGTTGAGCATGACATGCATGTAATTATGAACATCTGCGATTACATTATTGTGCTTAATCATGGGGCAAAAATAGCTGAAGGTACTCCAGAACAGATTTTACATAATCCAGATGTGATCGATGCATATTTGGGTGGGAGTTAATGAATGAACACGGATAAAACACCACCAATTCTTCTGGAAGTAATTGATCTCGTGGCAGGATATGGACCTACAGAAGTACTTCATAAAGTCTCTCTAAATATATCAAGTGGGCAAATTGTCACATTGATTGGAGCTAATGGGGCGGGAAAAACAACAACTTTGCGAAGTATCTTTGGACAGACAAAGATTTGGAAAGGCAGCGTTAAATTCTTAGGAGAAGAACTTGTAGGTCAGAAAGCTCATAAAATTGCCCGAATTGGCCTTGCCTTTGTTCCTCAAGAGAGAAGTGTATTCCCCACCTTAAGTGTGCGTGAAAATTTAGAAATGGGCGGATATCAATTAAGTGATCGCGACGTCAAAGAGCGCATCGAATATATTACAAATTTCTTTCCGATCCTTAAAGAACGGGTCTCTCAACAAGCTGGAACATTGAGTGGAGGAGAACGCCGAATGCTTGCAATCGGTCGGGCATTAATGATTAAACCAAAACTACTCATGTTGGATGAACCGTCTCTTGGATTAGCCCCCAAGGTGGTTGATCTGTTATTTGACCGTATTCAAGCTATTCATAAGGAGGATGTCACTATTTTAATTGTGGAGCAAAATGCTAAGCGAGCTTTGGGAATCGCTGATCATGGTTATGTTCTTGAGCTTGGGCAAATTCGTTTTGATGGCTCAGGTAAGAGTTTACTCGCAGACCCGGGAGTTCAGGCAGCTTATTTAGGTGCTTGAGCGGAGAAACAATACCGCTACGCGGATAAAAAAAAGAGGAAATCATCGACACACGGGAGGTAGATAAAACATAATCCAGCTTTGACACAGGAACCTATCAATCGTTTTTTCAACAAAAAAGGAGAATGAGAGATGAAAGGAAAATTCCAAATTGCAGTATTCATCCTATTGATTAGCATTCTAACAGCATGCCAATCAGGTGTTTCCACCCCGGTGGAGGTAAGCGATAAACCAACAGAAACCAGTAATGTCGCAACTCCTAGTGTCTACAAAATTGGGTTCAGTGGCCCCCTCACAGGGGATGGAGCTTATTACGGACAAGCAGAGAAGGAGGGGATTGAGCTTGCCGTGGAAGAAATTAATAAAGCTGGAGGTGTCAAAGGTGTACCACTTGAAGTGGTTTACGAAGATGACCGCAATAACACTGCAGATGCCCAAACAGTGTTACTCAAACTGGCTGAGACTGATAAGGTTCCGGTTATCATTGGCATCAATACTTCCTCGATAACGATGGCAACTTGTCAGAAAGCCGAAGAATTGCAAATCGTCCAATACTCCATTGGCTCAAATCCAAAGATTGGATCAACGTGCGGTGATTACGCTTTTCTGATGATGGGGAACGACCTCCAACAAGGCCAGGAAATGGCAAAGATTGGCCAAGCGCTAAAACTAAAAACAGCCGTTGTCGTTTATATTAACAACGATTACGGAATTGGGAATAAGAATGCCTTCATCGCTGCTACTAAAGAAGGAGGGATTGAAGTTTTAGCTGAAGTACCCCTCCAACCGGAAGGTAAAGATTACCGAACTGAAGCTTTGCAAGTGAAGAGTCAGAATCCAGATATGGTTGCCTTTATAGCTTACGGTTCTGAAGGATCAGTATTTCTTAGGCAATCGAAGGAGATTGGTTTACAAACCCAATTTATTGCAGATAATAATTGGTCTGATACGAGTATGTGGGATCTTGCAGGTGATGCCCTTACGGGTATGATCACTTTATTAACTGGTAAGCATGGTTCTCCGGAATACTTAAAATTCGCGGATGCCTTTCGCGCCAAATACAACAAAGAACCCTCTATTTGGTCCGAATATTTCTATGATGAAGTTGTTATGGTAGCAAAAGCCATCGAGATTGGCGGTTACTCGGGAGCTGGAATTAAAGATGGCACTCACAAAGTGTCCGAAACGTTTGTCGGCGCTTCTGGTCCAAAGAAATTTGATGATGAAAACTATGTGACTTATAGTTTTGATTGGGTACAATGGCAGGCTGACGGCACTCTTGCCCTGGTTCAGCAGTAATTCCATAAGCAAGGAGAGTGGGATGTTGGTCAATCCCACTCTCCCTGACATAAGTTTAAGTATTTAAAAACTAGCCGATGGAGAATATTCCTTATGGATATCCCTACTGAGGTATTATTTCAACTTATTTTTAACGGAATAATTGCCGGTGGAACGTATGCGGTTGCTGCAATTGGTTACCACATGGTTTATGGCGCGCTGAAATTTGTTAATTTTGCGCATGGTTCTGTAGCTGTATTTGGAGCATATATTGCCTGGTCATTATCTACTGGTTATTTACACATAAATCCTATCTTATCGTTTTTGATAGCAGTGTGTCTTACTTCCTTGCTAGGAATGATGATCGAGCGTATTATCTATCGTCCGCTTTATAGTGGACCAAAACTCTCGCCTATGGCTTCAGCTATGGCAGTTGCCTTAATGCTCGATGCTACAATCATGATGATTATTGGTTCAGATATCAAACGCTTTGATATTCCGGTTGTGCAAGGGATTCAGATAGGACCTATTCTGGCAACCCCAATCCAACTAGTAATTTTAGCTACGAGTATTTTCTTCCTGATCGTTGTTTGGTTATTATTAACCTTGACCCGTCTTGGAAAATCGATTCGGTCTGTTGCTGATAATCCAGACCTTGCAGAGGTTTGCGGGATAAATTCCAATAGAGTAATATCACTAACATTTGGCATCGGTTCAGCTTTAGCTGCTGGCGCAGGAATTCTCATTGGAATGGATATTGCTTTGCAACCGACTATGGGATTTGTGATCATGTGCAAATCTTATGCTGCAGTAGTATTGGGAGGATTAGGAAATGTGGTTGGTGCGGTCATCGGTAGTTACATTATTGGCATTGCTGAAAACCTTGGGGTGATGGTCATTCCCCCGATATGGAAAGATGTTATCGCTTATACAATATTGGTTGTCTGTCTATTCATTCGCCCATCAGGTTTATTTGGAAAGAAAGAGGAGATATCGGCGACTGTACTTGGAGGTTAAAAGGAAATTCGTTCCGGTATTTCTATGTTTACCCCAGAATTTATCCGGGTGATCTTACCCGAATTTAGGATTAATGTATAGCGGTGACTGACAACCATTAAATATAAAATTTGTACAAATTTCTATGGGACATTATTTACTCATACGAACAAAGCGTTAGTAATTTACGGTGCTCATATTTGATTACTTCGGTGTTTTATTGCCAGGAGAAATTATTTTGATTTTTTTCCTGGTTATTCGTAAACAATGAATTTTTTGACTTTTTAAATGGGGATCAAAATATTTTGTTATCCAAAGGGTGAGCAAAGATAGTAGGGGCAGCGCCTGAGGTGGTCCTAAAAAGCTGGACACAAAAACAGCAATTGTTAGGGGTAGCTGCTGTCGCCTTGAGTCCCGATCCAAGCCTGCTCGAACTCGCTTGGCGTCAAGGTCTCCAATGATGAATGGATCCTTTTCCGGTTATATACCATTTCCAGAAAATACGCTATTTGGCATCTTGCGTCAGCTAAATCTTGATAGTCCAATATATCCTCGCGGGATCACATCCAATGGGGCGATCCTGACACAAGCCGCTGTCGATGTTCACACAAATTATTCGAACCAGGTTAAAAATAATTATCAGATCCGCGCACCGTCCAGCTTAAATCCGCAGGATGGTTCACGATATATGCTGACTCACCGGAAGGAATACCGACGCATACGTAATTCACCAGTGGCTGGAGGAAGTATAATATCCGCAGATAGAGGCGTTTCCTTGCCCGTCGGAAATACGAAATAACCGGGAATCTATTCGGTACAGGATCTTAGATGGCGCGGTATATATGCATCGCCTGTGAAGTCTTTGCGCGGCCAATCTACATGGCTGCAGCCAAATCAGCCCATGTGATCGATATTCAGTTGATCGAGCGCGGATTGCACAACCGCCCCGAGCAGCTTCGCTCCGCCATCCAAAGACACATCGACGCAACGGAAGGACAGGAATATCATGCCGTCCTTTTGGGATACGGTTTGTGCGGCAATGGAACCGCGGGGTTGCGAGCCCGCTCCACTCAACTGGTGATCCCGCGAGCCCACGATTGCATCGCGCTGCTGCTTGGCGGGCAGAAGAGATACCAAGATCAATTCAACCAGACGCCCGGAACCTACTGGTACTCTCAAGATTTTCTCGAGCGGAGGAGTGAGCCCGCAGTGTTCTCATCTATGGGGCCGATCAGCGTTGAGGCGCTCGCTGATAAGTATGATGAGTTTGTCGCCAGGTTTGGACAGGATAACGCTGATTACCTCATGAGCGTGATGGGCGCCTGGCAAGGGTATTACCAGCGTGCCGCGTTTATCCATACTGGTATCACGGAGCAAGATGCCATTGAGGAAGAAGTGGAACGCGAAGCCAGACAAAGAGGCTGGTTATTCGAAACCCTGGCTGCCGATCTGGTCTTAATTCACCAATTACTGAATGGCGATTGGGCGCTCAATGAAAACGAGAATTTTGTGATTATCCCTCCCTGCGGATCAGTAGATTTGACCTACGACGACGACATATTCAAATGCGGAGCTTGATGATGGAGAATCCTGGCCAGGCGAAAGTCACGATCACCCTCGAGCCGATGGGGAAAAGGATAGCAGTCGCCAAGCGCACGAGCATCCTTCAGGCAGCTCAAGAGGCTGGGATCGATGTGGTGGCGGTTTGCGGGGGGATGGGCGCCTGCGCAACGTGCAAGGTTTTTTCCATCTCTGGAGAGTTTTCCCCGATAACCGCCGCAGAAGAAGAGCAGTTAACCGCCTCCGAACTGCAGTCCGGGTTGCGGCTGGGGTGCCAGACTCAATTCCTTTCTGATTGCACCGTATTTTTCCCGCCCGAATCGCTCGCAACATTCCAAAGGTTGCAGCTGGAAGGGCGGCAGGTGGAAACCGCGATCGAACCAGCGGTGAGCCGTGTGGAGATCGACCTGTCTGATATTTCTGGATTGGACATGGATCATGCCGCTGATCTGGCATTTGCCAAGGTCTGTAAAAAGCACGGACAGATCGCTTCCTTCCCGGAATATCTGAAGCCGGAATTATTCAGGGAACTTTCCGAGAATCAATCGAAAGCGGTACTGGCGGTTCATGGTCGTGAAATCATTGCTGTCCTGCCGCCCAAAGCTCAGATGCTAGGCTTCGCGGTTGACGTCGGCACCACCAAGCTCGCCGGCTATCTCGTCGACCTGGAAACCGGGCGAACTCTGTCCTCCGCTGGGGCGACCAATCCGCAAATTGCCTACGGCGAGGACGTGATCAGCCGCATCAAATACGCTAATGAATCCTCGCAGGGGGCCAAGACCCTGCAGCAAATTCTCGTCCAGGCGGTCAACACACTTCTGGAAGAACTCTGCCAGGAGTGCTGCATTTCCCGCGAGCAAATCATCGACTGTGTAATGGTCGGCAACACTGCCATGCACCATTTATTATTGGGCTTCCCGGTTAAGCCTCTTGGCACGGCGCCTTACCAGACACCGGCGGTTCAGCCGGTAGAGATCCGCGCCAGGGATATCGGCATCAAGACGGCGGAGAGTGCGTATATTTACCTACCCCCCAACATCGCCAGCTTCGTTGGCGGCGACCACGTCGCCATGCTGTTGTCGACTGGTGCGCGCAATCGCAGCGGTGCAATCCTGGCGGTGGATATCGGCACCAATACCGAGATCAGCTTGATCCATGAGAGCAGTCACTTCTCGTGTTCGTGCGCCTCCGGACCGGCCTTCGAGGGTGCTCACATTCGCGAGGGACTGCGCGCCATCCCTGGCGCGATCGAAAGGTTGATGATTGATGGCGAGTCGGCTAAAGTCAAAACCATTCAAAACAAGCCCGCCATCGGAATCTGCGGATCGGGGGTGCTGGACGCGGTCGCAGAGTTGCGCCGCTGGAAGATGATCGATACGCGCGGCGCATTCAACAGGGATGATCCGCGCGTCAGAGTGCGCGGCGGCAGGCCCGAATTTGTTTTGGTAGACTCTACCCGCAGCGGTCACGGGAGGGATATCGCTATCGACCGCAATGATGTCAACCAGATCCAACTAGCAAAAGCCGCCATCCGCTCAGGCATCGAGATCTTGCTGCACCGTGCCCAAATTTCTCCAGATGAAATCGACCATGTTCTACTGGCAGGCGCGTTTGCAACCTACCTGGATATTAACAGCGCGATAGAGATCGGGATGTTCCCGCGGATATCACCCGAGCGTTTCCAACAAGTCGGAAACGCGGCCGGCAGCGGCGCCCGTGAAATGCTGGTTTCCACAGCCAGGCGGAGAGCTGCTGAACAGATGGTCAGGCAAATCCAATACATCGAATTGATGACCGAGAGCGGCTATACCGATATCTTCATGAAAGCAATCGGTTTCGACTGACCGCTTGCGCAATCCCGGCCACATGCTCGGGCGTTGATCCGCAGCACCCGCCGACAATTCGCGCTCCATGCTGGATGTATCGAAGGGCTGCCTCGCCCATTTGTTCGGGTGTGACATCGTAGACCATCGTAAATGTCTCGTCCATGCGGGGTAATCCCGCGTTGGGTTTGGCCCAGATTGGAAACCCAGGTCGCCTGGAGCCATACTCCAGTAAGATTTTTTCCATGTTTTCAAGGGTGGTTCCGCAATTCGCGCCGACCGCAGCGGCTCCATTGTCGGCGAAATAGTCTATCACTTGGGCTGGCTTGACCCCCATCATTGTGCGAGCACCGCGGTCGTAGCTGAACGAAACCACGACCGGCAAATCGGCCACCTTCATGGCGGCATCAAACGCCAGGGAGGCCTCGTCCATGGAGAACATGGTTTCGATAACCAGAAGATCGACCCCGCCCTTAGCCAGCGCCTCAACCTGGGTGGTGTAGGCTGCGCTTACTTCTTCGGGAGTCGCGGGGCCGTACGGTTGAATCAACGCGCCGGTTGGGCCAATCGAGCCAGCCACGCAAACGCCTGGTTTTTGGGCAGCGGCCTGACGGGCGAGCTCAACGGCGCGCAGGTTAATCTCGGCAGCGCGGTCTGCATACCTGGATTCTTTCATCCGCAGCGACGTCCCGCCAAAAGTGCAGGTCAGAATAATATCCGAGCCGGATTCCACAAACCGGGTCGCAAGGGCGAGCAACTGTTCGGGCTGTTCCAGGACGAACTCCTCGGGCAGCATGCCGGCTTGCAAGCCCATTTTTTGCAGATTGGTGCCGGTTGCGCCGTCAGCGATGAGAATATCGCCGTCAATGAGTTTTTTAAGAAATGGATTCATCTTTCCTCCCGGCTCAGGTGATTAAATGCGTTGGATGATTTACCGATAATCGAGGGGAAGATTTCCCCTCGTACGTAGATTATAACCATTTCGCTCGATCCGCAGGCAAACCTGGTCGTTCACCTTTCAACGGGGAGAAACCACCTTTTCCCAGCTTACAATCCGGAGCTGCTGCGGGTCGCCATTTGTCATATTGCTCATATATCAAATGTAACTATGATTGGTAGTTTTCGTTTGATATAATGTACGTACAAACGTACATACTAACGTTTAGTTCCCAATTTATTCGTAAATCTAATATATTTTTCCTAAAGCGGATCCTTTCTGCGCGCACGCACCTCTTTGTAGGAGAAAGGTTATGGCTGAAATTATTCAGGATATTTATCAATGTATTGTAGATGGAGACCATAAAGGCTCTGCGGCTAAAGTTCAACAGGCGCTTGATCAAGGCCTCGGTCCCGAGGTCATTTTAAATGACGCACTGATTGCAGCGATGGGCGAGGTTGGAAAGCTGTTCGAGGAGGGTGAATATTTTG
The DNA here is from genome assembly GCA_034678305.1 of Bellilinea sp. Taxonomy (GTDB): domain Bacteria; phylum Chloroflexota; class Anaerolineae; order Anaerolineales; family Anaerolineaceae; genus Bellilinea. The sequence continues at coordinate 12,640 of JAXDCA010000017.1, forward strand.
TTCCCGAGATGCTGGTTTCGGCGCGCGCGATGCAGAATGGATTGAACATCCTCAAACCAGCCCTGGTAAAAGCCGATGTAAAACCGATTGGTAAAGTTGTCATCGGCACGGTTCAGGGCGATCTGCACGACATTGGTAAGAACCTGGTATGCATGATGCTCGAGGGAGCCGCCTTTGAAATCATCGACTTGGGCAAGGACATCCCGCCGGAAATTTTTGTCGAAGCGGTACGAGAAAATGGCGCCCAAATCGTGGCCATGTCAGCGCTCTTGACTACGACGATGTCCAACATGCAGAACACGATCGAAAAGCTCAAGGCTGCCGGGCTGCGCGATAAAGTCAAGGTGATGGTCGGCGGGGCGCCGGTGACCCAGCAATACGCCGATCATATCGGCGCGGATGGGTATGCCCAAGATGCCTCAAAAGCAGTTGCGCTGGCAAAATCCTTACTGGCAGTGAAATGATTATTGGAGGTTGATATGAACGAAAAAAACATTAACGGTAAAGAGTTGGTTTTCTCGGCGTTGCGTCATGAAGAAACACCGCGCCTGCCATGGATCCCCTTTGCGGGGGTACACGCTGGGAAGCTAACCAGCGTTTCCGCCCGCGAGCTGTTGACAAACACGGACAAGCTGGTTGACGCGTTGTTGGAGGTCAACCGGCTATATCTTCCTGACGGGCAGCCGGTAGTATTCGACCTGCAAATCGAAGCCGAGATTCTCGGTTGTAAGTTGATGTGGGCTGACAATGCGCCACCATCGGTGGCTTCGCACCCACTCGAAGAGAATCTCGAGATCCCGAGCTACCTTCCCAATAGAAGCGACGGGCGGCTGCCGGTTATCCTGGAAGCCATGCGAAGGATGAAAGCTGCCGTAGGAGGGCACACTGCATTATACGGCCTGGTCACCGGTCCATTCACTCTGGCTTCGCATCTGCGCGGTACGGAAATCTTTCTCGATACCGTCGATAATGAGGATTTTGTCCGGTCATTGATGGCTTACACCACCCAGGTATGCAAGCGAATGGTCGATTTTTACGTAGACGCCGGCATGGATGTCGTCGCCGTCGTCGATCCGGTCGTATCCCAGGTCTCGCCGCGACATTTTAAGCGCTTCCTGGCGGACTCGTTCACCGAAATATTCGACTACATCCGCGCCAGGCGTGTTTTCTCTGCTTTCTTCGTCTGCGGCGACGCAACCAAGAATATTGAGGTCATGTGTCATACCGGCCCGGATTGCATCGCGGTGGACGAGAATATCGATATGGCCACCGCCAAAGTCATTACCGACCAGCACAACATCACCTTGAGCGGCAACATACCGCTCACATCGGTCATGTTGTTTGGCACCCAGCAAGACAACATGATGTATGTCTTGAAATTGATGGATACGCTCAACCACAAGAACCTGATGATTTCGCCCGGCTGCGATATGCCATACGATACGCCAGTCGAGAATTCTGTCGGCATCATGCAGACGGTGCGCGAACCGGATGTCGCCAGGAAATTACTGGCTAATTATCATGCTTCCGAATTAGACATCCAGATCGATCTGCCCGATTATGCTAATCTGCATAAACCCCTGATCGAGGTGTTCACACTTGACTCGGACACCTGCGCTGCCTGCGCTTATATGTTTGCTGCCGGCAAGAGAGTTGCCGACGAACTTGCCGATAAGGTTGACTTCGTGGAATACAAAATCACGGTTTTGGAAAACATCGCGCGCATCAAGAAAATGGGCGTGAAAAACCTGCCGTCGATCTATGTCAACGGCGAATTGAAATTCTCTTCGATCATACCTAGTCACCGAGAGTTGATGGATATTGTCAAAGCATATTTGAAATGACCCGCGCACCCTCCCTCCACCTGGTTGCTGGTTTCCTCGGTAGTGGAAAGACCACAGCGATCATCAATGCCTGTAAAATCCTGACTGCTGAAAATCTTCGCGTTGGCGTCATCACCAACGACCAGGGGAAATATCTGGTAGATACCGCCTTTTTCCGCCTGTCGGATCTACCCGCAGTGGAGGTGAGGGGCGGGTGCTTTTGCTGTAATTTTGTCGATCTCGAAAAACAGTTGGATACTTTGCTCAAAACGGTGCAACCGGATCTCATTTTTGCCGAATCAGTCGGTTCCTGCGGAGACCTGGTGGCTACAGTGGTTAAACCGCTCAAGGAATTCAAACACGACCTGGTGACACCGTCCAGCTTTTCGGTGTTTGCGGACGCGCGCCTGCTGCGAATGCGCCTGCTAAACATCCCTCTTCCATTTAGTGATGAGGTGGTATACATCTTCGATCAGCAAATAGCTGAGACAAATCTGCTGGTGATCAACAAAATCGATCTTGTTAAGCCCGCACAACTTGAGGAGATCAAGCGGCTGGCGCAATTACGCTTTCCGGAAAAAGTGTTGCTGCCCCAGGTATCCCTATCTGAGGCGGGGATCACCAACTGGCTCAATTTGATCCGTTCTGCAAAGACGGCACCGATTGGGCAGTCTCTGGATATGGATTATGCCCGCTACGGGCAAGGCGAGCAGCGGCTGGCGTGGCTGGATGAACATATCCGCTTACGATCCAAAAAGACCCCATTGCGAGAGGCTGCCATTCACACCATCGCTGCTGTAATGGACGCGTTGAAAGAGCAGCGCTTGCCGATCGGCCATGTGAAATTCTTATTGAGCGGAGCAGGCGACCAGGTAGTCAAAGTAAGCTTCACCACGCTCGAACAGCCCGGCTGGTTGGAATCCATCCCTGAGCTGAACGGCAACAGCCTGGACATCCTTATCAATGGACGAGTCGAATGCTCTCCCAACCAAATTAAAGAACTTGTTTACAACGCGGTAAGATCATCAGCGGCACGCGACCAGGTAGAGTACGAGGTCCTCGCGTCTGAGGCATTTCACCCAGCAGAACCTGTGCCGACACACAGGATGTGAACCAATCTATATGTCTGAGAGAAAATCAATCTTTAATCAACGCATTACTCGAATACCCTGCCGCTTATGACTTCTTTTGATTTTCTCACGTTACCTGAAAATTTGTACGCTCACCGTTCTGCTTATCCATCGTTGTTTTCTTGTTCTATTAATCATAAATATGTGTATCGCATACGTAAAAAGAGGTAGCTGATGAGTCAGACATACTTACTTGGACTTGACAATGGCACCACTACAACCAAAGCCACCCTCTTCGATCTCGATGGAAATGAAATTGCTGTCGCCAGCAGCCGCGAGGTCATAACCTCCCATCCAGAGCCAGGCTGGGCGGAACAAAGCATGGAAGAAATATGGAACGCCACGGTGGCTGCCATTCGCGGTTTGCTCGAAAAGTCTAAAATCGATCCCGGACAAATCGCGGGCGTTTCTTCGAGCGGACATGGCGGGGGGGTCTGGCTGCTCGACCGGCAAGGCAGACCGATTCGCCCAGCCATCATCTGGTTGGATGGGCGGGCTAAACCGTATCTTGACCGCTGGGGCGAGCAGGGGCTGCTGCCGAAAATTTATGATATCACCGGCTGGAATCTATTCGCGGGCATTGGTCCGGTGTCCATTTTTCCCTGGATGGTCGATCACGAGCCGGACAGTTTGAAAAATGCCTATGTCAACCTGACCTCGAAAGACTGGGTTAAATATTGCCTGACCGGCGAATTCAGCACCGATCCGACCATGGCGTCCATCGCGCTTCTGGATCTCAAGACGCTGGATTACTCAGACGATCTGCTAGATCTGGTTGGCATACGCGCATACCGGCATTTGTTTCCAAAAATCGTACCCGCGGGCGAGGTTGCCGGGCGGGTCACCCGCCAGGCTGCCGAGCAAACCGGCTTGAAGGAAGGAACGCCTGTTTCTGGCGGAGCTTTCGATGGGGCTTGCTCCGCGCTTGGCGCGGGATGTTTCAAGGTCGGCGAAGCCTGCAGCAACATCGCCACTGCCGGCGTGCACGTGGTGCTCTCGGCGGAGCCAGTCTTCGACCCCGAGCGCATCTACAGTCTGATGTGCCATTCGGTGCCGGGAGTTTTCTACAAGACTTCCATGACCATGGTGGCAGCTGGCAACCTGGATTGGTTCGAGCGCGAGTTTTGCGCCGCAGAGCGGGCTGAGGCGAAAGAGACCGGCGTAAGCGTTTACGAGGTGATCGGAAAAGAAATCGCGAATATGCCGGTCGGCTCGGGCGGAATTGTTTACCTGCCGTTGTTGCAGGGGGAACGCGCCCCCTTCGTCAAACCTGAGGCGCGGGCATCATTCTTCGGTTTAGGCGACTGGCACACCCGCGCCCATCTGCTGCATGCTGTCTACGAGGGTGTGGCGCTTTCCACCCGCCATAACATCGAGGCGATGATCAAGCAGGGACGCTTGGACACAGTGTATGTTTCGGGCGGCGGTTCGAAGAGCGCCATCTGGTGCCAAATTATTTCCGACTGCCTGGGCAGTAATCTGAAAGTACCGGCCGGCGCAGATTCCGGTTCGCGTGGGGCGGCGATCAACGCTGGTGTCGCTACTGGTGTTTTCAAGGATCACGGGGAAGGCGTCCGCTCGATGGTGCGCATCAACCGCCAATACAGCCCAACAGCAGACCATGTAGCCCAATACGACACCCTCTACGATCTGTACACTACATTGATTCGCGCTTCATGGCCTGTATGGGAAAAATTTGCGCAGGTCGGGATCGAAAAATGGTGAAACTCAGACGAGAATAATGAAGGAGGAGAAAGAGTGCATATTGATTATTCGAAAAACCGATATTGAAGGATGAGCTGTCTACTCTTTGATAAAAACCCAATAGGAGGAAAAACATGAAAAAGCTGTCAATTATCATTAGTCTGCTTATTTTGGTTTCCCTGCTTCTTGGCGCCTGCGCACCAAAAGCTACACCGGAACCCGAAGGTCCGGTTTCATTCGAGGGTAAAACCCTCAGATTTCTCACCATTCAACCGCACAACGTAGCCGCGATAAACCTGGCCGCCTGGTTTGAGCAGGAAACGGGCGCTAAAGTTGAATTGATTGTGGTTCCCTACGATAATGTCGTTGAAAAAGCCGTATTGGATGTCTCATCCGGCGCAAACCAGATCGATGTCATCGAATATTGGTATCCAGGACTCGGCACAATGGTCGAAAACAATGTCCTGGAGAACCTGGATCAATGGTACGTTGACAACGCTGCCATGATCAAGGCTGACGACTTCTATCCCGAGTACTTTGATGTTTTCACCAAGATCGGCAATTCCCGCTATGGCATCCCATATGATGGTGATATGCACGTACTCTGGTATTACAAACCGCTGCTCGAGAAGTACGGCTTTGAGCCGCCAAAAACCTGGGATGAGTATCTGAACATCTGCAAAACCATCACTGAGGGCGAAGGCGGGGCAGCTTACGGTTGCGCGATCATGGGCGCCAAGAGCCCCTTGATCTTGATCGGTTCCTACCTGAACCGGTTTGGAGGTTACGGCGGCTCGTTCTTTGACTCGGAGGGCAAACCTGTCATTAACAGCCCGGAAAATGTCAAGGCACTGGAAGACATGGTCGAACAGGCCAAGTATGCCCTGCCAACGGCATCGGCGACCGCATTCGACGAAGCACTAGGCGGGTGGTTTACCGCAAAGGTTGCCATGGTTGAATTCTGGACGGACCTTGGCTCGATGACTGACGATCCTGCTTCATCCAAGATCGTTGGACAATGGGGAGTCGTGGCGCTGCCGAAATCTTCCGGAGAGAAAGGTCGTGTGGTAGCTCCTATCAACGCTGGATTTGGCATTGGCATTTCCACTGGATCTACGAATAAAGAATTAGCATATAAGTTCCTTGAATTCGTAACCCGACCGGAAATTGCCGCCCGTTATAACACGGTTGTTGGCGGCATCGATCCAGTACGGAAATCAACCCTGAAAGATCCTGCTTTCATTACTTTTGTCGGCAAGGATGTAGCCGACGCGATAGAAGCCGCACATGCCAACGCCGTGGCCTGGCCGACAAGCAGCATTTGGTTCAAACTGCAGGAGCCTTTGACTGACAACCTGTCGCTGGCGCTGACCGGCGATAAAACCCCGCAGCAAGCACTGGATGATACTCAGGCTTCCTGGGAAGAGATCTTGAAGTAGAAACCTGATTGGAACTTACTTGGTTGGGGAGGGATTCCCCTCCCTCCCCAACATCCCACGGTGATTTACGCCGCCAGCGGCGGTGGAGGTGCTCGTGAAAGACAAAATCGAACGGTCCATGCCGAAATTGATGGTGCTGCCGACCTTCATTATTTTATTGGTTATCTCGCTGGTGCCGTTGATCTATATTTTGGGCATCAGCATGACCAATTCGACGATCTCGAAACCATTTACTGATTTCATCTGGTTTGAAAATTACAAGCAGGCCTTTAGAGATGAGGTGCTTGGGACTTCACTACAAAACACTCTGCTTTTTGCTTTTGTAGTAACATCGATCGAAACATTCCTTGGATTTCTGCTCGCGTACATCATGCGCTTCGAGAAAAAGCTTGGGCAGTTTTTCCGCACGCTGGTATTGCTGCCCTTGTTCACCCCACCAGTGGCTATCGCGATGATCTGGCGGTTGATCTACGATCCGAATCAGGGGATGTTGAACTATTATTTACAACAATGGGGTATTTCAACCTCGCCGATTGCTTTTCTCGGCCAAACCAAACTCGCGCTTCCTTCGATAATGTTGGCAGACATTTGGCAATGGACGCCTTTCTGTTTCCTGCTGTGCATGTCCGCATTGCAGGCGCTGCCTAAAGAGCCTTTCGAGGCAGCCGGAGTAGATGGCGCCAGCGAGTCGTACATCTTCCGCCGGTTAACCTTGCCGATGGTCGCGCCAAACGTGATGGTCATTTTCCTCTTCCGTTTCCTGATTTCAATGAAGGTGTTCGATCTGGTTTACATGCTGACATTTGGCGGACCGGGTAACTCGACCCAAGTAGCTTCTTTTTACATTTACCGGGTCGCGTTCAAACAATTCCAGACCGGCTACGGAGGGGCGCTGAGCATCCTCGTGCTCATATTGATCAGCGTATTGGCGACGCTGCTGACCAAAGGCCGTGAGCTTGTCTTAAAAAGGATGGAATAATGGCAACCGCAGAAGACCTTCCAATGGAATCATTTGTTCGGCAAAACAGGAAAAAGACGCTTGGCCAGGTCTTGTTGGGAATCTTTCTCGGACGTCCGGCGCGGATTACGCTATTGCTCATTTTTATCGCTATGATCCTGGTGCCAATCTTCTACATTGCTATGACCTCCCTGAAGATACCTCTCGAAATTCGCACATCAGGAGCGATTTTCCCAAAGACGGGGATCACCTTCGAGAACTATGTAAAAGCATTCCGCAATGTCCCGTTGCTCCGCTATCTGTTCAACTCCCTGTTCGTGGCGGTTGTCAGCACTATTCTGGTGTTGTCCGTTGCCGTCCCGGCGACCTATTCGATGGTGCGTTTCAAGACGGGTGGCGCCTTCCTAAATGCCTGGGTACTTGGTACCTACGTCATGCCGCCGATTGTGGTGAGCATTCCCATCCTGGCAATGGTAAAGATGGTAAGTTTGCAGGATACATTGATCGGTCTTACCATCGTTCACACGATGGCCAATATGCCCATCGCCGTCTGGCTCATCGATAGCTACATCCGTTCGCTGCCAAGGGAGTTGGAGCAGGCCGCCTGGATCGACGGATACTCGAAATTCCAAACGTTGATGAAGGTGGTGGTACCGCTGATAAAGCCGGGAATTATCTCAGCAGGCGTGATTTGCGCGATTTTATCCTGGAACGAATTCCTGTTTGCGCTTATCATCACCTACGGGGTCAATTCGAATACCTTCCCGATCGGCATATCCCGCTACACCGGCGAGCATGGTTTGCAATTCGGCGAGATGTCCGCAGCTGCTCTGGTTGGAATCGTCCCGATTTACATTCTGGTTTTGTTATTCTCGAGAGATGTAGTCGAGGGATTGACGCGCGGCGGTGTAAAAGGATAAACGGATTATTTTATAAAGATCTTATCGATAAGGATGTGACCAATGAACAAGTACTTTATCGAATTCGAAAGATGGATTAACTCCGGCGAATTCAAACCCGGCGATCGCCTGCCCTCCATTGCTGAGCTGGCTCGCCGATTCAACGCCACCCCCGCCGAGATCGAAGACGCGTTGTCAGAATTGATCTACGAAGGCGCGATCCAGCGCGAGCGGCCCGCGCCTGTGGATGTGTTCATCCTGCCCAAGCGGGAGCTGTGGGGTACCCTGGGCGGCAGCCACAGCATTACCAAGGAGGCTAAAAAACGCGGCGAGGAGCCTGGCGTAAAAATCATCAACTGGCAGCTCGTTGACGCCTGGCCTTCGATAGCCCGGCGGCTGGCGCTTGACCCTGGCGATCAGGTGCAAATCATGGAGCGCCTGCGTCTGGCCGACGACGCCCCGGTTGCAATTGAAATCTCCTACTTTCCAGCCAAGTTTTATCCGGGCATTACCCCCGATCTGTTCACCGAAGAAGGCTCTGGGCAGTCATCCTTCGCCGTGATGGAGCAGAAATTCGGGTTGAAATCCGAGAAAGCGTTCGATGAAGTGACTGTGGTCTGCCTGGAGAAGCGCGAAGCGGATTACCTCCAGGTCGATCCCGGCACCCCTGTGCTGCAGCGTTTCCGCGTCACGCTATCGGACAAAGGCATTCCAATCAAAGCCTCTCGGGCTGTCTGGCTGTTCCGCGCTGGTTATCAAATGGGAATCTAAGCGAGGATGACAATGGTATCCGACCACTCCCTGGCTGATCGTGAGTTTAGAGATTAGAGATTGGAGATTGAACAGTGGCCAGTGTAGAATTGCGAAATGTTTGGAAAATCTACGGCGGTACCGTCGAGGCAGTGATCGACGCCAATTGGAAGGCGGTGCAAGGAGAATTCTTCTCCATCCTGGGACCATCCGGCTGTGGGAAATCTTCTTCGCTGCGCATGATCGCCGGCCTGGAGGAAATTACCAGGGGAGAAATCCTGTTCGACGATGTGGTCGTTAACCACCTCGCATCCAGCCAGCGAAACGTCGCCATGGTCTTTGAAAACTGGGCGCTATACCCGACCATGACCGTTTATGAAAATATCGCCTTCCCGCTGCGCGTCCGCAACTTGCCTCAGGCAGAGGTTGACAAGAAGGTTCGCCACGCGGCTGAATTCCTCCAACTGGGAAACCTTCTCAAGACAGGAGTGAAGCACTTGAGCGGCGGCGAGATGCAGCGGGTATCCATTGGCCGGGCGATTGTGCGCAACCCGGCAGTATTGATTATGGATGAGCCCATTTCGCACCTGGACGCCGGGCTGCGGGCGCAGATGCGCGACGAGCTCAAGACGCAAGTCAACCGGCTTGGCGTCACCACCCTCTACATCACCCACGACCAAGTTGAGTCGATGGCCATGGCGGACCGGATTGCGATCATGAATTTCGGGCGAATCCAACAAGTGGGAACCCCGTTGGATATTTACTACAATCCCCGCAATGAATTTGTCGGCGGATTTATCGGCGAGCCGCCGATGAACTTCACCATCATTTTCCTCGTACAGGATGGCGAGGATTATTACATCCACTCCCCCTCGATGCGCTTCAAGCTGGATGATCAATGCAAAGCGCGCTTCTTCGAATATACGGGAGGGCGTAAACTCAAGCTCGGCGTGCGCCCGGAAGATGTGCTGGTCAGCCTGACTCCCACCGCTAACAGCTTTCCTATGGAGGTCGATTTTGTTGAACCTCAGGGCGATCGGACGATCATCACGCTCAAATTGGAAGGCGACGAATTTCTGTTAGCGCAGGTGCTCGGCGATCTGCGTCCGACGATCGGCGAGTCGGTTCATATCGAATTCGACCAGCGCCACATCCACTTCTTTGATGTGGACAGCGGAATCAATGTCCTTTTTACTGATAGTGAATAGGCCAGGAGAATAGTATGGCTAAAGTGATTCTTGAAAATGTGACCAAGCGTTTTGGCAAGGTAACCGCTCTGGACCAGGTTGATCTGACGATCAAAGACGGCGAATTCTTTGTTCTCCTTGGCGCATCTGGCGCTGGTAAATCCACAACGATCAATGTGATCTCCGGAATCGAAATCGCGGATGAAGGTAAAGTGTTCCTGGATGAGGGCGAAGTAACCCGGGCTTTTCCACAGGATCGCAACATTGCCACTGCGTTCGAATCCTACGCGCTTTACCCGCACTTTACGGTATATCAAAACCTGATGTTCCCGCTGGAAGCGCCGCGCCGCAAAAGGACTTACTCCAAAGAATCCCGCGAGGAGCGCGTCCGCGAGGTTGCGGCAATGCTCGGCATCGCAGAGCTGCTCCAGCGGTATCCGCGCGAGCTTTCCGGCGGTCAAAAGCAGCGGGTGGCGCTCGGGCGTACGCTGGTGCGCCGGCCAAAAGCCTACCTGCTGGACGAGCCAATCGCCCACCTCGACGCTAAACTGCGCCACCGTATGCGCGCCGAATTAAAGAAAATCCAGCGCGAGATGGGCATCACAACCCTATACGCCACTCCAGACCAGCTCGAAGCGATGGCGATGGGCGATACTGTGGCTGTCCTGCATAAGGGCAAGATCGAGCAGGTTGGCACGCCAGATGAAATCTACTACAAGCCTAGCAACCTGTATGTGGCTGAGTTCGTCGGCGATCCGCCGATGAATATCTTGCCAGTGGATTACCGCGGCGAATACGCAGTAGTCGAGTGCGATCCCCCTTACCAGATTCCAATCTCGAATGAATCGCAACGGCTGCTGACGGAGAAAAATGTGGAACATCAATTGAAGGTTGGTTTGCGCCCCAAAGACATCAAAATGGTGCCGGCGAGCGATCCTCGCGCGCACGCGCAAGGAACGGTTTCGCTGATCGATACGCTTGGACAGACATCGATTGTTACCGTTGTTTTTGGCAAGAGCGAGATTAAGGCAAAAATCAACTCGAATGACTTGCCCGAACTGCACAGCAAGATAGGGCTGGAGTATGATATCAACAGCTTATACTTCTTCGACGCCACGACCGGTATAAGGGTATGTTGAGCCATTGATTTCCAAATTTGATCTATTACACGCTTGACAGGAGGCGAAATTGGAAAAGCGAAAACTCGGCAACTCGGATCTGTATATCACCACTGTCGGATTGGGCACCTGGGCAATCGGCGGGGGCGAAAATCCCTACGGCTGGGGATCACAGGACGACAGTGATTCTATCAAGACCATCCACCGCGCGATCGAGCTCGGCATCAATTGGATCGATACCGCCAAGGGTTATGGTCACGGTCACTCGGAAGAGATCGTTGGGCAGGCGGTCGCGGATCGGCGGGATAAGGTCGTTGTGGCGACCAAGTGCGGCATCCTATGGAAAGAGGATGGCAGCGATATCTATGGTCATCTTAAGGCAGACAGTATCAAAGCAGAATGTGAATCCAGTCTGCGGCGTCTGCGCAGCGATTACATCGACCTGCTGCAGATCCATTGGCCGATGCCTGACGAAGATATCGAAGAGGGTTGGGGCGCGATCGCGGATCTTGTTCGTGAAGGCAAGGTGCGGTACGGCGGCGTGTCCAATTTCAATGTTGCTCAACTCAAACGCATCCAACCAATTTATCCAGTCGTTTCATTGCAGCCGCCGTACAGCATGATCAAGCGGGATGTAGAAGCGGAGATCCTGCCCTATTGCGCCGAGCAGAACATCGGTGTGGTTGTTTACAGCCCCATGCAGGCAGGTCTCCTGACCGGGAGGTTTACCCGTGAACGCGCTGCTAACCTGCCCGCAGACGACTGGCGTAAGAATGATCCTGAGTTCAACGAACCACGCCTGGGTCGCAACCTGGCGCTGGTCGAGAACCTCAGCAAGATTGCTGCGCGAAAAAGTCAATCGGTTGGCAATCTGGCCATTGCCTGGACCTTGCATCACCCGGCTGTCACCGCCGCGATCGTTGGGGCACGCCGGCCAAGGCAAATCGAAGAAACTGTGCATGCAGGTGAGCTTAAGCTCACTGATCAAGATTTGGCTGAAATCAAAGCACTGCTCGAGGAACATGCCGGGTAAGCGAGGGGAAGGAAGCTATCTTCTCAACCGGAATATGCACTGGTTAACAGTGAAGTTTTTCAGCTACTATAAGCTAATATTACTTAGGGTGAATAATGAAAGTTACAATCCTCGGCGATTTGTTTATGACCAATGAAATCCTGCAGGCTGAGCTCGAAAAAGCCTTTGCAGGCACCGATCAAACCTTCGAATATACTTACTTGAGCGACAACTGGCCTCTTACTCCGGTAATGAAGACAGAGGAGGTGAGTGAATTCGTTGGAGACGAAGATGAGGTTAGCAAGACTGTTGGCGAGGCTGAGATCATTCTGACGCACACTGCGCCGATCACCAGCAAAGTACTGGCTGCTGCCCCTGATTTGAAAATCGTCGGAGCAGCCCGCGGCGGGCCCGTCAATATCAATTGGAAGGCCTGCACAGAGCGCGGAATTCCAGTGCTGTATGCGCCGGGGCGGAATTCCGGCGCGGTGGCTGAGTTCACCGTTGGCCTGATGTTAGCGCAGTCTCGCAGCATTACCCGCTCGCACATGTCCATGATGACTGAAAGGCGCTGGCGCGGTGACCTGTATACCAATGAAATGGTTGGAAACGAAGTGGGCAACTCAGTGGTTGGGCTGATCGGCTCCGGAGCAATTGGCGGTAAAGTAGCCCGCCTGGTACAGGCTTTTGGTGCCAGGGTGCTGGTATACGATCCGTATATCTCGGAAGAAAAAATTCGCGAGATGAATTGCGAGCCGGTCGATTTGGATACTCTCTTGAGAGAATCTGACTTTGTGTCGTTCCACTGCCGTCTGACGAAGGAAACGAAGGGATTCTTCGGCGAGCGCGAGATCGAGCTGATGAAACCTTCTGCATATTTGATCAACACAGCGCGCGGTGAACTGCTCGACCACGCCGCGCTCTATAAAGCACTGGCTGCCCGGCGCATTGCCGGTGCAGCGCTGGATATCTTCGAGGCGGAGCCGCCGCCTGCGGACAGCCCGCTCTACTCCCTGGAAAACGTCACCGCGACCTCGCACCTTGGCGGGGCTTCGATTCAGGCGGCGGTGATCGGCGCAAGTGTTTTGTGTGCCGGGATCTACGATTACATTATCAATAATAACACCCCCCGTTTTTGCGCCAATCCAGAGTTTGCTGAACACCTTCACGGCTGAATCATTGGAGTGACGACTTATGGAACAACCCTCGTTTCCCGAAAAAATCAACCGGTCCATCCCTATTCCTTTGTATTACCAGGTGGGACAGATCCTGCGCCGAGAAATCGAAACTGGTAAATACAAGCCCGGTGATTTGATTCCAACCGAGGCGGAGCTTCAGGCGCGCTTCGATGTCAGCCGGGCGACGATCCGCCAGGCGATCGCAGATTTGGTTTATTCCGGACTTGTCGAGAGGAAACGATCGCAAGGCACGCGGGTCGCTTCAGGACGGTTCGAAGCAACCCTACAGGAGCTGGCCAGCTTCACAAACGAGATGATGAGCAGTAATCTCAACCTGACCACTCACATTCTCCAGTTTTTATACATTCAACCGCCTGAGCCAGCCCAGGAGGCGATGGACCTGCGCGCGGATGAGATGGTCGCGATGATGGAGCGCGCCAGGTTTGTGGATGATCGTCCTATCGCGGTCGAGCGCTGGTATGCCCCGTTGAAGTACTTCCCGGGGATCAGCAAGGATATGTTTAAACCCTCCGGCATGGAACAGTCGACCTACTATATGATGATGAAACGCTATAACATCCAGGTGACTCGTACAGTCGACAGCGTTTTTGCGGTTGGATTGCAGCCCCATGAAGCGCGGATTTTGAAAGTCGAGCAGGGTTACCCCGCGCTGCTGCGCTCACGCATCTCATACGATGCGAATGATATTCCCGTGAACTATGCCTCCGGCGTGTATCTGATCAATCTGAAATTCATCATGTCGACCAATAAGATGGTCATCCACAATGCAAACGCATACAAAGAAATCGAAAGGAATTAAGTTATGGGAAAGCCGCTAACCGTTTCGGATATCGCCTGGATGTGCGATCACTCGCTATTACGCCCAACTCTCACTGATCAGGAATTTGATGAGGGTATCGAGCTGGTGAAGAAATATCGCTGCCGGACGGTCATGGTGGCGCCTTATGACGTTTCAAAGGCAGCGAGGATGTTAAAGGACAGTCAGGTTGAGGTCAGTACGGTGATTGATTTTCCACACGGTTCAAACCTGAGCGAATCGAAAGTGTTTGAGGTGGAAAAAGCTGTCGAGAACGGCGCCAGGCACCTGGATATGGTCATGGCAATTAGCCGGGCAGTTGCCGGTCATTATGATTATGTCGAGGAGGATATTCGTAAAGTTGCTGCTGCGGTTCATGCCCACGGCATTCTGCTGAAAGTTATCCTCGAAACCTGCTTTTTGACTCCGGAGATGATCGTCGCATCCTGTAAAGCGGCAGAGAGAGCCGGCGCTGATTTTGTGAAAACATCGACGGGCTACGGTCCTTCAGGCGCGACGATCGACGATTGCGTCCTGATGCGCAATAGCGTTTCGGCTAAAGTACAGGTCAAGTCATCTGGTGGGATTCGCACACTGGATCAGACGTTGGCATACCGCAAAGCAGGCTGCAGCATGATAGGCTCGCGGGCGACCGCGGTTATTTTGGAGGAAGCCGAGCAGCGCGCGAAAGCCGGCATTTTAATGGAACTGGATTAAGAATTACAAAATCGAGGAGTGAAGCCAATGACATTAATGAATGCGGCCATGTTTTACGGCCCGAAAGACGTCCGCTTTGAACGGATTGAAGTTCCCAAACCTGGGCCGGGTGAATTACTGGTAAAAGTTGGCGCAGCACTGACCTGCGGCACAGACATTAAAACCTATGAGCGCGGTCACCCGACGATCATAAAGAAAGTGCCGTCGACATTCGGTCATGAATTTAGCGGAACCGTGGAGGAGGTGGGCGAGGGCGTCACCAGGTTTAAGCCTGGCAGCCGCATCTGCACCTGTAACGCCGTCCCATGTGGCGAGTGTTTTTACTGCAAAACGGGGCATGCTAATTTATGTGAAAATCTGACCATCCTGAACGGTGCTTATGCCGAATATATCGTCATCCCGGAGATCATGGTCAGGAAAAATGTTTATGAAATTCCCGACCACATCACTTTCCAGGAAGCTGCGGTTTCCGAGCCGCTGGGCACTGCCATTCACGCCATCCGGCGGGCAGGGATTTTGCCCGGAGACAGCGTGGTTGTGCTCGGCACAGGCCCGTTGGGATTGATGCTGGCGCGTCTGGCCTATTTGCGCGGTGCGCGCGTGATCCTATCTGGCGAGGTCACGCCGGAACGTAAACGCGTGGCAGAAAATTTTGGCGTCAGTAATTTTATTAATATGCTCGAGGTGATCGAGTCAAAAGACAGAATCCAAATGGTCAAAGAACTGACTGAAGGCGGTCGCGGCGTGGACGTTGCCATTGAAGCCGCAGGCTTCCCTCCAGCCTGGGAAGAAGCCATGCAGATGATTCGGAAAGCCGGTACGGTGGTATTCCACGGCGGGTGCAAGGCTGGCACAACGGTCACTTTGGACACGCATACCATGCACTACGGCGAGAATAAACTGATTGGCGTCTATCACCAGGATCCAGATGATTACCGCCGCTCGGTGAATATGCTCGTCCACCGGCTGGTAGACGGGAGACAGTTCATCACTGCGACCATGCCTCTCAGCCAGGTTGTGGCTGCATTCGAACGGGTGCGCCGATTCGAAGGCATCAAATTTGCCATTGATCCGACCAAGATGTAGAGGAGTTGCGATGACTGTAAATGAAAAAATGACCCAGAACGAGCGCATCAGTGCGCTGATGAGACATCAACCGGTGGACTGTGTCCCCTTTGTTCATAAAGGATACAGTTTTTGCGCATCGAACTGCGGAGTACCGAAAGCGGATATCTTTGAGTTTCCCGAAACCAGCTATTTGGTGCAGAAATGGACCATGGAGCAGTACGACACTGAGGTTGCCCCCTTTTATACGTTCGTCGCCTACGGCGCATGGGAATTCGGCGGTGAAATTGCCTGGCCACAGGACCGCTGGGCCTCCGGCCCTTCCGTCGCCCGCCGGCCGGTCCAAACAGTAGAGGATGTCTACAAACTAACCTTGCCGGACGTGACCAGCGCCGGCTGCCTGCCGCGCATGATGGAGTTTGCCCGCCTGCAGGAGAAACACGGCACCCAGATTGCC
This sequence comes from Bellilinea sp., assembly GCA_034678305.1. Classification (GTDB taxonomy): domain Bacteria; phylum Chloroflexota; class Anaerolineae; order Anaerolineales; family Anaerolineaceae; genus Bellilinea. The sequence goes on from JAXDCA010000017.1 coordinate 28,894, forward strand.
TTTATCTACGGCAGTCCGTTCACCTTCTGCGCTAACCTGTGCGGCGTGGATAAATTCCTTGAGTGGACCGCCACCGAGCCGGACACTGTTCACCATGCCATGCGCCTGATGACCGATCACCTCAAGCAGGTAGCCGATTGGTTCATCGCGGAATTTGGGGCCGAGCGAGTGCTGCCGCGCATCGCCTCGCCGACTGATGGTTTGGTTTCGCCGCGTTTTTACCAGAAATTTATCCTGCCTTACCGCTTGGAACTGCACCAATATGTGTTGAGCAAAGGGGTCAGGCATATTTACGACCACATCTGCGGAGAGCAGAATAAAAATTTGCCGCACCTGGCTACGCTGCCCTGGGGTGACCCGGGCATCTTAAGCTTCGGGCACGAGATAGACCTGCTGAAGGCGGCCGAGATTTTTCCCAACGAGATCATCTGTGGGAATGTCGAGCCAGCGATTATCGTCAAGGGAAATGCAGACGAGGTTTATGAAGCCTGCCGTAAGAATATCGAGATCGGCAAACAAATCAAGAGCGGATTCGTCTTCATGGGCGGTTGTGATATCCCTGCTTCCGCGCCGCCGTATCACATTTACTTAATGAGTAAGGCTGCCCAAGAGTTCGGTTCTTATCGGTAGTTTATCGGTACTTTCTTAACTGGCCCCGCTTGGTCAGACGGGGCCAGCTTGCGTTAAGAGAAGGAAGAGGATTAATCGCTGGATAATAAAACACTGGTCAGAATCATTCTTATTATGACCGTACCAAATAATACGATATGATGGATTAACCAGGATTATGCCTTTGCACAGGATCTGTCAGATATTGGATTAGTTGCTATCCCTCTAGACACAGTCAAAACCCGGGTTGGAAAGATCACCTTCGCCATTCCACCGGTGCGGGAAGGCGGTTTCTACCCTTCGCGGCTGGAGAAAGGGTTGTCCGTTGGCATATTGGGATACATAATTGTGCTGGCAAGTCATTGAAATGTTAAAGTACGATGGATATTTCTGGACTGAACTTACAGAAAAGGGGTTGTGTAATCAACGCCTTTCTTCAGGATAGGTTAAGCACAGAATTTTAGGTAAGACCAATTGTTGACAACGCCTTATAATAATTAATATGCTAATGTTGCCCATTTAATTTTTGATGTGGTATTCCTTCGAACAGGGATAAACACATACTCTTGGGATCCGGCAAGGAATTCCAACGAATCTAATAGTCATAAAGCGTGATACTCTAAAAAGGATGAGCGAGTTTGCATCTGAATGGGGATCGCCAGCCCGTTGTTGACCATACAGCCTTACTGCTTCGACTTTCAAGGATTTTCAATTCATCCTTAGACCTGGAAGAAGTATTAAGGACTGTGATGGATGAGGTGGTTGTTACTCTCCAGGCTGAACGCGGCTTTATCATGCTCCAAGAGCCGGGGGGTGTTTTTCAATTCAAGGTGGCGCGCGGAATCCACCAGGAAGCAATACCCGATCCTCATTCAGAAATCTCCGTTTCCATCGTACACCAGGTTGCTTCTTCTGGAGTACCCGTGATCACCAGCAACGCCCAGGATGACGAACGCTTCAGCAGCCGGTTCAGTGTCATTTATCTGGGATTGCGTTCCGTGCTGTGTGTGCCGCTTTCAGTTAAAGGCATTGTTATAGGGATTATTTATCTTGACAACCGCCTGGTTAAAGGCGTCTTTACTTCCTCTGACCTGCACCTCCTCAGTGCGATCGCAGACATTGCTGCCATTGCAATCGAAAATGCACGCCTTTACCAACTCGCTATTGAAAAAGCCAAACTCGAACGCGAGCTTCAAATTGCCCGGCAGGTTCAGATAAGCCTGCTGCCGAAGGAAAACCCCAAACATCTGGGTTGGGAATTTTCTGCGCTTTGGCAGCCATCCCGACAGGTATCCGGCGATTTTTATGATTTTATCCGGCTCGGTCAGGATCAATTAGGGTTGATCATCGCAGATGTCACGGATAAAGGGGTGCCTGCCGCATTATTTATGGCGCTGGTACACACCATATTGCGCGCCAGTATACGCAAGCCTGCTACAGCTTCTGTGGATATCAGCCGCGCTAACCGCCTGATCTGCGCCGAATCTACATTGGATTACTTTGTCACTGTTTTTTATGCAGGGCTCGATCTAAAATCGGGTCAGATGACCTATGTCAACGCCGGGCATCCCCCTCCTTTTTGGTGCAGATCCGGCGGCAAAGTGGGAGTACTCCCCCTGCAAAATACGGGCATGGCTCTGGGGATCGAATCAAATGCTGCCTATGCTCAATGTACCATTCAGCTTGATCCAGGCGATTTTATCCTGGGTTATACGGATGGGGTGACCGAAGCTTGTAATAAAAACCAGGAATTGTTTGGGGAAAACAGGCTGGCATCTATGATTGTCGAATGCATTGACTTGAAACCCACCGAGATGCTGAATCGAATCCTCCATTGCGCGAACAATTGGTCAGAGAACACAGAATACGGGGATGATATCACTTTGCTGCTAGCAAACAGGCTTTGATCCCAGATATCAAATAGACCGGGAAGGTCGTGAAAAATGTTAGGTACAACACTTAAAAACCGTTACCGAATTGATTCTGAGATAGGTCGAGGCGGGCTTGGGGTGGTTTATAAGGGTTTTGACCTGCTCCTGGACCGCTCCATCGCCATTAAAGTCATTAACACCAACATCCTTGGCTCTGAAGGAAATGCCAGGCTTTTTCAGGAAGCCCGCGTCATTGCGAAATTAAATCATCCCAACATCGTAACCGTTTACGATGCCGGCGCGATAGAAGAAACGACATTTGTTGTCATGGAGTTTGTCGAGGGGGAATCATTGCATGACAGGCCCCCAAAGAACCTCGAGGAACTTGTTACAATCATGCATTTCGTCTGCGCTGGCCTGGAACATGCTCACCAGCATGATATTATCCACCGCGACTTGAAACCGGAAAATGTCATGATCACCGCCGATGGTGGCGTGCGTTTAATGGATTTTGGGTTAGCCCGGTCGATTTCATCCCGGCTGACTTCTGAAGGGACGATCATTGGAACGGTTTTTTACATGGCGCCCGAACAAGCGCTTGGACAACCGGTTGACAAACGTGCTGATTTATATTCTCTCGGCATCATGCTGTATGAGCTGGCGACGGGACGGTTGCCATTTAGCGGCGATGATCCAATGGCGGTGATTACCCAGCATTTGCATAGCACGCCCGTGCCGCCTCGTGCAATCAATCCCAACATTCCTGCTGCTTTAGAATCGCTTATTCTTCAATTGATATCCAAGCGGCCAGAAGACCGGCAGGCATCGGCTGCTGTTGTTATGCAATGGTTGGAAAGCGTACATCAGCAATTGTCTTTGCCTGTTGAATATCAGGAAAGCCTGCCACTGGCGCGGATCGTGCGCGGCCGGTTGGTTGGGCGAGAAAAGGAGCTGGCTGAAGCCGTGGCAGCCTGGAGGCGTGCGATCCAGCGGCAAAGTGATGAATGCGTTTTATTGATCAGCGGCGAACCGGGGGTTGGAAAAACCAGGCTGGTCAAGGAATTGATGACGCGAGCGGCGGTCGAAAAAGCAGTCATCCTTACCGGGGAATGTTATTCAGAGGAAGGAGCGCCTTATAATCCGCTTGCTCAGGTTTTTCGCCAGGCATTGCTGCGTACTATCGATGGAAATAAAACACCTCCAGCTGACCGGGTGATCGCGGACTTGCTCACAATAATTCCTGACCTGCACTCGCGTTTTCCGGATGTGGCGCCAAATCCCAGGCTCGGCCCGGCGGATGAGCAACAGCGGCTCTACGAAAGTGTGGTCGAGATGATGGTTTGGCTTGCTCAAGGCGCTGCCATCATGTTATTCATGGATGATGCCCATTGGGCAGATAGAGCTACACTATTCTTGCTGCGCCACCTGGCCCGTCGTACCAGGATATTGAATCTTCCGTTGATGATCGTCGCCACTTACCGAGAAGTTGAACTGGATGAAGCCCGTCCCTGGCATGAGGTGTTGAACGACCTCAACCGCGAGCGTCTGTCGCTTCGTATTAAGCTCTCGCGGCTGGACAAACCCCAGACTCGTAACATGTTAGTAACCCTTTTTGACGAAGAAATTACTCCTGAGTTGTTGGACGCGATCTATTACGAAACTGAGGGGAATCCATTTTTTATCGAAGAAGTGGTCAAAGCTTTGATCGATGAAGGAAAAATCGCCTACTATAACAATCAATGGCATCGCCCTTCGATGAAAGAGATTGTTATCCCGCAAAGCGTGCGCATCGCTATTCAAACCCGTCTGACGGCTCTCCCCGCAGACGTTCAGGAGATGTTACGGATGGCAGCCATCCTGGGTCGCGAGTTCGACGACATCCTGATCCAGCAAGCGGTTGAATTTAATGATGAGACATTAATTTCAATACTAGAAAAAGCAGAAAAATCACAGTTGATCAGCGAGACAATATCGAACCAGCTGGGTAAGGTTACATACAGCTTCGTGCATGCGTTAATTCATGCCACGATTTACGAAAGCATGAGCGGTTTACGGCGTCAGCGCTTGCACCGGCGGGCAGCCGCGGCGATCGAGGCTGTCCGGCCTGCCGATTATGAGGCTCTGGCTTTCCACTACCAGGAAGGGGGCGATTTGGAACGCGCCAGGCAAAATGCGATGAAGGCAGGTGAGCGCGCGCTGGCCTTATATTCGAACCAGGATGCTGAGCGCTATTTTCGACTGATCCTGGAATTGGACGGCTCAGAAGGCGAAAAGGCTACGGCGCTCCTGGGATTGGGCCAGGCGCTATTCCGTGAGAGTCGATTCAAGGAATCGATGGATATCTGGAAGCAGGCAATTCCAATCTATCAGCAATTAGGGGATGCCGATAAAGTCGCTCGGACTTATGCATTCATTTCTAGCGCTGCTCGTTTTCTGGGTGATGTGGAGGCAGGTATCGCGCTTGGAGAAGAAGGATTGGCGCTTTTGAAAGACCAGCCAACTACTTTGGGGATGGTGGCATTGCTGCGTGAAACTGGAAATTCATGCACGATGAGAGGATGGAGTGATAAGGCTGGCTCTTATTTTAATTTGGCGCTGGAGGGAGCTGATAAACTTGAGAATGATGAGGAAAAGGCTGAAACACTAATACGGCTGGCTTTCGAATTATGTTTTAAACAGGGGGAGCGCCTGGAAGGTCAGCAGATGCTTCAACGAGCCTTGGAATTGGCTGAATCATCCGGTTTGATGGTCACTGCTGAACTGGCCCATACCTATATGGCAGAATTCTATTTTAACTCGGGTGATATACCTTTAGCAATGCATCATACCAATAAAGCTATTCAGCTTTCTCGAGAGTTGGGCCTGGCTCACTGGGAGCTATTCGATCTCAATTTGACGGCTCTATATCATTTTGTCCTCGGTGATACCCTGGAATTTGAAAAGATAATGGAAAGGTGCCGCTATTTAGTTAAAGTCACCGAACCATCTGGACCAGCGATGTTAGATTTCCACATTAATGAGGCATTTGATTGCTTTAAAACCAGAGAAATGGCTCGTGGATTTGTGATTCTGCGTGAAACATATCAACTGGCACTTCAGGCTCAAAACATGAATCGTTTGGAAAATGTTGTTCAGGCGCTTAGTGAATTTCTCATCCAAGAAGGGGAATGGAAAGAAGCAGAGCAAATCCTCGCCGAAGCTCTTCGAATTGTAGAAGAAGATAGCTTTCTACTTTCGTGTTATTTAACCAGGGTGTACAGCCTGCAAGGAAAATTAAGCGATGCCCGGGCTATGTTAGAAAAGGCACTGGTTCATGCCGGGAAAGACATCAGCCCTCTCAATCAGTTTTACTTAATATTTACAAAGGCTGTTCTGGCGTGCAAGGAGCAGCGTTGGGGGGAAGGGCTGCGCTACTTCGATGAAGCTCATGCAATGGTTTCTCGAGGGGGCATGCGCCTGTTTGAAGTCTTGATTCTGCGTAACCAGGCTGAAGCGTTAATCGATCGCGGGGAATCCGGCGATAAAGCGCTTGCCTGTGGCATTCTCGAAAGAACCAAGTCCCTGTATCAAGAGATGTCCCTGCCCGCCTGGGTGAAATTAATCGAAAACCGGTTAATCGAGCTGTGTGATGAGTAGATCGATCCTTCTTGTTTATCTGAGCCCTTTTCAGCCCATCCATCAGGCATGACCTGTTATCGGGGACGCCTGAATGACAACCATGTGGCTTTAGAAGAAGATCTTAGCCAGTTTTAGCGCGCGCTGCTTCCAGGGCACTCTGTGAGTGACCCCGCCGCCCGTAGATAATCGTTCTTTGTTCTGCAGGTACCAGCGATAATTGCGCAGCATGGCATCTTGATTGGAAAATTGAGGGTGGTAGGCCAGTATCCGCTGCGCTTTCTCGATCGACACGAATGAATCCCTGGAAGCCGTTTCATAAATCCAGGGGTACAGAGGGGATAACTTCAACTTTTCGAGGATTCTTAATGCCAGCACAACCGGAGCGGTTGGAAAGCAGATGATTCGCTTATTAAATCCGGCCTCATCCAACACCGCCTGATAATCTTGTTTCATCGTGGTAAATTCCGCTGCGCCGATATTGAAGGCGTCATTGACCGCGGCTTCGTCGAAGGTCATGCAGGTCAAAATAGCCTGGCAAAGATCCTCGACGTCCAGCAATTGGTAGCGGTTGTTACCCGATCCAATCATCGGGAAATTCCTTCCCTCGCTGGCCCATTCGTAGAATATCGCAAAAACCCCCAATCTCTCCGGACCCACAAAAGACTTGGGACGCAAAATTGGAACGCACAGCCCTTTCTGGCGATATTCCTCGCAGGCTTCTTCTGCTTTGATCTTTGCCACGCCGTAAGGGCCAACGCCGCTGACGGGGTCAGTTTCAAAGATCGGATGATGATCGGGGACGCCGTAAACCGCGGTTGTCGAGATGTGGATAAACCGCTTCACTCCGTACTCGAGCGCTTGTTGCAGGACGATGCGTGTCCCTTCGACATCTGTCGAATAGATCTCTTCCGGCGGGTAGAGCGGCAATGCAGCCGCCGTGTGGATGACGATATCTGCCCCTTGCATGCTCTTCCTTACCGCTTCTGGATCACGGATATCCCCTTGCAGAAAATCGATCTGCTCTCTTTCAGGGTAAGAAAAATCAACCAGATCGATGCCCGAAATCTTTCGATAACCCTTCGCCAGCAAATATCTGACCAAATTGATGCTCAAGAAGCCGCTAATTCCAGTGATATAGATATGCATGGACCGATCCTTTAGTAGTGTGCGGGGTTGCTGAGCAGCGAACTGCGCAATGCTTACCATGATACCAAAAGATACAAGATGCGTGCCTTCCCTGATGGTAAGGATGAACGGATTTATCCTGTCCAATGATTGGGGATTGAGGATGTTATCTACACCCGCTTGCGATGAGAATCGGGCATGAAAATTGAAAGGCTCGTACGCTGTGTTTTTATTTCTCCCAGAGGTCTTTTTTCCCCTTGACGAATAGGAAGCGCAGCGTGTCGCCAGGCTGAAGGTTCAGCTCATGGCCGGTTTGCAGCGGCGCGCGGGTTTGGATGACGATATTCATGTGATTTGGCATGTGCGCAAAGTCGTAGCCCGCCAGATAGCCGTACGGCTTGCCGTTGATTTCCAGCAAATCGCCCTGCCATAACATGCCGGACTCCAGCACTTCAAAAAAACACAGGTAGGCAATGCGGTTGACCGTGCTGCCTGGTTTGGCATCCTCACTGGTGACGATCAACTCGTGGATTTCGTTCTTGAGCACCGCGCGTGATGGGAATGGGCATAATTCCAGCCCGCGGTTATCCGCGCGGGCGTGCAGCACGGTGTTGATGCGCGCATCGAGCGGGGGCTTGGCGGCGCAGGGCAGGTCAGAATCCAGCAGTCGGTTGATATATGGATCGGGGGCCACGATCAATCCTTTGTGAAGGTTATATTGTATATGATATATAATACGAAGAGTGAGGCTGGCTGTCAAGCGTTTTGAGGGGAATGGTGCCCTCACCCTGTCTATGATCTATGGATTACGCCATTGCGCCTGCGCGGGGAATGTCTGTCAGTCAGTTCTTTGAACCGGCAAGAGCGGCTTACATGAAAAAACAGGAAATCGCAAAAAACCGCAACCGGAAAAATTAAAAATAAAGACATTTTTTGCATAAAAAGTGTTATGATATTTAAGGCTAGATTGGTTTTATTTGTACGGGGGCTGGTTGATTATTTCCACAAACTTTATCAAGTAAATACTTAGATCGTTCATCGCAGCCGGGCATTGAAAATAGGTATCCGTGAGTATCTCATGCCACCATACAGCGATGTAAAAAAACTCGATAATACCAAATTATTGTTTCCCGAGTTCTTAAACAGGATTCTTCTTACTGGCCTGCTTATTACATTACTTTTCAATACCGGAGAGGCCAGCGTTATTGCCCAACAGGAAGATGGTTATTGGTTTGCAGTGCAGGAACTTGGCGTTGAAGAATTGGGGACACCTCAATTTTCTGGGATTGCGTTTTCGTCCATCACAGGCGCGATACTTCTCCCGGATGACTTTTCTGATCCCACAAACATTCATCTTAAAACAGTTGATCATAGAGGACACCCGCTTGGATCGTATGATTTGCCCTCTCAAGAGGTTGATCCAGTATTGCAACCCATCGATGAATTCGTTGCCGCGAGTTATCTGTTGGATATGGAGAATCAGCGGATTTATCAGATCCAATCCGGGATAGATACAGGTCAATCGATTCCCTATTATCGGGTTAAGAAATATGTCAAGAATCCCTTTGGAGTAAAAAATATCCTAGGGGTCAGCGGTGATCCTGGCACAGGTAACCTGTACATTTTAGATGCGGGTGGTCCGGCGATCGTGAAAGTGATACCCAATAAGTTGGGTGATGGAGGCCCCAGCGGTAGTGAGGGTAAGCCACGCATTGAGCGGATCAATTTGCCGTTTCTAAAAGGTCAGTCTTTGAATGGTTTGGCTTATAACCCCGGATTATCTTTACTTTACGTTTACAGCGAGTCCGAAAAGAAGATCATTGCAGTTAATGAGGCTGGGCAATTAACAGAATCGCTGGATTTGATCGATTTGGAGTTGGAAAACATCCAGGGAATGGTCTTCGCCAACAGCACGGATCCAACCGACGACCCCGATCAGATGAATCTGTTTCTAGCGGACGAGGGAAGCCGATCCCGCGTGATCGAATTGTCGTTAACTGAGATCAACCCCCCTGAATTTCTGGCAGAATCGATATCCACAAGTGTGGTGCGCGTAATCGACACCTCCATCTGGTCACCAGCTTCTCCCGACCCGGCTGGAATCGAATATCTACTAGCGACAAATAGGCTCTTTGTTGTGGATAGCGAAGTCGATGAGATGACCATCTACCAGGGTAAAAATACCTTTACATCCAGCAACGCAGGCACTCTGATCTCATCCTGTACAACATTGAGTTTCTCAGATGAGCCAACTGGCACGGCGGTAAATCCGGCAAATGGCCATATCTTTCTAACGGACGATCACCCACAAAAGGTATTTGAAATTAACCCTGGCGTTGATAATATTTATTGTTCAACTGATGATACTGTCACATCCTTTAGCACGGCTGCATTCAATAGTACAGATCCGGAAGGAATAGCCTTTGGGGGAGGGAAACTCTATATTGCTGACGGCGTTGGAATGGAAGTCTACGTTCTTGCCCCTGGCGCGAACGGAATTTTCGACGGCATTGCGCCGACTGGGGATGATCAACTGACCCAATTTGATACCTCCGTGATGGGCTTGCGCGACCCTGAAGGGATTGGCTATCATTGGGAACGCGGAACTGTGTTTATTGTTAGCCGTTCGGATAAATTTGCAGTCGAAGCAACCGAGAATGGGGGTGTGGTAAATACGTATGATTTCACCGCCGCCAGCATTCGCGCGCCAGCCGGAGCTGCAATTGGTCCCGGTAGTGTAAATCCTGCCGTCATGAACCTGTTTATATCTGACCGTGGAGTCGATAACGGTGAAGATCCCAAAGAAAATGACGGAAAAATTTACGAGATCAATTTTGGCGGTGGAACTTCGCCAACCCTGACACCTTCCATCACGCAAACAGCCACCGGCACGCCCTTGAAACCGACCGCAACGAACACATCGACTGGTACACCCGTGCCTCCAACCGCAACCCATACGGAAATACCCTCGCCAACTGCGACGAATAATCCCACCGCCACGCCTCCGCCGTCCGGTTCTGGGACGGTTACTTCTCAGGTCAGCGCTTCCTCGGAGGATGCGGAAGAAATCATCAGCACTGGTATCGTTGACATAATCAGCAGCGATTTGGAGCTTGGCACGGAAGGGGATGGTGCTCAGTGGGTGG
>JAXDCA010000018.1:0-8225 GCA_034678305.1 Bellilinea sp.
TATTCTCCACCAACATGCCCATGGTCATTTTCAGCGGCTCCATCATCGGCATTGGCGCGGGCACATTCATGGCCACCAGTTGGGCGCTCGGCACCGACCTGGCGCCTGCCGAGGAAGCCGGGCGTTACCTTGGCATCTCCAACCTGGCTGGCGCGGGCGCTGGAATCGTCGGCGCGGGCATTGGCGGACCTATGGCAGATTTCTTCAACGCAATCCAGCCAGGGCTTGGCTATCTGGTCATATTCGCCATTTACGGCGCGCTGTTCCTGCTCTCGGTCCTGACGCTGCTTAAAATTAAAATACCAGCGCGCGAATAACAAGAGGCCGAAGTCATCCGGAGCCCGTTTTTACCAGCAGCGTTTCGTAATTGATCTATTCTGCCTGAGTTGGTTTTGTCGCAGCGGGTTCCTGGGTCCGCGCCGCCTGTTGACAGGCAGACACCAACGATCCCAAGAATAAGATAAGGATGGTTGCCACGAGCAGATTTTTCTTCATTGCGCGTTCTCTTTTGATTTTTACAACCAAATCGAAAATAAAAACTGAATTGATGATATCAGACAAGCTGTCTGCATATAACAGGATATTTTCAGAAATTGTCAGTGACTATATTCTGTAATCAACTCACTTATGTCTTCGCGCCCAGATGCCCACCAACGATCCCCCAATCACCAAGATCACCAATAAAACTGTTCCAATAATGATCCCGAAAGTCTGCTCACTGTTGGCCAATAATTCCGGAGGGAGCGGCGTAACGGTAGCGGTGGGTTGCGGTGTATCTGTGAATAAGTCTTGCGCGGTCGAGAGTTCTGTAGGCGGGCTGGTAGGAGACGGTGTGACCAGACTGATTGAGGAGGTCTCAGCCGGTGAGGCGGCCTGATACGGCAACGGCTCGCTGAGCATCAGCATGAAAACAAAAACAGCCAATAATCCGGCGCATAACAGCACCGCTGGATGTGCTGAAATTCGTATTTTTTTTAAAGGTGTTTGTTTAGGTCGTTTTGGTTGCATCAAGGCGCTCCCAGTTTTTCGGCTGCCGTCTGAGCGGCCTGTACAGGTGAGATTTGCTCCTTAAAGATAGACAGCGTGCCTTCTAAGAGCACTGGCCCAAGACTGGCCATGAGTTCATTCGCTGGCCGCACTTGCGCCGACTGATTGATCTGATCAATCAACGGCCGCAGACTCTCATTAGACCAACCCGCCAATGAGCTTGGACGAACGGGCAAGTAACCAGAAGCCGCGCTCCACTCAGTTAAAAACTCGCTTTTGACAAGGAATTCAATCAGTTCAATGGATGCTTGCCGTCGAACGGGATCCTGGTCTGAAAGCGCCCATACCCAACCATCAGCCAGCGTCAGGCTGTCCGTATCCAGCGGCGGCAGGGGAGCAGCGCTGGTATCCGCAGGCAGCTCGCCAAGATAATTCGAGCTCCAACTGATCACCCAATCCGCCTGTCCCTCGCGGAATGCCTGCCAGGCCTGCCCGGTCGATTGATACTGTGTCACCGAGGCAGGAAAGACCCCGCTTCGATAACCTTCCTGGTACAAATTGAACACATCCGCCAGAATGGCCGGATTGAGCGCGGGCCTGCCCTGCGCATCTTCGACGCTGCCCCCCGCCGAAAGGTATAGAGTCAGCGTAACCATCGACTGTTGATCGCCTGCCTGGAATATGAGCGGGATTCCGCGAACGAGGATATCTTCCCATGTTTTAAACGGTCCAGAACCGATCTTTGCCGGGCGGTAGAGCAAGATGAGCGTATTGCCGCTAAACGGCAGTCCAAAAACACTTCCCTGAAGCGAGGCCAATTGGTGAGCATAAGAATACCAATCTGGATCTTGCATGGCGGTGCTGAACTCATCCAGTGGAAAGATCAATCCTTTTACTGCGGCTGCTTCCAGGTCAGAGCGGTTCAATGCGATCAAGCCGGGCACCGCCGCGGGCGCTGCAGCATTGGCGGTCGTCAAAGCCTCCAATAGACTGCCCGGCCCGCTCGAGCTCTTCACGCGCACTTCCACATAGATATCCGGATGGTTTTCCATGAAGGCATCCAACCGTTCACGCAGCAAATTGCCCGCAACGCTGTTAGCATCCGGATCGAATTGCGGCGGTACCCAAATGGGCAAAGTGACCGGCACCAGAGACGGCAGGTCTTCAACTGTCGGTGTTACAGTGGTTTCCATTACTGTGGTGGTTTCGCTCGGCATCACTACGGGGGTATTGGTCGCCGAACCAGGGAACCAGTCAGGCAGCCAGGTCGAGCAACTCGCCAGGATAAGGATCAATGCGAGTGAAAACACAAGGCAAAGGTTAGCTCTTTGCCGTCCGCGATGCAGACGGAGTTCAACGGTCCGACAGTTTTTAGATATTCGACTTAGTTTAATTCGATGGAGATTCATAAGAAGGATATTGGGCGGCTGATGAGCTCAGTCACCAGCTTAACACTGTTTTGTACATCACTTAAATCGATCATCTCAGAGGGTGTGTGATCATACCGGCAGGGGATGGATACGCAGCCAGTTGGCACCCCGCCTCGCGAAATTTGAACCGCGCGCGCTTCAGATGTGCCGCCTTCGCGAATTTCGAGTTGATAAGCTATTTTAGCATTGTCAGCTGTTTCAATCATCCAACGCACTACACCTGGATTCGCAATCATGCCGGTATCGCGTACTTTGATCGCCGGTCCCTTGCCAAGGGAAATTTCTGTCGAGCGGGCTTTTGGTGTATCCCCACTCGGGGAAGCATCGATGGAGAGAGCCAATTGGGGATCGATCCTATAGGCAGCCACAGCCGCGCCTCGTTCACCAGGTTCTTCCTGCGTGGTGAAGGCAAAGGTAATCTCGTGCGGGCTTACGCGCAGCTTGCGTATCACTTCGATCAGCGCTGCTACACCCGCGCGGTTGTCCAACGCTTTTGCGAGCATGCGTTTGCCGAGATCGAGAAATGGCTGGTCGAAGACAGCTACATCTCCTATCCGTACAGGCGATTCGGCTCTATTTTTCGCGCCAGTATCGATGAAGACCTGCTCCAAGCTGTGCAACTTCTCGCCATTTTCCAGGCGTTCCCCGCCAATCACTCCGCATGCGCCGTTAAGGAAGCGCACCCGCGCGCCGATCAACGGGTGCTGCGGTATTTGTCCCAGCATGGTGAAGCGCGCGAAGCCGTGTTCATCCACATGCGAAACCATCAGGCCGGTCTCATCCATGTGAGCAGTCAGCAAGATGCGCAGTCCGTCCTGGCTTTTTTCACCCTTACGCGCAATCAGGTTGCCAAGCGCGTCGATACGCAAATCGTCCACCAATGATGCTATTTCGGTCTTAACCAACTCGCGCACTGGCCCCTCATACCCACATGGACCTGCGGTTTCGACTAATTTCTTTATCAATGCCTTCATTGACTGCTCCTGTAAATGCGCATTTCACCGGTCCGCGTCGAGTATCTCCCGAGAAAGCCTTCCGAGAGCATGGTAGAGTAAAGCATAGGTATTTTGCCAATCTTGCAGGCGGGCGAGCATGACCGCAGTGTGGGCATAACGTCCGGGTACGGATACTGAAACACTGGGGATGCCAGCCCGCTGGCGGTGAATGGCGCCGGCGTCAGTGCCTCCTCCGCCAGGTTGGCGGAATTGATATGGGATGCCGAGCGCGTTGCCAGTCTCAGCCAGATGGCGGACCAGGCGCGGATCGGACAGGGTGCCTTTATCAGCAAGATAGATCGCCGGACCAGCGCCGAGGCGGGTATTATACCTTGCATTTTCCGAGCCATCCCAGACGGGCAGGTCATTGGCCGGGGTACAATCGACCGCGATTGCCAAATCGGGATTCATGGCATAGGCTGCTACCCGCGCCCCGCGCAGACCAACCTCCTCCTGAACGGTGAAGGCTGCCAGCAATTCGATATTCTCAGGTGAATGCTTGATGAGCTCGATCAGGGTCGCCACCCCGATTCGGTCGTCTAATGCTTTGGCGAATATACTCGGTCCAGCCTGGCGGAAGTGTGTAGCAAATACTGCCCAATCGCCAGGCTTCGCTTTTTGGGCATTATCTGGACCCAGATCGATGCGCAGGCTGTCAACCGGGATGGTTTCACACATAGCGCCCGGGCTGTTTAGATGAATCGGGCGAGTGCCAATCAAGCCGACGAGGTGTTCTCTGCCGACGAAAACCGGCTTGCCGGGTAACTGGCGTGGATCGATCCCGCCGACAACCTCGAATTTGAACCAGCCCTCTTCGTCTTGTTCCACGAGCATCAAGCCGATCTCATCCATGTGGGCTGCCAGCATCACCCGCAGCGCGCCTTTTTGCCTGGCGCGGCGCGTGACCAGCACGTTTCCGAGCGCATCCACGTGAATCTGATCGGCGCAGCCTTCCAATTCACTGAGCACAATCGTCCGCACCTCGTGTTCATCGCCCGAAACCCCAGCGGCGTTGCACAACCGCTCGAGCAGATCAATTTGCGCGGACCCAATGGCGGGATGAGATGATTCAGCCGTTTTCATCTTGCTCATGCTCGACCATCCAGACTCAGGTTTTGCAGGAAATTGGCGTCCAGCCGGGCTGTAAATTCCGCCATGAGATGCCCCGCGCTGGCAATGTCCTGCATGGATACAACCTCGATCGGCGTATGCATATAGCGAATGGGAATACTAAGCACCATTGTAGGGATACCCTCTGCGGCAACCTGCATCCCCATTGCGTCCGTGCCCGAGTGTTTTGGCATCAACTCGGTGCCAAAAGCCATGCTCAACTGTTGTGCCAGATCTTTAAAAGCTCCGTACACCCCCGGATGGATATTGGGGCCCCATCCAAGCGTTGGTCCCTTGCCAAGTGGAAAGGTGCGGTAGTCGCTGGGACCGCCCGCGCCTCTGCCAAAGGTCACATCGACAGCCACTGCCAGGTCTGGGTGAATCGAGAAGGCCGAGGTGAACGCGCCCGCCAGGGTTTGTTCCTCCTGCACGGACGCTACTCCCCAGATATCCCAACGATGGGGACGGTTTTGAAGCTCTTCCAAACAGGCGGTCAGAGCAGTGATCGAAGCACGGTTGTCCAGGCTGTGACCAGCGAGGTAGTCCTGCGATAAATCCAACGGTTCCTGAGCAAAGGATACCAGATCGCCAATTTGCACCAACTGTGTCGTCTCTTCTGGTAGCAGACCGGTTTCAACCAACAAATATTCCTTACTGACCGGCTGATCTTTAGAAAGCGCAGGCGGCAGCAAGGCTGGGTTCGGCTGCGCAATAATACCGGGGATGTCCCGCCTGCCATGCACGATCACCTGCTGCCCTGGCAATATGCGTGGATCAATCCCAGCAGTATCCGCGATTTTCAAAAAGCCGTCCACGATGCGAGTGACCATCAGGCCAATCGCGTCCATGTGCGCCATAAAAAGGATGCTCCGGCGCGGTTCATCTCCGCTGCCGCGCTTTAAAGCATGCAGGCTGCCTAGGGGGCTGGTATGCAGCTCATCCACCAGTGGGCGCCAGACATCTGCAATTGCGTCACGAACCGGTTGTTCATAACCAGATAATCCCGGCAGCGAGATAAGCTTTCTCAATAATTCTTTATGAGGATCCATATTGCCGTTATGAATTGATTGGTCACGGATGCTTTTCTATTGTAGGTTCTGGCGGTTCAATTGTTTGCGTTTCGGTTGGAGTGACCGTATCGCTTGGCGCCAGTGGAGTTGCGGTGACGGTGGCTGTGGGTGTCGTGGTGCGAGTTGGCGGCACAAACATAGTGAAGGTCACCGTTGGAGTCAGGCTAGTTGTCGGGGTTGGAGAGATCGATGGAGTCGGCGTGAGAAACGGTGTTAGCGTTTGAGTTGGCGTGAAAGTAACCAGCGCAGGCGTATTCGTTAAGGTCAGGGTGGGGGTGGCAGTCGGCTGATTGGCTGCCCGCCCAATTTGAAAAACAACCAGCCCCAGGCAGTAACAGGGCAATGTGGCTAGGATGATCATAATTAGAATGATGCGGGTGCGTTTGCGCCGCTCAGCCTGGAATGCCATTAAGTACCCTCCACTCAGAGATTGATGATATCACGGGGCAAGATGTCTGGCAAGCCAGCTATTCAACGCACTTCGTCCTTCGCTGCCTGCGCCGAATGCATCTCCTGGCGCACGGCATTATATAGGTTTTCCGCTTTAAGCTCACTCAACGTCAGGCAGGGACCTTCCAGATGATCTGCCAGCGCCTGAGCCAATCCCTGATCGAAGGCTACGTGCTCCATGTTGATCACCACGGCGTGGATATCATCGCTGGCAATCCGCTCAGCCATGCGGTAGGCCTCTTCCTGGGGCGGCAGGTGCCCCATCGAGACGTTGCCGGCGCCGTCGGTCAACACGATCAATAGCGGCATCACATCCGGATGCAGCTGTTTCTCGCGCAGCAACACCTCATAGGCCAGCTTAAGCCCGGCGGATAGCGGCGTTTTTCCACCGACCGGGATATCAGCCAGCGCGCGTTGCGCCAGCAGCACCGAGTTAGTCGGCGGCAGCACCATCGTTGCGCGGTTCTTTTGGAAGACGATCAATCCGACCCGGTCGCGGCGTTGGTAGGCATCGGTCAATAACGAGAAGATCGCGCCTTTCGTAGCCTGCATGCGCTCAGCCACCGCCATCGACCAGGAGGCATCCACCAGAAAAAGGATCAAGTTTGCTGCGCGGCGCACCCGCACCTTGCGCATGTAATCGCTGCGGTGCACAGAGAAGGCTACTCGTTTACGATCCTCGGCGCGCTGGCGTTGAAAAGGCGCCGCTGCGCGGATGGTCGCGTCGAAGGCCAGATCGTCCACTTTACCGACCGAGGGGCGCGCCTGGATGTAGCGACCGCGTTTGCGTTCGGTGTGCGTGCGCGATCTACGCCCGGCGAAACGCCGCACCATCTTATCTAACGGGGTGTCCAGCCGGCGTGGATCGAACGGCTGGCTGACCTTGACCTTTTCCCCGCCAGCCCACCATTGCGCCTGTGATTGATCGAAGACCGAATCCTTTGCGGGTTCGGGCGTCGCCTGTGGGATTGCCTGTTGGTCTTCGATTGCGTCAGTTACGTTTTTTTTTGAGCCGTCGATTCCTCTTCACCGGTCGGCGCGGTTTCCCGCTGCTCGCCGGTCGTGCTTGCGCCTTGCAATTGCTCGATGCGGTCCTGAAGCTCTTCCATGGTGATTTCTTCCTGCTGGAAGGGTCCTCGACGGATGCGGTGCGGCAGCGCCAGCTCGGCAGCCAGGGCAATGTCGCGCCCGTTGATCGCGGTACGCCCATCGAAGGCCGCCTGCGCCCGGGCAGCTTTGAGAATCACCAGGTCGGCGCGGTGCCCATCGACGTTCAGCGAAGCCGTCAATTGCGCAATTGCCAGCAAATCGCGGCTGCTATAGCTGACCTCGTCGATAATCTCGCGGGCGCGCTCGATTTGATGGGAAAGATCCTGCTCCTTGCTGAGGAATTCCTCGCGGAACTTCTCCGGATTCGACTCAAACGCCAGGTTGCGCTCCATGATCAGCACCCGCTCGCGAGCGTCGCGGATGCCGTAAATTTCCACTGACAACGCGAAGCGGTCGAGCAGCTGCGGGCGTAAATCCCCTTCTTCCGGATTCATGGTGCCAACCAGAATGAAACGAGCCGGGTGGCTGAATGAGATGCCCTCGCGCTCGATGATATTCATGCCCATCGCGGCTGAATCGAGCAGCACATCCACCACATGGTCGTCCAACAGGTTGACCTCGTCGATGTACAGCAATCCGCGGTTGGCTGCCGCCAGTACGCCCGCTTCGAAGTGGCGTTCGCCCTTCTGGATGGCCTTCTCGATATCCAGCGTGCCAACCACGCGGTCCTCGGTGGCCGAGATGGGCAAATTAACAAAGGCTGTCGAGCGGGTGGAGACTGGCAGCTCGCCGCCCTGCGCCGCGCGTTCACGGCATTCCGTGCACCAGCTGACCGGCTTCTCCGGATCGCAGCCAAAACGGCAGTCTTCGACCACGCGCACGCGTGGTAAAAGCGCCGCCAGGGCGCGCGCCGCGGTCGATTTGGCTGTGCCACGCTCGCCGCGAATCAAAACACCCCCTATGCGCGGATCGACCGCGTTCAATACCAGGGCGCGTTTCATGCGCTCCTGACCAACGACTGCGGTAAATGGGTAAATAACGGCCATACTTAAAGAAATATCCTCGATACTGTGAATATCACTGTTTTTGCGAAGTAAGTTTACCACGCAGGCGAAATTGAATCAATAAGCCAT
>JAXDCA010000019.1:0-30902 GCA_034678305.1 Bellilinea sp.
GATACCGGGTAAAACCTAAGGACAAAATCAATCTCAAGGACTGGGATCCCAACGATGTCGGGCAGTATAAAGGCGAGAAGGATGGCGGCCAGGAAAAGCTCGAGGAGCTGAACAAGGAGCTGGAAGAGCTGCAGGAGCTGCTCTATGCCGAGGGCAAGCACAAGGTGCTGGTCGTCCTGCAGGGCATGGACACCAGCGGCAAGGACGGCGTGATCCGCCACGTCTTCGAGGGAGTCAATCCGCAGGGCGTGCGTGTCGCCAGCTTCAAAGTCCCTACTGAGGAGGAGTTGAGTCGCGATTATCTCTGGCGGGTGCACAAACAAGTGCCTGGCAAGGGCGAGATCGTGATCTTCAACCGCAGCCATTACGAGGATGTGCTGGTGGTGCGCGTGCACAAATTAACACCAGAAGAAGTATGGAAAAAGCGTTACGACCAGATCGTTGAGTTCGAGCAGCTGCTCGTCCAGGAAGGCACGATCATCCTCAAGTTCTTCCTGCACATCGACCTGGATGAGCAGAAGGAGCGCTTGGAAGCGCGCATCGACGACCCGACCAAACAGTGGAAGTTCAAAGTTGGCGACCTGAAGGAGCGCGCCCTCTGGCCCGAATACACCGCTGCCTACGAGGATGTACTCAACAAGACCAGCACTGAGAACGCGCCGTGGTACATCGTGCCTGCCAATAAAAAGTGGTACCGTAACCTGGTCATCGCCAGCGTATTGGTAGATGCGCTTAAAAAGCTCGACATGCGTTATCCGCCGTCTGAGGACGACCTCAGCCAGGTTGTGATCGAGTAGCCAATTGTCCTTGAAATACTAATTACATGTTGTATCTCGTTTCCACACCCATCGGCAACCTCGGTGACATTTCGCAGCGCGCGCTGGAAACCCTGCGCAGCGTGGATTATGTCGTCAGCGAGGATACACGCAAGACCGGATTCCTGCTCAAGCACTTCGATATCCGCAAGCCGCAAATCTCATTCCGCGAGGACAATGAGGAACGCACCCTGCCAAAGATACTGTCGCTGCTGCAGGAGGGCAAATCGATTGCGCTGGTGACCGATGCCGGCACGCCTTCGGTTTCTGACCCGGGCTTTATCCTGGTGCGCAGCGCACTGGCTGCTGACCTTCCGTTAACCGCCATCCCTGGGCCGACTGCATTGATCACCGCGTTGATCCTCTCCGGGCTGCCGGTGCACAGCTTCACTTTCCGCGGCTTCCCGCCGCGCAAGCCCGGAGCTCGCCGCCGATTTCTGGAGGTGGACATAGACTCGCCGCACACGCTGATCTTCTACGAAAGCCCATACCGTCTGCAGGCCTTTCTGGCGGACGCGCTGGCGGTTTACGGCGACCGGCGCGCGGCGGTCGCCAACGACCTGACCAAGATGTTCGAGACGGTCTACCGCGACTCGCTCAGCCGGCTGGTCGAATTGTTCCAGCACGAACCGCTGCGCGGCGAATACGTGGTCGTGATTGAGGGCATGTTAAAAGGCGGGGAAATACGAGAATCAGGAAAAACCGCTAAAGACTGATCCAGAAATGATCCGTCATTTCACGCCAAACGGATTGAAGCGCGTGTGGGTGTCGAAGTAATCTTCGTTTTCCGCGCGCTTGAGCGCGTTGACGATGCGGTAAGTGAGCGGCGTCATCACCACCTCGATGCTGGTCTTGAAAATGTAGTTGGTCAGCACCAGTGAGCCGAACAGCTCCCAGGGGAAAACGCCCGCCAGCGTGGCGACCAGGATGAAGATCAGGCTGTCCACGCCTTCGCCGATCAGCGTGCTGCCGATGGTGCGCGACCAGAGCCAGCGCCCCCTGGTCAGTACTTTCATGCGCGCCAGCACCACCGAGTTGCTAAACTCGCCCACCAGATACGCCACCAGGCTTGCGATCACAATCCCGCCTGTACTCATCCCGCCAAGGATAGAGTCAAAAGCCCCCTGACCCGCGTAACCCTCCCAGGTTGCCTCGCCTGGCATGATTTTCACCAGCCAGAACACCAGCGCGCTGAGCGCAAGCATGGCAAAGCCAGTCCAGATCACGCGCCGCGAGCGGCGAAAACCATAAACCTCGGTCAGCACATCGCCGAAGATGTAGCTGATCGGGAAGAGGATGGTGCCTGCGTCGAATGCCAGACGCAAACCAAAGATGGATACGCCCCAGTCAACTATCTTTGCCGAAGAGGCGATGTTGCTGACCAGCAGCACAGTGATAAACAGCGCCATGATCCAGTCGTAATAGCGGTATACGCGCAGGTTGGATTGTTTCTCAACAGGCATGCATTGATTTCCTTCTTAAGAATCTCAACAAGATTCGCTTAGTATAACGTAACCATCCGAGTGGGCAAGTGATGAATGGCAGGTACAGCGCTCGCTTTCATCATACCAGATCACCCTCATCTGTGGTATCCAGCATTTATGTCATTGGCTGCAAAGCAGAGAGGTTTTCCCCATTCCGGCGCGTGCTTCTTGCCAGAGCGTGTACAATTAAGTAAGCATTGGATATCGTGGAGGAGTGAAGATGGAACTAAAACTGGTCGAAATCGAGAAACCGGAGGAGATCAATTTTGTCCTCGGGCAGACGCACTTTATTAAAACGGTCGAGGACATTCATGAAACGCTGGTTACCAGCGTGCCCGGTATCAAGTTTGGGCTGGCGTTTTGCGAAGCCTCTGGAAAATGCTTGCTGCGCTGGACGGGCACCGATGACGAGATGATCGAGCTGGCGCGGAAGAACGCGGTTGCCATCGGCGCTGGTCACAGTTTCATCCTGTTCCTCGGCGCTGGTTTTTACCCGGTCAACATTTTAAAAAGTCTGCAAGCGGTGCCCGAGGTTTGCCATATTTTCTGCGCCACTGCCAATCCGACCCAGGTGGTGCTGGCGGAGAGCGAGCAGGGACGCGGAATTCTGGGTGTGATCGATGGCTTTCGCCTGCAAGGCATCGAAGATGATGAGGGAATCGCCTGGCGCAAGTCGTTTTTACGGATGATCGGATACAAATTTTGAGTTTCTTCTCGCTCGAGCCAAAATCGGAACCAATCCACGCCGGTATTCGTCACACGGTGAGTAGTTCGATTTGTTAAATTTATTTAAGGAGTGCTTATGAAGCGCATAATCCTCTTGATCCTGCTTATCGTTATCCTGGCCGGCTGTAATTTACCTGCAACCAAGGCGCCAACACCATCTGAAGCGGATGCGTCGACTCAAATCGCGCAAATTCTGACCAGCATGCCAACCGCCACTGCTCAGATTGTGATCCAATCGCCAACTGCTCCCTTGCCGACAGTCAAGCCGACCGATGTGCTTGCTCCGGTCAGCACAGCCACCAGCCAGCCAACTACAGCGCCGACCGAAGCAGCGACCGAAACGCCAACCGCAACTCCGCCGTTGGTTAATACGGCAACGCCCGTGAATACCCCCACTCCCTTGCCAAACGATCCGGCAGCGCGGCTGGGTAACCCGGCCTGGTCTGACGACATGGACGACAGCGACAATTGGCCGATCGGGCCGGATAAATATACAAGCATCGAGTTCAAAGACGGCAGCATGCGCCTGACCGGATTGAGCACCACTGACGGCTGGCGGCTTTCCTGGCCCAAACTGGATGATTTTTATCTGGAGATGACCTTCCAGGTGGGCGACTGTAAAGCCAGCGACCGCTACGGCATGTTCGTGCGCGTGCCAGATAGTACCAATCCCGACCGGGGCTACCTGTTTGGCTTTAGCTGCGATGGTCAATATTCATTGCGCCGCTGGAATGCCAGTATCGGCGCCAAGGGCGAGATGATCAATCTGGTTTCGTGGACTAACAGCCCGGCGATCAAGGCTGGCGCGAACCAGACCAACAAAATGGGCTTTATGTCAACTGGCAGCCGCCTGGCGCTGTATGCCAACGGGCAATTGCTCAGCGAGGTCAACGACAGCATATTCGATGAAGGCTTCTTCGGCGTGTTTATCGGCGCGAAAGAAACCGAGGATTTCACCGTGCGGGTCGATCAGGTGCGCTATTGGGAGAATCCCAGCCAGTAAGTAGGGGCAATTCATGAATTGCCCCTACAGACGTAGGTTGGGTTTCGGATGGCGCGCCGATAGATCGGCCAAATTGAAATGTTGGGTTTCGGGCAGCGGCAGATACTCACTCTGTCCGGTGCCCGGTCCGCCCTCTTCCCAACCCTAGAAGTGCTGCAGGGGAGCTCTTCGTATGCCATTCCTCAGGCTCAATTAGAGTAAAATACAGCCATGGACGAATCCACCATCCGCGCCCAATTGGCAGACCTGCCCATCCCCGACCTGCGTTACTTCCCATCTGTCGGCTCGACCAACGATATCGCCTTGAGCTGGGCGGAGAGCGGCGCTCCCGACTGCGCAGTGGTAATCGCTGACGAGCAGACCAGCGGGCGCGGGCGCATGAACCGGCATTGGATCACTCCTCCTGGCTCGGCGCTGGCCTTCAGCTTGATATTCCGACCAACGCCTGAGGAGGTTGCCAGGTCAGCGTTGTTTTCGCCTTTAGGCGCTCTCGCAGTGTCGGAGACAATCACTGGTTTGAATTTGACCGCTCAGATCAAATGGCCAAACGATGTGCTGATTAATGGACGCAAACTGTGCGGCATCCTGGCTGAATCGGTCTGGCAGGGAAACCGCCTGCAAGCGGTGGTACTCGGCATAGGCTTGAATGTCACGCCTGTGTCCGTTCCACCTGGCAACTTGCTGAAATTTCCAGCCACCTGTCTGCAAACCGAGCTCGGCAGCTGGGTGGATCGCTGGGAGTTGTTAGTGACTATCCTAAAGGAAATATTGACCTGGAGACCGCGGCTTGGCAGTCCGCAATTTATGCAAACCTGGGAGGACCGCCTGGCTTTCCGCGGTGAGGAGATTTGTCTCGAAACACCCAATGGCGTAGCATTGAATGGTAAACTTGTCGGCATCGAGGCAGATGGCGGCCTGCGCTTACGGCTGGCGGATGGCAGTGAAGAACGGATGTTGGCTGGTGACGTGAGTCTTCGCCCGGCAAGTTAATCTGAGTCTACAAGGAGGTTTGGCATGTTAGATGATCTACGCAATTCAGCGGCGAAGTCCTATGAAGAAGAAATTATTGTCGAGAAGAAGCCGCGTGTACCACAGCGCATCTTAGGGATGACTGCACCGCAGCGCTTTTTTATTGCTTTGATGATTTTAATCCTGGTGTGCGTGATCGGCGCGGTCATTTTGATCGCAGCGGGGAAAATCGTTTTTTAACGATTGGATGAATGAAAAGCCAGGTGAAAGCCTGGCGAATGAAGGTTATGAAAATGCTCACGGGAGCTGGTTTTTCAACCGCGCTCCCGTGTTATTTTTAATATATGGTGCCCATTAATTATGGCTGGCTGTTTTCGCCGCCGCCATTGTCCTGTGTTTCAGCGGCGCTGATGACCGCGACCGATACCACTTTATCGCCTGTTGTCAGGTCCATCACTCGCACGCCGCGTGTTGCCCGTCCCGTCTGGCTGATATCTTTGACCTTCATGCGGATGATCAGCCCGTTGGCGGAAATCAAAGTCAGATCATCCTCCGCTCTGACCACCCGAGCAGTAGAAATGCGGCCGATTTTCGTCAAATTTTTCTGGTCGATAGTAGCAACCCCGCCGGTTGCGCGTCCCTTGACCGGGTAATCCTTGAGAGGGGTGCGTTTGCCGTAACCGAGATCGGTTACCACCAATAAATCCGCACCCGGCTTGACCACCTCCATTGAAGCGACAGCGTCTCCCTTGCGCAGCTTGATGCCGGTCACGCCAAGTCCCTGACGACCCATCGGGCGAATGGTGCTTTCGTTGAAACGCAGCGCGTATCCTCCGGTAGTGATCAGGATAATGTCATCCTTGCCACTGGTCAGACGCACCCAGCCCAGTTCATCGCCCGCATCCAGCCCGATGGCGATCAACCCCGAAGGGCGGACATTGGCAAATTCGCTCAAGACGACGCGCTTGACCCGCCCGTTGACCGTGCCCATGGTGCAATATTCCGCCGCATTGAAATCCGGCACCACCACGGCGGCGGTGATCTTTTCATTTGAATCAAGCGCCAGGATGTTGACAATCGACATGCCCCGGTCGGTGCGCCCGGCATCTGGTAGTTGATAGATCTTCTCCGAATAGACTTTGCCTTTGTCGGAGAAGAACAGCATGGTGTTCAGCGTGCGCGCCGGGATGAGCATCATGGCTTCATCCTCTTCCTTTAGATTCTGACCGGTCACGCCGCGCCCGCCGCGCATTTGCAGGCGGAAGGCTTTAGCGGGCACGCGTTTAATATACCCCTGCGAGGTGATGGTCACCAGCACCTGCTCATCGGCGACCAGGTCTTCTTCGCTGAAATCCTCTTTGCCTTCGCGGAGAATGTGGGTGCGGCGGTCGTCGCCGTATTTCTGGCTGATCTCGGTCAGGTCCGACTTGATCACCTCGAGGATCTTTTGCGGCGAGGCAAGCAGGTCTTCCAAATAGGAAATGCGCTCGAGGACAATTTTGTGCTCGTCTTCGATCTTTTGCCGCTCGAGAGCTGCCAGGCGGCGCAGTTGCATGTCCAGAATGGCCTGGGCTTGAATCTCACTCAGCTTGAAACGGGTCATCAACCGCTCGCGGGCTGTATCCGCGTCCGGCGACTCGCGGATCGTGCGGATGACCTCATCCAGGTTAGCCAGGGCAATCAGCAGCCCATCGAGGACGTGCGCGCGCTGGCGGGCTTTGTCCAACTCGAACTGAGATCGGCGGGTGACGACCGTCTGGCGGTGCTCGATGTAATGCTGCAGCGCGCGCTTGAGCGAGAGCA
This sequence comes from Bellilinea sp., assembly GCA_034678305.1. Taxonomy (GTDB): domain Bacteria; phylum Chloroflexota; class Anaerolineae; order Anaerolineales; family Anaerolineaceae; genus Bellilinea. The sequence goes on from JAXDCA010000019.1 coordinate 6,801, forward strand.
GGCGCGGCTCGTTATTGACCAGCGCCAACAGATGCGCGCCGAAGGTGGCTTGCAGCGGGGTGTATTTGTAGAGCTGGTTGAGCACTTTCTTGGGTTGGGCGCCTCGGCGCAGCTCGAGCACGATGCTCATCCCGCGCCGGTCGGATTCGTCGCGCAGGTCAGAAATCATGTCCAGACGCCCGTCGCGCGCCAGGTCGGCAATGCGCTCGATCAACCCGGTTTTGTTGACCTGAAAGGGAATTTCCGTGATGATGATCTGGTAGCGCCCGCCGCGCATCTCTTCGATGTGGGCTTGACCGCGTACCGTCAACCGCCCGCGGCCAGTTGTGTACATCTGTTTGATGGAGTCCTGCCCAACGATGATGCCGCCCGTGGGGAAGTCGGGTCCGGGAACAAATGTCATCAGATCGTCGATGGAGACGTCATCGGCGTGCTCGAAGTTGTCGATCAGGTGGCAGATCGCCTGGGTCAGTTCGCGCAGGTTGTGCGGCGGAATGTTGGTGGCCATGCCGACGGCGATGCCGGCTGAACCGTTGAGCAGCAGGTTGGGCAGGCGGGCCGGCAGAACCACTGGTTCTTGCAGTGATCCGTCGAAGTTGTCGCTGAAATCAACTGTGTTCTTGTCGATGTCCGTCAGCATTTCCTCGGCCATGGCGCCCAGTCGCGCTTCCGTGTAGCGCATGGCTGCCGGCGCGTCGCCGTCGATCGAGCCAAAGTTGCCCTGACCATCCACCAGCGGATAGCGCATGGAGAAGTCCTGCGCCATGCGCGCCATGGCATCGTAAACAGCCATGTCACCGTGCGGGTGGTATTTGCCTAGCACCTCGCCAACGATGCGCGCGGATTTCTTGTAAGCAGTACTCGAGCGGATGCCAAGCTCCTGCATGGCGTACAAAATGCGACGGTGGACGGGCTTGAGCCCGTCGCGAGCGTCGGGCAGGGCGCGGGCGACGATCACGCTCATGGCGTAGTCGAGGTAGGCTGAGCGCATTTGATCGTCGATATCTACATGCTGAACGGTACCGATATCCATACGGAATTCCTTCTATTAAAACTGGTTTTACAGCCTAGCAATTATACCAAAGGGGGAGGGGGAGGTGCGGGTCTGGGGTCAGTTGGGCATAGAAGGCGTAGAAGCGCGGTGGATAAAAAGTGTCAGGTGTCATGTGTCCGGTTGGGTGCGGCAGCGCCGGATAAGCATAGCGGTGAGTCAAGTGAAAGATCAGGCGCCCCTGCACCAAATTGATGGTTCTAATTTTTCATTAGCCAGCGGCGGCGGGATTCAAATGCCAACATTTCCCATATCTATTTTCTTTTCGGGAACTAACCATCGTATAAACGATCTTTTCCCCCAGGGCTGCTCGCGAGAAGGTATAATCAGGGTCTAAAATAATCAATTCACAGGGACCTGCATGAACAAGAAAATTTTCCCCATCTTGCTCGTACTCATCCTACTCGCCAGCCTGACTCTGGCAGCCTGCGGACCCGCTGAAGCGCCCGCAACAATCACGCTTAAAGTTGCCATTCTGCCGGTGCTGGACGTGCTGCCGATGCTCGTCGCCGACGCCGAGGGGTTGTACGCCAATCACAATCTGGCTGTCGAGTTCGTGCCGGTCGCCTCTGCGCCGGAGCGCGACCAGATGATCGCTGCCGGGCAGGTCGATGCGGTGATGAATGAAATCCTGTCGGTCATGTTCCTCAACCAGGAAGCAATCCAGGTGCAGGCGGTGCGCTTTGCCCGCGCCGCCTCCGCTGAGCAGGCAATTTTCAAGATCAACGCCGCCAAAAATTCCGGCATCACCGGCGTAGACGGGCTGAAGGGCGTGCCAATCGGCGTCGCGCAGGGCACAGTGATCGAATATCTGACCTACCGCCTGCTCGAAGCGGAAGGGCTTTCGGCTGAAGAAATTCAAGTTGTGGCGGTGCCGAAGATTCCCGACCGCATGTCTCTGCTGGCCAGCGGCGAATTGAAAGCAGCCACGCTGCCTGAGCCGTTCTCCACGCTGGCGGTTCAATCCGGCGCGCCGGTGGTATTCGACGACAGCAGCCACCCGGAGTACAGCCACAGCATCATTACTTTCCGCAAGGATGTGATCGATCAGCAGCCGGAGGCGGTGCGCGAATTTTTAACAGCTGTCGAGGAAGCTGTTGAACTGATCAACGCCGATCCGCAAAAATACGCCAGCCTGATGGTAGAGAAGGAACTGGTGCCTGCCCCGCTGGCGGAAACCTTCAAGGTGCCAACCTACCCGACCGCGGGCGTGCCAAGCCGGGCGCAGTTCGACGATGCGCTCGATTGGGCTATCGAGAAGGGTTATGCCAAGGTGCGCGTGTCCTACGAGGACTGCGTTAACGCCAGCCTGCTGCCCAAATAGCCTGTGATCGAGACCGCCGGCCTGACCTTCGCCTATCCTCGCGGCGAGCCAATCTTTCAGGATTACTCCTGGCAGATCGAGCGCGGCCAGGTCTGGACGGTCATTGGTCCCTCAGGTTGCGGCAAGAGCACCCTGTTGGCGCTGCTGGCCGGGCTGTTGCTGCCGCAGCAAGGGCAGGTGCGCATCGACGGGCAGCCGCTCGAGCGCCCGCGCCCACGCACCGGGCTGATCATCCAGGATTACGGACTGCTGCCCTGGGCAACGGTGCGCGAGAATGCCCGCCTGGGGCTGCGCGTGCGTAATTACTACGGCCCTGACGGGGTACATGCCCCGCGCGATTACACTCGCACCATCGAGGTGGACGGATGGCTGGAACGACTCGGCTTGCTGCCGTTCGCCGGCCACTACCCTGGGCAAATATCTGGCGGGCAACGCCAGCGCACAGCTATCGCCCGCACGCTGGCGCTCGAACCCGATCTGCTGTTGATGGATGAACCCTTCTCCTCACTCGATGCGCCGACGCGCGAATCGCTGCAGCGGCTGGTCTTGGAGCTGTGGAGGGAAGGCGGGTTGACCATGATCACCGTCACACACGCCATCGAGGAGGCGGCGGTGCTCGGTCAGCAAATCATGCTGCTCACTCAACCGCCCAACTTGAAGCCGGTGATCATCCAGAACCCGAACATCCTGCGCGAAGGTTACCGTGAATCGCCTGAATATTACGACCTGTGCCGCGAACTGCGCGCCAGCCTGGAGGCGGCATGAAGCGGCGCGACTTGCTGCTGGCCACCCTGGGGGTGTTGTTGATCTGGCAGGTTCTTTCCATGCTGATGAACCAGCCGATTCTGCCCAGCCCGATCCGCGTGTTGGCGGCCTTCTGGCAGGAACTATTCGATGATCTGCCGGCGCACTTCATGGCCAGCCTGTGGCGAGTGGTCGCCAGCACATTGCTGTCGATCCTCACCGCGGTGCCAGCGGGTCTGCTGCTAGGGCAGTATCCCAGGATCAACGCCTTCTTCTCTCCGGTGATCTATCTGCTCTACCCGATTCCCAAGGTGGTCTTCGTACCGATTGTGCTGCTCTTCCTTGGAGTGGGCAACCTGCCCAAGATTGTCATTATTTTCTTGATTCTATTCTTCCAGATCCTGGTGCTGGTGCGCGACCAGGCGGCTGGTCTGCGCCCTGAGCTGATCCGCAGCGTGCGCAGTCTGGGCGCTGGCAGGATGGCGCTGCTGCGCTTCGTTTATCTACCCGCCAGCATCCCGGGGATATTGACCGCGCTGCGCCAGTCGGTGGGCACGGCGGTAGCGGTGCTGTATGTGGCAGAATTGTTTGCCACTCAAAAAGGGCTTGGCTATTACATTTACTTGAACGGCAGCACGTTGTTCAACTATCCCGCTATGTACGCTGGCGTGGTCGCGATGAGCCTGCTTGGCCTTGGGCTGTACTTTTCGGTGGATTTTGCCGAGAAAAAGCTGTGTCCGTGGATGTTTGTGAAGTAGCGCGTCCAGCCCGTGTTCTGGTGCTCTAGCGCTCTTGTTGATTGGCGTACATACTGCCCATCATCCAATCAACATACCTTTAGTCCAAATGAACCTGGCACATGAACCTGGATACGCGGCACTACCCGATCATCCGGCTTAACACCAATCCAAGGCTGTACAGCGCTGAAAAAAACAAATCCAACTGTCCCGTCCTCGCCAGGGTCTTATTCAGAGCCCGCCCGCGTACCACTGCCATCTCGCGGTACAGGCTCAGCCCCAGCGGCAGCGACAGCCACGACAGCAGCACCCATGGGCTGACCAGCCTCGCGATCGCCGCGCCAAGGGGAATCAGATATGCCAGCGCCAGGCATGCGCCGAATTCTACTTGCGTGCCTTTCTCCCCCAGGCGCACCGCCAAAGTACGCTTGCCGCTGACGCGGTCGGTAGCAATATCGCGCAGGTTGTTGACCGCCAGAATGTTCACCGTCAACAGACCAATCGACAGGGCTGGGATGAACACGGATGGGGCCAGGTGCTGGATTTGGGCGTAATACGTTCCGCACACTGCCGCCAGACCGAAGAAAATAAATACAAACAAGTCCCCCAGGCCGTGATAACCGAGCGGGTACGGTCCGCCGGTGTAAGCCAGCGCTGAGAGAACCGCCAGTGCGCCTACGACCGCTAAAGGCCAGCCGCCCTGGCTGATCAGATAGAGACCTGCCAGCGCTGCCAGACCGAAGATGACCAGTATGCCAGCCATTACCTGGCGCGGCGGGATTAACCCGGCTTGGGTCACGCGCAGCGGGCCGAGCCTTTCCTTGGTATCTGCCCCTTTGAAGAAATCGAAATAATCGTTGGAGACATTTGCCCCAATTTGCAATAACAACGCTACGGCCAGTGCCGCCAGCGCCACAAACGGGCGGAAACCGCCATCAGCAAACGCAGCAGCCGCCCCAGCGATCACGCCGGAGGTGGATGCTGGTAGTGTCTTCGGGCGGATTGCCAGCAGCCAAGCCCGCAAGGTTGTGGATTTGGGGATTTGGGTTTCTCTCGCCATCGCTTGTGTACGCGCCGATTATACTGGCATCCGCCAAAAAAGGCGGAAATTGGGTACAATAGGCGCATGTTCGAACAAATTGATCCCTGGAAGCTGGAAAAACCACCAGCGGAGATCACGCCTGAACTGCTCGAGTTTATCCGCGGACGGTTTAAGCTGGGATTGGGCAGTATTCACGGCTACGCTCACTGGCTGCGAGTGTGCGAGAACGGTCTGCGCCTGGCTGCAATGAACGGCGCGAACGCGCGGACGATCATCTTGTTCTCCTTTATTCATGATATTGCCCGCGAAAACGAGGGCTACGACTACCAGCACGGGCCGCGCGCGGCCAGCATCCTGCGCAGCGAAATCCAGGGGCGTTATCTCGATCTAGACGAAGATGAACTCGACCAGCTGGCAGAGGCAGTTGCCGGGCATACCAACGGTCACTGTCTGGCTGACCTGACCGTGCAAACCTGCTGGGACGCCGACCGGCTGGATTTGGGTCGAGTTGGTATCGAGCCCGACCCTGACCGGTTATGCACGGTCGAGGCGCGCGCCCCGGAGATCATCCAATGGGCTTACGAGCGCAGCCGAAATCACAGTTCAGCGCAGCTGGCGTCTCTGGACGGCTGACCGAAGGCTCGTTAAAATGGATATAACCTATCAGATTTTTTCGGAAGCCCCTTGCTTCTGTCAGGCTTATCAATGAAACGATTAGGTCAAGCGTTTGTCTTTATTGTAATATTCATCGCGGCAGCTCTCTTTGCGCGTTCTGTTACGGCTCAGTCCAGCATGGAAACGGAACCGTTCGCCAGCAAGCCACTCTGCCTGCCGGATGTCTATCTTACCGATCCAGTTGATTGCCTGCTGCTCGGGCCTGCGCAAAAAATGACCGAGTTGGCGCGCAAGGGCGTTACCGTACCGCTGCGCCCATTGCCAGCCGTGACGCCGGACAAGGCGCTGGCAGTCAGCCCGGTTAATATCGCCCGCATCAACATCGATAAAACAGAGCAGGCAGCGTTGTATGCCACCTTCGAGGATGCCACCCAGGGCGCCAATCCGACCCGTTTTATAGCGCCCGGCGTGCTCCGCTATGTTTCCTACATCGATGTCCAATACTATAACGACAATCCCTACATTCGCCTGCATTCAGGAGAATGGATGCGCGCCTCGCCGATTGCTTACTCGGATTTTCAAGGCTTGCTCTTCATTGAAACGCCCAAGAATTCCTTCGGTTGGATCGTCGATACTGCCGAGGTGCATGTTGCTCCTGGTTATGCCAGCGCAACCACAGGACGGCCGCTCTATCGGGAGGATGTCGTTCAGATCTACGATGTTCAGCCCGCGAATAACACTGACTGGTACATGATTGGGCTGGATCAATGGGTCGAGCGGCGTTATATTCGCCAGGTGCGCATCGACGCTACGCCGCCGGAAGGCGTTACGGGTGACCGCTGGATCGACATTAACTTGTACGATCAGACTTTGACTGTGTATGAAAACCGCCAGTTGGTTTTTGCCACTTTGATCGTCAGCGGCGGAGAGCCATTTTATACCCGCCCAGGATTGTTTCAGGTATATGAAAAACACGAAACCGAAACGATGAGCGGCTCATTCGAGGCTGACCGTTCCGATTACTACTATCTCGAAAACGTGCCCTGGACGATGTATTTTGACAAAGCGCGCGCACTGCATGGCGCCTACTGGCGGGCATGGTTTGGTTATGCAGGCACCCACGGCTGCGTCAACCTGTCTATTGGAGATTCAGCCTGGCTGTTTAAATGGGCAAATGTCGGCGAATGGGTGCACGTTTGGGATCCCAGCGGGGAAACACCAACCGACCCCAATTTTTACGGCGAAGGCGGGGCGTAATTAGCTCGAAAGAGTCCAGTTAAGCTTCTTCTGGTTTGCTGCGAAACCACAAACGCCAGATGATCCAGGCAGTGATCAACACCATCAAGCAAGCGATCAGCACTGGCACCACCACCGAGAGGATCGAGACGACTGTGGATGTAAAATCCTCGGCCATGGCGACCGGCAGGTTGGCTGCTCCGCCGGTTGCGGCAGTTACTGCCGGACGTACAGCCAGCGCTTTAGCAGCATGCACCCCGCCCGCTACCAGCAAGCCCAATCCAAGCGAGAGCACCGGGTGAACATCCGTGATCACTTTGGCGCTGGCGGCAAAGACGATTGCCCCGGCTGCCGGGCGCACAAAGGATTGGATGATATCGTTGACATGGTTGATCGCCGGGGATGAATCTGCGAGGAGTTCGATCACCGATAACACCACCAATAATCCAATAATCCACCAGGATTCAAGCACATTCCACGGTTCGCGCAGGGTGATTAAATTCGTGAATTTGGAAAGTAACGAGATTACCAGTAATGGTATGTAAGCATTTAGCCCCGCGCTGGCAGATAAGCCAAAAGCTGAAAAAACCCCCAATAATTCAAGCATAATAATCCTCCACCAATAACAATTTCACCATCATTATAATGGGAATCCGCCCCATGTGCCGGTCAACCATAAACGCAGCCAATCGATAAGGCTGATTTGCAACAGCGCTGTGACAAAACCGGCCGAGAGCGGGACCCACGCCTCGCGTAGATGAGAAAACGTGTTTTCTTTATGAAAGATAATGATCCACAACAGGGCATAGCACAGGGTCAACACCAGTGGGATGACAGCTGTGCTCGCCAGCGCCAGCGGGTAGAGTAGCAGCGTATTCTGTGAATAGAGCGCCAGGGCTGCCAGGGCCGCTAACAGCAGCAGACCAAGCACTTGCGGCCAGCGCTCGAGCGCGGCGCGGTCTTGCGCATCCATCCACAAGGTCTGATTCGCCACGGGCAGCAACATGACAGCCATCAACAATCCGAGCCCTGTGCCTGTCGCCAGGCGCAGCGCGTTATGCGGTTCGTACAGGCCGGGACTATTGGGGAAGAAATGCAGGTACGAGTTGATGCCGTCCACAGCAAATGCCAGGAAGAAAACCCCCATTGGAATCAAAATTTTTAACGGGGGCAGCTTGGCTCGCTTGCCAAACGGAAGCTGATAGAGCAGTCCAACCAGCACGCCGAGGTAAGTGCCAGAACAACGCGCGCAAAGCGGGATTTGCCGGTCGCCGAGGAAAAAGGAGCGTAACTCGATGCGGTGACAGACCGAATAGGCGATCGCATCAGCTTTACCGAGTAAACCTTCGGGGGTCAGCGCCAGCCAGGCGGTAAGCAGGCTGCCGGCGAATACCACGAGCAGCGCTTTGCCAGCCGTATTCAGGCTCTTTTTGAGCATAGAATTACGCATGATGAGGTGATTATAGATTGTTTACCTTCTTGCAGCAAGGCAGCCTGTCGATTGTTATCAGCGGGTAGATCGCCGGGTTTGGCTCATCTTTTCTGGTTGTCAAAAAGGGTGAAAGCGTGTATCATCCACACTTAATGCGTCAAGCAATTCGGAGGGACGATGAAAAAAGCCATCTATTGGATTTTCATTTTAAGCATCCTGGGTTCTCTGGCTGCCTGCAATCAATTTCCCTTCTCGGCGCCAACACCGGCGCCGAAGGCAACTATTGAGCCAAGCGTCACCAGCGCTCCAACCGCCACGCCTGAACCAACCGCGACCGTTGAACCGGCTGCCACGGAAACCGAAACGGCGACGGCTACCCCGTCATATCCGCCTGAGGGTTACGGGCCGACCGGTTTTCCGGAGGAAGTCAATCCGCTGACCGGCCTGAAGGTTGAGGATCCGAACCTGCTCGATCGCCGTCCGATTCTAATCAAGGTGGAAAACCTGCCGCGTAAGGACCGGCCGCAGTACGGTCTTTCGAAGGCGGATATCGTCTATGAGTATTACACCGAGCAGGGTTCGACCCGCTTCAGCGCCTTGTATTACGGGCAGGATGCTGAACAAGTCATGCCGATTCGCTCGGCGCGATTCATCGACATGAACTTTATTCGCATGTATAAGTCTATTTTCGTTTTTGGCAGCGCTTATTATTTACTTTATGACCGCTTATTCAGTTCCGATTTCTCGAAACGTTTGATCATCGAGTACCGCGACGCCTGCCCGGCAGTGTGCCGCTTCGATCCGGGCGGAAAAAATTTCCTATACGCTGATACCGCCGCTCTCCAGAATTACATTGCGCAGCGCGGGATCGACAACTCGCGCCAGAATCTGGATGGCATGTTCTTCAAGCTCGAAAGCCCTGAGGGCGGGCAGCCAGCCGAGCAGGTCTTCACCCGTTTTTCGGGCGCGGTCTACAACCGTTGGGATTACGACCCGGTCAGCGGCAAGTACCTGCGTTTTGCTGAAACTGAAAACGACTTGTCTGGTGATAATCCGCAGTACGCCCAGCTGACCGATGAGCTTACCAAGCAGCCAATCGCAGCCGATAATGTGGTGGTTATTTTCGCGCGGCACAGCAAGATCGATCCGCGCGCCGACGTGGAGGTGCTGGATGTAGCTATGCTCGGCGCCGGACCGGCTTACATTGCCCGCGACGGTCAACTCTACCAGGTGCAATGGTCGCGCATGGGCGAGGATCAGGTCTTAACCCTGGTGGACGAGAACGGCAATCCCTTCCCCTTCAAGCCGGGGCAGACCTGGGTGGAGGTGATGGCTCTCAATTCGCTCTTCCAGCAAGACGGCAATGCCGCAACCTTTCGATTTGTATCGGACTGGTAGAATAGTGCATTTTGGGCTGTCTGCAGGTTATTTTGCTTGACAGCCAACCACAATTATGGAATACTCATAGTACGTTATTGGTGGACACCACCTCATTTTTTGCCATTCTAACGATGAGGAGGTGATGCTAAAAATGTCAGATAGTAATTTGCAACTGGCTGCGGCGTCCCTCCTCGGTCTCCGATAAGGATGCCGCAGCCAAATAAAACAGAAAACCGTCCCTTAGGACGGTTTTCTGATTATAGGCCCAGAACTGCTTCGACCGCCAGCTGGAAGATCATCTCGCGGACTGAATTGCGCTTATACCAGTCGCGGCTGTCCCAACCATCCGGAACGACCAGGTCGCCGCCGTAAACCAGTTGTCCGAACACGACCTGGCGGAACCTGGCAACAGCGAATAGGGCGGCGGCTTCCATTTCGACCACCTGGCAGCCGTCGGCAATGCGTTTTACGCGGCGTCCGGCTGTTTCGCGATAGATCGCGTCAGTGGTCCAGCTTTTGCCAATCAGATAAGGAATGTTGCGTCCGCGCAGAACCGCTTCCAACGCCGCGACAGCTTGCGGACTGGCAGCTACCTCGCGCGCCGGCGGCAAGTAATGGTAGGAGGTGCCCTCGTCGCGCACCGCTGAAGCCAGCACGACCGCGTGTCCGGCTGCGATGGCGCTGTCCAGCACCCCGCAGCCGCCGCAGGCGATGAAACGGTTCACACCCAGAGCGATAATCTCCTCGAGAAAACCGGCTGCCAGCGGCGCGCCGACCCCGGGGTGAGCAACCAGGAGGTCTTGCCCGTCTTGCTCGAGAATATAGAGGGGATTCTCGCCGATCTCCGATTTCAACCGTCCGATTCTACGCAGCTTTCCGCAATCTCGTAGTTCGTCGATCACCTCTTGAAAGAAGCACAAGACGCAGCGCTCAGGCGCGTGTTCGCTCGTCTTTGTCCCGATCGGCTCCAAAATGGCGTTCGGGGCGGGATCGTACTCCAACAGGGGAATTGTGTCATTCATATCCGATTTTCTTCTAGAAAAAAAGATTCATGGCAATATTTTTTCAACTCGCGCAGCGCGTCCGCGGCAATCCAGCGTGCTGCGGGGGAGTCGAGTTGACGGATCTGGAGGGCAGTTTCACAAGCGGCCTGGCATAAGGCTGAGTTGCGCTTGCCAATCTGACGCAGCGCCCAGTTGACCGCTTTTTTTACGTAATTCCGTTTGTCCGTCGATTCGCGGACGATGACTGGCAGGAATTCCAGAAAGAGCGAGTCGGGCGCCTTTTTATCGTGCCAGGCAAGCCCGGCCATCAGCGCGAAACCGGCGCGCTTGATGAATTCTTCCGGACGGGCAGCCCACTCGACCGCTTTGGCCGGCCCAAAGGGAGTTTTGTCGAAGAGGATCAGGCAGGCCTGATCGCATACGTCCCACGAGTCGAAATCGGTGGCCCAGGCGTCCATTTGCCGCTCGGTGACCTGCGCCGGGTCGTCAACCAGCGCCGCCAGGATGCGCGCTTCGTGGATTCCGCTCTGCCACAATCCGAGCGCCAGGTTGTGGTCGCGATGACCGCGCGCCAGCAAGCGCAGATCCTTGACCGAGACGCCCAGCGTGCCCTGCGGATTGATGCCAAAACGAGCCATGCCCGCCACGTTGTGCGGGTTGGCTTTTTCTTGCAGACTGGCGAGCATTTTTTCAACCGAGACGGGGTCGACTCTGCGCGCCATTATGGCTCCTTTTGGTTCGGATGCCAGCCGATCCATTCGATGCCAGTTTGGGCAGAGAAGCGCCGCGCCATGACCTGCATCGATTGCGGATTGTCATCTATTAAGATGAAGCGCCGTCCCAACTCCAGGCAGGCGGCGCCGACTGTGCCGCTGCCAGCAAAGAAATCCATGACAATCCCGCCTGGAGTCGAAGATGCCTGCAGGATGCGGCGCAGAATGCCGAGCGGTTTCTGGGTCGGGTAGCCGGTTTTTTCCTTGGAGTTGGTGCCGACGATGGTATGCCACCAGGTGTCGGTCGGCAGTTTGCCGCGCGCTGCTTTCTCTGGTCCGACTAAACCAGGTGCCATGTAAGGGATGCGCTCAATAGCATCGACATTGAAGATGTAGTGTTGCGGATCCTTTACGTACCAGAGGATGTTGTCGTGCTTTGGCGGCCATTTCTTGCGGGTCCGCGCGCCGTAATCGTATGCCCAGATGATCTCGTTTAGAAACGACTCGCGCCCAAAGATCTGGTCCAGCAAAACTTTACAGTAATGCACTTCACGGTAATCGATATGGAAGTAAAGGCTGCCATTGGGCTGCAATAATCGGCGCGCCTCGATCAGGCGCGGCTCGAGGAATGCCAGATAATCGTCGAACAAATCGCCGTACGCCATCGAGCCGATTTTTAAAGTTTCATAACGGCGTCCGGCGAAACCAGTGCGATCGCCATTCGAGTTGCGCTCCGTTTTGATCTGTGTGCGCGCCTGCACCCGCCCGGTGTTGAAGGGCGGGTCGATGTAGATCAGCTCTACCGACTCAGCCGGCAGGGATTGCATAATGGGTAAATTATCGCCAAAATAGATGCGCGAGGACATGGCATAATCTTACCAGCAGTTGCGCTGAAGCACTACCTTGCTGGCGGGCTTTTCAGCTCCCCTTTTGCTCGATCTTGGCCCAGGTGTCGCGCAGGTTGACGGTCAGGTTGAAGACCAGCCGCTCGGCGGTCGAATCGGGATCGACGCAGAAATAGCCTTTGCGCTCGAACTGGAAGCGGCTGCCGGGAGCGGCGCCAGCCAGGCTGGGCTCTACCTTGCAGCCGGGCATCACTTGCAGTGAGTCGAGATTGACATAATCCATGAAGGATTTACCCTCATCGACCTTGTTCGGATTCTCCTCGGTGAACAGGCGGTCGTACAGACGCACCTCAGCCTCCAGCGCATGGGCTGCGGAGACCCAGTGAATGGTACCCTTGACCTTACGCCCGTCCGGGGCGTACCCGCCGCGCGTCTCAGGGTCATAGGTGCAATGGACTTCGACCACCTCGCCGGTGGCGGGGTCCTTGATAAAATCCTGGCAGCGGATGATATAGCCGTAGCGCAAGCGCACTTCCTGCCCGGGCGCCAGGCGGAAATACTTGGGCGGCGGCGTCTCGCGGAAATCATCCTTTTCGATGTAAATTTCGCGGCTGAAAGGCACTTTGCGCGTCCCGGCGGATTCATCCTCGGGATTGTTGAGCGCTTCCAGTTCTTCCATCTGGTCCGCCGGATAGTTGGCGATGACCACTTTAAGCGGCTCGAGCACGCCCATCACGCGCAACGCGGTTTTGTTCAGATCGTCGCGCACCAGGTGCTCGAGCAGGGCGATGTCGATCAGGTTTTCGTTCTTGGCCACCCCGACCGCGTCGATGAAATTGCGCACCGCGGCGCTGGTGTAGCCGCGCCGGCGCATCCCGCGCAGCGTGGGCATGCGCGGATCATCCCAGCCGGAGACAACCCCAGCCTCGACCAGCTTTTTAAGGAAGCGCTTGCTGAGGATGGTGTAGGTCAGGTTGAGGCGCGCGAATTCAATCTGGCGCACCGGGCGCAGGTCGAGCTTTTCGATGAACCAGTTATACAGCGGGCGGTGATCCTCGTAGTTGATATCGCATAGCGAATGGGTCACGCCTTCGATCGAATCGGACTGCCCGTGAGCGAAGTCATACATCGGATAAATGACCCATTTATCGCCGGTGCGGTGGTGAGCAGCGTGGATGATGCGGTAGATGACCGGATCGCGCATGTTGATGTTTCCAGAAGCCATGTCGATCTTGGCGCGCAGCGTGCAGGCGCCCTCGGGAAACTCGCCCTTGCGCATGCGTTCGAACAGTTCCAGGTTTTCTTCCACGCTGCGGTTGCGCCAGGGGCTTTCCTTGCCAGGTTCGGTTAATGTGCCGCGGTACTCGCGGATTTCTTCAGCGCTGAGATCATCGACGTAGGCCAGGCCTTTCTTGATTAGCTTGACAGCCAAATCGTAGAGCTGGTCGAAGTAATCGGAGGCGTAATATTCGCGGTCGCCCCAATCGAAGCCCAGCCAGCGGATGTCTTCCTTGATGGCATCCACGTATTCGATGTCCTCTTTAACCGGGTTGGTGTCGTCATAGCGCAGGCTGCAAATACCGCCGAAGATCTCTGCCATGCCAAAATCGATGCAGAGGGCCTTGGCATGACCGATGTGCAGGTAACCGTTCGGCTCTGGCGGGAAGCGGGTCTGCACCCGGTCGAAGCGGCCGGCGCGCAGATCTTCTTCGATGGCTTCGCGGATGAAATTGCTGGATTCGCTGGGCGGTTGGCTGGTCATGGGTCTTGCTCCTGTGGGGTAAAAAATCAAGCACCCGCGGGATCTTCAGGGTGCTTGCGGGGGAAAGGCTGAGGGCAAAGGATTCGAACCTCTATCAACAGATCCAGAGTCTGCTGTCCTACCATTGGACGAGCCCCCATTAGCGGCTTGGGAGATTTTATCATGGGAGGGGGGTGAAGTAAAGCTTTCAATTTAGATAACTCTCTTGGCTTGACGCTTGTTTTTGGGTATGCTAGAGTAGCCAATAGCTGGAAAATTCCATTTTGCCTATTTTGTATGATTATTGGTGGAGATTTTTATCTCGATCCGCACCTCAGACCCCATCCTGGCAGGATGATTGCAACGAACAGGTTGCCTTGCGGAAAACACATTAAGGAGTGCAGCTTTGACCAAATCCAGAACTCAACTCATGGTTGACCGCCTGCGGGATCTGCAGGCATCCTCGCCGGATATCGAGGCGTCTGCCATCGTCAGCGTGGATGGGTTGACCATTGCTTCAGCGCTGCCGCAGGGGGTGGAAGAGGACCGCGTTTCAGCGATGTCGGCGGCTATGCTTTCGCTCGGCGAGCGCATCGCCGGCGAGTTAGGCCGCGGGAATCTCGAGCAAGTTTACATTAAGGGACAGACCGGCTATGTGGTTCTGATGTCGATTGGGGAAGAGGCCGTACTCACCGCCCTGGCCCGCGAGCATGCCAAACTCGGTTTAATTTTCCTGGATATGCGCCGGGCAACCGAAGATTTGAGTAAGCTGATCTAAGGTTTGTCCATGCAGCCTATTCCAAAGAGCGGAAAATACTACCCGAATAAATTCGGGCGCATGACCCTATTAGCATTAGAGGATGTCATGGGGCGCAACGGCGTCAATGCCATCCTCCACCTGGCTAACCTGCCGGAATTGATCAATCATCTTCCTCCTGACAACCTGGAGAAAAAATTCGATTTTGCCGACTATTCAGCGATCAATGGCGCATTGCAGGACCTCTATGGCGCGCGCGGCGGGCGCGGACTGGCCGAGCGAGTCGGCAGGGTTACATTCGACACCATCTGGCGCAGTTTTGGCGCGCTGGCAGGAAACGGTGATCTATCGACCAAAGAGCCGCAGGTAATTAATAGGTTGCGTATAGGTTTACCGGCGCTCGCGCGTATTTTTAGTCAGGCAAGCGACCAGCGTACCACATTGGTCGAGCAAGACGACCGTTTTATGTACACCATACACGCCTGCCCGGTCTGTTGGGGCCGCCGGACGGATAATCCGGACTGCTACCTCGTGCTTGGTTTGCTCAAGGCAGGATTGAAATGGATGTCGGACGGCCTGGAATTCAACGTCCGTGAATCCAGGTGCTTCGCAGCCGGGGATAAGGTCTGCGAATTTGTCATCATGAAAGAGCCTCTGCGGTAAAAACCGGAGGGAGCGGAATATCCACAAGAGGTTAGAAATGGACTGGACTCAGGGCATATTCCCCGGGGTATAATACCTCGGGACTTATATAGTTATCACTTACCGCTAGAACCATTATAGTTATCACTTACCGCTAGAACCATATCACAGACAAAACAGGTTGCCAGTGAAAATCACCGTTGTAATTCCCACATATAATGAGGCCGAGAATCTCCCCAGGCTGGCCGCGGCGCTGTTCGCCTTGCCGCTGCCTGATCTGACGCTGCTGGTCGTGGATGACAACAGCCCGGATGGGACTGGGCAGATTGCCGAGGAATTGAGCCAGCAATACAGCAATCGTATCCATGTCATGCACCGCTCTGGAAAGCTGGGGCTTGGCAGCGCCTATATCCAGGGATTCGAGCGCGCGCTCACGCTTGGCGCGGATGCTCTGGCGCAGATGGATGCTGATTTCTCGCATGAACCGGAAAAGCTGGTTGAAATGGCCTCTGCTTTGGAGGGAGTGGATGCGGTCATTGGCTCGCGCTACGTGCCGGGCGGGAAGCTGGACGAGAGCTGGCCGTTCTGGCGCAAGGCGCTTTCGGGATTTGGGAATTTCTATGCGCGGATAATCCTCAACCTGCCCGTGCGGGATGCGACCGGCGGTTTCCGCCTCTGGCGGCGGGAGACTCTACGACGTATGCCGCTAGAGCGGGTCAAATCCAATGGCTATGTATTCCAGGTGGAGATGGCTTACGTCGCCAGCCTGCTCGGATTCCGTTTCAAAGAGATCCCGATCTATTTCGCCGACCGGCGCTGGGGAGAATCTAAAATGTCGTTCCGCATCCAGGTGGAGGCAGCTTTCCGGGTCTGGTTATTGCCCGGTTTTTATCGCGATTTACGCCGCAAACGCAGTTTATCAGTTTAACATTAAGAAGATAACCTGCCCCACTTCTCCGATCATGCGAGAAGAAGGGCTAAGCGGCTTTCCCGACATTTTTTTCTTCCAAAAATTCGACAATCAGTCGAGACCATTCCTCCAGGCTGAGGGTTTCCGCGCGTCGCATCGGATCAATGGCGGATTTTTCGAGCAGGAGGGCAGTCTGCGCGGGCTTCAAGGCCAGCCCGGCGGAAAGCGCGTTGCGCAGTGTTTTACGCTTCTGGCTGAAGCCCGCCTTTGCCAGGCGGAAGAATACGTCCAGTTGTTCTGCAGGGATGCGCGGCTGCGGGTAGATATCCACCCGCAGAGTGGTCGAATCGACCTGCGGCGGCGGGTAAAAAGCACCGGCGGGGATCTTTAGCACCGGGCGAGGCGCGCCATACACCTGCACGCTGAGTGAAAGCAGGCTGTGGTCGCCAGGCACGGCGCATATGCGCTCCGCCACTTCGCGCTGAACGGTCAGCACCAATCGAGACGGTTTGACGGGCGCCTCGAGCAGATGGCGCAGAATGGCCGAGGTGATGTAATAAGGAATGTTCGCCACCACCAGATAACCGGGGGATAGATCCAGAGTAGCCAGGTTCAGCGCCAGGATATCGCCGTGCAGGATATGGACATTTTTTTCCTGCGGCAGCACCTGTTCAAGGATCGGGATCAAATGTTGATCGAGCTCCACCGCCACCACCCGTCCAGCGCTGCGAACCAGGTAGCGAGTCAGGCTGCCAAGGCCAGCGCCGATTTCCAACACGCAGGCATCCGCAGGCAAATCCGCGGCTGCTACCAGCTTTTTCAAAGCAGACGGATCAATGAGAAAGTTTTGCCCCAATCCTTTTTTAGGGGAAAGGTGATGGCTGCGCAGCAGCGCAGGGACGTCGAGAGGCGGCAACTCTAGGGCAGAATCCATGGGATATTCGCCGGGACAGGCGTTAGAAAATACATGGTGACGTTCTGATGCCAGGAAACAAAATCGTCATCGTTGTAACCAAGATCGACCCAATAGCGGCCTGGGATGCCGCGGCCAACGTCGGCGATGACCGCGATGCCGTATCCGGGGATATAAACGCGCTGACCGACCATCCAGGAATACCAGGCGCGCGTCACGGCGACAATGCCCTGACGGACAGTCAATCCGCTGGCGGTGGTGGAGTTGCAATAGTTAGGTATGCCGAGCCGGCAGGGTGAATACGAGGTGGCATACACATTGACTGCCCGCCAGTACTCGAGAGTCCCCGACGGGGTGTCGATGGTGTTGATCACGGGTTTCGTGCCATAACCCACGATTTGATCCTGGGGCTCTTTAGCAACCCACTGGTCTTCCTGGCTGCGGGATACCTCGACCCCGTCTTCATAAATAACTTTCTCGCGAGAAACCTGGACGCCATATTCGCCAGATTTGACCACGCTGCGCTTATCCAGTTCAGTATTTTCATCCGGCTGAAGAGCGTTTTTATAAGGGATAGGTTCCTGAGTCAGGAGCACCTCTTCCCGCACGCGCACCACGCGGATGGCGCGGTCAGGCGGCAGGGGATCGCCCTCGGCTGGAAAGCTGTAATCCAATCCCTGCAAGGTAACGCCCGCCTCGCGCAGCACCTCAACCACGCTGGCCGAGGCGCTTGGCACGCTAATTTCTTCTCCGCTGATCTGGATTGTGACCCGCGCAGCGCGGTTGATTTCCACGTCCAGCGGCCCGGTCAGCGGGGTATCGAGCGGCAGGGAAACTGCGTCAGCGGGACTCAGAGCAATGCCGGCAGCCCATAACGCCTGACCAAGCGTTGCCGCGCTGGAAAAGAGAGACTGCGATGCGCCTTCCTCGCGCAGGTTGATTTGAACGGCCTGATGCAGTTCGAGCAGCAATTGCGGTGTGAAGGCCAAAACCTGGTCGGGATCAACCGGCAGGCCGTTGAGTGTCAGCCGGTCGCGATCGCCAAGCAATAATCCAGCTTCTGCCAGCCAATCGCTGGGGCGATGAAGGGGCGAGCTCAGTTCGAGCACATCTCCAGCAGGCAAGATCGCAATGGTCACTGCCTGCGCCTGATCTAGCTGGATCGTCATGCGGGGTTTTACCCAGGCGGAAAGCGGCGGATCGAGTCGATCCTCCGTGGATACAGGTATACCAGCCTGGCGCATCACGCCGGCGACCGTGAGCGCGTGGGTGCTGATTGTTTGACTCTCTCCGTTGATCACCAGGGTCGCCGTACGCGGGAAGGCCAAGAACGCGGTCAGCATCCCTATCAGCACGACTCCCACGATGATCAGAATGAACTTTTTCGACATGATGAAGATGATTCTATCAGAGAATATGGGTATCAAATAGCAAACACCCCTGACGGGGTGTTGGAGTGCCGAGAGCCAGAATCGAACTGGCGACACCGCAATTTTCAGTCGCGTGCTCTACCAACTGAGCTATCTCGGCTTGTAAAGTGCGGTGATTCTAACGGCAAGCTGGCGGGATGTCAAGCATATGCATGGGTTCAGGACATGAGCAGGAAACAGCATATTATTCCGCGGTATGTTTTTATGAGGCGCCCTGTCGATTATTAGCAGGCGATGCTGTAATGGTGGCGCTACTTAAGAAAACTGTAAACTGTTTGACTTTCGCTTCCATTTTTACTACTATTAGTGCAAAGCATCGTACTTTAGGTACCCTTGCGTAGATACGTTTTAATGGTTAGGTAGCCGCCAGAAGTTTCTATGATTCCATTATCAATCGTTCTGATCGAGATTTCTGGCTTGCGATAGGAGGTATTATGTTACCCGGACCCTTCCAAGCACCTTCTCTTCCAGGATTACCGACATACATCCCGCCGCTGTTATTCTGGTTGCTTGTTTTAGCAGCAGCTGTGGCAATTCTGATCTCTTTATATCGTTTTTTCGTTGCCGAGCCCAGTGAGCGGGTTAATGCGTTTCTAGTGTTCTTTGTGGTCATCCTGGTGGTCTTTTTTGGATATTTAGCGTTAATGAACGGGCCAGAAATTGCAGCCTGGTTCCGCAGGTTGACCATTCGATAAATTACTTCTCATTTTACGACTTGAATTCGATAACGATGAATATTTACGCCGGTAATTCAAACCGGCGCCTTTTTAAAGGTGGTGCTGAACTAACCTCAGGCAATAAAAGATCACTCTTCTTCCGCGCTGGCGCCGTTAGCAATATCGCCATAGGCCAGCAACATCGCAAACTGACTGATCGCATCGTAGGCTTCCTCCAACTGACTTTGCAGGGTTAAATCGCGGATGAAATCAGGTTCGCCAAGGCGTTTAAGCACGGGTTGAGGGATTTCGGGGGCAGCAATTTTTACTGAAAAATTTTGCATATCACGGTCAATTTGCCAGTAGTTGTCAAGGGTGTCTTCCAGCCGTGGGCCATCCTCAGGCGAGATGTGGGGCGGGATGCGCCTCGGTAGTTGGGTTTCCACTGCTTTACCAGCCCGCCGCAGCCGCAGCCCGGTCAGGATTTGTTCTTGCGTCCGTCCGCGCATACGGAAGAGCAGAAAAGGATCTTCGTCGAACCGCTCTCCGAGGATGTAGTGCGTTGCGGCCACATGCTTGCACGGATTGGCCTTATCTGGGCAGGTACAGTCTGTCATCAGGTCGTGGCTGTTCTGTGGAAATAAGCTGACGCCTGCCACTTCGAATGCCTCTTCGATTTCCGGCGGCATTTCTCCTGCCAGAAGCTTGGCGGCAAAAATAGCTTGATCAGAAAGCACATCCATGACTTTGTTCCATTGCCGGGTGGTCAGCGGAGCAAGCCGCAGGCTGACTTTGTACGGCCTTGGGCGGGAACCTTGAACTAAAGCCAGCACCCCCTCACGGGTTTCTTCGATCGAAACGACCTGACCTTCGCGCGCGTAATACTGCCCGCGCATCAAACGCGGCCCAGAAACCAGCTTTTCCATAGCCGTAATCCAGCGGCGTGCCCACCAGTTGCGGCCAAAATCGCCGCTCTCGCTTTGGGCTTTGATGCCCCCCAATGTCTTGCGTGGATTCATCCCCCAGCCGTTGCCGTTGTTGAAATCGTTCATGTCACATCCTTAGCTGCGCAGAGCAACCAGGTCGCGCAGGTCGTCAGTGGAGAGCTCTGTGACCCAATCATCACCAGCGCCAATGACAGCCTCCACCAGGCCCTTCTTCGATTCGATCATTTCATCGATACGCTCCTCGAGCGTACCCACAGTGATTAATTTATGCACCTGCACATTTTGCTGCTGACCGATACGGTAGGTGCGGTCAGTGGCCTGATCTTCGACAGCCGGATTCCACCAGCGGTCAAAATGGAAGACATGGCTGGCGCGGGTTAAATTCAGGCCTAATCCACCCGCTTTTAGCGAGAGGATGAACACAGGCGGAGCATTTTCTTCTTCCTGAAAACGGCGAACCATCTGATCGCGTACGCGTAGAGGGGTGCCGCCATGCAGATAGTACACCGGGCAGCCGAGCATTTGCGGCAGGTAATTGCTCAATAGATGACCCATTTCAGCGTATTGAGTAAAGATCAGTGCGCGGTCTCCTTCTGCGATAATTTCGTCGAGCATTTCATCTAATCGGTTAAGCTTGCCAGAGCGTCCATTGGACCCTTCCAGGATATCCTCGCGGGAAGGCGGCTGCTTGAGATAATGCGCCGGATGATTGCAGATTTGCTTGAGGTGGGTAAGCATTGCCAGCACCAGACCACGACGGGTGATTCCGCCGCTCTCGGCAACTTTCTTGAGTGAATCCTGGACGATAGCCTGGTACAGGGTCGCCTGTTCTTCGCTTAGGGTGCAATATTCTTTCGTTTCGATCTTGTCCGGTAAATCCTGGATCACGCGTGGATCGGTTTTCATGCGGCGCAAGATGAACGGGTTGACCATCTGACGCAGGCGCGTGGTAGCTTCCTGATCGCCAAACCGCTCGATAGGAATGGCATATTCCCGGCGGAATTTTTCCAATGGGCCCAGGTAATTTGGATTAAGGAACTGCATGATCGACCAAAGCTCATTCAAGCGGTTTTCCACTGGTGTACCTGTCAGCGCCAGGCGGAAATCAGCCTTCATGTTGCGGGCAGCCTGCGACTGTTTTGCTGAGGGATTCTTGATGTTCTGGGCTTCGTCCAGGATCACGCCGTACCACTTGATTGGCTGAAGCGCGTCCTGATCCATGCGCAGCAGAGCATAACTGGTCAACACGAGATCGATGTTTTGAATTGCATCCATTAGTTCCTGATTACGCAGACGGTCAGGTCCTTGATGCACGTATGTCTTGATATCAGGCGCAAATCGGCGGGTTTCCCTCTCCCAATTCGTGACGACGGAGGTAGGGCAGACCAGCAGCACAGGCGCGGGAAGCTCGCCGAGGGTTTCTTTTTCGTGCAGCAGCAGGGCAAGCGCCTGGATTGTTTTCCCTAACCCCATGTCATCCGCCAGGCAAGCGCCTAATCCCCAATTACGGAAAAAGGACAGCCAGGAGAAGCCAAAACGCTGGTATGGTCGCAGCGTCCCGATAAGCGATTCCGGTTGCGGTAGTTCGACCATGCGCTGATTATCCGATAGACGGTCGAGCCAATCGGATATCCAGCCTTCAGCCTGAACTTCGTCTAACGGCAAGCCGTGAGCCGTTTGACCGCCAAGGGCCAGTTGGGCGACTTCCAGCAAACCCATCGTGCCCGAATGTTTTTGTTTTTCCCAGAACTCGATGGCAGCTTCGACCTGGTCTTTGTCCAGTTGAACCCATTGACCGCGAACTTGTACCAGCGGTGTTTTCATCGCCACGAGCGATTCAAATTCCTGGCGCGTTAGAGTGGTTTCACCAAGCGACATCTCCCATTCGAAATGCACCAGGGTGCCCAGGCCAATTTTGCCGCCTGTGGATATTGGCGCAGCTCTGCCGTCGCGCGGTTTCAAGCGGATACGTACCCCCAGTCGAGCGCCGCGCTGATTCCACCAGGGCGGGGTGTGGATCGCAAATCCCGCTTGCTCGAGCAGCGGCGAAGCCTCCCGCAAAAATGCATAGGCAGATTGGGTATCCAGGTCCAATCCGGTAGGCTCGCGGGCTGCCAGGCTGGTCAGGATGGGCGGGAAGAGCCGCGCTGCATAACCCAAACCCGCCAGCAGCATATCGTGGGGGTGTTCTTCGCGCCTGAAGAAGGTCGCCATTTCCTCGCGCGGGCGGGACCATAAATCTTCCGCCGGGATCATCAGAGAAGGATCGCTGCGCGATTGGAGCAGGTATTCCAGCAGCCAATTTTGGGCTTTAGAAGGTTCTGCATGTGGATCTGGCGCGTGCAGCTTGAAAGCGATGCGGTAGTATTCATCGCCAGCGGCATGCAGGTTGCGCAGCCAGGCGCGTAAACTGCTGTGCAATGACTGGAGCTGCCCAAAGGCAGCCTTGACGCGTGGATCCGGGCTGAACAGCGCTGAAAGCCAAATGTCGAGGATGTTGCCTTTTTCGGGCAACAATATCGGCGCCCGGCTGCGACCCCAGGTGCGCGCCAGGGCGTCGCACATGGCTTTCAAGAAGGAATCCACCAGGTCGCGCGGAGAGCGGATCGATTGATGGATAAGCTTGCCAGTGGAGGTGCGAACAGCCATCTCCGCGCGGCAGATCGAGGGCATGCTATTTTCGAGTATAGCCATGCGCGGCCCGTCCTTCGGGCTGTCGAGCACCGGCAGCCAGCGGGCGATGTATTGATCAGGCAGCTGCCCGTTGCTGGGAATCTGGACAAGCGTTGGCAGGATTTTTTGTTCCGCCAGCACCTCGAGCACCAGGCTGCAGATGCTCTGCCAATAGCGGGCGTCCTGCCCGAGTACAAATCCGCTGGCGATCGATTCAACAGGCAAGTTCGCCAGCACGCTGAAAGCCTTGCCGGCTGGCAGCCATAAACCACGTACCAACCAGGCGGTTAAGCGCGGCGACGAGACTTCGTCAAGCTCCCACTCCGGATTAAGATCGGAGGAAGGCAGCGGGGAGTCAGTCGATGAAGGCAGGCGCAGACGCACAGCGCCTAGTTGCGCGTTATCCAGCGGCGTACCAGAGCCTATCTGCAAGCGAATCGTATCAGGCTCGAGGCAGAACGGGTGATCCCTGATTAAGGATTTCTTTATCTGCTGAGGGCGTCCGCGGGGCGGTGGCGGAGGTCCTTGCGGACTTTCAGCCCAGAAGAGTATACCTCCCGGGTCAGCTGGTCGCCGTGGCGGCTGCCAATGCGTATGTAATACCCACATAGTTTGTTAGATCAAAGCCCTATCAATGAAATTGCCAATCCATGGTTATTCTGGGAATAAACAGTATGAACAGGATTTGGTGAAATAAATGGTCATGAGAAAACGGATTTGTTACGATGAATCATTCAGCCCATACTTACGGCGATTCCTGGAATAGCCGTTTTCGCTGCGGTCCTGATAGGATACTGTTAAACAACGATCATGATATAAATCGTAATAATTACATTCCTTTCTCACAATGCCCAGTTGTGTTTTGATCCACCCGTATCTATTGCACTCGAAGAGCCTGTGAGATATTTTTATTATATCCTATCTTTGAAAATTGCAAGGTTTTAATTGCCAGTATTTTTTATGAGCCGGCTGCAAGGGAAGCTCACCATACAGTGAGCCTCCCTGAAAATGTTGAATATCGATAAAAATCTTACGCCGTCGGGTTAATTTTACGAGCGAATTTTGGCGCCGAGTGCCTGTTCCAGGCGGCGGATGATCCGCCCGCGAATTTGCGCTGCTTCACCGGCAGTTAATGTATGGTCAACCGCCTGGTAGGTCAAATTATAGGCCAGGCTTTTCTTACCGGCCTCGATTTGCTCGCCGTGGTAGATATCGAACAGGCGCAGACCAGTCAAAAGCTTACCGCCTCCCTGGCGAATGGCGGCAGCCACCTCCGAAGCAGGCACGCTCTCGTCCACGATCACAGCCAG
>JAXDCA010000020.1:0-20450 GCA_034678305.1 Bellilinea sp.
CTGGCTGGCATCGCCGGATCATTATGAAATCCGTCCATACAAGGCTAAGAATGGACATGTGGATAAGATCTATTTTTTCGAGCCCTACGATGGCGAACAACTATGGGGCATTTCAGCGCACATCACACTACAGTTGCTCGAGGCGCTCGGATTAATCAGCCACCGTTTGATTTAGTGCCATTCCCCAGGAAACGGGAAATTTCTTTTGGCGCCACAGGCGGGCTAAACAGGTATCCCTGGAACATGTCGCAGCCGTGCTCAATCAAAAAGGCGAGTTGACTTTCCGTTTCGACCCCTTCAGCAATCACATCCAGCCCAAGTTTGTGTCCCATCTGGATGATTGATTCGGTAATCAGATCATTTTCTGGACGCTTGCCCAGGTCAGCGATGAAGGACTGACCAATTTTCATTACATCCATTGGCAGACGTTGCAATGTGCTTAAGGATGAATAGCCGGTACCAAAATCATCGATGGATATCTTTACCCCAAGCTTTTTAAGATCCCAAAGAATGGCTTCGACCTTTTCGAGCTGGGTCAGGTTACGGCTTTCGGTTATTTCGATATAGAGATGGTGCGGTTCCAGTCTGGTTTCGCGCAAGACTTGCTGAATAATATCCGGCAGATCGGGTTGTTGGAACTGCCTGGCAGAGAGGTTAACTGCCACATTCAGTTTGCGGTAACCCTGGGTGTGCCAGTGTTTTAACTGTGAGCAGGCGGTCCTCAACACCCATTCACCGATTTGGATAATCATGCCTGTTTCTTCAGCCAGCGTGATGAAGTTACCGGGCATGATCAGACCGCGCGTGGGGTGCTTCCAGCGTATGAGCGCTTCGAGATTAACGACGGTTTGTGACGCAATCGAGAAAATTGGCTGGTAATTCAAGATGAATTGTTCGAGCTCCAAAGCCCGGCGAAGGTCCGTTTCAAGCAAGAGGAGCTGCACAGCCCGGGTGTGCATCAACCGATCGAAAATTTCATATCGTCCGCCGCCTTGCGCTTTGGCTTGATACATGGCTGTGTCCGCATCGCGCAGCACTTCCTCTGGTTTTTCATAACCGGTGGTACTCAAGGTAATGCCGATGCTGCAGGTGGTGTATACTGGCTGTCCATCGAGAATGAAGGGGATGGACAACTCTCGTTGAATCCGGTTGGCTACCTGGACAACCTCGAGGGGATCGTTCAGGCTGGCGATGAGCAATGCAAACTCATCACCGCCCATGCGCGCGACTGTATCTTCGACGCGCACACAGCTTTCCAGCCGTTCTGCAATGGTGATCAGCATTTTATCCCCGGCTAAATGACCAAGGCTGTCGTTGATCACCTTGAAGCGGTCCAAATCCAGGAACAAAACGGCAAATACTTCATCTTCATGTCGCTTAGAGCGTTTGATTGCCTGATAGAGGCGATCAACGAATAGTGTGCGGTTAGGGAGATTGGTCAGTTTGTCGTGAAGCGCTTCATGCATCAGCCGGCTTTCGGCAAGCTTGTGGCGTGAAATATCGGTCATCGATCCAGCGACGCGGTGCGGGCGATTACCGTTGGTGTGAATGGCGTTACCGCGCGCCATGACCCACAGATATGAGCCATTTTTATGCTGCATGCGAAATTCAGTTTCAATATGGCTGGACAAACCCGTTAGGTGGGCTTCGATCGACGATTTGACAGACGGCATGTCGTCAGGATGGATGCGGTCGAACCATTCATCTGGTTCGTCGTTAACTTCACTTTCATTGAATCCAAGTAGATTCTTCCATCGAGGCGAGTAATAGATGCAGTTGTTTTCGAGATCCCAATCCCAAATGCCATCGTTCGCGCCTTCCAAAGCAAGTGAGTATCTCTCTTCGCTGGTTCTCAGGGATTGTTCCGCTAATTTTTGCTGAGTAATGTCTGTAATCATTCCAAGGATAAAATGGGGTGAATCACTTTCTTTCGAAATGATCGTTGCGGAAACCTGAACGATCAGTGTTCGTCCGTCCGTCGATGTCACACGATATTCGATGTTTTTGGTTCCTCCAATTGCGCTGATCAACTCGAAATCCTCGAATGCACGCTGGCGGTCATCTTCGTGCACATAATTGATGACTCTGGTACCGTACACCTGGTCTTTCGTGCGTAAACCGGTTAGATCTAAAAACGCTTGATTACAATCAACGCAATGACCGTTCAAATCAGCGACAAAGATGGCGTTCGGCGAACATTCAAAGTAAGTTTTAACCAGATCATGCTGTTTGCGCAACTCTTCTTCAGCTTTTTTCCTAACAATAGCACTGGCAACATAGTTTGAAACAAAGGATAAAAATTGTAAATCGTTGTAGCTAAAGCGGACATCCTCAGAATAACTTTGAACTGCCATTACGC
Organism: Bellilinea sp.; assembly: GCA_034678305.1. GTDB lineage: Bacteria > Chloroflexota > Anaerolineae > Anaerolineales > Anaerolineaceae > Bellilinea. The sequence goes on from JAXDCA010000020.1 coordinate 2,360, forward strand.
CAATGGTTTGTTGATTGGTTTTTAATGGCACGCCCAGCCAATCAAGCGAAGGGGCGCCCATCGATTCGACCTCGTTCTTCTCGACCAGGCTCGTAAAGACCTCAGGGGGGGCTAAAAGCGGGTTGCCGTTGCGTAACACATATTCAGTTAACCCACGCCCCGATTTCATCGGAGGAGGGGTTGTATCATATGCATCCACAAAATATGGAAAAGAGATTAAATCGCTCTTTGGGTCGTGTAACGCGATATAAAAATTATCGGCAGGCAGCAACTCCGAGATTGTCTGGTGGATGGACTTAAATAACTCATTCAATGTGGCAACTGAACCAACCGCCTCGGATATTTTTACCAGAGCGCTTTGGGTTTTTTCCAGCCTTTTGACTTTCGTAATGTCACGTAATATCGTAAATATGTAGGGTCGATCTTCGAAGGAAATTCTTGTGCAGTGGACTTCGACATCCATCACCTGATATGTCTTGGGGTGGCGGATCGATTTTTCATAACAGCTGGTATGGTGGTTATTGGCTTCGACCCAGATGGTGTGAAAATCTGCGTCTGTTTCCGGATCTACCGAATAATCCTCGAACAATAAATAGGATAGCGCTTCATCGCTGGTTAAATTAAAGACCTGGAGCCAATGGTCGTTGACTGACAGCACATGCCCATTCAGATCGTGGATGATGCCCGCAGTATCTATACTGTCTAAAAGGATCTTGATCAATGATGGAAGAGGGGTTTCGCTTGCGTGCAAGGCTCCTCCTGCAAAAAATAGATAACGATGACTATTCTTATCTCACCTGTGATGATGCAAGTATTATGCCGTCAACCAGAAATAATTAAAAACAAAAAAACGGCGACCATAGATCGCCGTTTTATGCTTGAGAGAGAGGTATTATTCCTCCTCTTCTTCTTCTTTCTTCCCTCGCTCGATGACTTCAGGCTCAGCAATCGCCTCGACTACCTCTTCTTCGACGATTTCTTCAGCGCCGCTCGTAATGACGACAAGTACTTCACCTGGATCGTTTAGTATTGTTAATCCCTCTGGAACGGTCAAGTCTCGCACATAGATTGTATCGCCAATTGATTCAAGTCCGGTAACATCGACAATGAGTCTATCGACCAGATCCTGAGGGAGACACTCGACTTCTATTTCATCAAGCTCGGTTATCACAACGCCGTTGTAATTCTTGATCGCGGGTGATGTGCCTGTTACCTCGACGCTCACTTTCGTGCGGAGTTTTTCAGTCAATGAAACGGCCTGGAAGTCGATATGTTTCAACGTGCCGCGGATGTAATCCTTTTGCTTTTCACGGACCAGTGTCGCATGCTCCGCGTTGTCTATCACAATTGTGATGATGTGAGATTGTGTGGCAGCATTAAGGATATTACTGGCTTCCTTTAAATCCATCGAAATTGGTGTGGTTTCGATGTTTGCCCCATAGATCACTCCGGGCAGTATCCCCTCCCGCCTTAAAACGCCAACCTTTTTCCCGGTAACAGTCCGGCGGGATGCTTGAATAACCATCTTTTCCATCTTTTTTCCATCCTCGAGCGCCTCTCACCTGTCCTTAGCAGGTTACCTTCGCTCTATCCATAAGATTATAAATCGAGCGGTCAGCTCGAAATTACCTGATTAGTGGCTTAAGCCAACGGCTGCTAATTTTAGTCTTGATTTGATATTGCGTCAAGCTGCCCGTGTCAATCTCAACCAAGCTGGACCACTTTGATGACCAGCCAGGCGCCGTAAGCAATCATGACGGCGCCAATAATGATGAGCGCAGCATCCATGCTGCTGGCAATTTTAGCCGGAAGATGTAGATCTAATAAGATACTGCGTAATCCAAGCAGAGCATGAACAACCACGAGTACTAAAAATCCAATTTCCATCATTGGCACGATGGGATTTTGGTAATAGGAAAGAATATCCGCATAAGTTAATAAACCGCCCGGCGCCAGCAGGTGATTCACGACAAAATGAACGCCAAGCAGCGCCAGAATACAGATCCCGGCAATGATTTTAACACCCCAGATCAAGTAATTTTCGGGAGGCTGCGATCGATTCATGGATTCCATATGCAGCTGCCTCAACTTGCCAAGAATATGTGATACGCAAAATAGAGTATGCCAGCCGCTGCGGCGATCATAAAAGCAAGAAACATCAGCTTTTGCCTGCGTACTCCGATACCTATGCTGGTCAGGGCGATGCGAATACCGTTCAACCCATGGATAAATCCAGCCGCGATGACCAGTGTTTCACCAATCTTAACCAGGGGAGTTCTCGCCAGCACTAGAAAGCTATCGTAGCTTTCTGGTCCCTGGGCGAGTTTGCCAAGGACGGTAAGGTGCATACATAAGTAGAGGGATAATCCGAGTGCTGTGACCCGGTTTAATATAAAAGCAAACGATCCTACCTTGCGTCGTCGGGGATCGAACCAGCGCGGCCAGTTCATTGAACTGGGATCATTTCGCATAGTCACCACCTCTCCGTTTACGTTTGAAAAGATTACTCAATTTCTTCGAGATTACCTTTCTACGCAAGTCCATAATGCGCCAGCCAGGATCGACATGAGAAGGGCAGACCTCGCTACATTCAAAGGCGCTGTGACAGCGCCATACACCCGTCTGAGCGTCCGCCAGCTTCAGGGATCGATCCTGTTGGTATGTCGAGCAATACTGATGCGCAGCCGCCAGAACAGCGGGACCGAGATATCGTGGGTTAGTGGCAGCGGCCGGGCATGCGCTGATACATAGACCGCATTCGATGCAATCGACCAGACGCTCGTAGTCTCCTTGCGTTTGGTGATGCCTTTCGAAAGGCAGGCAGGCTTCAGTCAGGCTTGTTACCTGGCTGGAACCAGTCTCGCCCATCCGTAAAAAGAACTGCCCCATATCGACTACCAGGTCGCTGACGATGGGGAAATTCCTCAGGGGTTCGATTTTTACTTCACCACCATCACGGGTTACTGAGCTAACCTGCGTAATGCAGGTTAATTTCTCCTTGCCGTTGACAAGCATGCCGCAGGCGCCGCAGGTCGAATGGTGGCAGGCGTGGCGGAAGGTCAGAGAACGGTCTTGTTCCGCCCAGACCCTTTCAACAAGATCGAGGATGTATTCATCCGGATCAGCTTTGATTGAATAAATTTGATAACAAGCAGGCTGATTTTTCCGTTTCCTTAGGATTTTAAGGCGGAGTGTCCAAAATTCTTGATTCAATTTGATTCCTTGCCAGCTGTTTTGTAATAGAGATGATAATCTATCAACGGTGTTTCTTTGGTTTGACACGCCGTAGATACGCCCATTTTTTGGCAGGCGAGATCGGCGGTTTTTTCCGCCATAAACCGACAAGTAGTGGCTTTTCCACCGGTGACGGTAATGAACCCTGCCAGACCATCATCTACTTCGTGATCGTAGCATTTGAAGGTCCTGGAGAGACTGCGCCCACCCATCACCTCAGCAATCAAAGGGCGTGCAGACATATATGTGCCGCGGATGATTGCTTTGGATAATTTTGGCACCAATTGAATGGCATGGGCATGCATGGACTTTACCTGCTCGCGAGTGACAGGGATATAATCCGGATCTTCGACTTCGAAAGTAGTTGTACCAATAACCGCCATGCGGCGCTGCGGTATGATGATATCGCCGTCATCCGGCTCGCATAAGCGGTTGATCACTCGTTGAGTGACGCGTTGATCATATGCTACCATCACACCCGGGGTCGGCTTGACCGGCACATGGACACCTGCTAGTTTAGCAACGATCCCTGCCCAGGCGCCGGTCGCGTTGATGACCAAGTCAGCTGGGAATGATCGCTCTTCCCCGCTGTGGCGCTCCCTGGCTTTTACTGCGCTTGCTCTACCCTGACCGTTATGGAGAATACCGGTTACTTCCATAAAGGTGTTGAAACGGGCACCGTATTGAATCGCACTGGCGGCAAAAGCCATAGCCAGGCGAAGCGGATCAAAAACTGCGTCTGGCACGCTATATCCACCCAGGATACCAGGGTTAAGGTTTGGCTCGCGTTTAAGGATCTCTCTAGGACTTAGTTTTTCGATGGGGATGCCGCACACTTGAGCTCCACGCTCAAAGCGGTCGCCGTATGCAAGGTCGTTTTCAGTTAAAGCAACGAACAATCCGCCGTTGGATTCGATGCATTGTTTGGCAATCTGCATCAGGATGCGGTTCTCCTGGATGCATTCGATTGCGGCTTCCTGGTCGGTGACGCAATACCGCCCGCCGCTGTGCAGCAATCCGTGTGTCCGTCCGGAGGTGCCGGAGGCGATATCTCCGCGTTCCAACACGTCGACGTTAAATCCGCGTTGCGCCAGGTCATAGGCGATCGCGCAGCCAGTGAAGCCGGCGCCAATGATGACTGCCCGAGGTTTACTGCTCATGGTAATCGACCCATCCCAAGGTGCGGTTGACTGCTTTCTTCCATTGGCGGTACAGTTTCTCGCGTTCGGCGGCATCCATTTTGGGCGTCCACTCATGGTTTTTGCCCCAATTGGCGCGCAGATCTTGCGGGCTATTCCAAAACCCGGTTGCCAATCCGGCGGCATATGCCGCGCCGAGAGCCGTAGTTTCGGCGACGATAGGCCGCACAACCGGCACATTTAATATGTCTGCCTGGAATTGCATCAACAAGTCGTTGTGAACCATGCCTCCATCCACTTTGAGTGAAGATAATTTAACCCCGCTGTCGGCCTCCATTGCATCGAGGACTTCGCGAGTTTGAAAAGCTGTCGCTTCGAGAACTGCCCGGGCGATGTGACCTTTATTAACATAACGGGTTAGTCCTGCGATGATCCCGCGTGCGTCGCTGCGCCAATGAGGCGCAAATAAACCTGAGAAGGCTGGCACAAAGAATACCCCACCGTTATCATCTACCGTTCTGGCGAGGGTTTCGATATCCGCGGAACGATCGATCATGTTCAGATTATCGCGCAGCCACTGCACTAAAGCTCCGGTGATCGCGATGGAGCCTTCCAGGCAGTAAACCGGTTTTTGATCGCCAATCTGATAACCAACCGTGGTTAGCAGACCGCTTTCACTTGGGACGAGTTGCTCGCCGGTATTCAGCAGCATGAAACAACCGGTACCGTAGGTGTTTTTCGCTTCACCAGGAGAAAAGCAGGTCTGCCCAAAGAGCGCTGCCTGCTGATCACCGAGGTCGCCGGCGATAGGAATTCCGCCGAATGCTTTCGCATAGCCATATATATATGCAGAAGGTAATATTTTTGGCAGCATTGCGACCGGAATACCCATGATGCGCAAAATCTCAGTGTCCCAATCGAGAGAAACGAGATCCATCAACAGGGTACGGGAGGCATTGGTAGGGTCGGTGACATGGATACCTCCTTTTGGACCGCCCGTCAGGTTCCAAATCAGCCAGGTATCGATATTGCCAAAAAGCGCCTGACCTTTTTGCGCAGCCTCTCTCACCCCGGGTACATGCTCAAGTATCCATTTGATCTTTGGTGCGGAGAAGTAGGTCGCCAACGGTAAGCCGACTTTCGAGCGGAAACGATCCTGCCCCCCGTCTTTAGAGAGATCGGTACAAATCTCCGCAGTGCGTGTGTCTTGCCAAACGATCGCGTTAAATAAGGGTTTACCTGTTTTCTTCTCCCAAACCACAGTAGTTTCCCGCTGGTTGGTGATACCGATGGCGAGGATATCTTTTATCGACAATTTTGACTTTGACAATGCGCCAATGAACACTTCCTGGGTATTTGTTAAAATCTCCAATGGATCATGCTCGACATACCCGGCCTGTGGGTATATCTGGCGGTGTTCTTTTTGATCCTGGGCGATGATATTTCCACCTGCATCGAACAAAATGCAGCGCGTCGATGTGGTGCCCTGGTCGATAGCTGCTATCAAAGTAGCCATAAATGCTCTCCGAGATCGATGGTATTCTTCGCAATGAGCTAGAAAATTATACACTTATTTGATCTTGTGGAAATTAAGATCATTCTCATTTACGTTCGCTGGTTGCGCTGGCATGGATTAGAATCAATAAAGACATGAGTAAGACAAAACAGGTTCCATTTTTTATCGTTTTAATTGTCCTTATCCTTGCCGGAAATCTGGTGGGGGGCTGCGCGATTGCTCCGAGCGTAAATAGAACCGAATCACCTGAAATTGAGCAGAATGTGACGAAGGTGGTTTTTGAAACCCCTTCCATTGGGAGTACCTTGGGGACGTCAGAAGCGTCAGCGGGTCCGATTGAGTCGACCTCGGAGATGACGTCCGCGACCTCTGATGTTTATGATTTCTGGGCAGGCATCGATCCGCGTAACCAACAAGTCATTTTCTGGCACATTTTCAGCGAAGAACGCGAGCAGGCGCTGGCTGAGATTGTCAATGACTTCAATTCAAGCAATCCCTATAACATCCAGGTGATAATCGCCAATCAGGGCAGCTATGTCGACATCTTTAATATGATGCTGGAGGTTAGCGGAACACCGGAAGCGCCAGATTTGCTCATCGCCTACCAAAATCAAGCGGCAATTTATCAAATGTCAGATGGTTTGATTGATTTAACATCATTGATCGATAGCCCCACCTGGGGATTACCTGAAAGCGAGGGTCAATCGTTATTCGCAAGTGTCTTGGCGCAAGATGTCTATCCATTCCTGGCTAGTCAAAGGTTAGGTTTACCCTTATACCGATCGGTTGATATGCTCTACTACAACATTGACTGGCTGCAAAAGCTCGGATATACAGCACCACCTACATCGCCAGATGAATTCGCCGGTATGGTTTGCGCTGCAGCCAGCAATCCTTATATTACCGAAGAAGCCAATCGATCAACAGGTACGATATTCTTTACTGAAGCCTCGCGTCTGGCTGCATGGGTATTTGCAATGGGCGGAGATATCTATGATCCAGTCGCTCAACAATTTACTTTGAACGGCGATCTTGTTAAGGGAGCATTGGGTTTTCAGAGAAATCTGCTTGCCAGTAATTGTGCGATGCAAAGCCTAACCTGGGATTACGATCAGGAGCAGTTTATCCAAGGCAAAGTCATGATGATTATGGCTTCCAGCAATTTGATTTCCTATTTTAGCGGGCTCGAAGAATCGGGGGGATTGAATTTTCATTGGGGGGCAGCGCCCTACCCGCATTTGACACCTGATCCAGTGAGCAACAGCTACGGACCATCGGTATCGATCACGAATACTTCGCCTGAACGGGAATTGGCAGCATTTTTGTTTCTAAAACATTTGCTTTCGAGTGAATCCCAAACGCATTGGGCTGAATCAACTGGAATGCTGCCAATACGAAGTGATCTCGATGAACGGTTGGAAGGCTGGTTCAACGATTACCCGGCTTATCAAACCGCTTACAGCTTATTATGGAACACAAAATCTGAGCCAGCGCTGCCTGGTTATGATTTCATCCGCAAAGAAATCCAGGACGCAACCAGCGCCGTCCTGGAGGGAGGCGACATGAATGCCATTCTGGACGCGCTGAATGTAAAAGCGGAAGAAATTATCGCCAACCAGAATGGCAATTGAAGTAAAATTCCATAGTTCGCGGATCAACCCACGACCGACAGGCTGACTTTCCGAAAGTGATAGCCAAAGATGCTGAGCGTGATTGCAAGGGGAAAAACAGCTGGTTTATGCCGCAAAGCCCAGAAAAACAGCTTCCAGTAATATCTTCTCTCAGATCCAAGCAATCCAAGAACGAATATAGAGCGGAAAAAGGCTTTGATTTCGCTTAGCTCCAGACGTACTGGCTTATGGACAGGATTATAGGTCGTCAAAAATGTTCGGATGCGTTGATACAACATCGGAGGCGAGTAAATGCTGGACAATATCCGCTGGTAGCCGCGGATCAGGGTATCAGCCTTCATTTTAGGAATGATATTGGTCGTGCCGTCTGTGTTATCGCCGGTCATTTCATCCAGTAAACGACCCTCTCCAGCCAGGCGTTGGTACAATTTCGTTCCGTGTGGCGCCTGCAGCAGTCCAACCATGGCGGTCACAATGCCAGATTTTTGAATGAATTCGATCTGCCGGCTGAAAATGGAGGGCTTGTCCGTGTCGAATCCGACAATAAAGCCGGCCATAACATGCAGACCGGCGCGCTGCATCGTGTTCACCGCTTCCATTAAATTACGGTTGGTGTTTTGTTTTTTATTGCAGCCCTCGAGGCTTTCTTCGTCCGGCGTTTCGATGCCAACAAAAACAGAGGTAAAGCCCGCCTTGACCATCATCTCGAGTAAATCGGGATCGTCAGCAAGATTGATGGTCACCTCTGTGATGAATAAACAGCCTTCTTTACCATTCCGCCAATCGATCAACGCTGGCAATATTTCGTTTTTTAAAACCTTTTTATTGCCGATGAAATTATCGTCCACGATAAAGATGTTGCGTCGCCAACCCAATTGATAGATCGAATCCAATTCATGTACCAGCTGCTCTGCTGATTTCGTGCGCGGACGGTGACCCAGTAACGCGGTCACGTTACAAAAATCGCAATTATACGGGCAGCCACGCGAAAATTGGATGTTCATGGATTCATACGAGCGCAAATCGAGCAGTTCCCAGAGTGGGACAGGGGTGCGTTTGATATCAGCATACTCGCTTGTTTGGTAAACTCGCTTAGGAGTGCAGTTTTCCAAATCGTGTAGAAAAGGCGGGAGTGTCAACTCGGCTTCATTCAAGATAAAGTGGTCGATCTCAGGAAATTGTTCATGTTCACTGGTGAATAACGGCCCGCCAGCAATGATTTTTTTATTATGTTTTTTACACGCTTGTATGATTTCTAAAACCGATGAACGCTGGATATTCATGGCAGAAATCATGACATAATCTGCCCAATCAATCCACTTGGACTGTAACTTGGAGCAATTGAGATCGATTAACTTCTTATGCCAGGTTTCAGGCAATAAGGCTGCCACGGTAAGTAAGCCGAGAGGAGGATTACTCACTTTTTTATCAATGAATTTAAGGGCGTGTTTGAAACTCCAAAATGTATCCGGAAAGGATGGTTGTACTAGCAGGATATTCATCGGATGCTCATATCTCCCTGAAGATTGATTCGGCCGCAGTCATGAATGCTTGTCTGAGTTTATGTCATCTGTTTTTAATTCTGATCTGTCGATGGTCATAAGTTGCATCATGGATAAGACTCAAATGGTCACAGACAGAAGACATGACTTCTATGTCTTCATTGTGAATAACTGGCCAGTGGTTAGATTTGAGCGGGTGCTATAATACATACCATGAGGCAACATGAGCCTTATGGTATTCGGACTGGGGGAGATGCTGACCTGGCTTTCGCCGTGGTTGTGCTGGCTTCCTATTTTGCCACTTTTAGCGCGATAAAATCTGCCACAAGCATCGAGATCATCTCCATGATCGGGTTGGGGATTGCCTATCTTGGGATTGGCATTTATGGTTATGCCTTTTGCGCACGCAGGCAATCTCATTGGCTGCAAATTACGTATTTTGCCGTGCAAATTCCGTTGGCAGGCATGATCGTTTATCTCGGTAGAGGGATCGGTTTCAACGCGATGGTGTTGCTGCCGCTCGCTGGACACGCAGTTATGTTATTGCCACGACGGACCAGTTATTTCGTTATGCTGGCAATCATCGCCACGTACATGACCGCGGTATTTATCTTTAGCGGTTCTCTTCAGACAGTGTGGGAGGGTCTACCGATTTTTGTAGCTGGTCTGGTGTTTATCGTGATGTTTACTCAAATGGCGCTCAATGAAGAAGCCTCCAAGCGCGAAGTGGAAAGGCTTGTAAACGAGTTGACCATCGCAAATCAACGGTTGCGAGAATATGCAAATGAGGTCGAAGAGCTTGCCACGATGAAAGAACGCAACCGTCTGGCGCGTGAAATTCACGATGGCTTAGGTCATTATTTGACAACCATCCATATGCAAATCCAGGCAGCAAATGCGGTTGGCTCTCGCAATCCCAGGCAAGCGCAGGAGATGCTCAAAAAGGCTCAAGCGCTGACTCAGGAAGCGTTGGAGGACGTGCGTGGATCTGTTTCAGCACTGCGAGAACGCCCGGATGGAAGATTTGTCCCTCTCGTTGAAAAAATCAAAAAATTATTGGAAGATTCAGATGGGCTCATGATGAAGTCAAATTTTCGTGTTTGTGGCACACCGCGTGATATCGGACCACAAACACAATGGACATTGTACCGGGCTGCTCAAGAAGGGGTCAGCAACATATGCAAACATTCACAGGCAAGCGAATATTCCATTGAACTGAGTTATGAAGATCCTTCCTGGATACACCTGATTGTGAAGGACAATGGTATTGGCCCATTCGAGTACTCCGAAGGTTTTGGGTTGATTGGATTGAGAGAGCGGGTATCGCATCTAAATGGTTCCTTATCAATATTCGATACAAGCGAACAGGGCTTCGGATTTGAGGTAATAGTTCCGGGATGAACCAGACGATAAAAATACTACTAGTCGATGATCAGGTGTTGTTTCGCGAGGGATTGCGTACATTGCTATCCACCCAGTTCGATTTTGAGGTGGTTGGCGAGGCGTCGAATGGGGAGGAGGCGTTACGCATGTGCGCGACTTTAAGCCCGGCAGTGGTTTTGATGGATCTGCGCATGCCCGTAATGGATGGCGTCACCGCCACAAGGCGACTGAAGGAAACGCTGCCTGAGTGCCGGGTCATTGTGCTGACTACCTTCGACGATGACGAGTTCGTCTTTGAAGGGTTGCGCGCCGGCGCAGTTGGCTATTTGTTGAAAGATGTATCCTCGAACAAGCTCTATGAGGCTATCCACGCGGCTGCCCGGGGAGAATATTTCCTACAGCCATCCATCACCGCTAAAGTCATGACAGAATTTGCGAGGATATCAAGAGCAGCGCCTCAACGCGGCACAGAAAGCTTAGAGACTCCCTTGTCAATGCGTGAATTGGAGGTTTTACGCCTGGTGGCAAACGGATCGAGTAACAAAGAAATTGCGAATACTCTGGTGATTGCTGAGGGAACAGTCAAAAATCATTTGACCAGCATACTTTCGAAATTACAAGCCAGAGACAGGATGCAAGCCGTAATCCGCGCAAAAGAAATTGGATTGATCTAAACTTTGGATATGAATAGAATGTGAGTGGTTAATAGGTCTCAAGTCATACCCATAACAAAGCGACCTCACTTATGATAAGGAAGCATCGATCGTAAGGACAAGCAGTGATGTTCATCCAGAATCAGAATAATGCCGACTATAACAAAAGGATACCCATAATTCTCGGGACAGCGATGCTGACCATTGGGGGGTTTATCTTGCTGGAGCAATACCTGAGGACAGGCTGGCTTCTATGGAGCGTCTTTGCACTGGTGGGTTTAGTATTCCTTGCTGAAGGAACTCTTAACCAAAAGTTAGGTTGGCAGATTCCTGGCGGTCTATTGTCTGGCGCTGGAATTGGTTTGTTATTGTCCTTCAATCGAAGCACGGATATGGAGATCCAAAGCAAAATCGGCATCTTTTTGCTGTGCATTGCTGTGGGGTGGGGGCTAATTACCACCGGTTCGATCTTTAGTAAATCGAAGACCGCTTATTGGGCCTTGATCCCAGGCGGCATATGTGTCTCCGTTGGTTTGTGCTTTCTTCTCAGCGATTTATCTTTCCTCGCTTTTGTTTTTTATCTCTGTACTGGGATAGGTGTGATTCTTCTTCTCTGGGGGATATTCTGGCGCTTGTTTGGCCTGATCATTCCGGGCAGCCTGTTGGTCACTATCGGTCCTGGGATTTTTATCGCCTGGGGTATGAATGTGGCGGTGAATCCATTGGCAAGGACCGGTTTGATGATCGCGGCTTTTTCCTTTGGCTGGGGATTGATCGTTTTTTTCGGACGGGTTATATCTTCGAAATTTGTTTGGTGGCCGCTGATCCCTGGTGGGGTATTGGCAATGGTCGGTTGGGGATTGTACATCGGGGGCGATCCAGGCAACGCGCCTTCATTCATCGGCAATACTGGCTCGGTCGCGATGATCATCTTTGGTTTATATTTGCTGTTGCTGCGTAAAAGTATTCACCGCTAAACAAAGTCGATCGATATCGGTCACAAATAAACCTTCACAAAAGAAGTACAATTTGATAATATTGCGGGTCTATTTTCCTTTAGATATATTCTAAAGATTGCATCCATTAATATTGGTGATAGAAGCTCATTATGATCGTAGAACGCAAGGACATTCGAAATATAGCTATTATTGCTCACGTCGACCATGGAAAAACTACACTTGTCGATGGTTTACTGCGTCAGGCGCGGGTTTTTCGTGAAAACCAGCAGGTTCAAGAACGAGTGATGGATTCCATCGATCTCGAACGGGAGCGGGGAATCACAATTTTGGCAAAGAACACTGCGGTCGTGATCCCTGATCCAGAGACAGGCGAACTGGTCAAGATCAATATCGTAGATACGCCAGGTCACGCCGATTTTGGGGGCGAGGTCGAACGGGTGATGAACATGGTTGACGGTGTGCTGCTGCTGGTCGATGCGGCGGAGGGACCTATGCCGCAAACACGGTTTGTCTTGAAGAAAGCGCTCGAGATGGGGCACCAGGCTATCGTGGTGATCAACAAGATGGACCGTAAGGATGCAGAACCAATGCGCTCCTTGAATGAAACATTCGACCTGTTCATCGAGTTGGGGGCAACCGATCAACAGGCGGATTTCCCAGTGATCTATACCAATGCTATCACCCAGCAGTCAGGGGATAGTGAAAGGCTGGGCGGCGATTTGCAGCCGTTATTTGCCGCGATTTTAAGGCATATACCGGCGCCGAAGGTGGATGTCAATGCGCCGTTTCAAATGTTGGTAACGAATCTCGGCTACGACGATTACCGCGGCGTGATTGCTGTTGGAAGGATCCACGCGGGATCGATACATATAGGGGAGCCACTGGCGCGGATCACACTCACCGGGCAGGTGCTGCCCGAACGCGTGCGCTATCTATTCACTCATCAGGGGTTGCAGAAGGTGGAAGTCGAGCAAGCTCAGGCAGGGGATATCGTCGTGATTGCCGGTTTGGAGGGCATCGAGATAGGTGAAACCCTGGCAGATGCCGAATATCCTGTTGCTCTGCCGCCCATCCACGTGGAAGAACCGACGGTGCGAATGACATTTGGCGTCAACACTTCGCCATTCGCAGGCAACGAGGGTAGATGGGGCACTTCAAGGAAACTGCGCGAGAGGTTATTTGCTGAGCTGCGCAACAACGTGGCGCTGCGGGTTGCTGAGACCGAGAGCACGGATACTTTTATCGTGTCCGGCAGGGGCGAGTTGCACCTGGCTATCCTGATCGAAACGATGAGGCGCGAAGGCTATGAATTCCAGGTTTCACGCCCGGAAGCAATTCTGAAAACTGACGAAAAGGGGCAATTACTCGAACCTTTCGAGGAAGTCCAAATCGAAACCAGCGCGGATACACTGGGGACAGTTGTTGAAATGCTCGGTCAGCGCCGAGGGCAGATGATCGATCTGATCAACAACCCGGATAACACTGTCCATCTGACTTATGTTATCCCAACCCGTGGTTTGCTCGGTTTTCGCTACCAGTTCCTCACCTCAACACATGGCATGGGTGTGATGAACACGATTTTCAACGGGTATCATCCCAACATTGGGGCGATCCCATCACGCAGTTCCAGCTCGATCGTCGCCTGGGAGGACGGGACAACAACCAATTACGGCTTGAAGAATGCCGAGGAACGGGGGATCTTGTTCTACGGTCCGGGCGTGGAAGTTTATGAGGGCATGATCCTTGGCGAAACCCAGCGTCCGTCAGATCTGGTGGTAAATGTGTGTAAAAAGAAACACCTTACCAACATGCGTTCCTCGAATAGAGATATCGAGGTGCGCCTGACCCCCCCGCGCGAGATGAGCCTGGACGAGGCGCTCGAATACCTTGCGGAGGATGAACTACTGGAGATAACGCCTCAGAATTACCGCATCCGCAAGCGAATATTGGACACAGAAGAGCGTGGAAAGCAAACCAAGCGGGCTAAAGAAATGATCGAAGAAGGCGCTGACGCCTGATTGCGCATCGCTTTTTAACTCCCGGCCTTCGTTATGTTTTATAATCCTCTCACCTATGAAGAGGAAATTCACGCTGACACTGCTATGGATTGTCATGATCCTCCTGGCGGCTTGCGGGAAGCCGTCGTCTGTAACCATTCAACCTGAACTAACCAGCATCAATCCGGCAGATGCGCCAGGTACCGCAACCGTCGAGGCGGAACCAATACGAGTTGATAGCTCGCCGACCGCAACTTTGGCGCCAACCATATCCATAATCGATGCACAGAATAAAATATACGAGCTCAAAGCTGAAATCGACTATTCCAAGCGTAAGGTTTCGGTTGAGGAGTCGGTTCATTATCTCAACACGACCCCGCAAACATTGGGGCAGTTGGTTTTAATCGTCGAACCTAACCGATATGCCGGCGGTTTTAATCTGAAGCAAGCCAATATTCAGGATTCACTTACAGCTATCGAGTATTCACTCGAAGGGAATCGCTTGACGCTCGAATTGAAACCAGCCCTAGCATCCGGGGATGAAATCCAGCTCTATTTCGAATACGAGTTATCCCTTCCAGCCATTCCGCCCCCATCAGAACAGTTCAAACCGCAGCCTTACGGCTATACGGAGCGGCAAATGAATCTGGTGGATTGGTATCTGTATATTGCGCCCATCTCCCCTGAGGGTGAATGGCTGGCGCATAAGCCTTCGTACTTCGGTGAATTTCTCGTCTATCCTTATGCCGATTATCATGTCGAATTAAGCTTGAAGAATGCGCCTGGGGATATCCTTGTAGCTGCCAGCGCAATGAATCGATCCACGGAGAAAGACCGTTATCTCTATGAGTTGAATGGGGCGCGAACTTTTGCGCTTTCTCTGAATAGCGGTTTTGATGTCGATGAAACGACTACGGATGGGGTAACTGTCCGAAGTTATTTCAGTAATGCTGAACGGGGTGCCGGGGAAGAGGTCCTTCGCGCAACCGCGAATGCCTTGAAATTATATTCTGAGTTGTACGGCAAATATCCGCGGGATATCTTGAGCGTTGTCGAGGCGGATTTTCTGGACGGGATGGAATATGATGGTTTGTTTTTCTTGAGCAAGGCCTTCTACAACTTGTATGACGGCACACCGAAGGGCTATCTGACATTCATTGCAGTACACGAGACGGCTCATCAATGGTTCTTCAGTCAGGTTGGCAATGATCAAGCGCTGGAGCCGTGGCTGGACGAGGCCTGGTGTACCTTTAGCGAATTGTTGTACTACGAGCGTTATTATCCTGAGCTGGTCGATTGGTGGTGGTATTATCGCGTGAATTACTATGAGCCAATCGGATGGATCGATTTGCCTGTTTACGATTACACTGGCTTTATAGCCTATCGCAATGCGGTCTATTTACGCGGGGCGCAGTTCCTTTATGAATTAAGGGCTGCATTGGGGCAGGAGCAGTTTTTCGAGATAACAAAAGCTTATGTACAGAACCAGACCGGAAAAATCGCCGGCACAGCAGAATTTATCAACGCTTTTGGCCTGGAAGGGGGAATCCAGGAGGAGTTGCTGGCCAAGTATTTTCAATCGAATCAATCAGATGATTGATTAAAGAAGCCTGATTCGCCGTGGAGTGCATTTTAGCCGGCTTCATGGTGATGATGAAACCCCAAAGGATCTCGATTACAAAGGAATTTCCTCTCACCGGATCAGCGAAAGGTTTAAGAGTACTCTTGGGAACCTGACCCATATTAAAATCGTCCACATCTATAGAAATCTTGATGTTTGTAGTGGAGAAGCGATAGAAAAATGTAACGTTCGCGCTGTCCAATCCATGGGATCATCATGCAGCAATTATTGACAAGACGAGAATTTATCGAGCGCAGTCTGGCGGGCGGGGTAGCTGCCAGTTTACTACCCAGATTAGGTCAGCGGGGTGGTTATGATTCGCAGTTCTTTGGCAGGGTAACCGCATCCAGCATACGTGTTTGGGATAAGCCGGCTAACGATGCGCACGAAATTTACCGGATTGGGCGGGACAATATTATCCAGCTTTATGAAGAAATGGATATCGACGGTTATCGAAATCCACGCTGGTACCGGGTTTGGGGTGGGTATGTCCATAGCTCCTATATTCAGCCAGTTCAATTCAACTACCAGGAAAACCTGGCCACAATTCCTGAAAGCGGTTGCTTGTTCGAAGTGAGCGTGCCATACACCCGCTCACTGCGTATTGATCGAGGTCAGTGGGTCAAGAATTATCGATTGTATTTTAATTCCACTCATTGGGTCACCCATATTGTACAGGGTCCGGATGGAAGGCAATGGTATGCGATCAAAGATAGCTACGGGCGCAATTATTATGCTCGCACCGGGCACTTGCGTAAGATAGAAGCGAGTGAGTTAGCGCCTATTTCACCCGAGACGCCGCGAAATCAGAAATGGGTCGAGGTGCTGGTTGAAGACCAGGAACTGCGCGCATACGAGCAGGGTGAAATTGTGATGCAGACCAGGATTTCTTCTGGTTTGCCTCTCAATCGAGAACTCGAGCCCGGCGAGCTGCCGACAGAAACACCGTTAGGTGATTTTCACATCACCGTCAAGACTGTCTGCCGTCATATGGGCGAGAGTCATTTCACGGATCAGCTCGATTCAGGCGCGTATCCTGGCGTGCCATGGGTGTGCTTTTTCGATAAGGACGGCTACAGCCTGCATGGCACCTATTGGCATAATAACTTCGGCAACCGCATGAGTCACGGTTGCGTCAATATGCGCTGCGAGGATGCCAAGTGGTTATACCGCTGGGCATTACCGCCCGCGCAGCCAGAAGATTGGCAGATCAGTGGATGGGGGATCCGTGTATCGGTTCGTCCTTAGCTGAATCTATCAGCAATCTACTCTCAATCCACCTCATCCAGTTCAGGTTTATTCTTGAGAACGTCCTCGATTCGTTTCATGACGTCTGGGGTTAGCTTTGCAACGATGTCCAATGCCTTCATATTCTCGTGAACCTGCTCCGGGCGGCTGGCGCCGGTAATGACAGAGCTTACATTAGGATTTGAAAGGCACCAGGCGAGCGCCATCTGAGCGAGCGTGCAACCAAGATCCGTCGCAATCGGCGCCAGTTTTTTGACGTTCTCGATCAACTCCTGTTTATAGAGGCTTTCCTTCAACCAATCGAGGTTCTTCATGGAAAAGCGGCTGCCTTCAGGAATCCCTTGATTGTATTTTCCAGTCAGCAATCCTGCCGCCAGCGGACTGAAGGTTGTCGTCCCATAGCCAAGATTTTGGTAGAGCGGCAGAAATTCCGCTTCTACCTTGTCGCGGTTGAACATGTTATATTCCGGTTGTTCCATGCTGGGCGGGGTCAGCCCGTATTGGCGCGCTATCGTATCCGCGTGCATGATCTCAGCCGCGCTCCACATGGAGGTACCCCAGTAAAAAGCCTTGCCCTGCTTGATGAGAATATCCATCGCGCGGACGGTTTCTTCTATGGGCGTGTTACGGTCCGGACGATGACAATAGATTAGGTCGACATATTCCAATTGCAATCGGCGCAGGGAATTATTGGCGCCTTCGATAATATGCTTGTGATTCAATCCGGTTTGGTTGGGTTCATCTCCACCCCAATATAATTTGGTCGAAACAATGACCAACTCTCGGCGCCAGCCCAGCTTCTTGATCACATTGCCCATAACAATTTCAGCTTTACCGCGGGCATATGCTTCGGCATTATCGAAGAAATTTACGCCGGCTTCATAGGCGGCTGCCATGCATTTTTCAGCGATATCCTCGCTGACCTGACCGCCGTAGGTAATCCAAGCGCCAAGCGAGAGTTCGCTCAATCGTAAACCTGCTTTGCCTAACCGTCGATAATTCATTTTTCAGATCTCCCATTCTGAGTTGAGTATGACTAAGTAAAATTACAATTCTTAGTTATCATCTTTTGATGACTTTTCTTCGAAAATCTCCCAATAGCCTTTGTCCAGTTCATCGTTCGAAAGGTGGGCGTAGCGCTGGGTGACAGCGATGTTGCGATGACGCGCCAACTCTTGAGCAAGCTTCAAGTTCCCTGAGGCGAGCAA
>JAXDCA010000021.1:0-40320 GCA_034678305.1 Bellilinea sp.
TCCTCCGAAGGTTTTCTACTCTAACTCTTGTTAGGCCATAGTTCAATCAAAGTAGAAAGATAAATTAAGGTAAAATTGGACATGGTCATTAAGCGGAGGGTTCATTGACTAAACACATTCGAAAATATCTTTTTTTAGCGCTGCTTTCTCTGCCGTTAATTGCGCTTGACCAATATACGAAATGGCTCGTCCGCCAAAATCTGGCAATCGGGGAATTTTGGACGCCATGGAGCTGGCTGGAACCTTATGCGCGGATTGTGCATTGGCACAACACAGGTGTCGCTTTTGGAATGTTCCAAAATGCAGCGGTTTTCATCACTATCCTTTCATCGCTCGTTGCGTTGGCGATTATCTATTACTTCCCCAGGATTCCCAACGACGATTGGATCTTGCGTATCTCCTTGGGACTGCAGTTTACCGGCGCGGTTGGCAACTTGATCGACCGCTTTTCAATTGGTTATGTGACTGATTTTATTTCCTTAGGTACTTTTCCCGTATTCAATGTCGCTGACTCATGCATCACGATAGGAACGATTATATTAATCTTGGGGGTGATTGTATATGAGCAACGTGAAAAGACCAGGCGAAGAGATCAATCTCATTCTGAACCTTCCACGACCGACCATCGATCTGAACACTTTGATATCCGATGAGCGGTCAGATCCAGACGTTCTTACATTCAGGCAGTGAAAGTGAGCGGCTGGATAAGGTTCTGGTGAGCTGGCTGCCGGAACAATCACGATCCAGCCTGCAAAATTTGATCCGCAGCGGTTATGTGCAGGTCAATTCAGTGCTAGTCCAGAAAAGCGGTTTCATTATTCAACCAGGCGATCAGGTGCAAATCGAGCTGCCGCAAGTGTCAACAAGCATTCTAATCCCTGAGGTGATTCCGCTCGATATCCTCTTTGAGAACAACGACCTGCTGGTGATCAATAAACCGGCTGGGATGGTCGTACACCCGGCTGCCGGGCATGATAGCGGTACGCTTGTCCATGCGGTTTTAGCTCTTTCGCTTGAATTGGATGAGATGGACAGCGAACAGCGCCCTGGCATTGTCCACCGTCTGGATAAAAACACATCCGGGATTATCCTGGTAGCCAAAAATGACCGTTCGCACCGATGGCTGCAGGATCAATTCAAGCAGCGATTGGTGAAGAAGGTTTACCTCGCACTGGTGGATGGACATCCGCCAACCCCAGAAGGCAGGATCGAGGCGCCCATTGCCCGCGACTCTACCCATCGCAAGAAGATGTCAGTCGTATCCCCCGGGCGCGGCAGGGATTCGGTCACCGAATATCAAGTGATCGAGCACTTTAAAGAGCATGATTTACTCGAAGCCGTTCCGCTGACCGGCCGAACCCACCAAATTCGCCTGCACCTGGCTTTTATCGGCTGTCCAATCGTTGGGGACACCGTATACGGCAGGCGCAGAGCAACCTTGCCCCTCGAGAGGCATTTTTTACATGCAGCGTGCCTGACTATCCGCTTGCTGGGAGAAGAGCAACCGCGCACTTTCGAAGCACCATTACCAGGCGACCTTGAGACCGTTCTGCATTCCCTAAGGTCGCGATAATATCGTGAGAATGGATAACAACAATGACTCATAATTTCATCGACCTTCGTTCGGATACTGTCAGCAAGCCAACCCCAGCCATGCGCGAAGCAATGTATCGGGCTGAGGTGGGCGACGATGTGTATGGTGAAGATCCCAGCGTGAATCGATTGGAAGAAATGTCAGCAGAGCGGTTGGAAAAAGAAGCTGGTCTCTTCCTGCCCTCTGGCACGATGGGTAACCTGACCGCTATTCTGGCGCATTGCCAGCGTGGCGAGGAAGCGCTGATGGGTCACCTGGGACACACATTTTTGTTCGAGGTAGGCGGAATTTCAGCCTTGGGCGGCATATTTGCTCATACTCTGCCCAACCAGCCTGATGGCAGCCTGCGTCTGGAGGATATACGCGACGCAATCCGTGGATCAGATATTCATCAGCCAGTATCCCGCCTGCTCATTTTGGAAAATACGCATAACCGGTGCGGCGGCGTTGTGCTTTCCGCGGAATATACCCGTGCAGCTGGCGATCTGATCCACGAGCATGGGTTAAAATTGCACCTGGACGGCGCGCGGATTTTCAACGCCGCGGCTGCGCTGAAAATCTCTGTGGTTGAATTAACTGCACCTGCGGATTCGGTCACCTTTTGCCTCAGCAAGGGTCTTTGCGCACCTGTTGGGGCAGTATTGTGCGGCTCAGCTGACTTTATTACTCGCGCCAGGAAGATCCGTAAAATGCTTGGCGGCGGTATGCGTCAGGCAGGCATACTTGCGGCAGCTGGTATCATTGCGTTAGAGGAAATGACCGATCGTCTGGAGGAAGATCACCGGCGCGCCCAGCAATTAGCAGCTGGATTATCCCAAATTGACCATCTCAACCTGACCTATGGCATGCCAGCGACCAACATGGTTTTCGTGTCGCTGGTGGAATCGGTGAGGAAAACAGAAAAAGAGATTGCTGGTTATTTGGAACGGGAAGGAATCAGGGTTGGCATCACTGGTCCCCAAAGTTTTAGATTGGTAACGCATTATTGGATCGATGATAATGCTATTGAACGAACGATAATCGCATTCAAAGAGG
This sequence comes from Bellilinea sp., assembly GCA_034678305.1. Lineage (GTDB taxonomy): Bacteria > Chloroflexota > Anaerolineae > Anaerolineales > Anaerolineaceae > Bellilinea. The sequence goes on from JAXDCA010000021.1 coordinate 2,630, forward strand.
CGTTGGCAGCGACTCACTGAGTCAACCAGTACTGGTAAACCATTCCTACCTTCAAAATCCGTTTGTTGATTGCAGCCAGACGGAAGTCATGTGGTTCGGAAAAGATCCGAGATGAATCTGATATAATCTGAACCGAGCCTGCGACGCGCATAAATCCTGCAACTGTAAATTTGATTATTCTCCACTTATGCCAAGTGGATGTTGTGTGATACAACAGGTCATCTCAGTATTTCACAAGAACGGTTTTCTAATCAACACATACTTTTAGTTGGTAAATCATAGATAAATATCAAGGAGGAACTCTTTGAGTGAATGGCTTTCAATAGAACAAATCGATGAGGCGACCCATTATGTGTCGCGGTTGATGAAAATCCAGCCTAAAGTTGGCCTTATCCTTGGTTCTGGTCTTGGCAATCTGGCTGATCAGGTTAAAGATGCGGTTGTAATCCCCTATGAGGATATTCCACATTGGCCTCAATCGACTATCCAGGGACATGCCGGGCGGTTATTGGTTGGAGAGTTGTTCGGTAAACCAGTGCTGGTCATGCAGGGACGAGCGCATTATTATGAAGGTTACCCTATGGGTCTTCTCACACTGCCGATCCGCGTCATGCAACGGTTGAAAATCAATCAAATTATCCTTACCAATGCAGCCGGAGCGATCAATCCGGATTTTTCCGCCGGCGAGGTGATGATGATCACTGACCATATTAACCTGGTCGGTATGACCGGCTTGAATCCGCTGCGCGGGCCAAACCTGGACGAATTTGGAGAGCGTTTTCCTGACATGAGCAGACCATATGACCGAGAGTTGATGGAATTATGCCGCTCGGTCGCTCGTGATGAGAATATCCTTCTCAGAGAAGGAGTGTATGCCTGGTTGTCGGGTCCATCATTCGAAAGCCCGGCAGATTTGCGATTTTTACGTACGATTGGCGCAGATGCGGTTGGCATGTCCACCGTTCCCGAGGTGATCGTGGCAAGGCACGGGCGGATGCGTGTCTTGGGTATTTCAGGCATCAGCAATAAGGCTAACCTGGACGGAAACACCGAAACAACCCATGAAGAAGTATTGGAGGCTGGTAAAGTGCTGGTACCAAAGCTAACTGCCTTGATCCGCGGGACGTTGCAGCGCTTGATTATTTAACACATAACGCGCAATATTGCGCCTTTCACTGCTAACACCTAACCCGCTCTTGAGGCGCGCTCTGCATGGATGATATTCTTCACTTTTTAAAAAACGCTGAACCTTGGATATACCTTATACTGGCAGTCGTTGGCCTCTTGACCTTCCGCCGGTTGATAAAATCCTGGCAGGAGTGGCAGGCAACCATGTTTGGATTGGAAAGAGAGAATGCTCAACGACGTTTTGCTGCGTCATTAACAGTCTTGATTCTACTATTCCTGCTTGGCGTGGCTGAATTTGTCACGGCTTCGATCGTATTTCCTGATTATCCGCTTGCGCAGAGTATCGCAACGCCAACGATTGAACTGCTTGTCACTCCAACATTGGTCCTCCAGGCTGAAAGCGTAGCTACTCCTACCGTTGAATCGCCAGAGGCTTTCGTACAACCTTTTCAGGAAGGCTGCATCGATGGTCAAATCGAATGGATTTATCCAACCGAAGGAGTAGAATTAAGAGGTGAAGTCGAGCTTCGAGGAACGGTCACTGTACCCAATCTTGGTTTTTACAAGTATGAGTACAATCAATTTGGAACAGATGCTTGGGTAACGATTGCTGCCGGTAATCAACCAATCATCGATCAGCCGTTGGGCGGCGACGGCAGCGGACATTGGGACACGAGCCAACTAACGCCTGGGGATTATCACCTTCGCCTGGTTGTTACGGATAACGTAAACAACGTTTTCCCTGCCTGTGTGATAGCTGTAAGAATCATCGCTCCATGAGGAATCATATGCCAGAAATTGAAATCCGCCCTGCTCTCTCTACTGATTTTGAGCATTTTATCCATATTACCTTATCCAACCGTACTGAATATGTATGGCAAATGGACCGGGTGATTGAAGAGGGACAGATAACCGTGCGCTTTCGTGAAGTCAGGCTCCCGCGCGCTGTTCAAGTAGATCTACCGTATTCAGTAGATTCGGTGCTGAAAGTTGCTCAAGCCGCTGGCGGCGTTTTGGCAGCAGTCTTCCAAGGAATACCGATTGGTTATATCATTCTAGACGAAACCATGGTGCCCAGCGGTGTTTGGATTCGATATCTTGCTGTGGCAGAGCAGTACCGCCGGCAAGGGATTGGAAGCGCCTTATTAATTTCAGCACAAGAATGGGCTGTTCAACGCCGGTTTCGGAAGATGATTTTAGAGACTCAATCCAAAAATTATTCGGTGATTCGGATGGCAAATAAGCTGGGATTTGAATTGAGCGGTTATAACGACCGCTATTATGGGAATCAGGATATTGCTTTATTCTTTTCCCGATTGTTACGCTAACAAAACCTGATCAAGGATAGGATAGACGGCTTTGCTTATCTTTCTCAAGACAACCAATCAGATCTTGATGGCGGGTGTGGCTATCACAGCGCTGGCGCTGCTGCTTTATTCGCTGTCTTTTAATCTGAAAGACCGGGTAGCGCGTTCGTTTGCCATCATTTTGGGTTGTCTCGTCATCGTTTATGTGGCAGAGTCGTTATCCAGCGTCATGGTTAACGCAAGGGAGCTGGAAATCTGGCTGCGTATCCCCTGGATTGGCATCGTATTCCTTCCTTCAGCATACCTCCATTTTTCAGATGCTGTTTTAGCCACCACGGGAAAACCCAGCCTGGGCAAGCGGCGTTGGGCAATTCGTTTATTCTATTTGTTTTCCTTGTTGTTTCTTATTGGGCTGCCGACTGGTTTATTGATCGGCGAGTTGAACACGACTGAATCGCCGACACCTTTCCTCGAACCAACCTGGCTGACTGATATCTTTGTTTTGTTTTACATCCTTGCCATGTCTATGTCCTGGTATAACTTCGTGCGCGCCTTCATGCGCTCGGTGACCACCAGCGGACGGCGCCGGATGGGTTATCTGCTGGTCAGCTCGATTGCACCCTCTTTGGGGGCATTCCCATTCATTCTGTTCAGCTCAGGTTTTGCTGCCCGCCATGTGATTGTCTTCTGGACACTCTCTGTAGTGATCAACTTTTTAGTCGGCGGACTGGTCGTGGTTATGGCCTATTCAGTCGCCTTCTTTGGCGCAAATCTGCCTGACAGGACGGTGAAATCCAGGTTGTTTAAATGGATTTTACGCGGACCAGTGGTTGCCAGCTTATCGCTGGCCCTGACAACGATCATTCGCCGCATTGGAGTCAACTTCGGAGTTGAATACAACGCCTTTGTCCCCATCACGATGGTCGCAACGATTTTACTTGGTGAATATTTGATCACCCTTTTCTTTCCCCTTTTAGAACGCTGGTTTCTGTATGGGAACGATAAAAAAGAAATCGAGATGCTGTTGCAGTTGGAAGAGCGGCTGATCACACCCAATGACCTGCGCCAATTCCTCGAGGCGATCATGGCAGCGCTTTGCGACCGGTTACAGGCGCAAGGGGCTTACCTGGTGGCGATGAACGCCTCCGGGCTGGAATTGATCATTAAAGTCGGCAAAACCTTTTTCGATAAATCCACCGCCATCGACGAACTCGACCGCTTGTTGATAAAAAACAACGAATTTGAAGAAATCTTCCAATGGGGAGAAGACGTACTGGTGCCGCTCACTGATGAGGATGAAGAAGACCGTCTGATTCTGATGGGTCTCCTTGGAATTGCGAAGACTCGCTTCGATGAGTTGAGTGAAGATGACCATCAAGCCATTTCAGCCTTCAAACAACGGGTAACGCTGGCGCTGCATGATCGTCGCCTTCAAGATAGCGTCTTCCGCTCACTTGGCGAATTGTCAACAAAGGTTGCCTACATCCAACAAATGCGGGCTGCTGGCCGTTTCGATCAGAGTTCGATTTTGCTCGGGGATGTTCCACTTGAATCGGCTGACATGGCGCAAATCGTCAAAGATGCACTTACCCATTATTGGGGAGGTCCTAAACTGACCGAAAGCCCGTTAATGCGGTTAAAAATCGTCAAGGAGGCTATAAATTCATATGATGGGAATGCAGCCAATGCGCTAAGGTCGATCTTGCGCGGTGCCATTGATCGAATTAAACCGGAAGGTGACCGTCGCTTTACTGGCGAGTGGGTCCTTTATAACATTCTGGACATGAAATTCCTCGAGGGTAAAAAAGTCCGTGAGATTGCCTTGCGGTTAGCGATGTCTGAAGCTGATTTGTACCGAAAACAGCGAATCGCGATCGAAGCGGTCGCAAAAGCAATTTTGGACATGGAAGTACAAAATGGGCAGGCAACTTTCTCACATAAAAATTATGATTGATATACAATTAGCATACCGCATATTAACTGTTTTCTCGCAGTGGAGGTAAATTGAATGATCATTAGAAAGGCAGACCAGGACCTTGAGGCTGACAGTCCAGAGAATTTGGACGAAGGCTGGTGGTCCGCTGTCCTATCCGATGAAGAATCCATTTCAGCGCCCTGCCGTGTGTCGGCAACAAAATCAACTCAGCAGCCAGCGGTAACTGTAGTTGATTGGGACCTCGTTCAAGGCCTGTATGAACGAGATGAAATCATTTCTCTAAGAGTTCAAGGATTCAATCGGGGGGGAGTGCTTGTCCAGGGAGAAGGGATACAAGGTTTTGTTCCCATTTCTCATTTAATCGAAATGCCCACCTGTGTCGGTGAAGACCAGCGGCGAACGATTCTTGCCGGTTATGTTGACCGGTTGATCGACCTGAAAGTCATCGAATGCGATGAAACTCAGGAACGGATCGTGCTCTCCGAACGCGCAGCACTTGCCGGCGAAGGTCAGCGGCGAGCCTTATTCGATAGGCTCCGCGAGGGGTCAGTGCTCAAAGGAAGGGTCACTAATGTGACCGATTTCGGCGCGTTTATCGATCTCGGCGGCGTCGAAGGGCTGGTACATGTATCCGAGATGTCCTGGGGGCGCGTGCAACATCCTTCAGAAATTATGAATATCGAGGATGAAGTTCGTGTTATGGTGCTGCAAGTCAATGAGGAGATTTCCCGTATTGCCTTGAGCTTGAAACGCCTGCATCCCAATCCATGGGAGACCTTGAGCAAGCGCTACAACCCTGGCGACATCGTCACGGCCACGATCACCTCTTTGACACGCTTTGGGGCTTTTGCACGTCTTGAAGAAGGAGTAGAGGGTTTAATCCACGTCTCATCGATGAAAATGCCGCCGAATTGCCGGTCGGTTGAGCGTTTCCTCGATATAGGCCAGGAGGTCGATGTACGCATTTTACACATCGACACGGAGAGGCGGCGTTTAGGATTGGGCCTCGTTACTGTTAGATGAGTGGTGCTGCGCCAGGAAAAGAAAATCCAAAAAAGCCAACACACGTGAAATCAGAGACCGCGCCGGTCCAAAAATCGTTCGGCGATCTTCTTAATGAGGCCGGGACGCGCTTTGGGCGTTTCGGCTGGGATCTGCTTGGCGTTGCGTTGATGGTTACAGCCCTTCTGACACTGATGGCTTTAACGGGCCTGACGAAGGGCAGCTTTATTTCTCCGTGGGGAACATTGCTAAAGAGATGGACTGGTCTTGCCAGCTACCTGATTGCAGCCGGAGTAGGTTTTCTTGGCTGGGCTGCTCTTTCAAGACGCACAAGCAGGCCAATTCGGTTAAAGTTGGGGCAGATTCTGGCGCTCGAATGCCTGGTCTTCGTGATGATGGCTTTGCTGTCGATGCTCGGCGGTTTTTCTTTGGAAAACGCCGAGGCAGGCATGGACGGCGGTATACTCGGTTGGGGATTGGCAAAGCTGGTTTCCCTGATACTTCCGGCGCCATGGGGAGCGATAGTCCTGCTTTTACTGCTCTTTTTGCTTGGAATGGCCGGTTCTGGATTAGGAGGCTGGATTTTGCAACGTTTGGAAAACTGGGCTTTAAAAGAAACCCCTGATGACCAGTTAATGCAACTCCCGCTGTCCGGTTCATTTTCGAACGGAAAAGAAAAATTATCAAAGAAGGCTCCCGCGAGGGCAGCTCACGGAGAGGAAGATAAGCCGCCGGGTGGGATTCAACTGCAGGTGGTTCCCCAAAAACGGGACGAAACTCTGCCACCTTTAGCGCTGCTGGTGGAAGACGAAGCCAATGGTGTGGACGAAGAACGCATTATGGCGGTCGCGGCGAAAATCGTGAAAACCTTGGAAGAATTTGGGATTCCAGCCAGGGTTGTTGGTTATCGTAAGGGGCCGACGGTCACCCAATTTGCGGTGGAGCCGGGTTACATCGAAAAAATTGGACCGGATGGCGAAATGATGAAGCAGAAGGTGCGCGTTTCGCAGATATCCGCCCTTTCTCGCGATCTGGCCCTGGCGCTGGCAGCGGACCGGTTGCGTATCGAAGCGCCGGTACCGGGGCATTCCTATGTTGGCGTTGAAGTGCCCAATTCAACCACCTCATTGGTGAGGTTGCGACCGATCATCGAATCGCGCCAGTTTATCCGCCTGGCGTCGCCGTTGGCGTTGGCGCTTGGACGTGATGTTTCCGGCGAGCCGGTAGTGGCTGATCTGGCGCGCATGCCGCACCTGCTTGTGGCTGGCACAACTGGCTCAGGCAAATCCGTGTGCCTCTCGTCCATCATTACCTGCCTGGTGATGAACAATACCCCTGCAAATCTGCGCATGGCTGTATTGGATCCAAAAATGGTGGAGTTGGCTCGTTTCAGCGGTTTACCGCATATTCTTGGTAAGGTTGAAACTGAAATCGAGCGCATGCTGGGAGTCTTGCGTTGGGCGCAGCAGGAAATGGATCAGCGTTACCGGCTGTTGGAATCTGCGCGGGCGCGCGATCTGGAAAGCTACAATCATAAGTTAGAGCGTCGAAAATTACCGCCGCTACCCCGCATCGTCATCCTGATCGATGAGCTGGCTGATTTGATGATGGCAGCCCCCGATCAGACCGAGCACAGCCTGGTGCGGCTGGCGCAAATGGCGCGCGCAACTGGCATTCACCTGGTGGTTGCCACCCAGCGGCCAAGCACTGATATTGTCACTGGCTTGATAAAGGCTAATTTCCCTGCGCGGATTGCGTTTTCGGTCGCTTCCTCGGTGGATTCGCGCGTGATCCTGGATGTGAATGGGGCTGAAACACTGCTCGGCAGGGGAGATATGCTCTTTCTCCATCCCGAGGTTGGCGCGCCGCAACGGGCTCAGGGCGTATTACTCAACGACCGAGAAGTAGAGGATGTGGTCGCTTTTTGGAAAAACCAAGCAGCAGAGGGGATCGCTGAGGCACCGCCCTGGGAAGAGTTGGTCGAAGATGTGATGGGCGGCGACGAGTTGATCGATAAAGCTATCGAGTTAGTACGCAGGACGCAGAAAGCAAGCGCTTCGCTCCTACAGCGCCGGCTGCGGATCGGATTTCCGCGTGCTGCGCGCCTGTTGGATGATTTGGAGGACCGCGGAATTGTCGGGCCATCTCAGGGAGGGGGAAAAGACCGTGAAGTATTGATTGATCCTGAGGATGACCTGGAAAACCTAGACGGTATTCTGGAAGATTGATCGGTTGCTTGACAGGGTTTCTCAGGTAGGATAGCATACAGCATAATTTCAATGCCTCCGATTAGCCCAATTTGTACCGATCCCGATTTTCGTATTGAGGTAATCCTTTGAATGATTCCGCTGAAAACCGCCAACCAGCAAACCTCACTGACTTTCTTCGAAAAACCTTTTCTAAATTTCTAGAGCCGGTTGGTCATTTCTTTAATCGGCTTGGAATCAAACCCAATACCATGACCCTGATCGGCGTTATGGGCAATATCGCCGCAGCGGTTTTGATCGCCCTTGGTCATATTAGCTGGGGCGGATTATTGGTGCTGCTCATGGGACCGGTGGACGCAATCGATGGCGTGATGGCTCGCCAGCGCGGAAGGGTCACTCGATTTGGCGGTTTTGTCGATTCAGTGGCTGACCGGTATTCGGAGCTATTTATCCTTGGCGGGTTATTGATCTTCTATGTCAACCGCGGCGAGACACTGCCGGTGATCTTAGCGTATCTTGCTGCAGCAGGCTCCGTTCTGGTATCATACATCCGCGCCAGGGGAGAGGCAGCAGGCTACCAGGTAAAAGCCGGGCTGCTTACACGTGTAGAGCGGTACCTGATCCTTGCGCCTTGCCTGATCATCAACCGCCCTTTGATTGCCTTGTGGGCGTTGGCAGTGTTGGCAAATCTTACCGCCTTGCAACGAATTTGGTTGGTGAGGACGAAAGCCAAAACCGAGAATGACATACTATAATCAATCCTAACCATCGCTTTAGAATAATTCCTATGCGCTTCAAGGGAGCAGGAAAATGCAAACAGGTATTCATATTGGTCCAGTAACTGTCTATTTTTACGGCGTTATTATCATGCTGGGAGCGTTAGCAGCCACCTGGTTGTCCTCTATCGAGGCGCGCCGGCGCAATTTTAACAAAGATATCGTATGGGATATCCTTCCCTGGGCTTTAATCGGGGGTGTTATTGGCGCGCGCATCTGGCATATCCTTACCCCACCACAATCGATGGTGGAGCAAGGCATTACGACCTGGTTTTACCTGACTCATCCGTTGGATGCGCTGATGATATGGCGTGGGGGTTTAGGCATCCCCGGCGCGGTTATTGGCGGAGCAGTGGCATTGTATTTATATTGCCGCAAGATGAAGATGAACTTTGCTACCTGGACCGACATTATTGCGCCTGGGCTGGCGCTGGCTCAAGCAGTTGGGCGTTGGGGTAATTTTATCAACCAGGAAGTATACGGATCGCCAACCAACCTTCCCTGGGCAATCTATATCGATACAGCCCACCGCTTGCCGGAATTCCTCGATGTATCGTATTACCACCCCTTATTTGCTTATGAATCGATTTACAACCTGTTAAACATGGCTTTATTGCTATGGATCGGTCGGAAATTTGTAAACCGCCTTCGCCCGGGCGATATATTTTTAAGTTATCTTATCATTTATCCGATTGGACGCTTCTTCCTGGAATTTCTACGCCTGGATCCCTCGCCTGTTGCAGGGGTTAACATCAATCAAATGGTTATGGCTATCATCGCTGTTGTAGCAGCTGCTGCACTGGTTATCCGGCATCGTTATTGGAAAAAGCCTGAAGCCGAAGCACAAACGGATACAGTTGAACCGACTCAAGAAGGACAAGCTGAGTAGCTTTGACCAATCAATGATCTATACCGGGAATCTGATTGAGTTTTTTGGAGATGTTATGACGGCGAATACCATTAATTTACCTGCTCGTCATGGTCAGATTCCTGCTCTATATGTCCCATATAGGGTGCAAAAGACGATAACCATCCGTATGATGATCTCGATTTCGGCTCCTACCAACGGCGCTGCCAGGGCAGTGGATTGTTTTCGAAATTACAGCCTTAAGGCTGGCAGATTCTACTGTTCAAAATGTTGGCTTAGTCCTTGCAACAACAACCAAACGAGCTGTCGAAGATGTGTTTCTTGCTTCTCTGGCAGAATAGATGACGATTGTGGCAGGAGTTGTTCTGTCGCTGCTGATTCAATCTGTAATCATCGAAGCCTGGATAACTCCGCGATTGGATCTAGCTATTAATGTAGTTTTATTGAGCTGGAGGAGTGCATGGCAAAAATTGTTTTTCTTGGAACAGCCAGTGCAATAGCAGATCAAACCCACGATAATACTCACCTGCTCATCCAGAATGAAGATCGGATTGTGTTGGTCGATTGTGGAGGCAACCCTGGACCGCGCCTTATACGAACAGGGATCAACCCTGATCGCATTACCGACCTGTTGCTTACGCACTTCCACCCTGATCACGTCGCTGGTGCGCCGTTATGGTTAATGAACCTGTGGCTGCAAGGCCGCACTCAGACGCTAACTGTCCACGGGCTCGAACACACCATCCAGCGTTTACAAGCTATGTTGGATTTATACGAATGGGGGAAATGGCCCGATTTCTTTCCCGTTATCTTTAAAATCATTCCCGAAGATGGAAACAGCCTGGTTATTCAGGATTCAGATTTAGTCGTCACTGCGTCACCGGTTAAGCATTTACTGCCAACTATTGGCATAAGGATTGAAATTCCATTGAGTGGAGCAAGTGCAGCTTATTCAAGCGATACCGAGCCATGTGATGCTGTAATTAGCCTGGCTGAAGACGTGGATGTTCTCATTCATGAAGCTTCAGGTGCATCTATGGGGCATTCGTCTGCGCAACAGGCAGGCGAAATCGCGCGGAAAAGCGGGGCGCGCAGCCTGGTTCTCATTCATTATTCGCCGAGTACACCGGAAGATGAACTAATACACGCAGCTAAAGAAGCATATCCTGGTCCGGTCAGCATAGCCCGGGATTTCGATGAATTTTCCCTAAGATCTTGAAGTAATAAAAAAAATATTCGGTTGTATTGATGTTGTTTACCAGCCTTGCAGGTAAGGCGCCCACTCGGAATTTTCATGCAAGTGACGCCCAAAGATGTATATGGCTGAAGCCGGGGGGATTGCTGGATGGTGGTGTAGAATCATGCCCGATTCTGCCAATGAGCGCCCCCCTTTGCGGTGATTGCAAGTAGAACAGGCCGCAACAACATTATCCCAGGTGTGCGTACCGCCTAGATGACGTGGAATGACATGGTCAATGGTCAAATCCATGGTTCGTTTCCGGCAATATTGGCAGGTGTAATTGTCTCGTCGAAAGATCTCGCGCCGGTTGAGTTTCACCCTTGGTCTTGGACGGTGAACCATGTGTTCCAACCGTATGATGGATGGAATTGGGTAAATCTGATTGATAGTCTGAATAACGCCTCGCCCATTTAATATTAAGGATGCTTTATCGGTTAAAATCAAGCCGAGTGCCCTGCGGATGTTACAGACATTGATCGGCTCGAAATTCGCATTCAAAACAAGGACGTTTTCGATCATCTGGCACCTTTGATGGAACGATTATAGCACGACATTTGACAATGAATTGTCTGGACGCAAAAAATAGAATATGATATAGGGATATGACAATTGGAGGGGCGCATGAATGTGCTGATCGCAGGCGGATCGGGTTTTCTCGGGTCAAATTTAACCAATCAACTGTTGCAGAATGGACATCGAGTGTGGATATTAAGCCGCAATCCCGAACGTCTGTATCTTCCTGACGGGGTAGCCGGTGTGGGCTGGGATGCAAAGACAGTGGCAGGATGGGGGCATATCGTCGAAGAAATGGATGCAGTCGTAAATTTAACTGGCGAAAACCTTGCCAGCGGCATTTGGACGCCAGCCCGGAAAAATCGTTTCTTATCGAGCCGCGTAGATTCGGGCAGAGCAATTGTTGAAGCGATCCGAGATGCGCAGCGCCGTCCCAAGGTATTACTGCAATCCTCTGCGATTGGTTATTATGGAAACAGCGAAGATCGCATCGTGGCAGAGGATTCACCAGCAGGCGAGGATTTTCTATCACAATTGTGCATTCTTTGGGAAGATTCGACCCGTCCTGTGGAACATTACGGCGTGCGGCGAATCATTATCCGTACCAGCCCTGTATTCTCGAAAAACAGCCTGATCCTGAGGATGTTCATGCTGCCTTTCAAGATGTTCATCGGCGGCAAGTTGGGCAGCGGCAAGCAGTGGGTGCCCTGGATTCACATCGAAGATCAAATTGGCGCGATCCTGCACTTGATGCAGAATAAGAAATGCAATGGGCCATACAACCTGGCAGCGCCGGAGTTGCTTCGTAATGTGGAATTAGAGAAAACGATTGCTGAATCCTTGAATCGGCCATATTGGCTGCCCGTGCCTGCCTTTGCATTGCGCATTGCCCTGGGTGAAATGAGTCAGATGGTGCTGGAGGGGCAACGAGCTGTTTGCACGAAATTGCTCAAGAGCGGATACACCTTCAAATACCCGACCCTGGATGGCGCTTTATCGGATATCCTTTCGCTGCCAGCTTTTGGATAACCGGTTCAATGTGGGTTCATCGCAGCTTGCAATACACTCTCTCCGATGGTTCTTGCCAACCGCGGATTATCCTCCTCGATGATGAGAGCGACTGCCAGCGGGGCTCCACTCCAGTCAGGAACAGTGCCACCCACAAACCAGGTCAGCGGTTCGTCTGCGGAATATGCCAGAGCGGTTGTCTGCCAGAATAGCGATCCTTCTCCAGCTAATGTCGAGATCGAATCACTCAATTGAGTCATGTCAAGCAAGCGTTTTGAGTAGGCTGACGGCAATACCACCCAACCTTGATGGGGCGTGTTAACCGCTGCCGCCAGCCATGGGGCGTGCATCTCTCCCTGGTTGGTCATCGCAGAGGCTGCCAGCGCCATTTGAAGCGGCGAGACGCGTAATTTCTCGTTGACTACAACCGCAGAGGTAATCTCCTCGAGGTTTGTGTCTGCCAGCGCCTCAGCGACAGGCAAATTAATTTGTGGGGCGTCATGGAATCCAAGGGATCGGTAGAGTCTGTCAAGTTGATCCGATCGGGTTGATAATGCCAGCTGATTGACAGCGCCTGGACAACCTGCTGATAGCACTGATTCCCAGGTGTTGGGTTGGTCAGGCACAAATGCACAGTTGAGTTGATCTCCATCATCATTTAAAGTCAATTGACCGGGTGTTTCCGGTAGGGTTTCTGATGCGGATAGCAATGTATAAAGGAAAGGCCCCAACGCGGCGCCTGGCGGGTAAACGCCCTGAGTAGCGCGGTTGAGCAACGGCGCATTTGGATCGGAATTCCAAATCTCCCAGTTCTGATCCATCTGGTTAGGATCATAGGATGGATGAGAGGCGAGCGTCAGAATCTCGCCAGTTGAAGCATTCAACAAGACCAGCGCGCCAATATGCCCTCTCAGCAGGTCATCGGCTGTGTTTTGGATTGCCAGATCGATTGTCAGGCGAACATCCAGCCCTGGCGGTGGCTGCGAATAGATCAATTCATTCAACCAGATGGTTGAGGCCGGATTAGCTTTCAGACCGGTCAGATATGCGTCCAGGCTTGCCTCCAGTCCAGCTTTTCCAAAAAGAGGGTGGTTATACCCGATCGTATTACCAAGATCGGGATAAATCAGCACGCGATTATACTCACCTGGTTTTCCCTCAGAAATAGCGATGGGTTGGTTATCTCGATCCAGCAAGCTGCCGCGCTGGACATAGCGCTCGTTGATCGCCCAACGGTAGTTGTCAGGTCGGAACTGCAGGTTTTCCGAGCGGATGATGCTCCACCACCCGGCTAGAAGCGTCAGCGCAAGGAAACCAGCCAACCCGATCGCAGCAGTAATCACGTATGGGCGCGGTTTGAGCGGGACGGTTTGTTCTCCCTCTTGCTGGCTGCTGATGATCAATAGAATGCTGGCTGCAAAAATTGCGGTTACTAAAGATGATCCGCCGTATGAGACGAAGGGCAGCGTAACACCGGTTAGCGGCAGCAAGCGCAGATTGCCGCCCAGTATGAAAATTGCCTGAGTAGCGAAATATGCCGAGAGACCGCTTGCCAGGAAACGCTGATAACTCGTCCTGGCGTTGACCGCGATGGTCAGGCCGCGTAGAAATAACAGGCTGAAGAGCAGGATCAGCCCGCTGATTCCCAGGAATCCGGTTTCTTCACTGATCGCGGTAGCGATAAAATCAGAGGACGCGACTGGCACCAGGTTAGGGCTGCCCATCCCCGGTCCGCTGCCAAGCAGCCGCCCGCTGGCGATGGATATCAGTGATTGGACGATTTGATATGACTTGCCATATGGATCCAGCCAGGGATTAATCCAGGAATCGACGCGTAGATGGATCACGTCGAAAACAACATAGCCCGCAAAAAAAGCGATGAGGACAACTGCGGAGGCAATCCCCAGAATTCGTCTCCGACCGGATGCCATGTAGATGATCAGTGTATAGATAACAATCAGGAGGGTAGCGGTACCCAGGTCGCGCTGGGCAATCAGTAATATCGTCGCCGCGCTTGCAACGATCAACGTCGGCGCCAGCAATTGGATCAGGCTCCATTTGAGCGGCATCTGATCAGCCAGATAAGCTGCCAGGTATGCGATCAACAAGATTTTCAACGGCTCGGAGGGTTGGAAGTAAATCCCGCAGCAGCCCAGCCATAAGCGCGGACCGACACCGCCAGGGTAGCTGCCGAAGAAGAAGGTTAGCACGGTAAGCAGCAAACCGCCGGAGAGCCAGATGTATTTATAGCGCCGCAAAATGCCTAAAACATCTTGAAATCGGGTGATCGCGTAGATAATCAAAAAACCAAGTGTCAGCCAGAGGGTTTGTCGCAATCCAAGGGAGGTGTCCAGCCGCCAGATGGTCATCAAGCCCCAGCCACTGAGCAGAGCCACAATCGGAAGGATATACGGATCATGTTCTGGCAGACGGCGGTTCACCGTGCGAGATATCCACCAGAAGCCTGCAAACCAGGCAGCCAATCCGACCCAGTGTCGCCAGGGATAATCTGCCTGCCAGGAGTGCAGGCGGGCAGCCGGAGCAAGCGTAAGGATCACGGCGTAGATGAATAGAAAGATAACCGCAGCCCTGAGCAGTTTTCTTTCCAAACTGCTTTTTGAATCAATTCTGAAAGATAAGTCCAATGTCACTCTTTTAAGTATTTATCCAACAGAAGAGCAAGTTTTTTTCGTGTTTCTGGTGGAATCATGGCTGGATTGGTGATCAGTGCTTTTTCAAGCGCGCGGTCGCAATCACAGTTGCTGCCCCTGCCATCCAAAACAGGCACAAGATTGGCAATAGCTGTCTGAGCTGTTTCAGTGTTCTGCGCCAATGTGCGAACAACCATCTCGACATTGACCGGTTCTTCGTCCAGATGCCAGGCGTCGTAATCGGTGATGTGCGCCAGGGAGGCGTAACAAAGTTCGGCTTCACGGGCAAGGTAGGCTTCAGGACTGGTGGTCATGCCGATGATCGAGATGCCCCAGGAGCGGAAGAGGTGTGATTCTCCTCGGGTCGAAAAGCGCGGACCTTCGATCGTGACGAAGGTGCCACTTTTATGCACATTCGCGGGAGTCATCGAGGCTGCTTGAATAAGCAACTGAGAAAGATTAGGACAAAACGGATCCGCGGAGCTAATATGTACGACCAACCCTTCGCCAAAGAATGATGATTTTCGCTGGCGGCTAAAATCGATCAATTGATCGGGCACGACGAAATCACCAGGGGCGTAATCTTCTCGCAACGATCCACAAGCACTGATACCAATAATGTAATGTACGCCAAGTTGTTTGAGAGCGTATATGTTTGCGCGGTAATTGATCTCTCCAGGGCTGATGAAATGCCCCAGGCCATGCCGCGCGAGAAAGGCAACGCTTTTATCCGCAAGTTTGCCGATAAAAACCGGCGAGCTTGGCTTACCAAAGGGGGTATCGAGGTCAACGGTTTGGACATCCGTGAGTCCGCTAAAATTGTACAATCCTGAGCCGCCAATTACGCCAAGTATCGGTTTTTGGGTCATTATCTACTCCATGTGTGAGGAATGATTGTCAAGAGGGATTCTTAGTCACTTCAATCCGAAAAACTGCTTGACCGCAGCGGATTTCGTCACCCGAAACAATTACCATGAGGGTGCTGATAGGTTCTTCGTTCAAATAGGTGCCGTTTGTTGAGTGCAAATCCTCCAGCCACCACTGGTTCTGGCGGTATGAAAAGCGTGAATGGCGGGCTGAGACCGTTTCATCAGGGACGACGAATGTGCAGGTCGGATCTCTGCCAAGGATCACTTCGGGTGTTTCGAATTGATATGGTTCGGTATTCAAAAAGTCCAATGGATAAATGATCAAAGTGGGGATTTTTTTCGAGGCGAGGATTTGACTGCGGGTTTGCAGATCTTTCCAGATCGTGAATACTGCCCAAAAGATGAATCCATACAACGCGGCTGCCAATAAGATCCGTAGTATAAGAACGATAATGCCGCTCATGGCGCCGAATCCTCCTTGGAATGAGCCTGGGCTGGAGAAGTATCATGACCGCTTTTCTTGACAGGCGATTCCTCCCCGTAGATGACCGAAATCCCCGCGAACGAAATGACATCACCGGCGATCAGGGTTTGTTGAGTCACCCGATTACCGTTGACGAAGGTGCCGCCCGTAGAATTCAGGTCGAACAAGGTGTAGCGTCCACGCACATTGCGTATCTGCGCATGATTGCGCGATACGCGTAAATCGTCCAGCACGATGTGATTATCATGGCGGCGTCCAATATTGATCACTGTTCGATTGAGCGGATACACTTCTTTCCCTTGCAGGATCAAGAAAGCTGAAATACCAGCCTCTTCACATTGCAAATCTGGCTGTGGACCCTCGGCTTGCATAACCGCGGTCGATCCGACCTCCTGCGCAGGAAAGGCTGCGATCAAGCGCAGCTCGCGGGTGTTCAGCGCAGGATCTGATTTGATCGATAACTCAGGCGGCGCGAAGAAGGATAAGCCTGCTTCGTTTGCTATCTCGTTCAACGCGCCAAGCAGCCAGGCCTGCCATTCAGATTGCGCCTGCCAAGCAGCTGCATTGACAGGATGCATAAAGATATGCATGATGTTTGCCGCGGGTTGATCCAATCCAGCTTCTTGTGCAATCTGGATGCGGATTGCTTTGATTAACTGCTCTGCCAATCGCGGCTGGCGCGAGCGCCATGGCAGCCTGGCGAGGCTATTTTCAACCAGCGCTTGAAGTTTTGATTCGATGGCGTCGAGCTTGGATTTCATACTTTATAATTATAAGACAGGAATTATGGAAACGAAAAATCTATCCGGATTTGAAGAGATCCAGCATACTGCTGACTGGGCGCTGCGAGTTTGGGCGCCCAATCTGGAGGAGTTGCTCTGCACGTCCGTTGCCGGGATGCAGAAGTTGATGGACGTCCAATTTTCAGGCAAGAAACGCTTGCGTAAGCCGGTCAACCTGTCAGCGGGCGATCTGGAAAGCCTTTTGGTTGGATTCCTAAATGAAATCCTGTTCTGGATCCAAACGGAGAGTATCGCCTGCGAACATTGCGAGTTGTCAATAAAGGATACCAGCCTGAGTGGCATTGTCCATTGCGCTTCAATTGACGGTCTGATTAAAGAAATCAAGGCAGTTACTTACCACAATCTACGAATCATTCGGTCGGAGCAAGGCTACGAAACGACGATCGTTTTTGATGTGTGACCAAGGGTTTGGGCTACCTTGTATAATGAATAAGGAGAGATGTTTCACTGCTGAGCGTTGGTTGGAGTGATCCGATGGTACAAATGCAAGATCTGAAGAAAATCAACGAATACGAGTGGGAAATTCCGAGGACATATCGAGAAGATATGCGCGCGCCTGTTCGGCTTTTTGTCAATAAGAGATTATTGGAAGGCGCCATGGATGACTTGTCGCTGCAGCAAGCCGTCAATGCGGCGACATTGCCGGGCGTAGTGGCGCCGATCGTGGTCATGCCCGACATGCATCAGGGATATGGTTTTCCAATTGGGGGAGTAGCTGCCACGCGCATGACAGACGGGGTCATCTCGCCAGGCGCGATTGGTTATGATATCAATTGCGGCGTGCGACTGCTGGGATCGAACCTGCCTTTAGAAGCCGTACAAAGCCGCCTGGCTGACCTTGCTAATGCGCTCAACCGTCACTGCCCAAGCGGAGTCGGGAAATCTGGGGCGCATCCACTCAAGGGAGGCGAGTTAGATCAGGTCTGCCGGCAGGGAGCCAGGTGGGCGCTAAAGCGCGGCATGGCAAGCGAGGAAGACCTGATCCGCACGGAGGAAAGCGGCTGCCTGGAAGGGGCAGATCCTTCACGGGTCAGTCAACGCGCAAAGAAGCGAGGCTTGGATCAACTCGGCACGTTAGGCGCAGGCAATCATTTCATCGAGGTTGGGGTGGTTGATCAGATTTTTGATGCCACTGCTGCCCAGGTGATGGGTCTGCAGGAGGGCTATCTGGTTCTGCAAATCCATTGCGGTTCGCGTGGATTTGGTCACCAAATTTGCACGGATTATGTCGCCGAGTTGCAGGAAAGCGTGCGCAGGTATGGGATTAAGCTGCCCGACAGGGAACTGGTTTGCGCGCCGCTCGAGAGCCCGGAGGGGAAAAATTACCTGGCTGCCATGCGTTCGGCGGCAAATTATGCCTTTTGTAACCGCCAGATTTTAGCGCATGCTGCGCGCATAGCCTTCGAAGAAGCTCTGTCAGGGACTGTCAACCGTGTGATTCTGCACCAGATTTACGACATCGCCCACAATATGGGGAAGGTTGAAACGCACCTGGTGGAGGGGAAGAATGTCAGGGTGTGCGTGCATCGCAAAGGAGCGACACGGGCTTTTGGTCCCGGTTCAGCGGAGATTCCGCCTGTTTACCGTACAATTGGGCAGCCGGTGCTGGTGCCTGGCAGCATGGGCACAGCTTCCTGGGTGTTGGTTGGCACAGCAGAGAGCATGACGCGTTCTTGGGGCTCTTCCTGCCACGGCGCGGGTCGGGTATTAAGCCGCAGCCAGGCAAAGCGTGAAATCCGCGGCGACCGGCTGCGAGAAGAGTTGGAAAAAGCGGGCATTCACATCCGCGCCGGTTCGATGCCAGGCTTAGCTGAAGAGGCTCCGCGCGCTTACAAGGACGTCGATGAGGTAGTCGAAACCGTTAAGGGGGCAGGCATTGCCCGTAAGGTGGCGCGCCTGCGTCCGCTGGCTGTGATCAAAGGCTAAGGAATTGCCTTATTATCAAATAGGTCAGTCTCAGGGCTGCTGATATTAGCTGTGCGAGCGCGAGTCAACTCGATAATTGCTTTAACGGGCAGCCGCAGGTTCAATCCGCGCTGCCCGCCTGATATATGGATCTCCGCGTGGTCGAGCGCGGCGCAATCCAGAATGACCTGATACCCGCGGTTAATCAGCGCCAGCGGTGATATTCCGCCAGCCTGCAATCCGGTCAGCGCTTCCGCCTCGCGTTGCGTGGGTAATATTAATTTCTTTTCATCAAGGAAGGCTGCCAGCGCTTTGAGATTAACGGTGCGATCACCCGGGATGACTGCCAACAGTGGTTTTCCGCTTTTTTCGCGCAGAACAACAATTGTTTTATACACCAGCGCAGGTGTAACACCCAGGATTTGGGCGGTTTCGACCGCGCCTAGCTTTTCAGGCGGGAGTTCGAAAGCTTTGTAAGGAACCTTGCGCGCGTCTAACATGCGGGTGACATTGTTTGCAGTCATCACTACCAACTCAAGTTCTGACAGGGAAACGTGGCGGGCGCAGGTATATCGGGTTACTGAAAATCCATCCGCGGCGTTTCGCTAGATAGGGGAGGCTGCATTCGATCCTGTACGCGCCCGGCTGGCTGGTGATGTAGGTGCATATCTGCTGATCTTGCCAGGTTTTTACCAGTACGCCGTCGCAAATCAAGCGGCACTCTGTTTCCAGGGGCAGACGCACTTGCAGGGTGGCAGAGCCAGTAAGATTCACCTCATCACCCATGATGGCGGTACCGTTGGAGGTTTGCGCGGTAAAGCTGAAGCCGCGCGTCGATGCGGGCAGGTCGTACC
The DNA here is from genome assembly GCA_034678305.1 of Bellilinea sp. Classification (GTDB taxonomy): domain Bacteria; phylum Chloroflexota; class Anaerolineae; order Anaerolineales; family Anaerolineaceae; genus Bellilinea. Next base: position 22,181 of record JAXDCA010000021.1, read on the forward strand.
CAACGAAGCAGTGCCCCTCTTGCAGCGCCTGATAGACCATTCTGCGGTCAGCAGCTAGATCGCCGCTCAAAGGATTGGGCGTGATGATGTGGGTATTGATGCACCGAAAATGAAAACTGTATGGATACAAAGTCCGGCTAAGCGGCCCCATTTTTTTATGGAGCATGTGCGCGTCAGAGCCGCCTATTGCCACAACTCTTTTACCACTGGCGAGCAGGTGATCCCAATGAGAGAGGGTTTCCGGTTCGGGGTTATGGCTGATGTGCTGCGGGAAAAAAGCATAAAAGATAGCACCAATGCGGCTGTGAATGACGCTTTTTAACTCTGAAAAGTGATTCCAAAGCTCGATACCGGTGTAACTATCGACCTGCCAATCGACCCAGGAAATATCGTCTTGCTTGAACAGCGGCAGCGCAGGGTCGGTTGGGTGGGCGATAAAAGCCAGACCGCCGCGCTGAATAACCCGATCGATCAGTCGCTGCGGTTCCTTTGCATAGGTTGCCATTTCCCCTTCCGCGCCGAATACCAGCAGGTGATTTTTTTGCGGATTACGGGATTGATCGTGAACTTCTTCGCCGACCAGCATGAGCAGCCGTCGAGGTCCCTGGCGGTAATAGCCTTCGAATCCTTGCGTCCAGACATTATGATCGGTTACAATGACCACATCCAAACCGCTCTTGAGCGCATGGTCAGCGATATCTGCATGTCTGCCGGTCCCATCTGAATAGCGGGTATGCATGTGAAGGTTGACAACGAGTTCGGTCATGATGGTTGACGATTATTGCTAAAAGACGTTATAATCTTTGCGTTTAGTTCCCAGGAGGATAAGCTTGACTACTTACTTCGATATCGCTTTGATTATAATCTCAATCGCGTTGATTGCCAGCGTGATCTTTCAGAACAAGGGTGTTGGGCTTGGCGGCTTGACCGGCGCGGACAGCAGTCAGGTATTTTCTGCGCGGCGCGGTTTGGAGAAAACAATTTTCCTCATCACCATTGGGTTGGCAGTGGTTTTTGTGATCGTTACCATTCTGGCGGTTGCATTCAGCGGGTAAACCGGAAATATCCTAACGATTTTGGACTTTCAGTCACAATGCACTGAAGTGGCATGTTTGTCTAAAAGGGGAAGTAACCCCTTTTCAGGCGATTAATCCATGAAAAAATTTCGCTGGCAACTTATCATCATCTTTTTGACCGGTCTTGTAGTCGGCGTCCTTCTATTGATGGAGCAGCCCGAAATCACCCCGACAGGTCCTGAACCGGCAAAAGGGGGCAATTATACCGAAGCATTAATTGGATCACTGCAGCGATTGAATCCCCTGTTGGATTTCTACAACCAGGCTGACCGCGATGTTGACCGGCTGCTTTATAGCCGGCTGGTCAGTTTCGATGAGCGCGGATTGCCGGTTGGTGAGCTGGCTCAGGCATGGGGTATCTCGGCAGATGGGACGATCTATAACTTTGTATTGAAAAGCGGCGTCAAATGGCATGATGGCTCGCCGTTGACGAGCGAGGATATTGCCTTCACAATCGATCTGCTGCGCAACGGAGGCGAGATCGTCCCGGCAGATTTACAAGAATTTTGGAAGGGGATAGATGTTGTCACATTGGATGAGCTCAACCTGCAATTTAAATTACCCGAGCCGTTCTCTCCCTTCCTGGATTATCTGACCTTCGGTATTTTGCCCAAACATATTTTAGATGGGAAAACCATTGCTGAAATCAAGGATGATAACTTCAACCTGCAGCCGGTTGGCAGCGGGCCATACCAGTTCGAGCAATTGATCAGCGAGGATAACCAAATTATCGGGGTGGTATTGACCACCTTCGAGGATTATTACGGGAAGCAGCCTTTCATTGAGCAAATAATTTTCCGGTATTATCCGGATGAAGCGGCAGCTATAGAGGCTTACCGTAACGATCAGGTGCAGGGTATCAGCAATGTAAGCGGTAACGTATTGGCGGAGGCGCTGGCTGAGCCAGACCTGTCGGTTTACACTGGCAGACTTCCGCAGATGAGCCTGATCCTGTTTAATTTAAAAGATGAATCTGCGCGGTTTTTACAGGATAAGGATATCCGCCTGGCATTGTACAAAGCCATCAACCGCCAGTATATCCTGGATAAGATCCTGGGCGGGCAGGCAATTCTGGCCGATGGAGTGATTTTTCCTGGTACGTGGGCATACTATGATGACACGCCACGTGTCGAGTACGACCTGGAAGAGGCGCTCGCTCTTCTTAAAGAAGCTGGCTATACCCTGCCAGCCGAGGGCGGGATGATCAGGAAGAACGAAGATGGCGTTGAGTTTAGTTTCAAGTTGATCTATCCAGACAGTGAGCAGCACCGCGCGATTGCCGAGGCGATTCAGAATAACTGGCGGGCATTGGATATTCAAGTCGAGCTGGAGGCTGTCCCTTATGATCGTTTGGTAGCGGAACGTTTGGATTCCAGAAACTTCCAGGCAGCTCTGGTCGATTTGAATTTAACCCAATCGCCCGATCCGGATCCTTATCCGTTCTGGGATCAGGTACAGGCCACCGGCGGGCAAAATTATACCCAGTGGGACAACCGAATTGCCAGTGAATATCTGGAAACAGCCCGCATTACGCTGGATGTGAGCGAGCGCGCGCGCCTTTACCGAAATTTCCAGGTTTTATTTAGTGACGAATTACCCGCGCTGCCTTTGTATTATCCCGTATATTCCTATGCGGTCGATGAGCAAGTTCAGGGCGTGAGCATGGGGCCGCTGTTTGATCCAAGCGACCGCTTTGCGACTGTGCTCGATTGGTATCTTGTCGCGCGCGTGCCAACTGCACCATCGTCAACCGCTACGCAAACGCCTTGATCTCCTGAACGAAGCCCTAAAAAAGGAAAAAATATGCACTGGTTCGAGCAAGATATCACTTATTTACGCTCTACGGTGCATGAACTCGAGGATTATCTGCTTTCAGATATTCTTTTCTGGCCTATCAGAGCGAAAGGCAGAAAACAGCTGGTTGGAGTGACGCAGCTGACCATTGGCAATCTGCTTCTCAGCTTGAAACGATTGAAAACGGTAGAATCAATTGACGGGGCAGTAACAGAGGAGTTTATCTCTCTTACGGCAGAAATCGAGAAAATCAGACTGCAATGGAAATCGAACTGGGATAACAAGGTGATTGAAGAGTTGCGCAGCCGCCTCAAGCAATGGGATCATTATCTTTCGGAAATCCAATCAGCTGAAATTAGCCAAAGTGATTATGCCTATAACATTCGCCAACGAGTGATTCTAGCTTTGCTGATAGCCTGCCCGGATCGGTTAATACCTCTCGAGCAAGCGAATCTGGATACTCTGGATGAACGATTGAAGAAAACAACACATCCATCTTCGTTCGTCTGGGATGCAGACTTACAGAGTGGATTTCCCGAAGACGGTTATTGGTTCCTATATCGAACACCAGCGTAATATCGGAGATTTTACATACTATGAAAAAATTCTTCACACGAAAAGGCGATGATGGAACTACTGGTCTGCTTGGCGAGGGCAGAGTGTTCAAAAGCGATGCGCGCATGGAAGCGCTTGGCTCGCTGGATGAGGCTTCCGCTTCGCTTGGCCTGGCTCGCAGCCTGATGAAATCACCAGGATCATTTGAGCTTGTCGTCCACCTTCAGCGTGATTTGTATCACTTGATGGCCGAGGTGGCCTCGACGCCGGAGACCGAGCAGAAATTTCGGGCTGTAGATGAAGCCAAAGTGAAGTGGCTCGAAGAGCAGACCGAAGAAATCGGGCGGAAAATAGAATTGCCGAACGAATTTATTTTGCCAGGAGATAATCCTGGCGCAGCGGCGCTTAGCCTGGCTCGAACGGTGGTTCGCAGAGCTGAACGGAGGATTGTCCAGCTATTTATGGACGGTCAGTATAAAAACCAATTTGGAATCGCCTATCTCAACCGGTTGTCATCCTTGTGTTTTGTGCTGGAAGTAAACGAGGTCCAATCGGGATGCGGAACCAATCCAACGCTGGCAAAGGGGAAATAATGATTTGACCGGCACTTTCATTAATACAGCGGCGATTTTAGTGGGTGGAGGATTCGGTTTGATGATCGGCGGGCGCTTACCCGAGCGTTTGCGTCAGACAGTGATAATAGGATTAGGTTTATTCACCCTGGCATTTGGAGTGCAAATGTTCCTCTCCACCAGGAATGCCCTGATCGTTCTCGGTGGTTTGCTGATTGGCAGTCTGTTGGGCGAGTGGTGGCAGGTGGAAGAAAGGATGCAGAAGATAGGCGTTCGCCTGGAAGAGCGATTGATGCATTCAAGTGTTGGGACCGAGAGCCGCTTTGTGCGTGGATTTGTAACCGCCTCCTTGCTTTTCGGTATCGGACCTATGGCGATCCTTGGCTCGATACAGGATGGATTAACCGGTAGTTATCAGACGCTGGCGGTAAAATCCATTATGGATTTTTTCGCGTCGATGGCTTTTGCCTCCACGCTCGGGGCAGGGGTTTTATTCTCCGCGCTGGTGGTCTTGTTCTATCAGGGCAGCATATCACTGCTGGCTTTGCAAGTGCAACAGGTGGTTAGCAACGGGATGATGGCAGAGTTGACCGCGGTTGGCGGCGTGATCTTGATCGCGATTGCGTTGAGCAGCATGTTGGAGATCAAGAAAATTCGTACAGGCAGCTTCCTTCCGGCTTTGATCATCGCTCCGCTCCTCGTCTTTATCTTGGAAATATTTGGCTGGTATTAAATAAATAAACACCTCCCTATCAAGGGGAGGCTTGTTGGATTATTCTTCCAGCGCCTGGTTAATTTGATCGATCAGCGAACCGCGATCAACGATCGTGCCGTTTACGTCAAAAGTCGGGGTTGAATTGATGCCCTTCCCCATCGCGTAATCGAGGTCGTCGAGAACCTGCTGGCGGTGTTTACCCTGATTGAAGCACTGGTCAAACGCGTCCATATTCAGCTTCAGATCCTGGGCAAACGCGCGCAGCAGAGGATTGGTCAATGCAGAGCCGTAGTTGGCGAAGATGTAGTCATGGTATTCCCAAAATTTTCCCTGATCGTTGGCGCAGTAGGCTGCTTCAGCAGCCGCATTCGATTCTGCGCTGATGAAGCTCATTGGCACATATTTAAAGTAAACCTTACCGGTATTGATGTAGTCGGATAGTAACTGCGGTTCCTGATTTTTCCAAAATTCTGCGCAGTGTACGCATTTAAAATCCGAGTACTCTTCGACCTGCACAGGCGCGCCAGGATCACCGGCCGCCAGCCCGTTGACCATTTGACGATTCAATGCTTCCGGGTTTGCATAATGATCGATGTTTGCAGGCAGATTAGGGATGATTAATATGGCTGCGATCACTAACGCAAAAATAGAAACAACGCTGATAAGGATAATCCTATCACGCTGTTGCTGTTTTCGGCGTTGCTGGCGAAAAGCTGCTTTACGGCTGGTTTTCTGAGTATTATCTGACGCCGCTCGTGTCACGGGATTCTCCTGAATTCCAAGATGTCAGTATTATGCCATAGTATATCAAAAAAGTATAGATATTATAAATTAGCTTGCATTTTATACAGAAAAACCGGAAATTTATCCCCTGTCAATGTAAAACCTGCTTTTCGATACAATGTCAGAGAAGAATGATTGTCATCCTGGGTGTTGATGGTGCACTGCCAAATACGATCGTTTCTGGCGCGGTCGATCAAGTCGGTCACCAATGCAAGTCCAACCCGTTTCTGTTGCATCTTGGGCAGAACAGCCAACCGCGCCAGATGATAAGAGAACATGGTAGAGGTCGATATTTGAAAACCGACAATCTGGTCATTTATTTCTGCTACAGTGGCATATACAGCCATGTCGTATGATAATTTGATTTGCGAAAGTGAATTCTGCCAGATGGGCTCGAAGGCTAATTGATCAATTTCAGCCACCCGATCTAAATCCTCGGGCTGCATCAAGCGGATGAAGACAGCAGGATTTGGTTTGATCTCCTTGAGAGGAGCAGCCGTCTCCCGCTCAAGGGTAACGATGTGCTGGTGGAGGGTGAAACCGTTCCGGCGCAGCAGATTGGTGAACCAATCGCTCAAGCCGAGCGCAGGCAGCCATGGCAGGTTCCTTTTTTGATAATAGGCCAGACAGGTATCGAATAGCTGCGGCCATACTGATAGCGGGTTAATGCTCGCTGAACAGGCAAAATAACGAATCCAGGCGATTTCTGGAGGGTCTTCGGGACAAACCAGGCAGGCCTGAATGCCTTCATTAGAATCCAGGATGATGAACGGCTGGCTGCCCAGCCAATCCAATGGGGGACACCAATCCAGATGGCGGTGAGTGCGAGGACCGCTTTCGATGAATTTGCTGAGGGCAGGGAGGTCATGTCGGCTGGCAGAGCGGATATGATAATCTCTATTCATTGAGTCTCGCATCATAAACATTAAAAACGCCGATGCATTTAGTTGATCCCCATGCGTTTCTTGATTAATTTCATCAACTGATGAATCAGGCGTTCGCTCCACGACCGGCGCGGGCTGGTTTCAGCAGCAGCATCCATGGCGAAGAGCGCCTCCAGCGGTTTTTTGACCTGGAACTGGATCGTAGAAATGCGTTTCAATAACAATGCACGCATCTCGTCTTCGCCTGATCCCTTTAGAAGTTCGGTTGCGTGTTGATAATCATGTAGAGCTTCCTCCAGACGACGCAGCTCCTCTAAAGCGGCAGCCCGATTACCCAGCGCCATCGCTTGCCTGCGAATGTCGCCAGCGTTTTCGAAAATTGCGGGTGTGTCTGCCACCGCCTGGTATGCCGCTTCGGCTTTTCCTGCTTGCAGAAAAGCAACGCTGCAATTGTTCAGATTTTCGGCAGCCTGCAATTCGTTGCCGTTGGCTTTACAGGCGTCAGCCTCTCTGGCATATAGATCAGCGGATAGTATGTATTGACCGGCTGCATACGCATCCTGGGCTTTTACTGCCAAATTACCTGAAGCTTCACTCTCACTCATTATTCTGACGTACCGGGTTAAAAAGTAATTTCGAGCAAGCTTTCTGCGATCCCGCGTAGTTTTTCGGCTGATAATTCGCTGAGTCGTCTGGCGAGCTGCAGATAGGGCAGATTCACGGGTTTACAGAGAAATTCGCGGATATCCTGCGGCATCTCCAGGAATTGTTGGACAACCAGCTTTTCAGCGCGCCAATTGCCAATTGACCCGTGCTGGTCGAATAAATCTTCATTACGGATCTGCAGCGTATTGGCCAGAATTTCAAGGTCAGGCAGGGGAATCGGTTCTTCACCCGTTTCGAAGCGAATGATTTTTTCTTCAGGAATTGAAGATTTATCCGCCAACTCTGCGGTAGTAAAGTTCAGATTCGAGCGCGCCATTCGAAGCCGAGTCGCGATAATCCTCTGGCGGATTTTAACCAACTGAGGAGACGGTTCTACGGGTTCTTCGGGCGCAGATGAAAAGGTTTGAGTTCCCCAGAAGTGCTCGAGCGGGATATCCAAGTAGAAAGCCAGCGCCTCCAATTGAGGCAGTGTGGGGGCGACCTCTCCGGCTTCCATGCGTTGATATTCTTCTGCGCTGACTCCAATTGCTTTCGCGCACATGTCAACTGCCTTGTTACGGGCAGTTCGCGCATCCAAAATGAGGAGTCCTAATTTCCGTGTCCGCACTCGTGTCAGTTGTTGATAAGTTGTCATGTCTGCCTGCCTTTTACAGGTAATCCACTCGTTACGCTGATCCTGCTTTTGAAAGCTATCGAACCTCTGATTATTATAGCATTGGCTGATCGCTCGGCTTTTCTTACAACCTATCGGTTGCGTGAATTGACCATGCTAGAGAGATTTGCGCCAAACACCTCGGGACCCAGCTTAAATCCAGACATTTCCAGGCGCGGATAGAACATCGGGCGGATGCCTGTTGGCCGTAATTCACCTAAAATTTTACCTTCGGGAGAAACACCGCTTTGGTTGTATTTAAAAATCTCTGTCATCACAACCGTATCCCCTTCCATGCCGTTGACCTCGGTTAGCGAGGTTACCTTGCGAGAGCCGTCCTTCATGCGAGATACTTGTATGATGATATCGATGGCAGCCGCGATTTGTTCGCGAATAACTTTAACCGGCAGTTCCATACCTGCCATGAGAACCATGGTCTCGAGGCGCGAAATGGCGTCTCTGGTTGAGTTGGCGTGCAGCGTGGTCAGTGATCCATCGTGACCGGTGTTCATCGCCTGGAGCATATCCAGCGCTTCACCGCCGCGTACTTCGCCCACAACAATGCGATCAGGGCGCATACGCAGTGAGTTGCGCACTAAATCGCGGATGGTGACAGCGCCTTTCCCTTCTGTGTTGGGAGTCTTCGTTTCCATCCTGACGACATGCTCCTGTTGCAGCATTAATTCAGCAGCGTCCTCGATGGTAACGATGCGCTCTTCTCGAGGTATATAGGCAGATAAGACGTTGAGCAGGGTTGTTTTACCTGATCCGGTGCCGCCTGAGATGATAATGTTCAAGCGGGAAACAACGCAAGCTTTCATAAAATCAGCCATGTTTTTTGTAATCGAATCCAATTCAATCAATTGATCGATACTCAATTTATCTTTCTGAAATTTACGAATGGTGATCGAGGGACCATCAATGGAAACCGGTTGGATAACCGCGTTTACACGCGATCCATCCGGCAAACGGGCATCCACTGTGGGGCTGTCGGCTTCGATGCGCCGGCCGAGGGGCATAATGATCTTATCGATGATGCGTAAAACGGCGTCATCATTAGGAAAAGTTATATTCGTTTTGATCAATCTGCCTTTGCGCTCGATATAGACGTTTTTACAGCCATTAACCATTACCTCTGTGATCTCAGGGTCGTCCAACAGCGGCTGCAAGGGACCAAAGCCGAGCAGGTCGTCCATAACTTCGCGAGTTAGTTGATCGCGCAGCGTCTCTGGCAAGGTTACTTTCATGTTTGCCATAGCCTGCCCCAAAAGGGTTTTTACAACCTCCTGGCGATCCTGTCCAAGGCGTTGGTCTGATTCCAATTCTCTGGCGATGAGCGTGAGGAGATACGATTTTAGTTTACTGACATCTTCGGGACGGTAGGATTGAGCGGCTGGAGTCGTCATTTGGCACCTTGATTTTCGGGCTTAGGTTCACTATCTGGCAGAATCCAAATGATGTGTGGTTTTTGAACTGCGACAAAATTGGATTTAATTATCTGTGATTTACCCTCGGCATCGTATATGATGGCATCAGTAACCGCCAGAGTCGGCTCGTTGCGGTCAAGCTCGTCTTTTAGCCGCTCGCCTGGCCGAACATGAACCTTCCCGTAGATGCGGAATCCAGTGGTTTGAATGATAACCTCGATGCATATCTTTGTGATTACTTCTGTAAACAATTTCCCTTTTTCTTCAAAATTTGGGCGCAATATATCAGCCATTGTTGTCATCCTCGCTTTCGGGCGCTGGCATTAAATATCCAAGTCCAGAACGGGTAATGATATGACGCGGTGTATGGGGATCATCTTCGAGTTTTTGACGCAGACGGGCAATGCTTACCCACAAGATTTCTTTATCTTCGCGGTAAGATTCTCCCCAGACAGCTGTGAGTAATTCTTCAGCAGTAAGTATGCGGCCAGCATGCTGTGCGAATTGAATTAACAAACGGTACTCGGTCGCTGAGAGGTATACAGGCTTGTCTTCTTTCCAAACCTCAGCTTTAGCGAAATCAATGCGTAAATTCTTATGCCTGAAGTAGCGTTTGTGAATTCCAACCTGGGCGGATTTTGAACGCCGCAGCACCGCGCGTACCCTGGCGACCAGCTCGGTGGCCGAGAAGGGCTTCAGAACATAGTCATCTGCGCCGACATTCAATCCCTTCACCCGGTCTTGCTCTTCGCCGCGGGCCGTCAGCATAATGATCGGCACATCCGAAAATTGGCGGATGCGTTCGCAGGTTGTGAATCCATCCAGGCGGGGCATGGCAACATCCAGGATAACCAGCTCGGGCAGGCGGCTGCTCATGATTTCCAGCGCCTCCTCGCCATCTCTGGCAGAATTCACTTCATACCCTTCTGATTCCAAGTTTACTTTTAACAGATGACGGTATAACTGTTCATCATCAACAACTAAAATCTTTGTTCCCATCCTAGATTCCTCCAAACGGATGTATTTTGACAGCTAAGGGATATCTGGCAAATAGACGTGAAAGGTAGTCCCATTTTCAGAGCTGGAGGAGATACTGATTTTACCGCTATGTGCCTGGACGATTTGTTTACAGATAAACAAACCCAATCCAGATCCTTGCCCAGCCGGTTTGTAATCCGGAATGCGAAAGAAACGGTCGAAAATCTTCGATTGGTACTTCTCGGGTATTCCCGGGCCATGGTCGTGAAAGTCGATCGTGACGCCTTTATCAACCTCTTCTATATTGATTTCAAGGGGTGCTCCGGGGGCATATTTTGCTGAGTTGCCAATTAAATTCTCAAATATTTGGGCAATGCGCCTGGGATCGGCTTTAATGGTTTTAATTGGCGAAGGGATGTTGGTCAGGATTTCCATTTTAGGATAATGTGACCGGGCGCGCACAAGAATATCGTTCATCAAAGCATCCAGGCGGACGGTTTGGAAATTCATAACGATCTGTCCAGACTGCAGCTTGGCTGAATCGAGCATATTCGCGATCAAATCTTGCAGCCGGTCTGTTTCCTGATCGATGATGGAGAGGAATTCGTGCTGAGTTTTTTCGTCCCAATTGGTATCTTCGCGCAATAAAGTGGTCGTGTAGCCTTTGATAAATCCCAGCGGGCTGCGCAATTCGTGTGAGAGCGTGGCGATAAAATCTTCTTGAACCTGGAAAACACGGTATTGAAATTCCAGCCTTTCGTTTTCTTTTCTTAAATTTGAACGTGCGATGACTAGCGCAATCTGGTTGGAGAGATATTCCGCAAGGTGAATTTGATCGGTTGTGAAGGGAGGTCCGCCAAAGCGGATGAAAATGATTGCGCCGATGACGTATCCGGAGGAGGCTAACGGAATGCCAAGAGTATGCGGTTGGCGCAAGCGGTCAGTTTCCTGCGAAATCTGGGGTTCTTGGAGGATGGTTTGCCGGGTTTCGACCAGCTTGTTGCCAAGCACTTCTCCCCAGGCCACGTCTGCTTCCGCAGATTTTCCCCGCCCGGTTGCACGCGCGAAAGCTACTTCCAGGTTCATCGACATAGGATCGATGAGATAAAGCACCAGGTTATCGAAAATAAAATAGGGACGAATAAACTTGACAAGATCATCCAGGACTGTTCGCCATGGTTTTTCCTGCCACAAGATTTTATCGATTTCGTAGATGGTTTCCAGAGTGATTGGTGGGAATACCCGCTTGGTTTCTGTCATAAAGTTCCGCCCAAATCCTCGCTTTGGAAAACGAGGGGTAGTATAAATGAAAAATGACTACCATTGCCCAACTCTGATTGTACCAGTATGACAGAATCGTGGGCATCGAGAATTTTTTTAACTAGAGATAACCCCAAACCCGTTCCGCTATACTTGCGGGTCGAACTTCCATCCAACTGATGGAAAGGCTCAAAGACCTCGCCGAGGCGATTTTTTGAGATGCCAATGCCGCTATCGATCACCTCGACCTGAACATAATCATTATCCTTGATGAGTCCTAATTGAATAGAGCCGCCAGAGGGAGTGAACTTGATGGCATTATCCACCAGTTGAAACAGCACCCAGGTTAATTTTTCTCGGTCAGCGTGGACGATTACCGGCGATTCGGGGCAGTTCAATGTTAAATCCAGCTTTTGATCAGCTGCCTTATGGCTTGTATGTTCAATCACCTCACGGCAAAGATCTGTAAGATCAATAAGAGCGGGATTGATGGGCATGTGGGTGCGTTCGGAGGTCGCATAAAGAATCAAATCTTCAATCAAACGCTCAAGCCGCTGCGTGGCGCGCTGAATGGTGTGCAGCGCCCTGCTTTGGTCAGCACTCACTGATCCCAATTCACCGGATAGTAACAATTCCTGGTAGCCCTTAATGTGAGTTAGCGGCGTACGCAACTCGTGCGATATGTTGGCGATGAAATTTGCTTTCAACTGGTTCAATTCAGCCAGCTTTTGCATCGCTTTTTCCAGCTCTGCTGTACGCCGTTTTACCCGTTGCTCCAACTGTTGATTGGATTCGATCAATGCAGAGCGCAGTTGCAGCACATACTCCGTTATGGCGCTGTCAAGTTTTTCGCGGGTGATGTAGCCGAGCTGTACCAGCATTTCTCCCAGCAGCGGGACATTCGTTTGGGTCTTCTTGAGCACAGACTGTTCATACAAAGCCGCCATCAATTGTTCGTTGGTGATCAACCCCTGGTTAACCAGCTGTTCTCCCAGGCGAGGGACAAGGATTTCAGGCGCGAGTACAGGCAGCGGCTCAGTCATGAGGTTAAGGCGATTATTGTTTCCAAACAAAGCGTCCGGCAACCATCGTTGCGGTGGGTTGCACGGTGAATATTTGCTGCGGCGCTAACTCGAAGGGATCCTGCTCGAGTACGATCAGGTCTGCCAGATAGCCGGGGGCAAGGCGTCCGAGTCTAGTTTCTACGCCGGCCGCGTAAGCTGGACCAGTCGTGAAGCCTGCCAGCGCCTGCTGCAGCGTGATGCGTTGATTCGGGTGCCAACCCTCTGGCGCGGGCGAACCATCCTGCCGCTGGCGGGTGACAGCAGCGTGCAATCCCCAAAAAGGATTTGGAGATTCGACCGGCGCATCCGATCCAAAGGTCACGCGGGTATTTGCAGCCAGCAGATCACGAAAAGCATAAGCAGTGCGGGAACGGCTGCCCCAAAACCGGTCAACCATCTGATAATCCGATGTAGCATGGATGGGTTGTACTGAGGCGATAATACCCAACGCTGCCAGCCGTTCGAGATGATCGGGGTGGATGATCTGTACGTGCTCGATACGGTGCCGTAGATGAGGTTTGTGATGATCCTTTTCAAATCTGCGCATTTGGTCGTAAGCCTTGAGGACCTCATAATTGGCGCGGTCCCCGATAGCATGGATTGCAAGACTTATGCCTGTTTCGCTGGCTTTTTGGCCGATTTCAAGGATTTGTTCAGCATCCAGGAAGAGCATGCCGGTGGTGCTTTTACCCTCGTAAGGCTGGAACATGGCGGCAGTGTTCGGCCCAAGCGCGCCGTCAGCAAACATTTTCAATGAGCCAATGCGCAGAAAATCGCTGCCGAAACCGGTCCTTAGGCCTAAAGCGACGGCGTGATCGAAATCCTCATGGGGGATGCCTTTGACGACTCGCAATCCCAGCCCGCCTGCCTGTTCCATTTCCTGCAATGCCATAAAACAACCGCGTTGATCATAATCATGAATCCCAGTGATGCCCAGCGACCAGAGAGTCTTTTGAGCAGTTTCCATTGCGCGCATGATTTCAGCGATTGCCGGGTCAGGAATTGCCTTTTCAACCAGCCCCATGGCAGATTCAAACAGGATGCCAGTCGGATTTCCATCTGCTCCCCGCTGGATTTCACCGTCCTGTGGGTCGGGCGTCTGGCGGGTAATGCCGGCCAGACGCAAAGCCGCGGAATTCGCCCAGGACGCGTGCAAAGATTTCGCTGTCAAATAGACTGGATTTTGTGGCGCGGCCTGATCCAGCAAGTCTGCATTGCCAAAACCTTCTGGCCAGTTGTTCTGGTTCCAGCCGTGACCGCGAATCCAATCTCCAGCGGGGATTTTTTGTGCAGCCTTTTTCACCCGGTCGAGGCATTCTCCACGGCTGCTCGTTTCGCAATCGACCCTGTCTAAGCCTAGCGCATAATTTTGGAAGTGGATGTGTGAGTCGGTCAGTCCAGGCCAGATGGTGCAGTTTGCCATGTCGCGGATGGTATCTCTGGCGGTGGCGAGGTTTAGTATTTCATCTTTCATCCCTGCTGCGACGATACGATTCTGTTCGATTGCTAAAGCCTCGACCCGCGGATGTTCCTCCCACATGGTGTAGATGTTGGCATTGATGAGAACCAGCATGGATTCGATTACTCCTTGATGATTTGGGATATTAATGAATTCAGTTCTTCATCTGAATAATAGTGGATGATCAACGACCCACCTTTTTTGCCGTGCTTGAGTGTGACGCGCGTGCCGAAGAAATCTCTCAACCGGGATTCGATCTCGCGAATTTCAGCCGGAGCTTCGGGTTTTGGCGGGCGTTGAGGTCTTTCACCGGCGTACATGCGTACCAGCTCCTCTGTCTGGCGAACGCTCATACTGCGCGTGAGAATGATCTGTAGGACGGCCTTCTGCGCCTGGGGGGTTGTCAGGGCAAGCAGCGCGCGGGCGTGCCCTTCGCTTATCTTCTCTTGCGCCAGCGCTTCACGCACATCATCCGGTAGTTTAAGCAGGCGCAGGGTGTTGGTCACCGCAACCCGGCTTTTATGGACCTGGTCGGATATTTCTTCATGGGAAAGGCCGAATTCTTCTGCCAGTTGCCGGTAAGCTTCAGCTGTTTCCAGCGGCGAAAGATCGGAACGTTGAAGATTCTCAATTAAGGCCAATTCCAACCGCTGCTGTTCGGAGGCGTTACGCAGAATCACTGGCACGGTCGTTAACCCTGCCATTTGGGCGGCTCGCAAACGGCGTTCACCTGCAATCAACGTATATTGCAATGTTTGAGGGTCCTGGGTGACGATTAACGGCTGCAGAATACCATGCTCGCGGATGGAAGAGGCTAATTCGATCAGATTTTCGTCCTGCAAGTTGACGCGGGGTTGGCGTGGATTCGGTTTGATTTCATTGACCGGTACCTGCAAGGTTCCACCCTCTGGTTCCATGGATTGCCCGCCAGGGATCAGCGCGTCCAATCCTTTGCCCAAGCCGCTTTTTCTAGCCATGGTTAACCTGCCTTTATTCTTTTTCTAATTCAGGGATTTGGATACCGTCTCCTACCAATATTTCTCTCGCCAGCGCTGAATACGCCTGCGCAGCGGCCGATTCGGGAGAATGAAACAAAATTGGCATTCCATAGGAAGGCGCCTCAGCCAGGCGAATACTGCGCGGAATGATCGAATGGAAGACTTTATCGGGAAAATACTTGCGCACTTCGACAACGACATCCTGCGCCAGACGGGTGCGCGCATCATACATGGTTAGAATTACCCCGCGGATGCGCAGATCGGGGAACAGAGCGCTGCGCACGCGGTTCAGTGTGTTGGTCAATTGCCCCAACCCTTCCAACGCCAGATATTCGCATTGCACCGGTATGATTACCCCGTTCCGCGCCGCGACCAATCCGTTGACGGTCAGTAAACTTAGAGAAGGCGGGCAATCGACCAGGACGTAATCGTAGCGTTCGAGCACAGGCGCGAGCATATCTTTTAATCGGCTCTCACGCTTGTCGAGCTCGATCAACTCGATTTCAGCGCCGGCCAGATCAGGCGAAGATGGCAGGATGGATATCTTGAAGCGCGGATTATGCAGGATATGCGGAGCGACGGGCTGCCCGCTGATCAGTCCTTGGTAGGTACCGTTTTTAACCAGGCGTTTATCGATGCCGAGCGAAGAGGTGGCATTTGCCTGTGGATCGAGGTCGATAAGCAAAACTCGCTGTCCGAAGGAAGCCAGGTAAGCGCTAAGCGAAATGGCGCTGGTGGTTTTGCCCACCCCGCCTTTCTGATTGACGAATGTGTACACCCTGGTCATTCGATGGATTAACCTTCAAGGATCTCGATCAGATTCGCTTTGACTTCTTCTTCGGTCGGTACGCTGGCTAAACCTTTGCGTGTCACAGACGTGGCAGCCAGTTGAGTGGCGATGCGCGCAGCCTCCCACGGATCCCGAGAGTATTCCAGGCGGGTGAAGAAGACCGCAGCGAAAATATCGCCTGCGCCGGTTGGATCGATTTCCTCCTGCGCGGGCGCGCTGAAGTAACGCATATCACCGTTCCAGTATAACCGGGCGCCGGTCACGCCTTCGGTGACCACCAGCACGCGGATGGCACTAACCATCTCCTCGACGATCGATTCATCGCCGCGCACGTCCTCCACGCTGATCACTGCAGCGTTGGCGGATTCGAGCACATAACGAGCTTCCAACCAGTCGGTGTAGCCGACTCTGCCGTGCTCATCCCAGGTTCGCATCCAACCTTGCGGCGTGACGCCAACGAAAGATTCGGGGAAGGCGCGGGCTAGCTTGACATCGACCTCCTGCGCGATGGGTCCAAGGTGGACGATGCGTGCATTCCGCCAGGTATCAGGGATCATCGAGATGTCCAGATTGGCGGCGCGATGATACAGGTATTGCACCCGGCCGTGATCTGTTTGGATATTGGCGAAGGTCGTCGAGTATTCGGAGGGGTACCTGACCATTGAGATGCCGTCGAGTTCGGGCAGCTGCAGGCCTGGATGGCAGGCGGTAACCACGCCCACCCGCAGGCCCATCGCACGGGCTGTCAACGATGAATACGAAGCCGTGCCGCCCAGAGAGAATCCTTGCGGGATGACATCCTGAGTGACATTGCCGATTAATAGATAATCAATAGGTTCGATAGGGGTGTAATTTCGCATTGATAAATTATACCTTGAGCATGCCCTGGCATGCGGAATTAATAATTATTTCAGGGTTACCCCTCATTGTTGGAGGCGGTTGGAAGGTCGGATTCGTCTCCTATTGGCGCGCCTGGTATGGGGCGCCAGGTCGACTCGCTTTCATGGTTTGTCGTTTCTCTGGGCAGTGTTTGCAGCGCTTCATCCAGCGTGATCTTGTCCCGCCGCGTGCCGGGAGTGGGGGCAGCGCAGTAGGGGCACAGGTTCCACGGCAGTTCCATCAGCTTGCCGCAGTGGTGACAGATTTTGCGCAGTCGCGTATGGCAGCTCGGGCAGATGATCCAGTTGGGTTGAATGCGCCGGTTGCAGCCCGGGCAGAGCGGGATGTCCTCGATATTCTGCAGCAATGCTTCCTCTTCCAGGCTGCGCTGGTATTCATCTTCCAGAGTGCGCGCGGGGCGCAGGATGAGATAGATCAATATGCCGGGCAGGAACAAAACCGCTACGACCAGTGTAGCCAGGATGCGTACCAGCGGATCACGCGCGCGGCTGCGGATGTCCTTGAAGGTCCAGATGATCACAGCCAGCCAGAGAGCTGCGAGGAAGGCGGCGGCGAAACCGACCGCGACCATCACTATATTGCCAAGCGACACTGAATCAAGATTCATCAATGGCTCCAACCTGCTCATTATAGCATGGATAAACATGGGAGATAATTCAGCGGGATATTTACTTGCCTGATGCCAGCAGACGGGCTATATTTAGGCATATCTATTCTTCGGGGAATTGCTGTGAAGGAAGAGTCATCATTAACTTACCGTATCAGGGATCTGGATACAAACGATAGACCGCGTGAACGGCTGGCGAAGGTCGGACCGGAGGCGTTGAGCAATGCGGAATTACTCGCCATTCTGCTGAGGGTGGGCGTGCGCGGCGAGAACGCCGTACAGGTAGGGCAGCGGCTCCTCAACACGTTTGGCGGTTTGAGTGGGCTGCACCGTGCGTCGTTTTTAGATGTTTGCCAGCAGCACGGAATGGGCAAGGCCAAGGCGGCGCAGATCAAGGCTGCCATCGAGATGGGGAGGCGCATGACGCTCGAATCGCCGGACGAGCGGCCGGCTGTTCATCATCCGTCTGACGTGGCGGCGCTAGTCTCCTATGAGATGGAGGGATTCGAGCAGGAACATCTGTGGGTGATTCTGCTGGATACCCGCAACCGGGTGATCAGCATCGAAAGGTTGTATAAAGGCTCGCTGAACGCCTCGACAGTGCGCATAGCCGAGCTTTTTCGGCCGGCAATTCAGCGCAACGCGGCTTCGATTGCGCTGGTGCACAACCACCCCAGCGGCGACCCGGCGCCCAGCCCGGAGGACGTGGCGTTAACGCGCGGCGTGATCCAGGCGGGAAAGCTCCTGGACATCGACTTGCTGGATCACCTGGTGATCGGCCAGGGCAAATACGTGTCTATGAAAGAGCGCGGGCTGGCGTTCAGCGGATAACCGGGTGATTTGTTTGACATTTTATTTGGATCGTAGTAAACTTTGCACGCTCTACGGCGAGGTAGCTCAGTGGTAGAGCAGGGGACTCATAAGCCCTTGGTCGTGGGTTCAACCCCCACCCTCGCCACA
>JAXDCA010000022.1:0-3288 GCA_034678305.1 Bellilinea sp.
CGCAAGACCGTCCGCTCCGGATTAAGCGGGTTGAGCAGGCGAAGATACTCGGCCTGATTGGGTTGACCGCCGGCAGCCAGAATGCGCGCCTCTTTTTCGGGCGAAGTATAGCGGTAGCTGACCACTTCTTGCAATCCAATCCGTACAAGCGCGCTGCGCAGCTGGTTTTCCAACTCTAGCGCGAGGTCAGTGCGCGGAAGCGGCAGCGAATCGTCCAGATATGAAACCGGGATGCGATCGTAACCGTACATGCGCGCGATCTCTTCCGCCAGGTCTGCTGGGCCAGTCACTCCCTCGCCTACATCCAGGCGGTGAGGGGGCGTTTTGGCAAGCACTGTTTGTCCTTCCACCCGGCATGCGAACTCGAGCCTGCTTAGCAGATCAGCAATTTCATTTGCCGGAAGATGAATGCCGAGCAAGCGTTGCACCTCCTGCTCGCTGATGCTGACTTCCGGATCGACCGCAGGCAGGGGGTAGGCATCGACCAATCCGGCGGCGATTTGCCCGCCGCTCCAGGCGGCGATGTAGTCCAGGCAGAGTTGCACGCCTTCTTCAGCAACCGCGGGATGAACGCCGCGCGAGAAGCGGTAGCCAGCTTCTGAAGCAAGGCGCTGAGCCATCAACGTGCGGCGGGTATTAATGATGTTCCAACTGGCGCCCTCCAGCAGCACGTTACGCGTATTTTCGGTGACTTCACTCTCCAGCCCGCCCATCACGCCTGCCAGCGAGAGCGGCCCGGCGGTGTCGCAAACCAGAACCGTGAAATCATCCAACTGGCGCTCGACGTTATCCAGCGTGGTCAACGTTTCGCCAGGGCGGGCAGCTCGGGTGCTGATGGTCGGTGCTTTACCGCCGGCGCGATTGACCAGCACGTCGTAGTCGAAAGCGTGCAGCGGCTCGCCGTACTCGAGCATGGCGTAGTTGGTCGCATCCACGATCGAATTAATCGGGCGCATACCTGTCAGGCGCAGCCTCCGCTGCACCCAGTAGGGACTCGGCTGCGGGGTGACGCCCTCGACCAAACCAAGCACGAAGCGTGGATTGAGTTTCGCGTCGGTGATCTCCAGGAAGGCGCGCCCGGAAATGGCGGGTGCGCTACGCGGCATGCGTGGCTGCGGCTTACGCAGCGGTTTGTTCGTAACGGCAGCCAACTCGCGGGCTACCCCCACCACATTGGCGTTGCGCGCCATGTTGGGCAGGATGGCTATCTCCAGCACCGCGTCACCCATATAATCGACCAGGGGTTTGCCGGTTGGCGCGTCGTCATCCAACACCATAATACCTTCGTGTTCGTCGGAGATGCCAAGCTCCTTTTCGGAGCAGACCATCGAGAAGGATTCCACCCCGCGGATTTTGGTACGCTTGAGCGTGGTCAGCACATAGCCAGGTTGATGCCCATCGTAGATGGTGGCGCCTTCGCGCGCGTAAGCCACTTTGATCGGTTTCGGCAAAGGGCCAGCGCCCTTGTATTCGAATAGATTAGGCGCGCCGGTCAGCACAATGATCTCGCCGCTGCCATCGTTCAAACGGCACAGCACCAGCCGGTCCGCGTTTGGATGCGGCATGACCTCGTCGATTTGCGCGACGACGATTTTCTCGGGCTGCCAGGAGAGCCCGCTGACGGTAATTTCATGGCGCATGTCAGCGCTGTCCTGGTATGGATTTGGCAGCCCAACCAGGCGGATCGCCTCCACTTCCAGTCCGGCCATAGTCAATTGCTTGGCCAGGTCGAGCAGGGGGAGATCGATGTCAACGTAATCTTTCAGCCAGGAAAGAGGAATGTCCATAATTCGTCCTTTTTTGATCCCGTACACTCTAGAATTGCTCCAGGAAACGAATGTCGTTACCCCAGAAATAGCGGATATCTTCGATGTGGTATTTGAGCATGGCAATCCGTTCAGGTCCCAGGCCAGCTGCGAAACCGGAGAACACTGCCGGATCATAGCCGCCGTTCTTCAACACAAGCGGATGAACCATCCCGCAGCCAGCGATTTCGAGCCAGCCGCTATCCTTGCAGACATTGCAGCCCTTGCCGGCGCAAAGGAAACACTCCATATCGATTTCTCCGCTCGGCTCGGTGAAAGGGAAGTAGGACGGCCGCATGCGGACGCGCACCTGGTCGCCGAACATGCGCCGGGCGAAACCTGCGATGGTGCCTTTAAGGTCGCCAAAGGTGATGTTACGCCCTACCGCGAGCAACTCGACCTGGTTGAATTGCGCCTCATGGCTGGCGTCGGTTTGTTCATAGCGGTAGACCATGCCCGGCAGGCTGACGCGGATTGGATGGGGGCGCATCTCGCGCATCGCGCGGATTTGCCCGGGCGAGGTGTGCGTGCGCAGGATCACGCCCGGAGAGGACGTGTAGAAGGTATCCCACATGTCGCGGGCAGGGTGGTGCGCCGGGATATTGAGCAGCTCGAAGTTCATCTCGTCCGTTTCAACCTCCGGCGAGCGGTAGATCTGGAAGCCCATCTCCTGGAAGATAGCGCAGATTTCGTTCAATATCTGGGTAGAAGGGTGCATACGCCCAAGCGCAGGCTGGCGGCCTGGCAAGGTCACATCCAGGCGCTCAGTTTGCAGCTTCCGTTCCAGCTCTCTGGAATGTATCTGCGCGCTGCAGGTTTCTTGGGCAGCTTCCAGCGCGAGTTTGACCTGATTGGCCTGCTGGCCAACCAGCGGGCGCAAATCCTTTGGCACGTTTCCCAACCGGGAAAAGATTTGCATAACCGGCGCGCTGCGCCCCAGGTGCGCGATGCGCCAGGCTTGCAGTTCGTTTTCATTTTGAACAGCGTCAAGCGCCGCCAGTCCGGCCTGCTGGATCTCCTCCAGTTCTTTCATAATGCTTGTTTGATCGTTCATACGGCCTCCGTAAAAAGAAATCCCGTCCCAGATAAGGGACGGGAGAATTCCCGCGGTACCACCCTGATTGGCTGCTTGAATGCAGCCCGCTCGCTCCAACGGCCAGTCGATCCGGCGATTGGGCTGCCCTGTAACGCTGGCAGCGCGGCTCAGACTACTTTTGCGGTATTTCCGCGGGTTCCCCTGAGCGGCTCAGGAGGGAACTTCGGCCGGTTTCCTGCGAGCGGGGGTTTCAATCTTTGCCCCTGCCTCCCTGGCGTATTCCGCCGGCTTACTTTCCTCCGTCACAGCCGATTGAGATGAAAGTTAGTCATATTATGCCTAAATGACCTGCAAATGTCAAGACTTGTGTTCGCTGAGCCTGGAGAAGTTGTAGGGTGCGTTCCAGTTTCCTGTCCCCGAGCGCAGCGAGAGGGATGAACGCGCCAT
>JAXDCA010000023.1:0-121325 GCA_034678305.1 Bellilinea sp.
TGAATTTTCTCAACATATTTATTTTCTCCAAAATTTTATCGGGAAACGATGGCGTGAAATACCTGCGGGTTAGTTTAAAATAATATAATTGCTTAGAGTAAATGTCAAGAGCAAATGTTCTTAAAAAAAGATGCGATTAAGACTTGACAATTTATAAATCCGTCTATATCATATCATACAGCTTTATTTTCTTACCATTCCCTTTTTCCCATACATAGCTTGAATTAATAATATCGAATTTTCAAGGACCTTGTAGAAAGGAGGTTGTGTAGGTATAGGTTATTAATAAGGGCAATCTGGGTCGAAACCGGCATTTAAAGTTGTCGGCTTGATGGTGAAAATGGGGGATGCACCAATTGAATACATCCAAACCCTATCAAGTATTTTGGAGGAGAAAAATGCGCTCGATGAAGATTCTGTCTATATTTATCCTTGCTGCTCTACTGCTTGCGGCTTGTGGCGGTGGTGGAGGCGGTGGCGCCAAGGAAGTAAAAATTGCTGTTCTTGCACCTCTTTCTGGCCCAGTGCCGACCTTTGGAGTCATGACCCGTGATGGCGCGCTGATGGCCATTGAGGAATGGAACGCAAAAGGCGGTGTGGCTGGCGCAAAAATTGTTCCGATTGTAGAGGACAGCCAATGCACCCCTGATCCGGCGGTGAACGCTGCCAATAAGGTCATTGATCAGGACGGCGTTAAGTTCATCGTTGGTGAAGTCTGCTCAAAGGCTTCTATCCCGATTTCTGAAATCGCCAATGCCAAAGGCGTTATCGAGATCAGCCCAACCTCGACCGGAACGGCTGTAACGGTCGACGCAAATGGCGCGACTAAGAAATATATATTCCGGGCTTGCTTCATCGATCCCTTCCAGGGGAAGGTGGGCGCAAAATTTGCCATGGATGAGCTGGGCGCCAAGACAGCGTTTGTAATGCTGGATCAAGCCAATGACTATGTAAAGGGTCTGGCAGAGGAGTTCATCAAGAACTTCGAAGCAGCAGGTGGCACTGTAGTTGGCGTTGAAAGCTATACCGCTACAGACACTGACTTCTCAGCTATCCTCGCCAAAGTAGCGGACACCAAACCAGATGTTGTCTATCTGCCCGATTACTACAACATTGTCAACCTGGCTACCAAACAGGCCAAGGAAAAAGGCATCACTACCCCCTTCATGGGCGGCGATGGCTGGGATTCTTCTGACCTGGATTTGAGCGCAGCGGCCGGCGGTTACTTTACCAATCACTACTCACCCGATGATCCTCGCCCTGAGGTGGTGAATTTCCGCAAGGCTTTTGGCGAGAAATACAACGGCGCTGTTCCAGATGCTCTGGCAGCTCTTGCCTATGATGCGACCAACCTGCTGCTCCAGGCGATAAATGATGCTGGCACAACCACCGATACTGACGCAGTTGTGGCGGCTATGGAAGCAATTACTTTCAATGGCGTTTCCGGCACGA
Source organism: Bellilinea sp. (assembly GCA_034678305.1). Lineage (GTDB taxonomy): Bacteria > Chloroflexota > Anaerolineae > Anaerolineales > Anaerolineaceae > Bellilinea. The sequence continues at coordinate 1,453 of JAXDCA010000023.1, forward strand.
TTACATATGACGCTCAGCACAACCCGATCAAGAACGCAACCATTTTGGCCGTCACGAAAGAGGGCGTCAAATTCCAAACGATCGTTTCGCCGTAAACCTCGGTGTTTGGCAGTTAGTTTGATCAGACAAGGAGGGCAACGAAATTCTTGTTGCCCTCCATTTCCATGAACATGATTGCACTCAAGAGTTATGCATATCATAGAAAAAGTAGGAAAAATTTAACAATTCAAAGTGCGATTGTCTGCACATAAATCTCCCGGCAGATTTCGGTCATTATTTTATCGATAATGCAGTGCCAAGCAAGTATTATGCGCAGTACAGTTATCCACCTAGATGTTGAGGAGGTGTTGGGCCAATGACCAACTCCAGCGAATCGCAACAAATAGCCATTTCTGCACCAAAGAAGAAACAAAGGGCTCCCTTAGCATGGATTGGACAAGGGTTCTTTATCCTTCTAGGCCTTCTCGTCGTGTATGTTCTGGCGACGAACGCCTGGAAAGATCCTAGTCTATTCAGCCAGTTTTTAATTACCGGCCTGCAATTGGGATTTGTCTATGCCATGATCGCCCTGGGCTATACCATGGTGTATGGTATTGTCAAGCTGATCAACTTTGCCCACGGTGATGTATTTATGGTTGGCGCGTTTGCTAGTTATTTTTCGGTGGCAAAATTCGGCCTCCATATGTGGCCTACAAAGGTGTTCCCAGGGATTTCATCAGGTTTATCTGTTGTAATCGGGTCGATCACCGTGATCATCATTTCGATGATTATATGCACAATGTTGGCTGTAACCATCGAACGGGTTGCCTATAAACCCCTGCGCGAGGCGCCTCGCATTGCTGCATTGATTACAGCCATTGGTGTTTCATTTTTCCTGGAATATTTTGGGGCGTTAAATTTTGTTTTTTCACCTCGCTTCATTCCTTACGAAAGACCTTTTAACGTGGTGGCCTGGTACATCAAAGGTGGAGTCCATCTGATTCAAGAAGGTCAAGCGCCGCCTGAAGGAAGCGTAACCTTCTCTAATATTCTTGTAATCATTATTTTAGCCTCGCTCCTGGTTCAGTTGTTCCTCCAATTTCTTGTTCGAAGAACAAAAATTGGGGTAGCGATGCGCGCGGCTTCATTCGACAAGCCGACTGCCCGTCTGATGGGCATTGACGTTGATTCGGTGATTTCATTCACTTTTGCAATCGGGGCAGCTTTTGCCGGATTGGGAGGTGTGCTCTATGCCATTGCATACAGCTCGATTTGGTCACAGCTTGGTATTTTGCCTGGTTTAAAAGCATTTATCGCGGCGGTGCTAGGCGGCATTGGCAGTATCCCGGGAGCACTGGTTGGCGCCTTGATCATGGGGCAGGCGGAAGCAATGACCATGGCATACATATCCACGCCAATGCGCGATGCAGTCGCATTTACCATATTAATCGTCGTTCTGTTGATCCGGCCAACCGGTATCTTCGGCGAACCTGAAAAAGAAAAAGCATAGGAGAGAAACCCCATGGAACTAGGATTTCTCTTGCTCTCGATTGTAAAAATTGTTGCTATCCTGGCGTACCTCTATGGTTTGTTATGGGTTCTTGCCAGACCGAATAAGTGGATAAAAATTGCCGGGGTCATCGTAGCTTTTGGAATCATCCAACTGGCATTAACCCCCTTTGGTAATTTTTCCGTGTTGAACAATTTCGACAGCGGTCTGCTTTTCCAGGCGGCTGCGATGACGATGGTTGCCCTTGGATTGAATCTAATCTATGGATTTAATGGTCAATTCAGCCTTGGGCAATGGGGTTTCTACGGTATAGGCGCTTATTGTTCCGCCGATATCACTTACCGTTGGGTGAATGGCGATGCGCGCGGTTTGCTGGTTGTTGGCATCGGGACTATCCTTGGCGGATTTGTCATCCTTGGCATTAGCCGGTTGGTTAAGAAGGTGCGCGGGATACCAGTCCTCTCCGCGTTCACGCTGTATATGGTTGGTACACTTGCGGCTGCCGCTCTCGCTGTGTTTATTGGAGGCCAAATCAATCATGTCCTTGCGCCGGCTTTAGGTACAAGTACAAACCCGGGTCCTTTAAACTCACCCATTGCAATGCAAGTTGTCTTTTTCCTGGCGGTGATATTTGCTGGTATTTTTGCCGCGGAGATCAGTTATTTGTTCGGGCTGCCCGTCCTGACCCTTGGATCAGACTATTTTGGTATCGCTACACTTGGTTTTACCATCGTTGTTAATGTGTTGATGACGAACTCCGATACGATTTTGCCATTCCCTGAAATGAAAGGAGGGCGTGGCATGATCGGAATACCAAAATTAACGACCTGGTTCTGGGCGTTCTTCTTTTTGTTGTTAGTGATTATCATAATGAGGAATCTACTCAACTCGAGCACGGGTCGAACGATCATGGCTGTGCGCGAGGATGAGATTGCAGCAAAAGCGATGGGAGTGGACATTGCGAATACTAAATTAATGGCATTCGTGGTCGGCAGTCTTTTCGCGGGATTTGGTGGCGCAATCTATGCCCACTTTATCGGCTTCTTGAGTCCTGGAACATTCACATTCCTGATCAGTTTCAATCCAATGATCATTGTGGTGTTTGGCGGGCTTGGCAGCATGACAGGGACTATTACTGCCGCTTTTGGCTGGATTTTCTTCCTGGAAGGTTTACTCCGCGTCGCCCTTAGCCAGATGGGCACGGATGCGCCGACCTGGCGGTTCGTGTTATATCCGATCACGCTGCTGCTAATGATGTTGATACGTCCGCAAGGGTTGCTCGGCACCGTTGAATGGGGATTCCTCAAACCGAAGCTCATCAAGCTGCCTGAGAAGAAGCCTGCCGAACCGGTCGCACCTGTAGCAGGAAATGTATAGGAGGTGTAAAAATGACACTGATGAATACCTCCGATACGATTTTACAAATCAATGGCCTGACCAAATATTTTGGCGGGCTTGGCGCTGTAAGAGACTTTACTCTCAAGCTGACACAAGGTGATTTGGTTGGCTTGATTGGGCCAAACGGCGCAGGAAAAACCACGGTCTTCAATATGATCACCGGTATCTACATTCCGACCGACGGGGACGTGTTTTTCCAAGGCACGAATGTGGTGGGTTTGGAACCCTTTGAAATTACTCAAATGGGTATCGCTCGTACATTCCAAAATATTCGTCTGTTCCCAAACCTGTCAGTGCTCGATAATGTCCGCATTGCCTACCATCCGCATGCTGGGTACAGTCTGGCTGACAGCCTGTTTCGTAATAATAAATTCGAGCAAAAAGAATCAGAGATGACGGATTTGGCAATCGAATTCCTGGGTATTTTTGGACTGGAGGGGATTCGAAACGAGCAAGCGAAAAACCTGCCTTATGGTGAGCAGCGTCGTGTAGAAATTGCCCGCGCGCTGGCTTGTAATCCGCGGTTACTGCTGCTGGATGAACCCGCTGCCGGGATGAATCCCAAGGAAATCCAGGAACTCATGAACCTGATCCACTTCATCCGCGATCGCTTCGACTTAACCATCCTGTTGATCGAGCATCAGATGCGCGTTGTGATGGGTATATGTGAAAACATCACCGTTATGGATTTTGGACAGGTAATCGCTCGCGGAACCCCAAAGGAGATCCAGGAGAATCAGAAAGTCATCGAGGCATACCTGGGTAAAGGAGCTGGCCATGCTGCTTGAAGTTGAAAACCTGAATGTATATTACGGAGCAATTCATGCGCTGCAGGGCGTTTCCTTTAACGTCGAGGAAGGCGAGATCGTCACGTTGATTGGCGCCAATGGCGCAGGTAAATCGACGACACTGCGGACAATTTCGGGCTTACTTCGCTCGCGAACTGGTTGGATCAAATACAAGGACCAGGATATTTCGATGATGCCGGCTCAACAGATTGTCCGCCTTGGAATCAGCCATGTGCCGGAAGGGCGAAAGATATTCGCGCCGTTATCGGTACGTGAAAACCTGATGATGGGAGCGTTCACCCGATCCGATCCTAATGAGATCCAAAAATCCATGGACCGGGTTTTCACCAGCTTCCCGCGTTTGAAAGAGCGTATCGGTCAGCTTGGCGGAACGCTGTCTGGCGGTGAGCAGCAGATGCTGGCTACCGGTCGTGGATTAATGAGTCGTCCTGACTTGCTGATGATGGATGAACCGTCCATGGGGCTGAGCCCAATTCTGGTCGAGGAGATCTTCAATATCATCAAGGAGATCAATTCACAAGGGACGAGCATCTTGCTGGTCGAGCAGAATGCGCAGATGGCGCTCTCGATCTCCCATCGGGCTTATGTAATCGAGACAGGTCGGATTGTCCTTTCTGGCAGCGCGAAGGTTATTGCTGAAAATCCGCAGGTAAAAGCAGCTTATCTTGGTGTTTAAGTAAACTGCCAAATTTCGAGGAGAAGCAATCAGGCGCTCTGAGCAATCGAGCGCCTGATTTACTATGAAAATATTGGAATGATGTGTCCCAGGTCGATCTATAAGCCGCATTCTGTCGCCAAAGCCGTATCCCGCAGGACGGTGTTCTGACGGATGATCATCTCTCTAGGCTGGCTGTTACCAGACAGCTCATGCAGCCTACCCGGAATTATGAAGGAGCGAGCAACTCCTCGGACCGAAGTCCTTTATCCCTGCTTGGCCTTGCTCCGGGCGGGGGTTGCCTGGCCGCTGCATTGCTGCAAACGCCGGTGGTCTCTTACACCACCGTTTCACCCTTGCCAGCCAAGGGCTGGCGGTATGTTTCTGTGGCCCGATCCGGCAAATTGCTTCACCCCGGGTATTACCCGGCGCCCTGCTCTATGGAGTGCGGACTTTCCTCGATTTGGTTTCCCGAACCGCGATCATCCGATTGACCTGGGTAATAGAAATATACCGCGTTCCAAGCAGACCGTCAATCTTTGACTTGCGAGGTTATCTTGAGGCAGTGTCATCCCCCCAGGCTGTTCAATGTATAATATACAGGTTCTATCAGCGCGAGCAGCATTGAAGCTGTGATGGTCTGCTGAAGGACTGGCATATTGGGTTTTGATAGCGCCCATCTGTCCTGTAAGCAAAGATCTTATGTAATCATACTTTATTCTGGAGGAAATGTATGCGTAAGCCCCTGGTTGCAGGTAATTGGAAAATGAACAAAACGGTCGAGCAAGCGCGGTCGCTAGTGGAAGAGCTTTTACCGGGTTTGCAAAAGGTGGAAAGCGTAGAACGTGTCCTCTGCCCGCCCTTCACCAGCCTGATGCCGGTTTCGGCTATGCTAATGGGCAGCGGGATCGGTGTTGGCGCGCAGGACATGCACTGGGAAGCTTCCGGCGCATACACTGGTGAAATTTCGCCGCAGATGGTTAAAGAATTGTGTCAATATGTGATTATCGGGCACTCCGAGCGGCGTACATACTTTGGCGAAACCGACGAGAGCGTGCATAAAAAAGTGCTGGCTGCGTTGGCTGTCCAACTGACGCCAATAGTCTGTGTGGGTGAAACACTGAATGAGAACAAAGCCAACCGCACCGCTGAAGTGGTTGGACGTCAGGTGGTTGATGGGCTGAAAGGCATCCAACCGGAGCTTTTTCCTCGGGTGGTTATCGCTTATGAGCCTGTTTGGGCAATTGGCACAGGACTGGCCGCTACCGCCGAAGATGCTGTCAATGTTGTCCGCAATATCATCCGCCCAGCTCTGGCAGGCCTCTATGGGCCGGATACGGCGCAGGCAGTTCGTGTGCTTTACGGAGGCTCGGTGACCAGTGCGAATGCTGCCGAATTCTTTGGAGATGAAATCGATGGCGCGCTTGTCGGCGGCGCTAGTTTGAAACCGGGCGAATTTGTGAAAATAGTCGAAGCTGCGGTTCGGTGAGCACCTCCATTTATGGTGGGCTAATCTATTTTGTCATCTGCCTGTTGCTTTTTCTTTTCGTGCAGCGGTGGCTGCATCATGAACTGCAGGCGATCCTGCTGCTCCTTACCCGAAAGCCGCAGCTAACAATTGGCTTGTTCTCGCTGTTATTCTTCCCCGGCGTCCTGCTGCATGAAAGCAGTCATTTTATCGCAGCCATAATCTTGCGAGTCAAGACCCGCCGGTTCTCGGTCATTCCACGCGTGTTGCCTGGTGGAAATGTGCGCATGGGATATGTCGAAACCGCGCTGACCGACCCGGTGCGTGATGCATTGATCGGGGTTGCACCGCTTGTTTCAGGCTTGGCTGTCACCGCGGCGCTTGGCGCAACGCGGCTGGGCTTGCTGCCGTTGGCTGGTTTGGCCTTCGAAGGGCAGTGGAATGAGCTATTGGGAGCACTGTGGAGTATTCCTCATCTCCAGGATTTCTGGTTATGGTTTTATTTGGCGTTCACGATCAGCAGCACCATGCTCCCCTCAGCAGCCGATCGACGCGCCTGGCTGCCGGTAATGATAATCATTGGGGCAGTGTTATTGATTGCGCTTCTAGCAGGCGCGGGTGCTTGGATGTTGAAGAACATCGCGCCAGTTATCAATCGGGGTTTGAATATGCTGGCAATGATTTTCGCCATTAGCCTGGCAATTCACCTGATCCTGGGTATACCTGCCTGGTTGTCGAGAGCCCTTATCAGCCGGCTGGTCGGATTACGAGTCGCCTGAACCGCTTTGGAAGGACCTCGATTCTATAGAAATAGGTTCCATTTACAGGCGTCTGAGCCGCCGGTAAAATTAAGTGAACAATCTTTATAAGAATACGGAGAATTATTTAGATAAACTTTTATGCTAATAGATCCATATGGGCGCCAAATTTCCTATCTACGGATATCCGTAACAGACCGCTGCAATTTACGCTGCGTGTATTGCATGCCTCCTGCCGGGATCAAATGGCAACCGCACGAGGAGATTCTCAAATACGAGGAGATTTATGATATTGTCAAGTTGGTTGCCAGGTTAGGCGTGCGTGTGGTGCGCATCACCGGCGGCGAGCCGCTAGTGCGCGCTGATTTACCGGTTCTGGTGCGCTTGCTGTCCAATATCCCTGAGATCGATGATATCAGCCTGACGACGAACGGCTTTTTGCTGGAGCAGAAGGCGGCTAAGCTGGTCGATGCCGGATTGAAGCGTTTGAACATCAGCCTGGATACGCTCGATCCGCAAAAGTATGCCCGCATCACCCGTGGAGGGGATTTCGAACGAGTTTGGCGTGGCATTCAAGCGGCAGATGCAGCCGGGATAGCATCGATCAAACTCAATATGGTGGTTATGAAGGGGGTAAATGATGATGAAATCAACGAGATGGCTCGCCTGACCGTGGATCATCCCTGGGTTGTGCGTTACATCGAATTGATGCCCATCCAAAATCAGGAAAATTGGGGAGAGGGTTTTCCACTGCCGGCGGAAGCATATATGCCGGTGGAGGATATTCTTCAACAATTGGCGCCTTTGGGGTTGCAGCCGGTTAGTTCTGGCGTTGGGCGTGGACCTGCGCTCGAGTACCGTTTGCTCGAAAGCCAGGGTACCATAGGCTTTATCTCGCCGCTAAGCGAGGAGATGTTTTGCAGGCGCTGCAACCGTTTGCGTTTGACCGCGGACGGCAATCTGCGCCCCTGCCTGATGAGCGACCTTGAATTTCCGTTGCGCGATGCGCTGCGGTCAGGGGAAGACATCCTGCCTTTGATCGAGCAAGCGGTGGCGCTCAAGCCAGCCAGCCATGGATTATCCGACAAGAAAACGCCAAACGGGCGGTATATGGCTCAAATCGGGGGATAACATTTCAACCGGTGCCGAATTGCCGATCGCCGGCATCGCCAAGACCAGGGACGATGTATCCAATCTCGTTTAGCCGCTCGTCAACCGCTGCCAGATGGATAGGCACGTCGGGGTGATGTTTCTGCATCAAGGCAATGCCTTCGGGGGCGCCAATCACCCCGACAAATTTGATCCGACTGACCCCCCAGTTCTTTAAAATATCCACGGTGGCCACCGCGGATCCGCCGGTTGCCAGCATCGGGTCCAGGATCAGGCAAACCGATACACGAGGTTCAGTCGGTAGTTTGTTGTAGTACTGAACAGGTTTAAGCGTTTTTTCATCACGATAAATACCAATGTGCCAGACTTCAGCCGAAGGCATTAATTCCCAAATACCCTCCACCATGCCCAGGCCGGCGCGCAAGATCGGGATTAGCCCAATCTTTTCTTTCAACTCCGCGCCAGGCGCAACCCCAAGCGGAGTTTGGACATCCAATTTCGTAATTAACAGGTCAGCAGTAGCTTCATAAGCCAGTAATCCGGAGATTTCACGCACCAGCTCGCGAAATTTCTTTGGTTCGGTTTTAATGGAGCGAAGCCGGGTAAGTTTATGAGCGACAAGGGGATGCGGTGAAATAAATATCTGAGACATGTCAGCTCCTCGAAGATAATTTGCATCATTATATCCTAAACCCACCTGCGAATGAGGGTATAATCATCTCCATGAGCGATTCCCCGCAGCGATTCATTGCGCCCGATGTGCAGCCGGACGACCGCCTGGATCAAGCGTTGCGCCCCCACCGCCTCGCGGAGGTGATTGGGCAGGAACAGGTCAAAGAAAACTTATCGATTTTAATCGATGCTGCCCGAAAGCGTAAAGAACCCCTGGATCATGTGATGTTCTATGGACCGCCAGGACTTGGCAAGACAACTTTTTCGCACGTTCTGGCCAACGAGATGGGCGTCAATATCAAAATCACTTCCGGCCCAGCGGTGGAACGTGCCGGCGATCTGGCAGCAATTCTGACCAATTTGCGCGTTGGCGATATTCTATTTATCGATGAAATTCACCGCCTGGGGCGGGCAGTCGAAGAAGTGTTGTATCCGGCGATGGAGGATTTTGCGCTGGATATCGTCATTGGTAAGGGCCCTGCGGCGCGCTCGATTCGGCTCAAACTGCCGCGCTTCACGATCGTTGGCGCAACGACCAGACTGGCGCTGGTCAGCTCGCCGCTGCGAGCGCGTTTTGGCGCTGTTTACCGCCTGGATTACTACGATCTGGACGCAATGCGTATCATTGTGCGGCGAGCCGCGGAACTTCTCAAGGTGCATGCCGATGAGAGTGGCATCGATGAGGTCGCTCGGCGTGCACGCGGTACGCCGCGGGTGGCTATCCGGTTGCTGCGACGAGTGCGCGATTTCGCCCAGGTTCGCGCTGATGGGGCAATCAACTGCCTGGTAGCCCAGGAAGCTTTGAATTTACTCAATGTCGATCCGCTCGGGTTGGATGAGGTTGACCGCCGGGTATTGATGACGGTGATTGGTAAGTATTCCGGCGGTCCGGTTGGATTGAATACCATCGCCGCGTCTATCGGCGAGGAAGCGGACACGATCATGGATGTAGTCGAGCCCTACCTGCTGCAGTGCGGCTTTATCGACCGCACTCCGCAAGGGCGTGTCGCGACCAAACTGGCCTACGAGCACCTTGGTCTGCAGGCTCCCGAAAACAACCAACAGCCACGGCTGCTCTAGTTAAATTCCTGCCGGTAACGATGGAAACCTCGGATTTCGATTACATCCTGCCGCCTGAGCGGATCGCTCAGACGCCGATCGAGCCGCGCCATGATTCTCGGCTGCTGATCATGCGGCGCGAGTCAGATGTGCTTGAGCACGCGGTTTTTAAGAACATTGGCGATTATCTGCTGCCTGGAGATCTGTTGGTGATCAACCAGACCAGGGTTATCCCCGCGCGGATATTTGCGCGCAAGGCGAGCGGTGGATTAGTCGAGCTGTTGCTGTTAAACCGCCGAGATGCGCTTATCTGGGAAGCACTGGTTGGCGGAAAGAAAATTCGTCAGGGCAGCCAGCTCACCGTTGACGACAGGTTAACCGCGACCGTGGTTGAGGTTATGGACGGTCCTCGCCGGCTGGTGCAGTTCAACCAGCCGGTAGAAGCGTATTTGGATAAGGTCGGGCAGATGCCATTGCCGCCGTATATTCATGAAACGCTGCAAGATCCAGAGCGCTATCAGACGGTTTACGCGGTTCAGACCGGATCGGCGGCAGCGCCGACTGCCGGTCTGCATTTCACCCCCGAGTTGATGGCTGCCCTCGAAGAAAAGGGGGTACGTTTTGCGCGGCTGACATTGCATGTCGGGTTGGACACATTCGCGCCGGTGACTGAGGCCGATCCAACGGAGCATAAAATTCATACCGAATGGTGCGAGATGCCCGAAGAAGCCGCCAGATTGGTCAATGAGACGAAGAAATCAGGGGGGCGAATTATCGCGGTCGGCACGACCAGCGTGCGCGTACTGGAAACTGCAACCCACTATGCAAAGGGTGCAGAGGCAGTGGGAGCATTTAGCGGTCCTACCAATTTGTTCATCCTGCCAGGCTATGAGTTCAAAGTGGTGGATGCGCTGATCACTAATTTTCATCTGCCAAGATCAACGCTGCTGATGCTGGTGAGTGCATTCACGGGGCGCGAACGGATTCTGGCTGTTTACGCCGAAGCCGTACGTTTGCGCTACCGGTTCTATTCGTTTGGCGATGCCATGCTGATTTTATAAACAAGTGCGCATAGCCAATAAATGTTGATGATATTATCGGTGATATTTGGGGGGAGATTTCAATGTGACTGGTAAAATTAGGTGTACTCGATATTTAGATCCCTGGCTGGAGGTAACCGATGCAAAAACAATGGAAAGTCCCACCAAAGATGGAGATCGACAGTAAGAAAACGTACACTGCCACATTCAAAACAGACAAAGGCGATATCCTCATTCATCTATTCGCAGATAAAGTCCCAAACACGGTCAATAATTTTATTTTTTTGGCTCGTCAAGGTTTTTATGACAATACAATTTTTCATCGTGTTATCGATGATTTCATGGCCCAGGGGGGCGATCCAACGGGCACCGGTCGCGGTGGGCCAGGGTATAAATTTTCCGATGAGTTCCACAAAGACTTAAAACACAACAAACCTGGCATTCTCTCTATGGCAAATGCCGGGCCAAACACGAACGGCTCGCAATTTTTCATCACCCATATACCCACGCCTTGGCTGGATAACAAACACGCCGTTTTTGGCGAAGTCACCGGCGGCATGGATGTACTGATGTCTATCCCAGCGCGTGATCCGATGAAGTTAAACAGCCCGGCGGTGAGGCTTCTGACGGTTGAGATCGATGAGAAGTAGCTTAGGGTATCGGTAAGGGGCTGCTTTTTAAAAATGTCAGCCTGCTACCGGTCAGGGGCGATGTATCCGCTTCATCATGGATCGAGTTGTTGATTTTCCTGCGGATATGTCGCCTTTACATGAACCAATATAGATAATCACCCAGACTATTCCCCTTCCAACTAGCGAGAATTGCTTATGCTCGAAAAGAAATGGGCTGCTCTAAACGCTGAAATCATTGCCTGCAGGCGCTGTCCGAGGCTGGTCGCCTGGCGCGAGAAAGTGGCTGCCGAGAAGAAACGGGCTTTTCAGGACTGGCAATACTGGGGGAAACCGGTGCCAGGCTTCGGAGACCATCAAGCACGGGTGCTGGTGGTCGGTCTGGCGCCTGGCGCGCACGGTTCCAACCGCACGGGTAGAATGTTCACCGGCGATGCATCGGGCGATTTCCTCTATGCGGCATTGTGTCGAACAGGATTTGCCAACCAAAGCCAATCCTTGCATGCTGGCGACGGCCTGAAGTTGGCGAATATATTCATCACCGCAGTTTGCCGCTGCGCGCCGCCGGATAACAAACCAGCGCCGCAAGAGATTTTAAATTGCCGGCCGTTTCTCACTGCTGAAATGGATCTCTTGAAAAATGTACAGGGGGTGGTTGCTTTAGGTCAGATTGCGTTTCAACAGGTGCAAACGCTGTATCGACTGCGCGGCGTGAAGCTTCCCCGATTAGAATTTCGACACGGCGCTTTTTATCGGCTCGATGACCAAATGCCCTGGCTGATGGCATCTTATCATCCCAGCCGGCAAAATACACAGACCGGCAGATTGACGGCAGACATGTTCTCCGAAATTTGGCATCGAACCAGGGATTTATTGGAATAGTTCGACGGTTTACCCCTCCAGAAAGTCGGTGAAGGTAGCAAATCCGTTGATGTCCAATTAAGGTGTATCTGTATAGAGTTTGTCTCATTTTATACTTGTGCATTCGATCTCATCCACATAAAATCAATCTAGACGAATCGTTTTAAGAGATGCGCGACTATGCATAAATTTCCACGTTATTTATTGGTTCCAACATTGCTTCTGGCAGCAATCATTGGCTTCTTAATTTGGGGGTCGACTCCATTGGGTCCGTCTCAGGTTGCATTAGAAGCATTGCGCTCCGATCATTCTGTTAAAACATACGAGAGATCTTTTTTTACATTCATCCCTGTCGATGCATCTCCAACCACTGGTTTTATCATCTACCCTGGCGGAAGGGTCGATTGGCGCTCGTATGCACCCATTGCGCGCGCGATTGCGGAGGAAGGATATCTGGTGTCAATCGTACCCATGCCGTTATCCTTAGCCGTTCTATCACCGGGCAGCGCGGCGGACGTTATCGATAAATATCCTGGGATTCGTTACTGGGTAATTGGCGGGCATTCGCTTGGCGGGGCGATGGCCGCTTATTATGCGTATAAAAACCCTGATGGTATTCAGGGGATTATTTTATGGGCGGCCTACCCTGCCGCCAGCAACAGTCTGCGTAATTACAGTTTGAAAGTGATGTCCATTTTTGCCAGCCAGGATGGATTGGCAACGAAGGAGAAAATAGACGCGTCGCGCAGCTTGCTGCCGGTTGATACGGTCTGGGTAGAGATTGCCGGTGGTAATCACGCTCAGTTTGGCTCATACGGTACGCAGCCTGGTGATGGCAACGCTGAGATCAGCGCTGATGAACAGCTGCGCCAGGTCGCCGCAGCGACTGTTTCGCTGCTGAAGGCTGTCGAAGAAAGGTAAGAAGATGAGGAAGGGGCGTAACACGCTCTCATTCATTATCATCATCCTGGCGGTTTTTTTGGTCGGACCGCTGATCATCCCTATTCCGCCATTGACAGATACGCAGCCAGCTGTGGAACTGGCGGATGCCGACAGCCTTTTTGTTGAGGTCAACGGACTCACGGTTCACTATAAGCGTATGGGTCAGGGACAGCCGGTGATGCTGCTGCTGCACGGTTTCGGCGCCAGCACCTTCTCGTGGCGCGAAGTGATGCAGCCGCTCAGCCAATATGGCACTGTGATTGCCTTCGACCGCCCGGCTTTTGGATTGACCGAACGCCCTCTGCCAGGCCAGTGGGCAGAAGAGAACCCATACACGCTGGCAGCTCAGGTGGATTTGACCTTCGGATTGATGAATGCTTTGCAGATCGAGGAGGCTATTCTGATTGGCCACTCGGCTGGCGGGACGGTCGCTGCAGCTGCTGCGCTGCGCGAGCCAGAACGAGTGATGGGCTTGATTATGGTGGATGCCGCCATCTACAACAGCGGCGGCGCGCCAGCCTGGGCGCGCCCGCTATTGAAAACTCCTCAACTTGACCGATTGGGTCCCTTGTTTGTGCGTTCGCTGGCCGGCGAGCAGGGTATTCGTTTTCTACAATCTGCCTGGCATAATCCTGGCAATATCGAGGCTGAGATTATGGCGGGCTATCGCAAGCCGCTGCAGGTCGATCACTGGGATATCGCATTGTGGGAATTTACCAAGGCCAGTAAAACAAGCGACCTTTCTGAGCAGCTGAGTCTTATTAGACAACCGGCACTGGTGATCAGCGGCGATGATGACCGCATTGTACCGCCGGAAGAGAGTATTCGCCTGGCAAATGAACTCACGAATGCGGATTTGACGATGATCCCTGATTGTGGGCATCTGCCCCAGGAGGAGAAACCACAGGAATTTGTTGCCGCTGTGGTAGATTATCTGCGCAAAAACCAATTATTCAAGGAATAGGAGTGATCCATGGTAAACAAATTGAGCAAAGGGAAAGTAGCTCCTGAATTTAAATTGGTTAACACCCAGGATATTGAGGTAAAGCTATCCGATTATCGTGGTAAACAGAATGTTGTCCTGGTATTCAACAGAGGTTTTGCCTGACCATTCTGCCTCAGGCATATGGCGCAGTTGCGCCAGGATTATCAAGAGTTCGTCAAACGTGGGGCAGCACTGGTGGTAATAGGTCCCGATGGTCCCAGGGCGTTCAAGCGCTATTGGGCAGAGAATGAAATGCCCTTCACAGGTCTGGCGGACGTGGGATCGGTCGTTGCCGATATGTACGATCAAGAAGTCAATCTGATCAAATTGGGGCGCATGCCGGCGCTCTTTGTGATCGATAAGGCTGGTCTAATACGCTATCAGCACTACGGCAAATCTATGTCGGACATTCCCGCCAATAACGAGGTTTTTCAGGTGGTGGATCAGCTGCTGGAGGAAGAGCGGGAAGAAATATCCCGTAAGGAAAGCTGATGATCTGGGATTTTCAGGCTCAATTAGCCCGCCGGCTGCTTCTCTGGGGAATCATTAGTGCGGGGGTTGGACTCTGGCTGTTATGCGAGCAGGCCAAGATCCTTCAAGGGATTGGTCTCCAGGCGGTGCTGTGGGGAGTGATCGAGATCATCATTGCGTTGTTTAGCCTGCGCCGCGCAGGGAAAAGATTGCACCAACGCGTTGACCTGGCAGAGGTTGCCAGAGAAAAAAAGTTGATGCGGCGGTTGTTGCTGATCAACATGGCTTTGGATTTGCTGTATATCGCAGGGGGAACAGTTCTGCTGGCTTTACGAGGCAGTCAGGATGATTTTGCAGCGGGCAGCGGATGGGGCATCATCATTCAGGGAGCTTTCTTGATTATCTTCGATCTGCTGCACGCCTGGGGCGTTCCGGATGAATACACGATACCGGATCTTGGCATCCTGGAGGGTGAAGAGCATTCTCCTTCAACACAGGAAGGCGGCAAGGGAGTGGCGTTACTCGTCCACGGCTTTCCTGGGACGCCCGCGGAGCTGCGCAGCCTGGCTGATGCGTTGCACAGAACAGGCTGGACGGTTCGACAAATGAGGTTGCCAGGTCACGGCAGCGCCTACCGCTCCTTGCTGCAAACCCGCGCGCCGGAATGGGAAAGGGCAGTGCTGGAGGAGCTGGCAGTGCTGCAGGTGATGCATCGTCCGGTACTTCTGGTAGGCTACTCGCTCGGCGCGAGCCTGAGCATTCCCGTTGCAGCTGAGCGGAATCCGGACGGATTGGTGCTGCTGGCGCCGTTTTGGATCGACGAGCGCTGGTGGTTCAAGATTTTACTGTTTATGTTGCGTTCTTTCCTGCCGATCTCACTCAATCCGTTTATGAAAATGAAGGTTAACCTGCTTCAATTCAAGCTGGCCATCCAGGATATCATCCCTGACTTTGATTTTAACGCTGCGCGCATCCAGGCAGCAATGAGGGATTTCAGGATGCCGGTTATTTTTGTCGAGCAGTTCCTGCTGGTAAGCCGGTGGGTGCGCCGGAGCGCCAGGCATCTCAGGAATATGCCGGTGCTGGTCATCCAGGCAATGGATGATCAAATCGTGCACAGGTCTGCCACGCAAAAGTTGGTGCACTGGATGGGGGCATCCGTATCTTATCGGGAGGTGCCAGGCGACCATAATCTCAATCAGCCGGCGCACCCAGGATATGCCGCGATGGAGCAGGCGGTGCTCGATTTTGCGGATCATTATCTTGCTGGCGACGGTTTTAAGATTGCATTTGAGGGGGAGGATAGAAAAAGAACGGCTTGAGGGCCGTTCTTTTCTTACCCAAGGTTAGCATTGCAAAATCGACAAGCGGCTTATAACTTGTGCTTGATTGCGTCCCAACCGGCATAGGCGGCGGTGTCGCCCAGCTCAGCTTCGATGCGCAGCAATTGATTGTACTTCGCTATACGCTCGGAGCGGGCTGGCGCGCCGGTCTTGATCTGGCCGGTGTTCAATGCCACCACCAGGTCGGCGATCGTGGCGTCCTCGGTCTCGCCTGAGCGGTGCGAGGTAACCGCCCGCCAGCCGGCGCGGTGGCTGGTATCAACTGCTTCGATCGTTTCGGTTAATGTGCCGATCTGGTTCACTTTAACCAGCAGTGCGTTGCAAGCCTTTTCGCGGATAGCCCGGCGGACACGCTCGGGGTTGGTCACCAGCAGATCATCTCCAACGATCTGCAGGCGGTCGCCGAGTTCTGCGGTCATCATCTTCCAACCGTCCCAATCGTCTTCTGCCAGACCGTCCTCGATCGATACGATGGGATATTGTTCTACCCAATTCTTCCAAAAGGCGACCATCTGCTCGCTGGTGAGCATTTTGCCTTCCTTGCGCAGGTTGTATTTTCGCGAGTTGGCATCGAATAATTCGGAAGCAGCCGGATCGAGTGCGATGGCAACCTGCTCGCCGGCTTTGTAGCCGGTCTTCTCGATCGCCTCAAGGATGACCTCCACAGCTTCGGAGTTAGTCTTCAATGCAGGCGCGTAACCTCCCTCGTCGCCTACCAGGGTAATGTAACCGCGTGCCTTGAGCACGGACTTAAGCGTGTGATAGATTTCCACTCCCCAGCGTAAACCTTCGCTGTAGGTCGGCGCGCCAAGAGGCATAATCATGAATTCCTGGACATCGGTTGACTGCCAGCCTGTGTGCACGCCGCCGTTGAGAATGTTCAACATTGGTACGGGCAGCACGTGGGCATATACACCGCCAACGTAGCGATAGAGCGGCATGGACATTGAATTCGCGGCTGCCTTGGCAACCGCCAGGCTGGTGCCGAGGATTGCGTTAGCGCCTAGTCTGGATTTGTTCGGTGTGCCATCCAGTTCCAGCAGCGCCATGTCGATCGCTCTTTGTTCCAGGGCATCCCAGCCGATCAGCGTATCGGCAACTTCTGTGTTGACATGCTCAACTGCCTGGAGCACACCTTTGCCATTGTATCGGGATTTATCGCCGTCGCGAAGTTCGTGTGCTTCGTGTATACCGGTTGAAGCGCCGGAGGGTACTGCTGCGCGTCCCCAGGAACCATCCGCCACTACCACCTCGACCTCAATGGTTGGGTTGCCGCGTGAGTCGAGTATTTCTTGAGCATTAATTGATTCAATCGTTGTATCCATAATTATCCTCATGTTATCAATCCGAATTTATCGGCAAACTAGCTGCCGTATTGTGCATTAAATTGGTTAAGTATAATACAAATTCCCTTGATAATATCTGATCTACTTCAATCAGATAACTACAGGATTATGTTATTGATTTTTCTGAGTTGGAGGTTTTCACTTTAGCATGCGTGCAGACCGCCTTCAGATAAGCCGTAAACAAGGGGTGGGGTCGATTTGGACGTGAAAGAAATTCCGGATGGAATTGGGTGCCAACCATGAATGGATGGTCTATGAGTTCGACGATTTCGACAAGCTGTCCGTTGGGCGACAACCCGGAGAAACGCATGCCGCCCTCTTCGAATTGATGGCGGTATTTATTGTTGAATTCGAATCGATGGCGATGGCGTTCTTGAACCAGGTCGGACTGATAGGCGCTTTGAGCAATCGTTCCTGGCTGTAATACGCAGGGATAAAGTCCCAGCCGCATGGTCCCGCCCAAATCCGAGAGGTTGTTCTGATCTGGCATTAAATCGATGACTGGATGCGGCGTATTCTGGTCGAATTCAGTCGAATTGGCAGTATCATCAGCCAGGAGATACCGACCAAACTCCACCACCATCAACTGCATGCCAAGGCATAAGCCCAAAAATGGGATATTTTCAGTGCGGGCGATGCGGGCTGCCTCGATTTTTCCCTCGACGCCACGGCTGCCAAATCCACCCGGCACCAGGATGCCGTGAACCTGGTGTAAGGCGTCTACGTGCTTGCCGCGCTCCAGATCAGCAGAGTATACCCAATCGATTTCGACTTCGACGCCCAGGTGGATAGCAGCGTGATTCAATGCCTCGCGTACACTCATGTAGGCATCCTGCAGCTCGACATATTTTCCTACCAGAGCAATTTTGACGGTTGGTTTTTGTTTTCTCACCTCACGGACCAGTTGTTTCAAGCTCTCGAGTTCCGGTGTTTTTCGCGCCTGCAGCCCTAGTTTGGAAAGGATGAAATCGGCGACCCCCGCTTCTTCTAACAGGATAGGAACTTCGTAGAGCACATCAGTAGTTACCATAGGCACGACCGCTCGTTTTTCCACGTCGCAGAACAAAGCAATTTTTTCGATGATTGCCTGATCGACTGGATAATCGGAGCGCGCGACAATCATATCCGGTGAAATACCAATGGATCGCAACTCTGCTACCGAATGCTGGGTAGGTTTGGTTTTTAATTCTTTGGTAGCGCCAATATACGGCAGCCAGGTGATATGCGTGGAGAATGTGTTTTCACGCCCGAGATCGCTGCGCAACTGTCGCAGCGTTTCCAAAAAAGGCTGAGATTCGATGTCGCCGACGGTACCCCCGACTTCCACAAGCACGATTTCTGCGCCTGTGGACTTGGCCACCATTAATATTCGCCGCTTGATTTCGTTAGTGATGTGTGGAATGACTTGAATCGTTCCGCCAAGATAATCGCCGCGGCGTTCTTTGCTGATTACCTCGGCGTAGATTTGACCGGTGGTCATATTGCAAACCCGATTGAGGCGAATATCGATAAAACGCTCGTAGTGGCCTAAATCGAGGTCAGTTTCGGCGCCGTCATCCAGCACAAAAACTTCCCCGTGCTGGTAGGGGCTCATTGTGCCAGGATCGACATTGATATACGGATCGAGTTTTTGTACCGCAATATCGAAACCGCGTTCCTTCAGCAATCTGCCAATAGCAGCCGCGGTTACGCCTTTTCCTACCGAACTGACCACGCCGCCTGTAAAAAACAGATATTTCGTTGGCATCCAGCCTGCCTCCTAAACACTCATATATAGAAAACCGAGGGGCGGATATTGACTGCCACCCCTTGATGAAAGCGAATTAAAAAATGCAACCGGTAAAGAATCGAAAATTTTGCATTCCTCAATTAAAAAGCCTGGCTACTTAATGCGGAAATTATTTCAGGCCAGGCGTGTTCTGGGAAATGCTTATCTACAGGTTAGTGTACCATAAAACCTTGAGGTGAGGGCCTCAAGTAACCGCCCATTTTCAGGGCGGCTTAACCTGATGATTTTGACAATTCTGACAGATTACAGGCTTGCTTGTTTGGCGTGAAACCAGTAACGCAGCGTTTACTCTGTTCTCTGTTTCTGGTCGAGCGTGCGGGTGAGCAGTTCATTTTGTTCATCCGACACGATCTTTGTTTTCTTGGTTTTTGGTCCTTCCTTGCGGACTTTCGCCTTTTCCATTGCCTCGCGGATGGCTATTTCCATCGCGGTTGGATCGGGTTCGCTCTGCTCGACTTCTCCAGCCTTTGCAGCGGCGTTAATAAAGCCTTCTTCACCCTTCTTACGCCGCTCGCTTTTTCTGCGGCGGGGTCGTTCCTTTTGAGATTCGCCCGAAGGAGCGGACGGCTCGTGAACAGGTTCGGGTTGCAAGGATTTTAGACTGAGCTTAATTTGCTTTTTCTTTTTATTGAGATCGATCACCTGAGCTTCGAGTTCATCGCCTTCTTTCACCACATCACCCGGCGTGCGAACATAGCCGTGCGCCAGCTCACTGATATGAATCAGTCCAGGTCTTTCCGCGCCGATATCCAGAAAAACACCGAATGGCTCGATGCGAACTACTTTACCTTTTACTACCAAATCCTTTTTAATATCACGCCAGTCCAGATCAAGCGGCTTGAACATTGTCAGTTCGATCCGCTCTTCCTTAACCTTTCTAATCCATGCATCGATCGACTGACCTTCACTCAGAACATCTTTGACGCTCTTGATCGGCAGGTTGTTGGGCGATTCGATCTGTGAAACATGAATAACGGCCGCCTTGCCCACTCCAATATCGACAACTGCACCCGCCAAAGTGGTTTTCATTACCGTGCCGGTAAATTTCATTTTGGGTTTCAGTTCGATGGCAGAATCATGTTCAGCGGTAGCGGGATTTTCCATTTGCATACTCCCAATATCACGTATTTCAGCGAGGGTTGATTATACTCCCTGGCTGTAGAACTGTCAATTAATCCTAATGAACCCCCTTCTTTGTGAGTGCGTTTTTTCACTTGGATTAGTCTGGACGCAATACCTTTTTAGCGTGCTTCGTCCAGCAATAGTTTGATGGCAATTGGTCTGGTTGCCCTCACCATAGTGATCTCCACTTCTTGACCGGGCATGAAGGTAACCAAAGTATCGAGATAGGGCTGGTTTTAGTCGATCTCCATGCCGCTGAGGCAGGTGACAAATCCGCTGCTTCTCGTTTGGCCGCCAGATAGCGCGCCAAAATAATCTTCTGATCGAGCTTGGCCGCGACGGTTGTGACCAACGCTGGACCGACATTTTCTACGGCAGTGGTTTTATCTGTCTCAATCGTTCATGAATCGGCTTGCTGCAGAGTCTGTGGCTGCGGCGGTGCCTCGATCATCCCTGCAGCAAGTGCGATGGTGACCACGTCTCCTGGGGTAACAACCCGATTTCGATTCGCGGCTGATATTCGCGCCTTAACACCTTAAGTTATTTCAAGGCAGCAGTTTCCCAGCTTTCTGGGTTTAGCAAAAGCTCGATTGCCTTCTCGAGTTGAGGGTCGCGCTCCGCCTTTAGATCTTCTTCGCTGAGAGGTACCTCAATGTCGGGAGTCAATCCGACACCGCTGATTTGACGTTCCTTAGGGGTTAACCAGCGGGCGACGGTAATTTTTACAGCGCCCTGTTCGTTATCCAACGGCGTCCATTTTTGGACCGTACCCTTGCCAAAACTTTTCATTCCGACCAAAATGCCCCGTTTTAAATCTTGAATTGCGCCGGCGGTAATTTCCGATGCGGAGGCAGAACCCTCATCGATCAAGACGACCAATGGAATCTCCGTGGCAAGTCCATTACCGCGAGCGTTGAAGGTAGTCCGGCTGCCATCACCGTATTCCTCGTACATCACTACCCCGTCTTTGATAAATTCTGAAACGACAAAGATAGCTGTATCCAGATATCCGCCTGGATTGCCGCGCAAATCCAGAATCAGTCCGATGGGGTCATTTTTCAGCAAATCGCGTAATTGTGAGCGCAGGTCACGGTCTGTATTTTCGCCAAAGTTGTAAATTTGAACATAGGCGATGTTGTTATCGAGCATCTCGGTTTTTAAGGTGGGAACCGTTATCTTTTGGCGGACAATGTTGACCACGATGGGTTCATCCACTCCTTCACGGGCAATGGTCAATATCACGGGAGTGCCTTGTGGACCGAGCACCTTGCGCAACACCAGGCTAGGATCCATACCGGTGACTTCCTCGCCATCAACCGCGATGATTTTATCGCCGCTTTGCAAACCGGCAGCTTCAGCTGGCGAGCCTTCCATCGTGCTGATGATGGTCAAGAATTCACCGGTGGTATCTACCCAGGCGCCAATGCCTTCATACTCTCCTTCAAGAGGAGCATTTGCCTGTTGATATTCTATCGGATCCATATAGCCGGTATTCTGATCGCCAAGCGAATCGAGCATGCCCCCGATTGCCCCGCGCATCAACTGCTCTTGATCGACCGGCTGCTCGACGTATTGCTCCTTGACCAGATCCCAGGCTTGCCAGAAAGGCTTGAAGAGTGTTTGCAAGTCTTCTGGTGACCCTGCAACGGGTGTGCTGGTTGCGCTGTTGGTAAAAAATGGAAAGGAGGATGAAACGCCTTGATTACGCGCCAAACCTATACCGGTAAGGATTCCGCCGGTAAAACTACCAGCGATAATAAACATGCAAAAGATGATCGCAAGAATGATCCGTATTGATTTCGAGGTCATACTTTACTCCTGAAACAAATTGGGCTGTTCCTATAAACCACATTAGTAAAAAAATCTGATTAGCATTATGAGCCGGTTCTCTTAATCCTTTTCGTCAATGCAATGACCGGTAAGCTGTTTAACTTGTTTATTCAACTCGCCCCACAGCTTGTCTTCATCCTTCCAAGGATTTTTGATCACATCTATCCATTTGGAAGATACAGGCGGATATTGCTTCCTGCGGCGCAAGAGGGCGAGTAAGCTCAAGTTGGTCGATAACAAGAAGACTGCCAGGAAGATGATCGCGATCCATCCTGCAGTGGAAATGTCGTCCATTACTTCAAACTCCCCCTTAACGAAAAATCCGGCTTAAAGAGGCGGTGGATTTCAAGTAGGGATGAGATGTAATCGTGTGCGGCGTGGTTAAGAGCGCCTCCAACCTGGATGGTATAGAATCCCAATTCTCGCGCTGTCAGGATGTTCTTGCGGGTATCTTCGAACAGCGCCACCTGCTGCGCATTCTGAAAATCCGTCATTTCGAGCACTTTTTGAAAAGCTTCTGGCATGGGCTTGCAATATGGCGCAACATCCAAAACGTCCACGATGCGGTTGAAGCAATCGCCAATACCCAATAGGCGGGTGACCCGTTGGGCGTGCTTGATGTCGGCGTTGGTAAAGATCCATTTTTTAATGGGTATCTTCTGCAAAGCATCTCGCAGCGCTTGATTTGGTTGTAGATATTGCTCCAGTGGGACATCGTGAACAAAATCTAAATACGCATGCGGATCGATGTTGTGCAGGATTTGCAATCCACGCAAGGTTGTGCCGTACTGCTGATAAAGATTGGTGCGAAAAGGCTTAATCTCTTCTCTTGGCATATTCAGGGTTTCAAAGATGAAGTCATCGATACGGGTGCCAATTTCTTCCCACAATCCTGTTGTTGGCGGATACAGCGTGTCGTCGAGATCAAAAAGTAGAAGTTCAGGTCGCATGTTCTGAGTATAATCCAGAAAATCCTTCTTAGGAAATAATGAACAGCTTGCATAAGGTCTTAAAGAGTGGATTTATGTTATTACGAGAACTGGCATAGATTATAATCGCCTTATCTTGTGGGTGATGAGGCGTCGATGAGATCGTTTTTCCCCGAACCGATTCGAAAATTGCCAGAAGCTAACCTCCCTTTCGAGGGGGTCAAGGCTTATCTCTCCCAGTCGGATGATCACCAGATAATCTTCATGGAATTCAGCCGGGATGTCGAAGTGCCCCAACATGCTCATGCCGCGCAATATGCGGTGGTCATCGAAGGCAGGATCGATATGATCATTGGCGGCCAAGCGCATACATATAGTAAGGGCGACTGGTATTTCATCCCTGAGGGGGTGGTTCATTCGGCAAAAATCTATGCCGGATACGCCGATGTGACTTTGTTCAACGAGCCGAGCCGTTACCGGCGCAAGTAAGCGCACGTTTATCCATCATTCTCTATTTTCAGGATCATTCCATTGGGCGAGGATGAAGGAGTTATTAAAAAATTTTGCTGATGTAAATCCTTTAGCGGAGAGAATCAGTGTCAATAAAAGTTCTAGCGGAAAAAGTTGCATCACAAATTGCGGCAGGCGAAGTGGTGGAAAGACCTGCCTCGGTCGTGAAAGAGCTGCTCGAAAATGCGCTGGACGCCGGCGCAACCAGCATCACCATTCGCGTCGAGCAAGCTGGCAAGCGATTGATCGAGGTCAGCGATAACGGCTGCGGCGTTCCAACCGAGGAGATGAAGTTAGCGGTGGCGCGCCATGCGACCAGCAAGCTCTCCTCTGCAGAGGATTTATTTCACATTCGCTCGCTTGGCTTCCGTGGTGAAGCGTTGGCGTCGATCGGATCGGTTTCACGCATGGTCTTGCTCTCGCGCACGTATGAGTCTGATCTCGGCGGCAGGCTGGCGGTCGAGGCCGGGCAAGTGGGCGCACTCGAGCAGGCAGGTCTTCCGGTTGGTACGGTTGTGCGGGTGGAGGATTTATTCTTCAACTTGCCTGCCCGCTTGAAATTCTTGAAGACCGATCAGACTGAACGCAATCAAATCAGCGCGCTGGTTACGCGCTATGCGCTGGCTTATCCAGCCGTGCGCATCACACTGGAGCAGGATGGGAAAACACTGCTGCAAACGAACGGAAATGGCGACCGCCGCGAGGTCCTTGCCCAACTCTATGGCGTCGACATTGCCCGACAAATGCTCGAGGTCAGCCTGGAAGAAGACAACGCATCAGTTACTGGATTTATCAGCCCAATAAGTCTGACACGTTCCAACCGTAGGGAAATCACCTTCTTCATCAACGGGCGCTGGGTTCAAGACACGGCGCTTTCTTCAGCGTTGCTGCAGGCTTATCATACGCTGTTGATGGTGGGGCGCTATCCATTATCGGCGCTGTTGATCTGGCTGCCGCCTGAGGATGTGGATGTCAACGTGCACCCTGCAAAAGCCGAGGTGCGCTTCCGCCAGCCCAACCAGGTTTTCAGCCTGGTTCAGCGGGCAGTCCGGAGGGCGCTGCTGGCTTATTCTCCGGTTCCACAGGTATCTTCTTCTTACTGGAGGCCGCTGCCAGGCGTGCAACACATTATCGACCCAGCCTGGGAGATGAGCGTGGAAACTCGCCAGGAGTTGTCCAATGCAGAGGTTTCAATGGAAGCGGGGGAGCCTTCTGAAGCTGCCGAACAAGCAGCGCTGCCTTCCGGAAAAATCCCGCTGCTGCGGCTGGTTGGTCAGGTGGGCGCTGCTTACCTGGTAGCGGAGGGCCCAGACGGGTTGTATCTAATCGACCAACACGCGGCGCATGAGAGGGTCTTGTTCGAGCGCTTTATCCGCCAAAAACCAGCTTCGATCGCTTCGCAACGACTGCTCGAACCACGCACCGTCCAATTGCCCCCATCCGCAGCTCATTTGTTGGAAAAACAGCTTGATCTTCTGAAGTCGCTTGGCATCGATATTGAGGAATTTGGTCCGAACACTTTTCGGGTGCGGGCAATCCCTGCCATCTTCGGCGGCAACGATCCGGCAGCAGCAGTGATGGCGGTTGTCGAAGAGTTCGAAGAGGATGAAACCCCATTGAAGAACGAGGAGGAAAGCCGCATCATCGCCCGCATTTGCAAGCGCGTGGCGGTGAAGGCGGGAAAGATCCTCTCCAGCGAGGAGCAGACCGCCTTGCTGCGCGACCTGGAAAGCTGCCAATCGCCGCGCACTTGCCCGCATGGGCGTCCGACCATGATCCATTTGTCGGTTGACTTGCTCGAACGGCAGTTTGGCAGGCGGGGAAGCAGGTAAATCAGCGCTTTGTTGGGGAAAGATAAACCATCGCTGATGGATCCCCGATCCGCGCCAAATATCTCAGATTTGTAATTTTTCGACAAGAGCAGGGATAGCCTCGGCAGTATCCCAGGGCAGGAGCGCATCCGCGCGTTGATCGAGAGGAGTGCGGGTGAGATTGTTGATGATGAGCCGGGCATGGTTATCGAGCGCATGCATAGGCAGGTAAGCCGCCGGGACAACCTCGAGCGAACTGCCTACCACCAGCACGAGATCAGCCTTACGGCAAGCTCTCTCAGCCTGATCCCAGGCTTTTTGGGGCAGCATTTCTTCGAAAAGGGTAATCGATGGCTTGAGGATGTTCCCGCACCGGCTGCAACGAGGGATGCTGCCTTGCATAAGAAACGAATCGGCGTACTCCGTTGTGGAGTATGAACGGCGGCAATTCAGGCAATCCAGGCGGGTCATCGAGCCATGCACTTCGATCACGTTTCGCGCGCCGGCTTTTTGATGCAAGCCGTCGATATTTTGGGTGATGATCGCTTTGAGTAAACCCGCTTTTTCGAGTTGCGCCAGTCCAAGATGGGCTGGATTTGGCGCAGCCTGGTATAGATCGCGCGCCAAAGGGCGCAGCCAGTTGAAAAACCTTTCCGGATGGCGGTGGAAAGCAGTGAGCGAGGCAACCTCGAATGGATCATCTTTCTCCCAAAGACCCGTATGGGCTGAACGGAAGTCAGGAATTCCCGATGGGGTTGAAATGCCTGCCCCAGTGAAGGCAACCATGAATGCAGACGCGCGAATCAAACCCGCTGCTTTTTGTAGGGCTTCTAGTCGCAGAGTTTCTCTCATTAGGGGTTGGTTTCAGATAACTGCCTGGCTATGCGGGCTACCTGCTGAGTATAAATCCCGTCGGGCTGAAGGATGCATAGTGGAACATTGCGCATGGCAGCATGGAAAGACGACTCGGGTACGGGCGGTATAACCAGGTGAATTGTTCTGTCGAGCATCTGCTGGATTTGAACGGCGGACAACTGCAGGTCGGCGCGCACACGGTTGACAATGATCGCGTTCAACTGCTTGACATTGCGTAGCTCGAGCTCTTCGATATCCGTCATCAGTTTATTCGTTCGCTGCAGAGAAAATGGCTGCGGCTCGGATATCACATTGATCTCGTCGCAATAACTGAGGATCGTTTCGAAGCCGGGCAAAAATGGCGTTCCAATGTCTAAAAGGATGAATTGCGCCATATTAGGCAAGGCTTTGACAACAGCCTCGAGTTGCTGGACGCCGCCGCATGTCAGATTGAAATCGTTGATCTCAGCCGAGGCCAGCAGCAGGCGAATGCCATAGGTGGTTTTGATCAACACGCGCGACACCGCATCTGAGTTGATCTGATCGACCGGTAGTGAAAGGAGGCTGGTCAATCCAGTAGCATTCGCAAAATTCATCTCTCCAGCCCAGGTGCCCTGACCCGGGCGTAATTCGACTGCGATCGTATTCCGGCGCATGTGTTGTTCAAGCAGGATGCCAAGGTTCAGCGCCAGGGTCGAGACCCCCATCCCTCCCTTGGCCGCAAGGAAGCCAATCACATATCCCTTTTTCTGGACCGGCGCTGGGGCTGCCCCGGGTTGGCGGCCTAAGAGCTTTTTAATATGCGCAACCAATTCAGTGGGATGGACTGGTTTGGTGATGTAATCTTCGACCCCGGCTTCGTAACTTTTGACCTTGTCATCCACCTGTGATTTGGCAGTGAAAACCAGAATCGGGATGGAAGCTGTCGTTGGATTCGATTTTAGTTGCGAGGTCACTTGAAAGCCGTCGATGCCGGGCATCATTAAGTCAAGGATGATCAGGTTGGGTTTTTCCAATTCGGCAAGGCGAATTCCTTCGCCCCCATTCTGCGCTGAAAGAATTTGATACCCCTGTCGTTGGAGGGTTAACCCCACCAACCTCAATGTTTCCAAATCGTCATCAACGATTAGGATTTTCTCAGGCATTTTGGTTCCTCATCGGTCACAAAGGATGCTCAAATTTCAGTCTAGCATAAACTGATATTCACGGCAATAGAAAAATGATCTACTTGTACAAATGCTATAATCAAAGCATGGATTTCCGTCAAATTCAGGCGGTTTTGACCAGGGAATGCAAAATTTACGGCAGCAAACCCTTATTGGCTGGCATTTCAGGAGGCGCGGACAGTCTGTGCCTGCTCTTTTTGCTGTCAGCATTGAAGCTGCCGGTAATCGCTGCATATTTCGATCATAAGTTGCGTCCCGAATCAGCGCAGGAAGCATCGATCATCGCGCAATTTGCCGCTCAGGCAGGCTGCGATTTTCTCGTGGGCGAGGGGGATGTGCGTTTGCTTGCCAAAATGGAAGGCCTGGGTATCGAAGCAGCGGCGCGCAAAGCCCGGTATACTTTTTTATTCGAGCAAGCGCAGCGCGTTGGCGCGCAGGCGGTTGCCGTCGGTCATACGGCCGACGATCAGGTCGAGACGATCCTGTTGCACCTCTTGCGGGGAAGCGGCCTCGACGGTTTAAAAGGGATGAGTTACCGCTCATTTCTGCCAGGATTTTCTCAAGAGATCCCGCTCATCCGCCCGCTGCTTGGAATTTGGCGAGAAGAGACGGCAGCTTTTTGCGCTGAGCGTGGATTGAATCCTTTGGAAGACCGCACCAATCAAGATAAACGGTATGCTCGCAACCGCCTGCGGCATGAGTTGATCCCCGAGCTTGAATCGTATAATCCACAGGTCAAAAAACGCCTGTGGACGCTGGCGCAGGTGGCGCAGGCTTCTTTAAGCGATACAGATGATATAGGGGAATGGGCGTACCGGTGCTGCCTGATTCAAGAATCACCCGGCCAGTTCGTCGCGTTGCATGTTGGAAAGCTTTCGGAGTTGGCAGACAAATGGCTGGCGAAGATCATCCGTATCGCTGTGCAGCGAATCCATGCCGAGCCTGCGAACCTTGACTATCGAGCGATCGAACGCGCGATTCAATTGCTGCGGCGCCCGAATGCAACCGGTCAGGTGGACCTTACCGCGAATATGGCGCTGATTAAAATTCATGGGCGGGTATATATTACTGACCGACGCTATCCGATCCCTACCACAGAGTGGCCGCAAATCACGTCCAACGAATCTCTTACTCTGAGGCTGCCTGGGCGGACGCAGATAGGGGCAGGGTGGTGGATTCAGGCTGAATACAGGATGATCGAGGCTGGCGCTGCCATCCCGGATGAACCGACGGAAGCCTGGCTCGACAGCCAGGCCGTGAGTCTCCCGTTGACCGTCCGCGCATGGCGCAATGGCGACCGTTTACAACCGATCGGCATGAGCGGCAGCATAAAAATAGCCGATTTTTTCGTCAACCAGAAAGTTCCGCGAATAGCCCGCGGCAAGTGGCCGTTGGTCGAATCCGGTGGAGAAGTAGCCTGGGTGGTTGGATTGCGAATCAGCGAAAAATTCCGGATGAAGCCAGACGCCGACCGGGCGATTCAATTGAAATTAGTAAGGGAATAACTGCCCCTGAGGTTGCTCAAGCCTGTTGAGCGGCCAGCTGCCGTAATTTCATGCTCACTTCGCGCCATTGGATCTTGGAGATGCCAAGTTTTTGACGAATTTGGTCATGCGCAATGCCAGATTGCCAATCACGCAGGGCGCAAGTCCAGCGGCACATATCAAAGGAGAGGTGTTTTTTCAATCCAGCATCTTCGCCGATGTCCTCCAGCAGATACTCCAACCGGCGCGGCGACCAGGGAAAAATCAGGTCTCGGGGCTGATATTGTTCAAGATATTCAAGATAACTGGCGATCCAGGTGTCCGGCAAGGTGATTTTCCGTTCTTTGTAGCGGTTGCTTGGACTGGTATAGCGCACAAACAGCACCGGGCTGTCAGGAGCAAGAAGATCGATGTGATTGATGTTGATTGACAAGCATTCGCCCTTCTTAATCCCGGTCGCTAAAAGCAGCGCCAGCAGCGTGTATGGACGGGCATCTGGTTTTTTTGCTGTGCGATATTTTTCGGCAGCTTTCAGGGCGGCTTCCTGTTCTTCTACTTTTAAAACAATCGGCAGGGGACTGATTACGGATTGCTGGATCACTTTTTCAGCCGGATCGACCAAGATTCTCCCGCTTTGGTGCAGCCAGCGGAAGAACGCTTTGATGGAAGTGATGCGCCTGGCCAGGCTTTTCATGCTGCACGGGACTCCGCGCCCATTCTGCAGCCAATTCAAGAAATTGTTCAGATCGCGAGTGGAAATGGAGCCGACGGCTTTGTCGGGGGGCAGATAATTGGCCAGCAGCTGCAAGTCACCGAGGAAGGCTTTAATGGTATAAATTGATTTCCCCTGATCTTGCAAGTACAGCTCCCAGGAGCGAATCGCAGGAAGGAGCGGGGTCTGCGAAGTGATATGGAGAGCGGGGGAGGGTTCTCCGGCCATAGGTACTCCAATATTTTCGTATAGTCTAATTGCCTTTCCAGTTTACAACAAAAGAAATGGAAAGTCAAATGCCAAGTGAAAACCGAAAAAACTGGCTTGATTAAGGCCGGAAGGCTTCAGTAAGAATTGGATGAATGGCTTCGATGTTCGGAATGAGCACCTGAGCTCCCTGATCGGTGACATAGGACCATACTTCAGATGGTCCAATCGCATAGCGGCGGATACGGTCTGGATTGGAAAACAACCCCGGCGCCATCCTGGCAAGATCTACCGCGGTGGAGAGGTCTATGTTGGTCTCGACACTGTTGCGGTACTGGTTATACAGCTCAGGCGCGCGGGCGAGGGCGTCCAGGCTCATCAATCTCTTGAAAATGGCTACGATTACTTCCTGGGAACGACGCGTACGGTCGAAGTCGTTCGTGCTATAACGCGAGCGGGCATACCAGAGCGCAGTCTCGCCGTTCATCCAGACGGTGCCTGGCCCTGCCGAGCAGTACCCGTCTACTCCCTGAGGGAGATCGCAGGTATCCGTCAGGTTGCGCGAGGCCTCCACGTAGATACCGCCCAAACTGTCAATGATGCCCTTGAAGCCCTGAAAAGTCGTCATGATGTAATGGTCAGGCGTAAAGCCGAAGTTGATCTGGAAGGTCTGTTGCGTGAGCGGAAAATCACCAAACGCCTGCGCGGTATTGATCCGCTGTTGACCCACGCCGGGGATGAAAACGTAGAGATCACGCGGGAATGAAACCAGGCTGGCGCCGCCCGTGGAAGGATCGAGGATGAGAAGCAGCATGACATCCGTGCGGGAGCCCATCCCGGGACGCCAATCGGAGCCCAGGATCAAGATCGAAACCACCCCTTTAGGGACATCGACCGTGGGAATTGCTTCCTCAGTAGGAGTTGGGGTTGGCTCTTCCTTGGTCGGTTTAAGTGTCCCAGTCGAAACCGGCTGGTTGGGCGTGGCGGTGATTGCAGCCGGCTGGAAGGGTGTTGAGGTGGCGGTTGCCTTCGGATCGGGCGTCAGAATGACCGGCGCCGCGTCACGCGGAGCGGCGGGCGACACTGAGCTCATCGCCGGGAGATTGCAAGCGAGAGAGACGACCAGTATGAATCCTAGGAAGAGAAATATTTTTCGCATAATGGATTATATGACGTAAATTTGAGTTAATAAGTTCCTTTAACCTTCTTCAGTTTTCTTTGTTTGTCCCGGATTGGGTGTTAAAGTGGGAGTAATTGTGGGCGTTCCGCTAGGAGTCGGGGTACTCGTATTTGTAGACTCTAGAGTATCTGTTATAGTTGGTGTGGGTGTTGGCTCCAATGACGCTGCGAGTGTGGGTGTAATGGTCAGCGGCGAAGGCGTATCTGAAGGCAAAATTTGCGTTCGCGTTGCGGTTACAGTCACCATCGGGGTGATGGTGGCGACGTTTGGCACCCATAAGGTATTGCCAGCGACAATATATTCCGACGTCAGGCAATTTGCCTCAATAAGGATTGAGATCGAAACCTGGAAGAGCTGGCTAATCTTGCTCAGTGTATCGCCTGACCGGATAGTGTATTTTATCCAGCCGGGCGGGGAGATGCAAGCAGTCGGGCTGACCACTGCCAACGATGGATTTATGGCAGGGGTGGCTGTCCATAATGGGGGGAGATAGATGATAGTGTCTGGGAACAACTGGCTGCTGATCAGGCAATTGTTGGCCATCAGCACGTCCAGAGGGATGCCGTGAGAGGCTGCCAGATCCGCCAGGTTGTCGCCCGGTTGGACGATATAAGGCTGCCAGCCAACCGGCGGCGGGCACTGCGTCGGCAACTGCGGCAGAGTGGGGGTCTGACGCAGGAACGCAGGGCTGGTCGTCTGATACACAGGCGTGAGATTTGGCGGCAGCAAAGTCGGGCGGATTGTTGCTGTTGGGGGAAGCGTGATCATCCCTTCCACCACCGCTAGCGAGAGGATGCTGAACACAAATATGGCCGACAACGCAGCGCCCATAATCCCCAAAATGCCAGAGGCAAGGTTTTTCATGTGAGCTTTGAATGGCCGTTAACTGCCATGGAACGCAACGGCAGGATGAGTGAGAAGGTCGTGGTTTTGTCCAGCTTGCTTTCGACCCAAATTCGCCCGCCGTGCGCCTCCACGAGCGTTTTGGCGATGGACAAGCCCAGACCGCTGTCCGCAACCCCTTTGATCATGGTTTGTTCGCTGCGGGTGCTGCGCGAGAACACCTTGCTAAAGTCATCCAGCGCGATGCCTCCCCCCTGGTCGGTCACTTGAAAAACCAGAAAAGGATTTTCCTTCTTGCTGTCATCCACTTTAACGCGTACCTGGATCTTTCCGCCAGGCGGAGTCACGCCGCCCGCATTTTGCAGCAGGTGAAGTAAAATCTGGTGCAGGGCGTCCCGGTCGCCGTAAACCAGCGGCAGTCTATCCGGAATATTCCTTAGCAGCGAAACATTATTCTCGCGCAACTGATCGCTCATGCTAACGAGTACCTGTTCGAGCACAATGTTAAAATCCACATCTTGCGGGGCAAGCTCTACAGGGCTGGATTCGAATGGCGAGATGGTGTATTCGTTCAAAATAGATTTCAATCGCTCGGATGATGACTTGATCCGGCTCAGGTATTGAGCATGCTCAGATCCAAGCATATCTTTGGTTTCCCCTATCACCAAATCAATGTACCCCAGGATAGAATAGATTGGCTGACGCAGTTCTTGGACGATATTTACAAGGGTTTGTCCTCCCTGCCCGGAAGAAATATCGGGGGCAAGGACGCGGTTTTGAAGATTCAATATCTGCAGGTTAGCCTCAGCCAGCAGGTTTTGCACACGAGTAAGCTCATCCAGCGCTATGCGCAGGTCGCTTTCCAATTTTTCAACCTTCTGCTGCGCTTCGGGATTGACACGGATCGATTGCAGGGCTTCGCGAAGATCCTGGTTATCCGCTTCTAATCGGCGTATCGTCGCGAGTGAGTCTTCCTGGACTGCCAGCAGTGATTCCATGTCAGGGTGTTTAGGGGCGAGGAGCGTCTCTTCGCGCAATGATTCGATTTCAGCCAGGAGGAGTTTGCGTTCTTCTGACCACTGCTCCCTCTCTGTTGGACTGATGCCGGGAGCTGGTCTTTCTTTGCTGGCGGTTGGCTGGCTCTCTACCGGCGCGAAAGCAGGCGCAAGCACTGACGCTGCTTGCTCGCAAATCTTGATCAGCGTGGCTTGATCGTCGCTGCTCCATTCGTATTTGGAGTATGGCGAGATGGCAATGATCCCGCCCCAGGCGACCGATGGCAAGGTAAGCGGGACGGCCAGCAAATCGCCAGTTTCTTTCAATCCAAGCACCGCTGCCAGGGAGGTTGGGTCAATCGCCAGGTCTTTTCTTTCCGCGGGGATGCGGATAGACCGCCCTCGGTGAAGCGCGTTGGCAATTTGCGGTATCCTGCTCTGATCCACCGCGCAACCGGGCAGCGTTTCTTCGCGGATCAAATCGTACCCGCAATGGAGAATCGCAGATTGTCGATCAGGCGCAACTACCAGAAAACACAAATCGGCGACCATACTTCGCCCGATTGCCTGGATCAACGCCGGGCAGATTAATTTAGGATCCTCAATTTTCGCGACCCGCAGCCAGGATTGCACAGCGTCGGAGTCCAGGATGAGCCTTTTTCTCAACGGTAATGCGCCAGCTCCGCTTACTGCAGATGCCTGATCCAGCGTTGATGGCGCTGATTTTTGGCCCAGGTTGAGATTACGCGCCAGACTTGGCAGCAGGGGATAAACGCAAATCTGCGCAAGCCGAGTGATGGCTGAATAATCCTGAGTTGTATCGGTCCACAATAGATGGATAGCCGCAGCGCCAAGCAGGACAAGGAAGAATCCCAGGCCAATTGACCAGGATCCCTTGCGCCGGGAGAGTAAGCTGGCAATTGCCGCGAGAAGGATCAGCATGTAGATGATTGTCCAGGCTTGATCGATCGGAGTGTGGTTGAAATTAATGGCGCCCATCTGAGGAACCCATAAAGAAATGGAAATCCCACCGAAAAGGATCAGCACGAGATTGAGGATGACATTGGTGGTATCTGCGGCATGATTTGGCAGCGGGTAAGCCCACATCCAGGCAAGCCAGAGGATGGAGATTGCCGTGACCATGCGGTCAAGGACAGGCAGGAATTGCTGCGGATCGACAATGCGCTGCCAGACCAGCGCGCTACCAATAAAAAGAATCACCTGACCTATGAGCAGGATGCAAAAACCCATGAAATACCTGCTTGCTACCGGCTTACTATCGAAACCGCGTTGAATGATCACAGATTGGAACCCTGTCATCAGCGCAAATGCCAGTACAAGATGGTAAACCAGATTGCCTGGCGAGGTAATCAACAGTTGAAAAATCTGAGAAATTAGGTTGCTCATAATCAATTAGATATCAAAAGTGATTATAGCACGGTCAATCTTGCCAGGATGCCGGAATAAATCCGTAAAAAGAACAGGTTGACAAATCACTAATACAAGATAAAATATGGTTCGATCTTCTGAGCCGAAGTGGCGGAATTGGCAGACGCGCTACGTTCAGGGCGTAGTGGGCATAACGCTCGTGGGGGTTCAAATCCCCCCTTCGGCACTCGATCCCCGCGTTAAGCGGGTTTTTTTTTATGCTGCATGCACCTTGTGACATCCATGAAATTGCTGTAAGATTGGGTCATGCAGAAATTTCGCCCAAATTGGAAACAGTTGCTGATCATTGCGGGTTTTGTTGTGCTGTTTTTTCTATTGATGGATTTAAATGCCCGATTGAGTGACTTAACCCGCCTGAACACCCAATTGGAAGACATGGAAACTGAAGTGGGAGGGCTGCGCCTTACACAAGATTCACTCAAGTCGCAGATTGCCTTTGCTACTTCTGAAGCGGCGGTCAATGAATATGCTCGTAACGCCGGGATGATCCGTGAGGGGGAGAAGTTGATCGTTCCTTTACCAGCGGGCACGCCCATGCCAGAACAATCTATGCAGCCCACAGCCACGCCTTTTCAAGTGGAAAATCGGGATATCTGGTGGGCGTTATTTTTTGGCAAATAGCATCTGATAACTGGCTGACAACCATATAGTCCTGGTATCCAGGACGTTTTTCTATTCATCCTGCTAACTAATTAATTGCAGCCCGGTCATTTTCCGCCGCATGGGTTGGGGATTGAGGATTTTCTTCCAGGAAGCGATGGAGGAAGAAAAGCGTCAGATCATCGGACAGCGGTTCTCCTCCTAAGTATTCAGACATGACTGTTCTAAGGTGATTTTTTAATTCTTCGACACGGTTGCTCGATGCAGATTGTAACGCTGCAATCAAACGCTCCTCTCCGAAAGCATTTCCTTCTGCTGTAAAACTCTCAGTAACGCCGTCGGTGTATAGTAAAAGTGAATCACCTTTGGTAATTTCTATGCTTTGATCTTCTAATTTATTGGCAGAGCGGACACCTAACGCCATGCCCCCTCGCTGCAGTTTTTCGACTATACGGTCTTTGGCGTGGATGATAAGAGGAAGATTATGTCCTGCATTCGCGTAAGTCAGGATGCCAGTTTTCGTATTAAGGATCGCATAAAATGCGGTAACGAACAATCCGTCCTGAGATTCTACGACAAGCAGCCTGTTTACCCTTTCCAGTACACGCGCCGGGGATGACACGCTGTGCACAAACGCACGGATTAGCGTGCGGGCGACCGTCATGTATAGCGCAGCCGGCATGCCCTTATCCGATACATCCGCGACCACCAAACCAATTCGATCCTCTGATAATTTGAACACATCATAAAAATCTCCGCCGACTTCGCGCGCAGTTTGCCAGTGGATGGCCAGCTCCCAGCCGGGGATTTCCGGAAGGTGAGTCGGCAGAAATGTCCTTTGTATCTGCCGGGCAAGCTGGATCTCCCGATTCAAGCGTTCTCGTTGCACCATTTCGAGATTCATGCGGTCATTCTGGATAGCGAGCGATATCTGCTGAGCGATGCCGTTAAGGATTTCCAGCCGGCGCTCGTGGAAAGCGGTCGGCACATTAGCTTCCATTGCGACCATAACGCCGAAAAGCTCGCCTTTTACCGACAACGGCACGCTGAGTACCCAGTTAGCAATGCGTGTTTCACGCCAGTTGAATTCATGCGCAGGCGTAAAGCAGGTAATCTCGTTCCACCTTTGGACTGACATATCCGGTTCATCTACCTGGCAGGCAAGCAAGGTGTCTTGTTCCAATGTGGCTTGCAGCAGCGGAAATTCATCCGGCGTGTAAACCATGTTTTTTAGCTGGTCTGCATCCTTGGCTGAGCTTGAGACCATGTCAGCTGTATGGAAAATCTGCGCCTGGGCGTCCCATAGATAAATGGCGCAGGCATCGATGCCAACCAGGATCGGCATCAAGTGGACGACGGTGTCGAGTATGTCTGGAAGCTCATTTTGGCTGACAACAGCCTGGGCGACCTGCAACAAAACCGCCGTGACGTACGCCTCTTCCTGACGGGCTTCGATCAATTGCAGGTTATCAAGCGCGACGGCGGTCTGTTGAGCAATCCCCTGGAGCAAGGAGAGCAATTGCGGATCAAACTCGGCATTTGTCTGGATTCCCCCTTCAACTTGATGACCCACCAGGAAAGCCCCAAGGAAATCGCCGCGCGAAAGGAGCGGCAATAACACCAGAGTACCGCTGTCACGATTTAGCGCCGCTTGAGGCAGATCGAGCTCGGCTTGAGGATCTTCGATGAATACAGCATTATTCGTATTTTCTAGTTGTCGGAAAGCCGGCAGCGCAGGAGTAAATTCAACTGGAGCCTCTTCTTGAAAATCCAACCCGTAATGCGCCTTCAGAATAAAATTCTGTGTTTGAGTATCCCAGAAGAAGAACGCGCATTTATTCACGCCAATCAAGAGCGGTGTTAGTCTTGCTATAGTGGCTAAAAGTTCATCAACACTCGAATTTTCCTGCGTTGCCTCTGCGATTTGCAAAAGAACAGTAGAAATCCATGCCTGTTCTTGCGCTGATGCAAACAGCTTGTTATTCTGAATAGCGACTGCGGCGTTGTTTGCCAGCGTCAAGGAAACCATTCCTGCATCACTGCCGTAGCGCCCGGAGGTTGGGTGTGCGATTGCAAGCACGCCAAGCACGCTCTCGCCAGCCCGAAGAGGGACCGCCACTGAAGAATAGTCGTCGGGGTAACTCATAGCAAGACCAAGGGGACCAAGTGGATCTTGCGCTGTGCGTATGGTTGGCTCGGTGGTATCCATTACGCCTGTAATGAAAGCTCGGGCGGTTGGATTCTGTGTTGCGGCAATGATTTTCTCTGGTAATTGACCATGTACAGCAGCGAGATTTAAATGAATATTCTCACCAGAATTGCTGCTATCCTCTTCAACCAGCCATATCGCTGACACTTCACAGGGCAAGATTTTTTCAAGCTCGGTGAGAATGCGATCCAGCAATTCATCCAGAGCGGCATTCGCAGAGACCAGACCGGCGATGTTGTGAAAGGAATCGGTGACGGTCCGGCGCCATATCTCCGAGCGGTAGAGGATGGCGTTGCGAATGGCAATGGCAACGCTGGAGGCTAGCGCTTCGAGGAGGGGGATATCTGCAATATCGAAGCTGTCGACCTGATCAGATTGAAGATCGAGCACTCCGAGCACATGTCCGCCGAACGCCAGTGGAATGGCTAATTCTGCTTTAGTATTGACCGGTGGCAATATGGATGGGCGGTAAAGCGGCTCAAGAGAGACGTCATTGGCGAGCAATGTCTGACCAGTGCGGGCAACAAACGGGATAATTCCATTCGGATCATCCAAATCAAACGCCACGTTTTGCTCATGGAGCGCGTCCGAGCGAGCGCCGCTGCCTGCTTCGTAGATTAATTTTCGCCGTCCCAGGTGCGTGGTGAAAATGTGAACATGTGGATAACCGAAGTGCCTTTGGATGGATTGGACAATTTCTTCCATCAAGTGTTCAAAATCCAGGATCGAAGTCAAGGCATGGCTGATATCCAGCACCGCTTCAATTTGCCCGGCTTTTTTCTCAACCCCTTCGAATAAATGCACTCCCTCGATTGCAGAGGCAATATTATCGGTCAGAGCGCGCAAGATCATCAGGTCGTAATCATGAAAAAGCTGAGGCTGGTTGCTTTGCAGGTCGAGCACGCCAAGGATTTGATCGCCTAATTTAATCGGCAAGGCTACTTCTGATTGAGTTTCGGGTAATTCTTCATTTGGGATGTATACCGGATTAAGGCGTACATCTGAAACCACCATCTCCACACCCGTTTGGGCGACTGTGCCGATAATTCCCTCCCCTGGCTGGACAGAGAATCGGATTTCGGAGCCGTCAGCATTCGTCACGCCGGCGCTGGCGCGAAAGCGGATCGAGTGATTGGCGGATTCCTTTGTAAAAATGGCGACAAAATATATATCGAATGTTTCCTGAATTAACTTTGTAATTAGCCTGCAAAGCTGATCCACATCGTGCTGATTTTGTATATTTCTACTGACTGAGCGGACGAGTGCCAGCTGTTCAAAACGCCAATTCTTAATCACCGCCTGGGTAACAACTTGCAGGGCTACCGCCGAATGAGCGCAAAATCCTTCGAGGAATTCGAGCTCCTCGCAGGAAAAACCTGGTTCCCTGTTAACGAGGAGAATGCCAAACAAATCTTGCGCTGTCGAGAACGGAAAAGCAACCCGTGTCGGATTGTTCTGAGTAGAATAAGTCAGAATTTCCCCGCTGGTTTCTATTAACGGCTTGCGCTGTGAAAACGATTCTTGAACCAGCCTGGGTGCTGTAAAGTTGGGCAGGGTGGTTAAGGTTGAATCGCCAGGCAAAGGATAGAATTCACCTGAAAACCATACTTCACAGCTTGAGTTCAGGCGCTGTTGGATAATTCTCTGGAAAAATTGAGCCTGGGAATCGGATGACTGGTAATCCAGAAGTTCTTCTCCCAGGCATAGTAATTCTCTCCAGTCTTGATTGACTGGATGCCTGGGATTTTTTTTCAAGTCGAGCGGCCTTTTCTTTTGATCATTGTCAGTATGTTATAACCTTCAACCCGATCAAATTTGACCTCGTCCATCCACTGCCGCATAAAAAACAGCCCTAAACCGTGCGTTTGACGGTATTTAAGCTGATCAGTTAGCTTAGGAGGGGATACTTTTTTGGGGTTGAATTTTTTACCAGTATCCCTTAGGGTGATGATTAACTCGCTGCCTTCGATGGTGTAGGTCAGGTCAATCGTACCTTTATCTTCTCCACCGTAGGCATGTTCGATGATGTTCGAACATGCTTCGTCCACAGCAGTTTCGACGGCATAAGCTGCACAAGAGTCGAGACCAAATTCCCGTGTCGCTTGTTGAACAACTTGCGCTATTTTTTCGAGGCTATCGAAGCGTCCTGGGAATTTCATTGTTAGTACCAAGGAACACTCACATGTTAAAAATTGCCAACTGCTGATGTCGTGTCATCAAAAATTTTAAACAACGGCGTGAAACCCGTTAATTCCAATGAAGCCAGGATAGTCGAAGGGACGGAGCATAAGACAACCTCGCCACGATTGTACCGTTTACAAGTTTTTTGGGCGCCGATCAATACACGCAAGCCTGCACTAGAAACAAAATCAGTATTTCCCAAATCTACCACTATCCGGAAGCGACTTGCGTCGGTTATTTCATTAATTTTTTCAGAAAGCCGGGGGGCAGTGTATGAATCGACGCGCCCTATGATTGACACGAGATCACAGCGCTTGAATACGGTATGGTTGATCTCCATCGGAATCCTCCTTATCATAATAACAAATCGAAGACGAAAAGATTATATCACGTACCGAATTAGTTGAGGGCTAAGTAATTCAATGAATATTTTTTGAAGTTTGAAAAATAATAAAAATAATGGTAGATTGAACCTGACAGATTTGGTTTACCTATCAATTGTGCCCTTCTAAAGAAGACTCGCCCGAATATCATTTTTCGTGTAGAATTCGATTTACATAGGTTGACATTACCTAAATTCCCCTTTGTCCGTTACGTCTGATAGATGTACGGCTCGCAAATAGGAAACCTTCATCATGAGTGGAAAAAAATCACCTCAAAGTGTCATCGATTCGTATAAAAAACGTCAAAAAACAACTCCTTTCATTGTTTGGGGATTGGCTGTCTTGGTGATTGCTGTTGGGATCATTATTCTGGTGATCTGGTTCACAGGGCCAAATGCTCCTGCCATCGCTTTGTTTTCTTCAAAAACGCCGACGCCGACGAGCACATATACACCCACGCCAGTCACGCCAACTTCAACGCATACCCTGACAGCCACCATCACAGAAACCCCCACTCCTTCATTGACCCCAACTCCATCCGGACCGTTCGAATATACTGTTCAGGAGGATGATACCTGCTTTGATCTATCAATGGAGTATCAGGTCGATCTTTTAGTCCTGCTTGCCATCAACAATTTCTCGCCGAACGAATGCCCAATTCATCCAGGCGACAAGATCTTGATCCCCGCTCCAGGACAGGAACTGCCAACTCCGACACCTTTGCCGGAAAATCTGCCGCGTGGAACAAGAATTGAATATGTTGTGCAAACTGGCGACAATCTGGATACAATCGCGGCTAAATTCAATTCGACCGTTGAAGATATCATGCTGCAGAATAAAATAACCAACAAAAACAAGATCAACGTAGGGCAAATCCTGATCATTCGTGTCAATTTAGTGACGCCAACGCCAACCCGACCGCCGACCAATACACCCACCCCGGGCGGACCAACTGCGACCGCGACCAGCGGTTAATGGGCAAGAATCAGACATCAATAAACCTGTAAGCGAAGCACTCTGGTCATATAGAAACAGAGGGCAGGGAAAACCCTGCCCTCGTGATATGTGGATATTTAATTGACTTTAGCAGGTTTCTGCTCTCCGGCTATGGCAAGCCTGCCATAGTGTTTTCTGTTGATGTAAATCGGCACATTTGAAGAGATTAGCTCTCCGGGGTCGCAGTTACGGTTGCAGCTTCGGTTGCGGCTTGTGTTAGCGTCGGGGTTGCTGTCGTGGCAGCGCCTGAAACCTTGATAGTTAGATAGAGTGGATAGAAATTATAGCCCTGGTCGTTGGTCAATACCCAGTGAGTAGTATAGTCGCCGCCCGCGCCTGGCGCTTTCATATTCACGGAGAGGTCAACACTTTCTCCAGGCTTGACCTCTTTAGGGAATTTAATATCTGAAGCGCTAAATCTCAAGGCGGCATCAGCAAGGTAATAGCGCAACTGGTATTTGGTGTTCCAGGTAGTTGTGCCGATGTTTTTAACTGTCCATACTGTGGTGAATTCCTGCCCGGGTGAAACGATCGTGCCGTCTGCTGGATTTTGTGACACCCATTCGGCTTTGTCGGCTGATTTGGGAAGCTGACTCGTCGGCGCCAGTGTGTTAACCGGGGAAGTTTCAGATGTTGGCAAAACAGGCAGCGTTGCAGTGGCTGTGCCGGTTGGAACGGGTGTCAGCGTAGCGGTATGGGTGGGTAACAAGGCAGCTGTTTGGGTTAACCCGGCCTGAACGGTTTGGGCCGCCTGGGTATATACAGCCTCAGGATCGGGGGTGGGAGTGGTTTCAGCTCGGGAGCAGGCAGCAGCGATGAGCATAAGACCGATCAATAGCCAGCTCGCGGTGAAAAGTTTTTTAGTATACATAACGAACCTTTCTCTTGCTGTGTTGATATTGGCAATCATACCAGAATTAAATCAAGTTATTCGGGTAGCCAGTTCTTCACTGGATAGAAATACCAGCCCCTGATTTTCAACGGGGAGCTTGAAATTGTCAAGGGTTGTATACATAGATTAACTTTTATGAATAAGCGAACCGCAAACATTCTGCCTGCGGATCGTCGAATTGTTATGACTGAGAAGGGATTTCTGAATAGAGATTAATTCACGGGCGCCGGGATAAACGGAGAATCGGCTTCCAAGGGTTGAGGCATTTCGAAGGAAGCCCCCAGTGTATTCCGGAAGGTGAAATATGTCAGGACGCCAGGCAAGATTGTTACATTGATCGTTTCTGAGATCCAAAAGTATTTGAATTTAACCTCGTAATCACCTGCGGGAAGATCGCTCAGAACAAAATTCTCTTGGTAATAATCATCAGAATTCACATGGGTTGGGCTGTAGGTATGTAGTTTCCATGTTTTTCCACTATCCAGTGATCGTACGATCACCTCCAGGTTGTAAAAAGGCGTGCCGTCTTTTTTCATGAGTCTTCCAGCCAAAACTCCCCATCCCTGAGGGGGCACAAGCCAGAGTTCCGGATTACGGGTGGGGTAGAAATCACCTTCTTCGATTCGCACCTCGAAATGCAGGTGCGGTCCGCTGGTGCGTCCAGTGATCCCGACGATCCCTAATTGATCGCCAGGATTAACAAGCTGCCCTACAGTCACATCGATACGGTTCATATGAGCGTAAACCGTTTCAAGATGCTGTTGATTGAAACCAAAATCGTGAAGGATAACCACTGCCAATCCGTATGGATCTTCATCGAGGTCGTTGTTCTTGGCTAATCCCTCGCCAGTCCAAACTACTTCCCCGCTGGCAACCGCAAGAATCGGAGTGCCTATTTGGGCGACGATGTCAATGCCGGTATGGATAATATCCGTTTCCGGGTAAAGGTCTCCATAGCGATAATCATCCACTAACCAGGCGCCTTTATCGATGGCGATTGGTCGTGTGAAATAAAAATGGTCATGCGGATTGAGTGCCCAGGGGGTTTCATAAAGGGGCGGACGCCATTCAAAAGCCGGCGGAGGATCTGGCGTCGGAAATGTGAGTGTTAATGGCGGATCATTCAGGTTGGGTTGTGGAGGCAGCAAACCCGGCGAAGTTGAATGATCTTCGGGATCCAATTCGTTCAAATGGTTACTCAACAGCAGCTTTGCGTGTTTATCTCCCGAAAAATCCGTCGAGGGCATGCTGCTTACGCCGGATACAGGTATACAAAGCGAAGAAAGCAGGATAACAGGAAATAGATACGCCGCGAAAGTTTTCACCCAGGTTGAGACAGACGGCATGCGCATGTTGATCAACCTCCGGGAAGCGGCGTCCAGGTTGGACGGAAGGTAGGGGTGGGACCTTCCGGAAGCTCGGTAGGCGTAACCGTGATAGTTGGCGTGGGGGTGATTAATGCAGCTCCCGCGCTTGGAATCGGCGTTGGTTGATGGACAGCCTCTGGCGGGTAGATTTGCTGCATAGCTGTTTCCCAATCCAATCCTTCACTGAACACGAATTGATTAAAACGGGCA
Source organism: Bellilinea sp. (assembly GCA_034678305.1). Lineage (GTDB taxonomy): Bacteria > Chloroflexota > Anaerolineae > Anaerolineales > Anaerolineaceae > Bellilinea. The sequence goes on from JAXDCA010000023.1 coordinate 44,208, forward strand.
GCAAGGTAATAATTTCGCCAATTGGTCAATGCTGGCAGTGGCTTCCAACCATACCGGGAAGCCAGCTCGGTGATGTCGAGCCAATAACCCTCGGGGATGGGCTGTAGAGAGCCGCCTTCTTCGTAGGCGCGCAGATCACCGGTGTAGCGCGCATCGAGATTCCAGGGGCGTGAAAGGAGGGGTTCGCCCTGTGAGCCATCCTGGTAGCGCGTGCGGATATAGACGCGCCAGTAGGTGGTTCCACCATAATTTTCTCGTACAATTTGCATCCAACCTGCTTGGAGCGATGAAGCGGGCAATGCAAAAGCGCGTCCAGTGAACAGCCACTCGTCAACCAGTCCAGGATGTGGAGGCTCAGTGATGGGTAAGAATATGTTTTCCAACTCAGCCAGTAGATCCCAGCCAGTTTGGCGAGCAATTTCTGTTCGCAAAGCCTTGAAAGATTCATCCGCGCTATCCTGGATGAATGGATAAGGTGCGCTGATGTCGTCCAGCATGACAAGATTTAAACGCCCGAGCTCGCTTTCTGGCGGAACGGATAAGACTTTATCATATAGGATGGGCGGGATCGGGCTTTCATCCTCAAGAAGGTTATAGACAATTGAAGTAGGAAGCGCGCCTGTATACCAGTCCATTCCGTAGATAACCCCTGGCATCTCTGCTGGCGGCAACCCCAACTTGCCGTCTTGCAGCCGGTAAGCCACCAACGCGTTCTGATCAGGGGTTTGCAAAACTGCCCCTAACACATAGCCCTCGGGACTCCACGTGACAACCTTGCCGCTGCCGATCATTCGTGGAGAGCTATTTTCGTCTGTCATGTCCTGGATAACCAATTCATCGATCCCATTCTGATGACTGGTCCATGCCAGGGAGTGCCCGTCTGGCGACCAGTCGGGGGATGTATCGATGGCAGTTTCGTTTTGAGTGATGTTCTTGAAGCGGTCGTCCACCTTATCCAGGTCTGCTATCCAGATTTCTTCATCGCCGCTGGTTGTCGATACAAAGGCAATTTGCCTGCCTTGCGGCGACCATTTTGGGGAGTAATCCGCGGCGGGGTCTTCCGTCAAGCGGATTGGCGGTTGGTCGATATCGGCAAGGGAGTGTAAAACAATCTCCAAATTCGAATCGATGTAGGTTTCGTAAGCCAGCCATTTTCCATCGGGTGACCAGGTGGGGGAACCATCATACTGTGGCGTATCGCTTACCCGGGTGAGCAATCCATTTGCCAGCGATAAGATGTATATATCCCAATAACCGTTGCGCCGCGAGCTAAAGGCAATTCTCGAGCCGTCCGGACTGATGGCCGGCTGCCGGTCATCCCAGGGATCGTCTGTCAGGCGGGTCAGCGGTTGGCTTTGCGGGTGATATGCGAATAAATGGCTGTAATACCCGTCGCTCATGGAAAGAATGATCAGGCCGGTGTTTTCCAATAGCGGATCGGTTGTAGCAGTGGGGGTAAGGGTAGAAGTAGCGGTTGGAGGAATTGGCGTGAAAGTCGGGTATGCGATACATGGCTGAGTTTTAGACGCGGTGGGTGTTATCGTTGGCGTTGAGGTTGGAGTAGGCGTCAGCGTAGGATTGACATAAGGCGCCCGCGCTCCGATGGATCCAAGCCAAATAACAGCCACCAGACCGAGCACAGTCAGGATACCAATTGTCGACTGTTTTTCTGGAAGGATCTTTGAACCTGGAGTGTGCATATGATTGTTATTCATATGAAGGTCTTAAAAATCGGGGGATGCATCATGGGTGACTGACTTCCGTATTTTAGCACCCGTAGAAAGAGACCGTCAACTAATATCGATGCTGCGCGGGTGAATTTACATTTTTGTCAGGCGGTATCTGGTTTAAGGTTCGGCCAGCAGCAGCTCGAGAGGATTAATTAAGCGAAAATACTGGCTTACTCGCCAGGTGCAGTAGTTCGCCATTTCCTCTGGTGATGCGTTATTGACGTAATGAGCGAGGTGCAAGAATTGTACCCCCGCGGGTCCAAGACGTGTCTCCAGATGCAAGTGAGCATTACCCGAAAAGCCGGTGTTGCCAACCAGGCCAAATTGCTGTCCGCAATTGATCGGGTCGCCGGCCAGCAGGGAAGGCGTTTCAGCAAGATGCGCGTACAATAAGTACAAGGATCTCTCGCCCGAGGATGGCATGGAGTTCTCAAGTGTTGGACAGGCAAGCCGGCCGTCCGGTTGGTACTCGTCGAGAGCAGGCAGGGAATCCAGATATTTCTGCCAGGAGCGCGGCAGAGATGAGAACGGCGTTTCGATAATCACCATATTCCCGTATGGCGGGCGGTCTGCGATCACTGCCGCAATGGTACCGTTCAAGATGGATTGGACGGGTAGATTTTCCATGGTGGTGAATGCGCCGTAGGTGTAAAAACCGAAATCAATTCCGTGATGCCCGCCGTCGCTGCCGGGGACAGGCGCATCGAATGGGGTGGAAATTATGTCTTGAAGTTGGGATAATTGAAAGCCGAAAAGGGGCGAGCAAATCTCTCCAGCGCTATCCGGCGTGGAAAGAGTTGGCTGACTGTCTGTCGTCCGCTGGAGCGTTGCTGTTGGTGTTTCCTGCGGCATGGAAGGCAAGGCAGACGTTTCAGCTGGCACTGCAGCAATGTTTGTTTGATTTTCTTTAGGCAGTGGTGCATCGACAAGTGTGCAGCCGGGCACAAGGAGGATCATCAAACAAGCAACCGGCAACCAGCGCACCATGCAATTATCACTCTCGACCGACTGATGAAGGAAGCTCAAAATGGGCAGATGCTTCATGTACAACACCGAAATCCTCATAGAGTATTCTACCGGTGAGTGTGTATTTGCCGTCGGTTGAAGGCGAGCGGATATGCATGGTGAAAACCAGGTTGAAATCAATATTTTCGACGATGTTTACGCTGCTGATTTCATCGCCATCCGTTGTGAACAACACTGCTTCCAGGTCGGGCGGTTCTAAAAACGGCGTGATCTTCGCATGGACGCGTATCTTATCGCCCTCAGGCCAGGGTTCCACTCGGAACTCGACAAAACGAACCTCTTGGGGTGAAACGCCGTCGGGCGGAAGGTGCGCTGGGTTAAATCTATGCAAGCTCATGGTAGTTCTCCTCAGGGATTATACTCCCGGCATGGGCTTCTGATGATCGAAAGAAAAACCCGGAGAGCATGTGCTCCTCCGGGCTGGATTGCTGTGAGTGTAATTTATGGAACGATTTTACGGGATTCCATGTAAAAACGTTTTTCGACCGCTTCACCCATCGAGAAAGTCTTGCGTGGCAGCGCGCCGTCGAGGATGATGGTTTTGAACAGGTCGCTCTTATCCATGCTGGGCAGGTAAAAACCGCAATTTCCCGGTTTGCTACCCTGTTTCATGAGGACATCCGTGCCGTGGACGTAATCGATTTTTCCAGCAGTGCCTTCCTTGAGCCACTGATCGATGAACGCTTGCAGCGTTCCGACCGGCAAATTCGAGGCGGGATTCTGGATCACGGCAATTTCGATGCCTTCTGCGGTCACCAGGCCGATACTATGTTCAGAGTGTGATTGCTTATTGACCCTGGTTATCATGTCGTCTTGATCGATGCAAGGGATGAATTGCAGTCGGCTGCCGAAATACGCGCGCATAGCATCGTGCGGGTCTTTGGTTGGCGAAAAGAGCACGCGGTGAATGGGCTCGAATTCGTTTCCAGTGTCGTGCACATTTTCGAGCTCGACCATTGCATAGCGGGCGGGATGGTCCATGCCTACCGTCGATTTGATTTTCTCCCAGATCGCTTTAGCCGTGGCCAGGGAATGGTTGCCATCACCTACCGCGTAGAGAAGGGTGCCCATATCCTGCCTAACGCCATATTTTGCGTAGAAGGTCTCTGGCGACGCCAGGTTCTCCAGCGCGCTGATGATTTGCTGTTCGAGTTCCAGGTCATCGACCAGACGGCCTTTCAAATGCCCGCTATTAAGCATCAGCTCGAAGTCGTAAAGTAACGGCAGTTGATTTGCTTTGGCTGTCAGCGGCTCGATGACGGTTCGGGCAGGATCATCGATCAGCACAAGGATATGCGGCAGCTCTAACATCGCCCCTTCACGGATGCGAATGCGTGGAGGCAGGCGGTCGAGGATGGTGCCTTCTGACGCGCGGATCAATGATTGGGAGCCTTTGTTATAGTCGTATCGTTCGAGGTCGAGAGCCACCATTAAACCGTGTCGGGTTTTACCGAGCGAAGTCCGCTCAACGTAGATCATTCCAGCGCAGGTTTCGAAGATGCCCTGCTCCATATACTCCTGCATTGTCTTCCGGATGCTTTGAATGCGGGCTTGCTCTTCTGGGGTGTCGAGGTACACTTCGGGAAGAGTCAGGTAGAATGTTGATGGTGCTCCCGCGGCAGTCTCTTCAACTTTTTGCCAGTATTCCGGCTCCGATGTAAACTGATCGCAGGCGATGGTCGCCCACTTGTGTAAATCGATGCCCTTTTTAGGGAGGAGGATGTCGGGTATCTGAATGCCAACTGATGGGTAATTTCTCATACTGTTCTGCCTCTTAGACGTTGATGAAGATCGATTGGTAAAAGAAACCAGGATCATTTTACCAATTTTAGGATGATTGACAATCCGCTCATGCTGGAATCAGGAAGTCTGTCAGGGCAGGTCAGGAGGGATGGCAAAAAGGGCTGCTGGCATCTATCCAAGCAGCCTCATCTTCGCGAATATCGAATGGGATTACATGCCAACCATATAGCACACGCCAACCGTCCCGGGACCCGAATGAGTGCCAATTACCGGACTGACAGGAGCCGAAAACGCTTCTTTGATGTCTCCAGGATTATACTGTTGACAGATATTCATCAGCAGCGCCTCGGCTTCATCGGGAGCGTTGGCATGCAGGGTCGCCAGGCGAATTGGGCGGCGGTTGCCAATTCTCTGCGCCATGATCTCGAGCATGCGGTCAGTGGCTTTACTCATGGTGCGTACCTTTTCGATTGGCTCGATTCGGCCGTCACGCAGCTCGAGGATGGGTTTCAATCCGAGAGCAGTGCCAAGGAACGCTTGCGCGCCGCCGATACGACCTCCGCGGTGGAGGAACTCAAGCGTGCTGACCACGAATAACACACCGGTCGATTCGACAGCTTTATGAGCCAGCTCAATCAGGCTTTCGATATCAGCGCCATGGCTGGCCGCCCGGATGATTTGCAGCACCGGAAAACCAAGCGCCATGCTGGTTGCTTTGGAGTCGATGATCGTGATGCGATCTGAGTTGAGCATCTCTCTGGCCTGGTAGGCCGAATCGAGCGTGCCTGATAACTTGGCCGAGATATGGATACTGATTACATCGTAATCCCTGGCTAACAAATCCTCATAGATTTGCGCAAATACAGCCGGAGAGGGCTGTGAAGTGGATGGCATTACTTTAGCGGTTTGCAGTCGGGTATAGAATTCTGACGGCTGGATATCTATCCCATCGCGGAAGCTTTCTTCCCCCCAAATGACCTGAAGAGGGATGGTGTGAAGCTGATGGCCATTGCATAACTCACCGGGTATGTAAGCCGTGCTGTCGGTAACAACGGCAACTTTTGTCATGAAGGTTTACTCCTTATGATCTGCTAGGTATTCCTTATTTGAGTATAACCCTGCTTGAAAAGAATAGTTACAATGCTCTGGAATCATATCAAAAGGTCGACCAAATTATAATCTCCCTTGACCGTTGGCGCTTTCCCGGCTAAAATCATGCAGGTTTACACCCCGGAAAGGGGTGTTAGTTTGTCTTTTTAAACAAGGTTGCATTGTTCGAATCGCTCTCCAAACGTTTAGATCAAGTCTTCCAACAACTTCGCCGACGCGGGAAATTATCCGCTCAGGATGTAGATTCCGCTATGCGGGAAGTTCGATTGGCGTTACTGGAAGCGGACGTGCATTACAGTGTGGTCAAAGAGTTCATTACGCGCGTGCGCGAACGCGCAGTCGGTTCAGAGGTATCCAAAGCGCTCAATCCTGCCCAGCAGGTGATCAAAATCGTCCATGAGGAATTGATCCAAACCCTCGGAGAACCTGCTCGCTTGAATCTGGCGGGGGCCAAACCGCGAGTGGTTATGTTGGTGGGGCTGCAAGGCTCTGGGAAAACTACTGCGGCAGCGAAACTTGCCTCGCGGCTGCGCACCCAGGGCGAACGGGTCGAGCTGGTGGCGGCTGATCCCTACCGCCCAGCAGCCATCCGCCAGTTACAAACCCTTGGAGAACGCATTGGCGTGCCAGTTTTCACTGACAGCACCTTGAAGCCGCCTGAGGTGGTGGTTAAGGCATTTGAACAGGCGCAAAAGGGCGGCGTTTCGGTGATGATCATCGATACCGCTGGCCGCTCGCAGTTGGATCAAGAGCTGATGGATGAGTTGAAAGCCATCACCCGCCGGGTCCCACCCGTCGAGACGTTGTTGGTGGTGGATGCTATGATTGGGCAGGAGGCGCTGCACATCGCAGAAGGATTTCGGGATTCAGTGTCTCTGACCGGTCTGATCTTTACGAAAATGGACGGCGATGCGCGCGGGGGCGCAGCCATATCCATCCGCAGCGTGACGGGAGTGCCGATTAAATTCCTGACAACCGGTGAAGGGATCGATGCTCTCGAATCCTATGATCCTGGGCGGCTGGCGTCGCGTATTCTGGGCATGGGCGATGTCATTGGGCTGATCGAGCGAGCTGAAACAGCCCTCGACCAAAAAGAAGCACAAGAGCAGGCTGAGCGCATGATCTCAGGGCAGTTCACGCTTGAGGATTTTGCCAAGCAACTCAAGCAGCTTCGGAAAATGGGGCCGTTTTCTCAATTGATGGATATGCTGCCTGGCGGCATGGGGCAAATGGCGCGGAATGTTTCTCCCGAGGAAGCGGAAAAATCGTTGAAATTAACCGATGCAATCTTAAATTCGATGACAGTGCAAGAGCGTCGTTACCCAGATATACTCAATGCCAGCCGCCGCAGGCGCATCGCAGGCGGTTCGGGCACCAATGTGCAAGATGTCAACCGTGTGTTGAAACAGTTCCGCGATGCGCAGCGTTTGTTCAAAACACTTCAAAAAACAGGCGGGCGAGGATTACCGCGCCTGTTCGGCTGAACCGAAGAGAAACGGAAGGTAAAGCGCATCCTTCAGCGCCCCTCTACTTTTCGAGACTTGACAGGAATGCCACATGCATGCAAAATCAGATAAGTTCTGTTAGAGGAGATAGGTTTACAAATGGTAAGAATTCGATTACGTCGCGTTGGGTTACGCGGTCAGCCGAGCTACCGGATCATCGCTGCGGATAAGGAAAGCCCGCGGGATGGACGGTTTCTAGAAATATTGGGATCTTACAATCCGCGCACTGAGCCGTTTACATTTCAAGTAAACGAGGAGCGCATCTATCACTGGTTGAAGAATGGCGCCAAGCCATCCGAATCAGTGCAGAAGCTGTTCGATAGCGTCGGGCTGACGAAGCGCTTTGAAAGGGTAAAAGCTGGCGAAGCGCTTGAGGAAGTGCTAAAGGAAGCTGCAGAATATTACGAAAAACGTACAATCGATCCGAGGACAAAACCAGTCTAAAATCAGTGATCTATGCTATCAAGGCGCTGGCTTAAAGTCTGGCGGGCGTGAAAGGAGTTCAAGTGAAAGAGCTGATCGAATATATCGCTTGTTCACTGGTGGAAGATCCTACTCAGGTGCATGTGCGCCAGGATCGAGCAGGCGCGAAAGTACGGTTTGAGCTTTGCGTCGCAAAAGAAGACATGGGGCGGGTGATAGGCAAAAGCGGGCGTGTAGCCAACGCTATGCGCGTGCTGCTGCGGGTGGCTGCCGCGCGTGAAGGAAAACAGGCTTCCTTAGATATAATGGAACCGCGGTGAATTCAATCAAGCAGAATCCCCCGGAGATAAATAACCCATCAACAGGCTCGCCTCATTCGGGCGAGCCTGTGTTCTTGACGGTTGGCAAGCTGAAACACGCGCATGGGCTGCGCGGCGAAATCGGGATGGCGATCTTGACTGGTTTCCCGGAACGGCTTGTCCCTGGAAAAAAGGTCTATCTGGGTGATATGCATACCGAGAAAACCATCCGCGGCGTGCGGGGCTATCACAAAGGATTACTGATAGCCTTTGAATCGATTGATTCACCCGAAGCAGCGCGCGAGCATGTCAATCAGTTTGTCTATGTACGTTCGGATGATCTGCCTGAGCTTCCGCCGGGTGAATATTATCATCACCACCTGTTGGGATTAGCAGTGATCGATGAAGACGGCAGCATTCTTGGCACACTGGTCGAGATTCTGGAGACTGGCGCGAACGATGTATATATCGTCAAGAAATCAGATGGATCCGAGTTGCTGCTGCCAGCCATAAATGAGGTCATTCTTTCGATCAATCTGGAAACAAAGCAAATCCAGGTCAAACCTCCGGAGTGGACTTAAGGGGAAATATCATGGATCCGAAAATATATTGGGTCGGGTTCAATTATGTTAAAGGGATCGGCGCGGTGCGCCTGCAGGCGCTGTTGGATACTTTTAACAACGACCTGGAAGAAGCCTGGAAGGCGTCGAGTGAGAAGCTGCGCCAATCGGGATTGAGCGTCAGGCTGATAGAAAGCATCGTGAAGGTGCGTTCTGAAATCGATCTCGAGCGAATATGGGAGCGGATATCTGCTGCGGATATCGGTGTGCTGACCTGGCAGGATGAGGCCTATCCTCGATTGCTACGGGAGATCTACCAACCCCCGCCAGTGATTTACCTTCGGGGAGAGTTGTTACCCGAGGATGAAATAGCAGTTGCGGTGGTTGGCACACGGCGGATTACGGCATACGGCAGGCAGGTTACCGATGAGTTAGCCAGCGCGCTGGCGCGGCATCAGGTGACGGTGGTCAGCGGGCTTGCGCGCGGGACGGATGCTGCCGCGCATCAGGCGGCCCTCCGCGCGGGCGGACGAACAATCGCGGTGCTTGGCAGCGGCGTTGACCGCATATATCCGCCTGAACACCGGCGATTGGCAGAAGAAATCGTCGAATCAGGGGCCATTATCAGCGATTATCCGCCCGGAACGCCACCCGAGAGCGCTAATTTTCCTCCACGCAACCGGATTATTTCTGGCCTATCTTTAGCGACGGTTGTAGTGGAGGCGGGCGAGAAGAGCGGCGCGCTGATCACAGCGGGATTTGCGTTGGATCAGGGACGCGAAGTATTGGCAGTGCCTGGGCTGATCACCGCGCCGAGCAGCAAGGGCGCCAACCGTTTGATCAACAATGGCGCGCGCCCGGTGCTTTCCCCTGAAGACGTGTTGGAAGCGATCAATATTCAAAACGTCAACACGCATCGTATGGCTCGGCGTCTGCTTCCTGCGGACGAGATCGAAACGCGGCTTTTGGAAGTTATGGGCGAGAGCAGCATGACCGCTGATGAATTGTCCTATTTGTCCGGCTTGCCGATTGAGAAAGTATCAGCTACACTGGCGGTGATGGAGTTGAAGGGGCTGATTCAAAACACTGGCGGCATGAATTACATGTCACTGCGTGAGGAAAATTCAGAATATCAGGTATAAATCAATGGATCATTACTATGCAGTCATTATGGCGGGCGGTGGAGGGACGCGCCTCTGGCCGCTTTCACGAAATTCACGCCCAAAACAAATGCTGCGGCTCGGCACAGACCGCACCCTGTTCCAGATAGCCATCGACCGTTTGCAAGGGCTGTTCCCGCCCGAGCGCATTCTGGTTGTGACGGTGGTTGAACAGGCAACTGAATTGCAGCGCCAGGCGCCGCAAATTCCAGTGGAAAATTACCTGATCGAACCGCTGCCGCGCGGTACAGCTTCTGTGGTTGGTCTGGCAGCCGTGGCGTTAGGGCAGCGGGATCCAGACGCGGTTATGGCGGTATTGACCGCCGATCATGTCATCCGCAATGTGGATACTTTTCAGGCGCTTCTGAAGACCGCCCATGCTGTAACTCAACAAGGGTATCTGGTAACGCTGGGCATCCAACCGACGTACGCCGCCACCGGTTATGGCTATATCCAAATGGGCAGTCGTTTGGTAGATGTACCGGATCGACCGGCGTATAAAGCGGTCCGCTTCAAAGAAAAACCTGATCTTGAAAACGCCCAGGCAATGATTGCACAGGGCGATCATGTCTGGAATTCAGGCATGTTTATTTGGCAGGTCAGCCGAATCCGAGATGAATTTAAACGCTTGATGCCGGAATTATTTTCAACATTGACCCAAATCGAAAAGAGTTGGAATTCCCCCGAGCGGAGCAAGGTGATTCAGACAGTCTGGCCAACAATTCAGCCTGAAACGATTGATTACGGCATTATGGAGCGCGCTGAGCGAATAGCTGTTCTGCCAGCAGTCGACCTTGGGTGGAATGACATCGGCAGCTGGGATGCGTTATTCGAGGTCTTGCAAGCTGATGAAAACGGGAATATCATCGTCAATTCTGATGTTAATCAGTTAGGCACCAGCCAGTCGCTCATTTTATCGGATAAAAAAGAACGCCTGATTATTGCGATTGGCGTCCACGATTTGATCATCGTCGACACTGGCGATGTGCTGCTGGTATGCAATCGAGCGGACGCCCAAAAAGTACGAGATATTGTTCGTTATTTGAAAGATACAGGTAAAAACCGTTATTTATGACGAGGTTTATATGGAAGCTTATTGTTTTAAATGCAAAGCGAAAAGAGAAATTTCAGACCCCGTGGCAGCTTACAATTCCATTGGCGCTCCGGTAACGAACGGCCGATGCCCCGTGTGCGGAACGAAAATGGTTCGCACGGGAAAAACAGAGGCGCATGCAAATCTGCCGCCGCCTGAGAAGGTCGGACCTAACGCGCAGCGCAGCGGCAAATTGGTAATTGTCGAGTCGCCGGCAAAAGCGCGCACGGTTGGGCGATTCCTTGGCAAGGGCTACACGGTCAAAGCGTCTGTGGGGCATGTGCGCGATTTGCTGCGTTCAGAACTCTCGGTCGATGTGAATAACAATTTTCAGCCGAAATATCGTGTGCCGAATGAAAAACGCCCGGTGGTCAAGGAATTGAAGGAGTTGGTGAAAAAGGCCGAACAGGTCTACTTGGCGACCGACCCGGACCGCGAGGGGGAAGCTATCGCATGGCATCTGCTCGAAGCGGCGCAAATCAATCCAAAGCAATCCAAACGAGTCGTGTTTCATGAGATCACCCAGCCCGCCATCGAGGAGGCTTTTTCTCATCCGCGGGCAATCAATATGGATCTGGTCAACGCGCAGCAGGGCAGACGGGTGCTCGACCGTCTGGTTGGATACAGCCTAAGCCCGCTTTTGTGGGAAAAAGTGCGCAGCCGGCTATCCGCCGGGCGTGTACAATCGGTTGCCTTGCGCTTGATTGTCGAGCGTGAGCGGGAGATTGAGGCGTTCATCCCTGAAGAGTATTGGTCCATTCAGGCAGAGCTGCGTCCTGAATCGGGTAAGCATACCTATATCTCCCGTCTGACAAAAATCGATGAACAGGATCCAAACCTGAAGGATAAAATCACCGTCGACGGTTATCTGGATGAGCTGGAGCGGGCCGAATATCGTATCAGTAAAATCAAGCGCGGCGAGCGGAAACGCAAACCGGCCGCTCCTTTTATTACCTCTACGCTGCAACAGGAGGCTTCACGCAGATTGGGCTATACTGCGCGGCGCACCATGTCGATTGCCCAACAGTTATATGAGGGATTGGATGTTGGTAATGGCGGCGCGACTGGTTTAATTACCTATATGCGTACCGATTCGATTCAGATCGCCGAGGTTGCTGTACAAGAGGTTCGTAATTTCATTCAATCCACTTATGGGGGAGACTTCCTGCCAGCTGCTCAGCCGCAATATAAGACCCGCGCGGTTGGTGCGCAGGAGGCGCATGAAGCCATCCGGCCTACCTCGGTGCTGCGTACGCCTGAGTCAATAAAAACATACTTGAGCGCAGACCAGTTCAAGCTGTACCAGCTGATTTGGCAAAGATTTGTGGCCTCACAAATGGCAGTAGCCGTGTTTGACACGGTAACGGTCGATGTCGAAGCTGGCGGTGCTCATAAATACCTGTTCCGCGCTACCGGATCGACCCTGCGGTTTCCGGGTTTCCTCATTGTGTATGAAGAAGCCCGAGATGAAGATCAAAAAGGGGAAGAAGAGGAAAATGTCCGCATACCGCCTGGACTCGAGGAGGGTCAGCGCCAGGAATTAATACGCTTGATCCCAGAACAGCATTTCACCCAGCCGCCCCCACGATTTAGCGAGGCATCGCTGGTTCAAGCGCTCGAGGAATATGGCATCGGCCGCCCATCGACTTATGCGCCGATCCTCTCGACTATTGTCGAGCGGGGGTATGTGACACGGGAGAACAAACGCCTATTCCCGACCGAGACGGGCATTCTGGTCAACGATATGATCGTCCAGTATTTCGACGATATCGTCGATTTGCACTTTACCGCGAAGATGGAGGAAAAATTAGACAACGTTGCCTCCGGCAGCAGTGAGTGGACTACTGTGGTGCGTGATTTTTATGCTACCTTCGAACCTCAATTAAAACATGCGCAACAGGCTATACCCGTTACAAAAGCCGAGCTGGAAAAGATCGGGCGTAATTGCCCGGAATGTAATCATGAACTGGTTATTCGTTGGGGTCGATATGGTAAATTCATCAGCTGCAGCAACTTTCCGGAGTGCAGGCACACTGAGGCCTTTTTACAAAAAATAGGAGTGACCTGTCCCGAGGATGGCGGCGATATCGTCGAACGCAAGACGCGCAAAGGACGTGTCTTCTACGGCTGTGCAAATTACCCGACCTGTCCATTTACTTCCTGGAAAAAGCCAATCAGTAAACCTTGCCCGTCTTGCGGAGGTTTGCTGGTTATCGCCAATAAACGAGAAGCCCAATGCACCAAATGCGAAGAAACCTTCATTCTTGAGCAGATGATGGATAGTACGACTGAAGCGGCATAAATCTTGCATCCAACCCAATACGACTATACGCTAAATAGTTGTTGTATTTTTCAAATATTTGTTCTACAATGGTTTTACAAAGGAATACACCTATTTGGCATGCTCAAGATCTAACTGTGGGAGCAAAAAATGGACAGAATCCGCGAGATATTCAACGAGCAAATCCGCAATCCACTAACGACTGCAATTGTTGGTTTTGTGGTTGGCCTGGTCATTGGCTTGCCAATTCTTGGCTGGGGATTATGGCCGGTTCAGTGGAGAGACGCTGAGCCAAGTTACTTGCGCGAAGATTTGAAGCAAGATTACATCTGCATGGTGATCGACTCTTATGCCCGCAATGGCAATGTGTCTCAAGCCGCAACCCGATTTGAGCTGCTCGGAGAGGATGGGCGTACCCTGCTGGATGATTTCCGACCAGGCACCTGCAACCTGAATGAGAACGATATCAACACATTCCGGGCAGCGGTGCTGGGGCCAGTAATTCCACAACCGGGAACTACGGTCACACCTGGCGCAGAGCCTGCCAAGGGAAAATCGCGTGTTGGTTTGGTCGTCGCATTATGCCTGGTCACTTTGCTGGTCGGAGCAGCAGCAGTTTACCTGCTTGTGATTCGCCGTCGCGGAGGGAAGATCGAATCCCCGGCCAGTGTAGAGGAAGAACATGGGTTTACATCGGAAAGACTCGATTTTGTCACTGAAGGTCAAGAACCACCCATTGCCCAGTTTATGACCACCTATATGCTTGGTGATGACCTCTATGACGATTCATTTAGCATCGATTCGCCCAGCGGAGAATTTCTTGGTGAATGCGGAGTGGGCATCTCAGAAACGATCGGCGTGGGTGACCCCAAGAAGGTAACAGCCGTCGAAGTATGGTTATTCGATAAGAACGATATCCAGACTGTGACGAAGGTGCTGATGAGCCCGCACGCCTTCAACGACGCGACCATCCGCCAGCGGCTGGAGTCCAAAGGCGAGCCAGTTGAACTCGAGGCCGAGAAACGGATTTTGCTCGAAACTGCAACGTTGATGCTCGAAGCCAGGGTGGTCGATATCAGCCTTGGCGGCGGCGCGCTCCCTCAAAACAGCTTCATGGAACGCCTTACCCTGGAGCTGGCTGTGTGGCCCAAGCATTCCTGATCATGCGCTGATAAAAACAACAAACCGGCAGAGAAGCGATCCTCTGCCGGTTTTATTATTTAAATAAATCTATTCGATTTTTATGATCTTGAAACGGATCGATCCGTCAGGAGTATCGACGATCACTTCGTCGCCAATGCGGTGACCAAGCAGGGCGTTGCCAATAGGGGATTCGTGCGATATTTTCCCATTGCCAGGATCTGCTTCCTTTGGACCTACCAGATGGTATTTCTCCTCAGGACCATGCCCCTCTTGGATCGTGATGCGGTCACCAATGCCGACGATATCGGGATTCTTTTCGACGTGTTCGATAATGAGGACATTGGAGAGCACCTGTTCCAACTCCTGGATGCGCCCCTCGAGAAAACCCTGCTCCTCTTTAGCAGCAGTATAGTCGGCGTTCTCTGTAAGATCTCCCTGATCGATGGCAGCCCGCAAGCGTTTAGCCAACTCATCGCGTGAGGGCCCTTTTAGATACTCCAACTCAGATTGCAGGCGTTTGAGCCCTTCTAGTGTCAAGTATGATGCTTCCGACATGATTGCTCCACGAATTGATGACGGCTGTAATGATAACATAGAATTTTGATTAACCGTATGCATCAAGGCAGCGCAGTCGGATCGAACAATTTTTGATACTCCTCGGTGGCGTAACGGTCGGTCATGCCGGCAATGTAATCGCAGACGGTGCGCTCGAGCCCGTACTTCTCGATGTTCTTAAACACATGGCTGGGGAGAGTAGTCGGTTCTTCAACATAGGATTGAAATAGCTCGTTGATCAACCGCTCTGCCTTGACCGCCATGCGCACGACGCGATAATTGCGGTACATATTGGTATAGAGGAAGTCTTTCAACTGCCGGTTGCGGCGCGCCATGTCTTCACTGAATGTGATCACATTGAAGGGCAGTAGTTGGACGTCTTCGACTGAATTGACGTTATTTTCGCGCAAACGCCTCAGGCTGGTATTGAGAATGTCGGTCACTTCCGTGCCAATCAAGCGGCGAATGATGCGGTGGCGGGTGAGGTCGTCCATCTCGCCTGTTCTCCAGCCGATACTTTCCCGCATAATCTGCCACAATACGATTTCATCCAGCATGGGCACGGTGATGATCCCTGAACGGAGACCGTCATCCAGGTCGTGAGCTGTGTAAGCCAGCTCGTCGGCAACGTTCGCAATTTGCGCTTCGATATGACCGCGTAATTCGGGATTAAACTCACGCGCATCGGCCCGGTCGTACTCGGTCTCGTGCTTGACAATCCCCTCCAGCACCTCCCAGGTCAGATTCAATCCGGGGAATTCGATGTAGCGCTGCTCGAGCTCGGTGACAATCCGCAGGGATTGTTTGTTATGGTCGAAACCGCTGTGGTCCCGCATCAAACGGCTGAGCGCGATCTCGCCGGAATGACCAAAGGGAGGGTGCCCCAAATCATGGGCGAGGCAGATCGATTCGGTCAAATCCTCATTTGCACCGATGGCGCGCGCGATCGTGCGGGCAATCTGGGTGACTTCCAGCGTGTGAGTCAGCCTGGTGCGATAGTAATCGCCCTCATAATTAATAAAAACTTGGGTTTTATACTCCAGGCGGCGAAACGCAGTCGTGTGCAGGATACGGTCACGGTCGCGTTGGAACGCTGTGCGGTAATCCGGCTCTTCATCGGGGTGAAATCTGCCGCGTGAGTA
Source organism: Bellilinea sp. (assembly GCA_034678305.1). GTDB lineage: Bacteria > Chloroflexota > Anaerolineae > Anaerolineales > Anaerolineaceae > Bellilinea. Next base: position 59,978 of record JAXDCA010000023.1, read on the forward strand.
TTTGCTATGATGACCATAAGGAGCTAATTGTTTATCTTCGATTTCTTCCAACTGTTGGCGAGTGTAGATCATCATCATTCCAATCACTTTTTATTAGCAGGATCAGAGTAAATCAGTGTACCCAGGCTCTCTCCGCATAATGCACGGTAGAGATCCTCAGGCTGGAGGCCTGAAAAAATTCGCACCTGCAAATTTGGCAATTTTGCCACCAGCCTGAGCATCAGCCTGACTTTTTCGACCATCCCGCCGGTGACATCGATGCCGGCCGCCTCGCCAATTTCAGCGAGGATTTCATCCGCGCTGGATATTTCTATCCGATGCAGGAGCTTCGAGCAGAGCGGATGATCCAGCCATACGCCAGGCTCGAGTCCACACAACAAAATCTGGTCGGGATTGAGTTCTGGGGCGATAACGGAAAAGACCTCCTCAGTAGAAAAGATCGTGCCGCCCAGGCTGTGATCGAATACGACATCTCCATTAACGACCGGGATCAGGTTCGCCGCGAGCGCTGACCGCAGCGGATCCAGGTTCCAGGTGGTTGCCCTGCCCTGATTGGACTGCAGCCAGGCAGATGGTGGAAAGGCAAAGGCAGGTAAGCCAGCGGCATGCATGGCTTCTAAGACGATATTGTTAAGGTCGCGTGCCTGGCGCCAGACCTCGACAAAACCCTGCCAATCTTCAGATGTGCGTACGCCCGCGCGGGTGTTGTGTCGTTTGGCGGGGACGTGACCATATGATCCTGAGCCGTGACCGAGGATCATCTGAAAATCTGGATGCTCTTCCCGCGCCAGGCGGATTTGATCCATCAGAGAGGCGATGACATCCGCTTTGACGGCGCGCGGCTGATGTTTATCCGTAATCAACGAGCCGCCGAGCTTGATGAATTGCAACACGGTTAGCTATCTCCCCGCGAGGAAACCACGGTCGATTTCGTCCAGACTGCGCCTGCTTCGATCAATGCCCCAGCGATGGATTCCTCGCTGCCTGCTGGCACCAGCGCAATGATGTTCCCGCCGCCGCCGCCGCCCGAGAGCTTTGCGCCTAGCGCGCCGGCTTTCAACGCCGCATCAACCAGGCGGTCCAGCTCAGCAGATGATACTCCCAGCAACTGCAGCAGTGCATGATTGCGGGTCATGAGCGGACCCAGCTCAGCGCAGTCACCGTGTTCGATAATACTGCGCGCCAGATCGACGATCTCAGCAATGCGGTCAAACCAGCCTTCATGGCGCTCAGGATCAGCCTGCCAGCGCATCCGTAAGGCGTTGACCATATCCGCTGTAGTAGCGGACACGCCCGTATCAGCGGCGACGATCGTGAAGGGAGCAGCCACTTTGATGAATTCTATCGGCTTATCGCGTATATAATAGACCGGTTGTGCATATGCTACGACCGTGTTATCGATGCCCGAGGGATTGCCGTGCAATCGCTGCTCAGAGCGAAAAGCAATTTGTGAGACCTGTTCGTTCGTTAGGGGATAACCGACAAAACTGGACGCTGCCCGAGCCAGCGCTACTGCAGACGCTGCGCTTGACCCTAATCCAGCGGTGATCGGTATCGAAGAAGTGATCCGCAAGGTGACTGCCGGCAGGGAGCGAATGCCGAGCGTCTCTATCACAGCATGAATGACGATCGCAATGGGATGATCAACAGGCAATTGATCGAGCGTGGTTTGAAGACCGATATCTGGCGCTTCGATTTTTACCTGCCCGGCAGGCGCCAATGGATTGGCCAGCGCGGTAACTTTTACCTTTACTCCTAGAAATGGCACAGCGATCGCGGGGCGGCTGTAAACCACCGAGTGTTCGCCAAAGAGGATCATTTTTCCAGGAGCAGAAGAGGCGATAGCCGGCATGCCAAATCAGAAGATGTAAAAGATGATCAGGATGGTTAATGCCCAGAGTAAAATGATGACCTGCAGCGGCCGGTCAGCAAGCAAAATTTCTTCAGGCGCGCCTCCCGCTTGTTTTATCTGAATCAAATAGAGGTAGCGAAAGATGCCATACAGCACAAATGGGATGGTAAGCATCATCGAATGATTCGCGGGTAAATTCGGCGCTGAAAAAGTATACAAGCTGTAAGCCACAATGGTCGTTCCGGACACGATCGTGATTAATTGATCGAGAAATGGAATGCTGTAACCGTCCAATACGCGGCGGTGATCATTTGCGTTCTCTGCCAGGAGGGTCAATTCTGCGCGCCGCTTGCCAAATCCGATATAAAGCGCGAATAAGGTCGTAACGACGTACAACCAAGGAGAAAAGCGCTCAACAACGATCAATGTCACGCCCGCAGCGACGCGTAATACAAAACCTGCCGCGACGATGAGCACATCAAGGAGGGGTACATGCTTGAGCCACTTTGAATAAGCCAGGTTGATCAAGAAATATGCGAGCGAAATCCAGCCAAAGCCTGTGGACAGCGCAAAACCGGCGATCAAGCATACCAGCGCAATACCAACCGCAACACCTGCCGCGATGGGGATGGATAATACCCCCGCAGCGATTGGGCGGTTGCGTTTTTGAGGATGCTTACGGTCAGCTTCGGCGTCGAAGATATCGTTGAGGATGTAAACGCTGCTGGACAACAAGCAGAAGAGGACAAAACCGGCAATTGAACGCAGAATTGCATGCGGAATGAGCAGTTGACGGTCGAAAACAACAGCAGCCAGGACAAAAACATTCTTCGTCCACTGCCTGGGTCGCATTGTTTTCAACAGCGCGCGCAGCATGCCATTATCATATCATAAGTTGCGCATACCTTAGTACAATAAGGGTATGGCGAAAACACGCCTGGACATCCTCTTGGCTGAAAAAGGTCTGGCTGAGAGCCGCTCGCAAGCGCAGCGGTTGATCATGGCTGGGCAGGTGCGCGTGGACGGTCAATTGATGGTAAAACCGTCCGATCAAGTTAACGAGCAGTCTAAAATCACCATCGATAAAGGTCCGCGTTTCGTTTCGCGCGGTGGGGAAAAACTGGCTGCAGCACTGACAGCCTTTGGATTAACCAACCTTAACGGCCTGATATGCGTCGATGTTGGCTCGTCCACAGGCGGTTTTACCGATTGTTTGCTGCAGCACGGCGCAAGCCGTGTCTATGCGGTGGATGTCGGTTATGGCGAGTTGCATTGGAAGTTGCGCAAGGACCCGCGCGTGGTTTTGATGGAGCGAACCAATGCCCGCTTCATCCAGGAATTCGATCAGCCCATCCAATTTGTGACGATCGATTCGTCTTTTATTTCGTTGCGCGTGCTGCTGCCCGTCGCGCGCACCTGGTTTTTCGGGCAGCGAGGGGTTGTTGTCGCGCTGATCAAACCGCAATTTGAGGCTGGGCGAGAAGTTGTTGCCCGCGGCGGGGGAGTTGTTCGCGATCCTGAGGTTCACCGCATAGTACTGCATGACTTGCTTGCATTCATAGCGGGTGAAGAATTCGCTATTAAGGGGTTGATCCGCTCGCCCTTGCTCGGTCCCAAGGGAAATGCCGAATTTTTGGTGCACCTGGAGCTCCCCGCTGACGGTCAAACTCCTGAATGGCAAGGAATGATCGATGCGTTATTCCCCTCTCTATAGGACGATAATCTGTCAATGGGCAGACCGCTCAAAATTAGGCGACATTGAATGATCCATGCGTTCGGCAGCTCGAAGGTATCTGTCCGATAATGGTATAACCCACTTACTTCGAATGACCAGGAGTCCGAAGTTTTTCAAGATCAGGGATTACCTGATGGCGGTTGTTCTTCCTCGAGCACATCCATAAAGGCTTCGGACACGGCCGGATCGAATTGTTTCTCCGTGGTATCTTTGATATTTTCGACGGCTTCTTTTTTAGAGAGCGATTGCCTGTATGGCAAATCCGTTAACATCACAGCATAAGCTTCGGAAATCCCGATGATCGATGCGGCGGATGGAATATCTTTCTTGCTGAGTTGATCCGGATAACCAGTGCCGTCCCAATGTTCTTGATGATGATAAACCCAGGGAACAATCCGGTTGAAACTGTTGACCTGTTTGATGATTTGCGCCCCGTAATATGGGTGCATCTGGATGGTTTTCCATTCTTGATTGGAGAGTGGTTTCACCTTGGTCAAAATGGCTTCAGGGATGGCAATTTTGCCGATATCATGCAACAAGGCGGCCAGCTCAAGGAATTCCAGGTCCGACGATGACCATTCAAGTTTACGTCCAGTTGCGACAGCCAGCCTGGCGACTTCTTCCGAGTGCCCAGCCATAAAACGGTCGCGTTGATCGATGGCAGCTACCATCACTCGGGCGAGCTCGATCAGTGGCCCTACACTGCTGACCATTGGGAGGGTACCAGGAGGCAGGTTCTGCCCAAGGCTGATCCGCTTTCGTTCCCCGACGGCTACCTCCAATTCTACGGTTGTTTCGTAGAAGTTAAGGAAGTTTTCGACCCGTTCGAGTAAAATTTTCATTTCATTGTATTTACCGCTTGCCCAACACGCAGGGATCTGCTCATACATAATGGATGTAGCGCGGGCAATTTCCGCTTGCGGAATGATCCGTTTTCCATAAGAGCCGAGCAGATCATGGTAAGCGGTCAGTCGAGAAAAACGCTCATTAATGCGCGCCACCTGCTTCGAAATAGTTGGGTATTCTCGAACAGTTTCCTCCAGCATACGCATGCGTGAAATGATCGATTCGGTTGAGGATTTACTCTCTTGCCGCATCGTCAAAAGTTCTGTGATTTGCTCGTTCCACAATCCCTGCGCATCCTGAATTGACAACATTTCATTCCCAAACAGGATTGGCTCATCATTTTTGCATTGTTTATCGACAAAGGATAAGGCCTTTTTCAGAGATTCATAGGCAGATTCAATCAAAGCTTCAGCTTCTCGCCGGCGTGTTTCCTCCTGGTATTTCTGCTCGCGGACAATTTGCATGCGGTTGTAGAATTCTAGTCCCCGCGGAGCTTTCGCGAGCAAACCACTCAAGCGGTCCTGCTGGGCTGATAGAGCTTCCCAGGAATCGACAATTTCCCTGAGCCCTTGATTGGTATATAAAAAGAGGGGACGTTTTTTACTCTGCTCTTCGAGCACTGGCAGTTGTTTAACAATCTGATTGTAGACTTCCCAGATTTCTTCTTCGACCTGCGGTGCTTTATAGGATAAATTCGCGAGAGTCAGCCGGTAGAGAGAAAAGAGCTTCTCGACATCGCCCATGCGGCTTTTTATTTTCAACGGGTAATCACGAATCGTCTGCTGCATAGCAGACCAATCGTTCACCGATTTGATTGCAGGCGAGATGGTTCGATTCAACCAGTTTTGAGGTCTTTCAACCTGATCTTCGATGGCGTCTTGATCGTCAAATGGCTGAATTTCATCATTTTCTGCGGGTTCGGTGTCTGCTGGCAAAACTTCAGCCTGATCTAGATTGTCGTTCTCCAGCTCAGGGTTATCGTCAATTTTCTCTGAAGGGCCAGTCATTTGATCGGACAATGGTTACTCCCAAAATAACAGCAAGACGTTCTCATTCGGATGCGAATGGATGATGATACTTTTGAGCGTCGGCTGCAAATTATGGACAACTTACATGGGTTAAGTATAACAAAACATTGCAAGGAGAATGCCATATTCCCTTGTGCAATTATCAAAATGCATGAGCAATATGGTAGGTTTATTCCTGATCAAATCCATTATAACCATCCATATTTTTTATTTTCTAAGAACATTGTTTGAACCTTTCGTTTATCTCTAACCAGGGTTATTGTATAATATTGAGAGTTAAGGGTGAGTAAACCCAAATTGATTGTAATCCACCGCGTTTCACGCTCTCGGGAGGCTTAAATGTTCGGTGATCGAAATTTGATATCCGTTCTTCTGGCAGAGAATATTCCGCAGTTGTACAAGCACTTGCAGAAAACGCTTGGATTAATTGAAGACATCGAGCTGGTCAATACTTCTACATCCGCCCAGGAGGCGATGGAATCCGTCCGTACATTAAAACCGGAAGTCGCATTGATCGAATACAACCTGCCCGATATGAACGGGATCGAGCTGGCTGAAATCATTCGCCGTGAATTCCCCGGCACCCAGGTCGTTCTGATCTCGCAGGATAATTACACAGATTTGGTTCTACAGGCTGTGCGTGCTGGCGCCTGCGATTTTATTACGCACGAAGTATCGGTCAAGGAACTCACCGATGTGATCAAACGCGCAGCGGCATTATCCGCCCAAGATCGTCAACGCATGGTTGCTCCTCCGGTGACGACGACCACAACTTCACCTGTGCCGCCAGGAAAAGGCATTGGGAATGTCATTTCTGTGTACGGCGCAAAAGGCGGAGTGGGTACATCTACGGTGGCTGCTAACCTGGCTTTAGCCTTGATGGGGACAAACAATGAGCAGCGTGTCGTTCTGGTGGACGGCAGCGTTCAGTTCGGCGATGTCCATCTCATGTTCAATGAACTTGGGCAAACCTCTGTAATGGACCTTGTCCCGCGTGTGTTTGATTTGGACAGTCAACTGGTCGAAAGCGTGATGTTGTTCAACCGTCCAACTGGTTTATACATCATGTCCGCGCCGCCTCGCCCGGAGTTTGCTGAAAAGATCAATGGGGAGAATTTTGCCCGAATCCTGGAGTTCTTACGGCGGCATTACGATTATGTGGTCGTAAATACCAGCTCATACATTTCCGATCCTGTTTTAGCGGCGATGGACGCCTCCGAATTAATTATCCTGATTACCAATCAACAAATCAATTCCATCCGAAATACACGCTTATTCCTTGACCTGTGGGAAGGGTTAGGGATGGATAAAAACCGCCTGATCCTGACCGTCAACCGGTTTGATTCAGACAATCCCATCACCACTGACCGGATGAAGGATCGGCTTCGCCATCCAGTCGCCGCGTTGATTCCAGAAGATAGCGACGCGGCGCAGCGCGCGGATGCATTAGGTAAACCCGTGCTGCAGTCCGGCAGAGATTCGGAGCTTGCCAGAGCCGTTACCCAATTAAGCGATCTTATTCGCAAGAAGATCGATGAAGCAGAGGAAGCGCAGATTCCGCGCATGCGGCTCTACTCCGTTGCGTAACGTTTGGCTAATTGTTAGGTCATTTACAACAAGCCTGGGTGGTTAGCTCCTTTGTCCCAGCATGAGTGATTTAGGGTATACTAACGGCGAGCATGGGAACAGAGCATATTCGTAATTTTTGTATCATCGCCCATATCGACCACGGTAAATCCACGTTAGCCGACCGTATGCTTCAACTTACCGGCACCATCTCTGACCGAGAGATGATGGATCAGGTGCTCGACAGCATGGAACTGGAGCGCGAAAAGGGGGTGACGATTAAGGCTTCAGCGGTGCGAATGAGCTACACCGCGAAGGACGGCGAGGTGTATGAGCTAAACCTGATCGACACGCCCGGGCACGTGGATTTTGGCTATGAAGTCAGCCGGGCGTTGCTTGCATGCGAGGGCGCTTTGCTGGTCGTCGATGCGACGCAGGGTATCGAAGCGCAAACGCTTGCCAATTTATATCTGGCGCTCGAAGCGGATTTAGTGATCATCCCTGTTATTAACAAGATCGATCTTCCATCTGCGCGGACAGATGAAGTTGCCCGCGATATCCATAATCTGCTCGGCGTCGATCCGGACTCGATCTTGCTCATCTCAGCAAAAGAGGGGCGCAACGTCGATCAGGTGCTCGAATCGATCGTAGCCCTGGTGCCGCCACCCAGAGGTGCCAGTGACGGTCCACTCCAGGCATTGATTTTCGATTCTCACTATGATTCTTACAAAGGCGTGGTGGCTTATATTCGGGTAATGGCAGGAAAAATCGCATCCGGCGATATGCTGCACCTGATGTCATCCATGGCAGATGTAAGGCCAGTCGAGATTGGTTTCTTTGCGCCGAATATGCGCCCGGTCAAGGAACTCATCGCGGGTGATGTTGGTTATGTTGCCACAGGATTAAAAACGGTATCTGAATGCCGGGTTGGAGATACCATCACAACCACCGTGCAACCTGCCAGCCAGCCGCTGCCAGGATTCCGCCATCCCAAACCGATGGTCTTCGCAGGCATTTATCCAGTCGAGGGGGATGATTACCCAAACCTGAAAGAGGCATTGGAAAAGCTGCAATTGAACGATGCCTCATTGGTATACCAACCGGAAAAATCGCAGGCATTGAATTTTGGATTTCGTTGTGGTTTCCTTGGGCTTTTTCACATGGAGATCATCCAGGAACGGCTGGAAAGAGAATACGACCTTGACATTGTCGTCACCGCTCCTTCGGTTGAGTATGAAATCATCCTGCAAACAGGAGAGATGATCACCATCGATTCGCCGGCGCTGTTTCCGGAAGAGGGTTTGATTGCAGAAATTCGCGAGCCATGGATGATTCTGCAGATCATCACGCCCACGGAATATTATGGGACGGTCATGGAATTGGCGCGCAAGCGGCGAGGCGTCTTCACCGCTCAGGATTATCCGGCCCCTGACCGCGTGCAGTTGAATTATGAAATTCCGCTGTCTGATATTATCGTGGATTTCTTCGACGATCTAAAATCTCGCACTCGCGGTTACGCCTCAATGGATTATCACTTTGCGGACTACCGCGCAGGCAACCTGACCAAACTCGAGGTATTGGTGGGAGGCGAGATGGTAGATGCGCTTGCGACGATTGTCCATCGTGAAGATGCTTACCATAAAGGGCAAGCGCTGGTCTCTAAATTAAAAAAACTGATCCCGCGCCAGTTATTCGATGTTGCTATCCAGGCTTCAGCTGATGGGCGGATCATCTCGCGGGCGAATGTCAAAGCATTGCGGAAGGACGTGTTAGCCAAGTGCTACGGCGGCGATATCACCCGTAAGAAGAAACTACTCGAAAGACAAAAACGCGGCAAGAAACGCATGAAGATGGTTGGCAGCGTGGAAATTCCTCAAGAAGCGTTTATGGCTATCTTGCGTCTGGAGGAAGATTGAAGTCAGCGGGCTTCTTCAGTTGGAAATCGCTCCGGCGATGGCTGCCAGGCGCATTAATCAGCCTGATTGCGTTGTTTGTGGTTTTAAAGCTGGCCAAGTGGCAGGATCTGGGAAATGCCCTGGCAAGAATTCGCCCAATTTACATTCTGGCTGCGGTTACACTCACCCTGGCATTCCTGCTGGTACGCGCTATGGCCTGGCGGGCGATTCTGGGGGGAAAGCCAACTTTTTCGCAAACCTTCTGGGTGATCAACGAAGGGTATATGTTGAACAACATTTTACCTTTCCGCATGGGCGAGATCGGCAGAGGCGTATTGCTCGGGCAGCTAACCGGTCTTGGCACGATGAGGGTGCTTTCGAGTGTGGTCATCGAGCGTGCGTTCGATTTGGCAATGGCTGCCGGGCTGCTTCTCGCGACCTTGCCAATGGCGCTCGAGATGGAATGGGCGCGATCCGTCGCCTGGATTACGCTCGCAGTGGTTTTGGTGGGATTAACAGTTTTGTTTCTGGTCTCGCGAAACACTGCCTGGGTGGAAAACAAAGTGGAGCAGATTGGGTCCCATTGGCGTTTTATTGAGCGTACTATTGTTCCGCAGATTCATAATCTGATCAAGGGCCTGGAGGTGCTTTCCAATCCGCGCCAGTTTTTACTTGCGTTGGCGCTGATTATGCTCTCCTGGCTGGTGGCGGTCAGCGAATATTATGTGGTGATGCTCGCAATTGAGCCAAATGCTGCGTACTGGTGGGGGATTTTCACCGATGCCGTGCTGGCGCTTGGAATTGCCATTCCTTCTGCGCCGGCAGCCCTGGGAACATTCGAGGTTTCCATCGTTGGGGCTTTGAAAGTGTTAGGCATCGATGAGACCCGTGGATTGGCTTACGCGGTTACTTTGCACTTTGTTCAATTCACATTGACGGGCATCCTCGGATTGATTGGATTATTGCGGCAGGGGCGGCCGCTTAGTGCATTGATAAAAGACTTGAGTTTTCGCAGGGAAGAAGAACTCAATCAACCCTAAGGAGATAGAAGATGGCAAGGAACATCATGGTCACCGGGGGAGCGGGATTTATCGGCTCGAACTACGTCGATCGCTTGATAAGGCGCGGCGAGCAGGTCACAATTTTCGATAATTTTTCACGAGCCGGCGCCACACGCAATTTGGAATGGCTGGAAAATAACCATGGGAAACATGCTTTCAAGTTAGTCATCGGGGATGTACGAAACCAGCAGGCGGTGCAAACAACCGCCAGGGATGCGGATGTGATCCTGCATCTGGCGGCGCAGGTGGCGGTAACCACTTCAGTGATCGATCCGCGGACGGATTTTGAGATCAACGCACAGGGCACTTTCAACGTTCTCGAAGCGGCGCGACTTTCAGGAAGACAGCCGGTTGTGCTGTATGCCTCGACGAACAAGGTGTACGGGGGCATGGAGGACATGCGCATAGTCGAAAATCAGTCGCGGTATGAATACGCTGATTTTCCATATGGTGTTCCTGAAACCAGTTCGCTTGATTTTCATTCACCTTATGGATGCTCGAAGGGCTGCGGCGACCAGTATGTACGCGACTATTCGCGAATATACGGATTACGCACCGTCGTATTCCGCCAAAGCTGCATCTACGGGCTGCGCCAGTTTGGCATCGAGGATCAGGGTTGGGTGGCCTGGTTCGTGATTGCAGCGATCAAAGGGCTTCCGATTACGATCTATGGAGATGGGAAACAGGTCCGGGATATCCTGTTCATCGACGATCTGTTGGATTGTTATGACCTGGCGCTAGCCAATATCGATACTGTTTCTGGTAAGGTTTATAACATTGGCGGAGGAGCGCAAAAGACCATATCGATCTGGCGAGAATTTGGTCCTATGCTTGAGCTATTGCTTGGCAGGTCAATCGTCACGGCGCAAGGGGATTGGCGACCGGGCGATCAAAAGGTATATATCTCTGACATCCGTAAAGCCGAGCAGGAGTTGGGTTGGAAGCCGCAGATCAGCGTGGAAGAGGGTGTGCGCAGGCTGTTCGAGTGGGTGCAGGATAATTCCAATCTGTTTCAGGCATAAGGTATGCGCATCTTAATTGTCTTAACCTATTACCGGCCACACACTTCCGGACTGACGATCTATGCCGAGCGGTTGGCAAAAGCCCTCGCCAGGCGCGGGCATGCGGTGACGGTGATGACCTCCCAGTATGACCGCTCACTGCCGCGCGAGGAGATGGTCGAGGGCATGAAAATTATCCGCGTTCCCGTGCTGTTCAGGGTCAGCAAGGGTGTAGTCATGCCTACGTTTGGTTGGACGGCAAACCGGTTGGTATTTTCGCACGATGTGATCCAATTGCACCTGCCGCAATTCGATGCAGCTGGCGTTGCGCTTCGCGGGCGCCTGCTGCGTAAACCGACGGTCATCACCTACCATTGCGATCTACACATGCCGCCAGGAGCGCTGAGCTGGGCAGCGAATCAGGCCGTGCGGATTATGAATCATTTGGCTGCCTGGTTCACTCACCGCATCGTGACCTACACCCAGGATTACGCTGAGAATTCTGCTTTCCTGCGGCGCTATATGCACAAATTACGCGTCATTCCTCCGCCAGTCGAGTTGCCAGAGGTGAGCATCGAGTCGGTTGCAGATTTCAAGCTGCGCACCAATCCAAACGAGCAGTCCCCGGTCATTGGCATGGCAGCCCGATTTGCCACCGAAAAAGGCGTGGAGGTGCTGCTGGATGCGCTGCCGCATGTACTCGACAAATATCCTCGGGCGCAGGTGCAGTTCGCGGGATCCTACCAGAATATCATGGGCGAGCAGGATTATTTCGCGCGCCTGTATCCGCGTATTCAAAAACATGAAGAAAATGGCAACTGGGTGTTTCTTGGCAACCTCGGTCCGCATGATATGGCGCGTTTTTATCCCAACCTTGACGCACTGGTGATGTCGTCGTTGAATTCGACCGAAGCTTTCGGGCTGGTGCAAATCGAGGCAATGATCAATGGCGCGCCCTGCCTCGCTTCTAATCTGCCCGGTGTGCGCCAACCGGTCAAGCTGCACGAGATGGGGAAGATCTTCCCAATCGGCGATTCTGCTGCACTTGCAGAAGCTTTACTCGAAGTGCTTTCGAACAAGCAGGCTTATCTGCGCGAACCAGAGCCCATCCGCCAGGGCTATATTCCCGAGAGCATTGCTTTAGAGTATGAAAAGTTGTTCACTGAAATACAGCGGGATTTGGAAAAGTAGCCTTATCACTCGGGAGCAACCTTGTCAACCGATCGTCCTGCCGCTAAAGATTACCTGGGATTGCATCTGCGCGATTTACCCTACTTTCGAGGACTGTTGCGCGCAGTGGAAGCGCGTTTCTATGAAAACATCGAACTCCCTGCGCCCACGCTCGATCTTGGCTGCGGCGACGGCCATTTTGCGACCATCGCCTTCGATCGCAAGCTGGAAGTCGGGCTAGACCCGTGGACGGGACCATTGCGGGAGGCAGCTCAACGAGGCAGTTATCAGATAGCCGTCCAGGGCGCCGGAAACCGCCTGCCTTTCGCGGACGGTTACTTTGCCAGTGCAGTCAGCAATTCGGTGCTCGAGCATATCCCGGACCTCGACGCAGTTTTGAAGGACATTGCGCGGGTGTTACAACCTGGCGCGCCCTTCGTTTTTTGCGTTCCCAATCACAATTTTCTACCAGAGTTGTCTATTGCCCGGTTTTTTGAGCGCCTCAGTTGGGTCAAAGCAGCAGAATGTTACCGACGCTTTTTCAACCGTATATCTCGTCACCATCATTGCGACGATCCTGAGGTATGGAAAGCACGCCTGGACCAGACAGGTTTTGAAATCGTGCGCTGGTGGCATTACTTCTCTCCAAAGGCGCTGGCGGTATTGGAATGGGGCCATTATTTGGGGCTGCCGTCGCTGGTAAGCCGCGTGATTTTCGGACGTTGGATTCTGGCCAGGAGCGCCTGGAACCTGGCGCTAACCCGCGCCATCGTCGAGCCGTATTACCGGGAAACAGGCGAGCAACCGCGTGGCGCTTATTCATTTTACATTGCCCGCCGCAAGAGATGAACGGGGATGAATGCTTGCTGGAAGAAGCTTGATCTTCGGCTTGCCAGCCACTTCAGGTTGAAGTAACATTAGACTTTGACCTGGACTTTTTCTCCATTTGCTGTGTATTCTGCCACTACATTAATTTTTGCCATCGCTAATGAAAGAGCCGTCAGTCTTAGATTACATAAAAGCCCTGTTGATGCCCTGGAAGGGAAAACCGCCGGTTATTCCACCTTTGGAAACAGACGCTGGCGTTGGCATCGATCATGAACAGCTTGTCCAACCTGCTCCCGCGATAGAAATTGAGGAGCAGAAACCCGCTGTTGTTGAAGGCCGCAAGGCAGCGCTGCCGTGGCGTACGGCTGCGGGTCTGTCAGCCGGCTTGATTGCGCAAATATTTTTAACCGCCTCGAAGGCAAACGCAAAATACGCGGCCATACTGTATCTCATCGCGCTGATCCTGTTTGTGCTGGCTGCGCTCGAGCGGGAATGGGTGCTTGGCGATCTGCCGGAAGAAGGGCAGGCAGCTCCCATGCCGCTTACCATTCGCCGCAATGTTGTGTATATTGCGATCCCGTTGGTACTATTCGCTTTCCTGGCATTTGGAGATAAAGCGACCGAAAGCAACCAATTTTCCTGGCTTAACTTGAGCTTATGGCTGCTGGCGCTGTCAGCGATGATTTTAGCTGTGTATATCCCAGGGCAATCGAAACCAAAAATAATCACGCGGTTGGTTGAATTCATCAGGCAACCGGAATGGAGGCTGCGTGTCACGCGCGAATCGCTGATCGTTCTGGCAGCAGCAGCTTTGGTCGTATTTTTTAGATTTTTCCGGCTCGACCAGGTTCCCCACGAGATGTTCAGCGATCAAGCCGAGAAACTTCTGGATGTGATGGATGTCCTGCTGGGCAAAACGCCTGTGTTTTTCATCCGCAATACCGGACGTGAAGCTTTCCAGTTTTACTTGACCGCGTTAATCGCAATCGTTTTTGGAACCAAGATATCCTTCATCAGCCTGAAAATTGGGACAGCGATAGCCGGCTTGCTCACCCTGCCGTACATTTACTTGCTCGGGAAGCAGGTCGGCGGGCGCACAGTCGGACTGCTGGCGTTCGTTCTGGCGGGCGTTGCCTACTGGCCAAATGTGATCTCGAGGGTTGGGCTGCGCTTTCCGCTTTATCCGCTGTTCGCGGCGCCAGCAATTTTCTACCTGGTCCGCGGGCTGCTTTACCGGCGGCGGAACGATTTTATCTGGTCGGGCATCGCCTTGGGGATTGGACTGCACGGTTACAGCCCCATTCGTTGGCTGCCGGTTGTTTTGATGGTCATCGTCGGGATTTATTTGCTGCACCGCCATTCACGTGGAAATCGGTCCCAGGCGGTGTTGGGACTCGCTGCTCTGGCAGGTTTCGCATTGGTGCTTTTTTTACCGTTACTGCGCTATACGATTGAAAATCCAGATTCATTCAGCTTCCGCATGTTGACCCGTCTTGGAACGGTCGAACGTCCCTACCCTGGCGCCGTGGGGCTGATTTTCTTGAGTAATCTGTGGAAATCGCTGGTGATGTTCTTCTATGATAACGGCAGCGTCTGGGTCAACTCGATCCCGGGCAGACCCGCGTTGGATACGGTCACAGCGGTGTTATTTTTCACCGGCTGCGTGCTTCTGCTGGTACGGTATCTGCGCAAGCGCCACTGGCTCGATTTGATCATGCTGCTCCTGGTGCCGCTGTTGATGATGACCTCCATCTTGTCGCTGGCTTTTCCGGATGAAAATCCGTCATTGAACCGCAGCGGGGCAGCGATTATTCCCGTTTTCATCATTGCTGCTTTTGGATTCGATGCGATTGTACGCACTTTCCTCCGCCGGATCACGGCACGGGGTGCAAAGGCGGGCATTTATCTATCGACTGCCGTTGCTCTATTGATTATTGTTTTGAGCAATTACCGCCTCGTTTTTAATACATACAGCCAGCAGTACAACCGCAGCGCCTGGAATACTTCCCAAATTGGGCAGGTGATCAGTGATTTTGCCGGCGCGGAGGGCAGCCTGGATACGGCTTACGTAATTCCCTACCCCCATTGGGTCGATACGCGCCTGGTGGGTATCCAGGCGGGGAATCCAGGCAAGGATTATGCCCTATGGGGCGACCAGCTCGAGACTACCCTCGCGGAACCGCGCGTGAAATTATTTATTTTCTATCCCCCCGACAGCGATACGGCCAATAAACTTGAATCGCTCTATCCTTCTGGTTCGCTATATCAATACGACTCGGGATTGGAGGGCAAGGATTTTATGATGTTCTTCGTCCCTTCGATTCAGCCGTAGAGAAGATCGATATTCGACAGAACTGGCAGCTATGACACTTCCAGAACCGACTTTTGAAAACATGAGACCAAAACCGCGCCAAACAGGCTGGTTGTGGAATGTTTTATTAATCTTGGTGCTGGCTGGAGCGGTTTATTTCCGCTTCACCGGCCTATTTTGGGGAGATTATCAATACCTGCATCCGGATGAACGGTTTTTGGTCATGGTAACCACGGACCTGAGGACAGCGGAAGGGTTTAGCAAGTATTTCAATGCCGCCGAATCAGGTTTAAATCCGCACAATGTCGGGCACGGCTTTTTTGTATACGGGACTTTCCCGGTCATTGTCACCCGGTATATTGCAGAGATGGTCTTCGGGCAGGTAAGCCTGCAGGAATGTCTTCAGGTTGGAAGGGTTTTTTCCGCTGTCGCTGACCTTTTCACCGTTCTATTAGTGTTTTTGATCGGGAAGCGAATATTCAATCAGAAAATTGGGGTTCTTGGGGCTGCTTTTTCGGCATTGGCGGTGCTGCAAATTCAACAGGCGCATTTTTATACCGTCGATTCGATCGCAGTATCCTTTAGCACGCTGGCGCTCTATTTCGCGGTAGTGCTGGCGACCCTGCCTGCGAATGCAAACAACACTGACCTGGGTAAGCCAGGATCAGGCTGGCTTAAATCAGAAACGCTGATCGCCAGCGCTTGGTTCGGTTTTGCAGTTGGGCTGGCGATGGCATCCAAGGTCAACACCGCGCCGATAGCCATTCTGTTGCCAGCTGCCTGGCTGGTGCGCTGGTTCAAGTTCAAACACGAACAGCAGCAGTCTCTCATCCCCTTGATCGTGCGCGACCTGCTGGTCGGCGGCGTAATCGCCTTCCTCACATTCCGAATTTTGCAGCCATACGCTTTCAGTGGACCTGGTTTTTTTGGGATCATTCCTAATCCAAATTGGATCAGTAACCTGAAAGAACTGGCTATTCAGACCAGCGGAGAGGTGGACTTCCCGCCTGCGCTGCAGTGGGCGCGCCGACCGGTCACTTTTTCTCTACAAAATATGGTGATATGGGGTTTGGGGTTGCCGCTGGGCATAGTATCTTGGATCGGATTTCTCTGGCTGGGCTGGCGGATTTTCAAAGGCGAATGGCAAAAGCCTGTGTTGATGTGGGGCTGGACTGCGGTCTATTTTATCTGGCAATCATTACAGGGCAATCCAACCATGCGCTACCAGCTGCCGATCTATCCAACATTGGCGCTTATGGCTGGCTGGGCGGTCTTCAAATGTTGGACGGCGGGGAAAGCCTATCGAGAAGGTCAACAGCCTGGCAGAGGGCGGGCGTTGCAGGCGGCCGCTATCATAGGCGCCGCGGTCGCATTGGCTGGCAGCGCTGCCTGGGCGTTTGCCTTCACCCGCATCTATACCCGCCCGGTGACGCGCGTCGAGGCTACTCGTTGGATCATTCAGAATGTGCCGGGAGCGGTTAACCTGAAGATATCCACTGCAGACGGCGAGTATAACCAGCCGCTGCCGTACGATCCGGTTCCGTCACTGGTTAGCGGCATTCCTTTCCAGTTTTCTTTTCAGGCACAACACAGCGGACTGCTCAACCAGTTTACCTTTTCGACCCTGTACGACCAGACCCTCAGCAATTATCCCAAGACGCTCACGTTGATCGTCCGTGAAAGAGATGCTCAGAATGATGCCGTTGGCTATGGCCTGTTGATCGATTCATTTTCTCTCAACGGCGGACAAGGCTCGAGAAGGCAAGTCACGCTGGATCCAGCGCTGCAGGTAGAGTCGGGAAAAACCTACCTCATCGAACTGGCAGTATCCGAGCCTGGCGTCAACCTGCGGATTGCCGGCGTCAGCGCTGTGGGTATCCTGACCTCGCAAGGGGAGGCGCGTGACCTCCTGCCAATTTTCCGTGAAGGCGTCCGCAGCGACTGCGACCAGCAAATCACTTTTCAGGCGTTTGAGCCGGGGCGGTTAGAAGCGCTTAACCTCTATCGAATCCTCGACCAGAGTGGAAATGCAGGGCAAAAAACCCTGCGAGCCGAGCTCTATGCCAGTCCATACGGAGGACTGCCGGTAGCCAGCGGATCAATAAACGGTACTTTCCTGCCTGCGGAGTCTGACCCGCGCGGCGTGGAAGGTACGCTGATGTTCGATCACGCCGTGGATTTGGTAAAAGGAGAGCTGTACACCTTGCGCTTCTCCCTTGTCGAAGGAGAGGGATCGCTGGCGATTTATGGCAGCGCGCCAGCTAATGAAACCAGTTGGGACGATGGGCTGCCGCTGCGCATGGACGGATACGATCCGTATGCGGGCATCTATGAAGGCGATTTGAACTTCGAGTTGTATTGGGTGGAAGACGAAACCAAACGGGAACGTTACATCGAAACACTCGACCGGGCAGAATATCTATTTATCTCGTCCAACCGGCAGTGGGGTACAACTACGCGCGTTCCAGAGCGGTATCCGCTGGCGACGGCCTACTACCGCAATCTGATCGGCTGCCCTCAGGATAAGGATATCCTTTGGTGTTATCGCGTCGCGGAGCCGGGCATGTTCGATGGAGCGCTTGGTTTCGAGCTGGTCAAGGTTTTCCAATCCAATCCGAACATCGGCAGTTTTGAGATCAACGATCAGTTCGCTGAGGAAGCCTTTACGGTTTACGACCATCCCAAGGTGTTGATCTTCAAAAAGAGCGCGGATTACGATTCAGCGGCCGTCCAACAATTATTCGAGTCGATCGATCTCTCGATGGTCGTGCATATCATCCCGGGCAAAGCCCCCAGCTACCCGGCTGACCTGATGCTGCCGGAAGTATCGCTGCAGCGCCAACAAGCAGGCGGCGCCTGGTCACAGATATTCGACACGGATGATCTGCAAAACCGTTATCCCGGGATCGCTTTGGTGTTGTGGTACGTGGTGGTTTTACTGCTTGGATGGGTAGTCTATCCGCTGCTGCGCATAGCCATGAAGGGGTTGGATGATAAAGGCTACCCCATGGCTAAAATTACCGCGCTGCTATTACTCTCATGGCTGGTGTGGATCGCTGGTTCCGCCGGGATTTCCTTCTCCCGTATGAACATCACCTTGATTATTCTTCTATTGCTGACCGGTAACCTCGCGCTGGGATTCTGGCAGCGGCAGGAATTGCGCCAGGAGCTGCGAACCCGCTGGCGTTATTACCTGCTGGTGGAGGGGATTGGACTGGGCTTCTTCCTGGTTTTCTTGGCCATACGGCTCGGCAATCCGGATTTATGGCACCCCAATTTTGGGGGCGAAAAGCCGATGGATTTCGCCTATTTCAACGCGATACTGAAGAGCACCACCTTCCCGCCGTACAATCCATGGTATTCCGGTTCGTATATCAATTATTATTACTACGGATTCTTGCTGTCGGCGGTTCTGGTCAAGTGGTTGGGAATTACGCCTTCCATCGCGTACAATCTTTTCCTGCCCTCGTTGTTCTCGATGGTTGCGCTGGGTGCCTTCAGCGCGGGATGGAATATCCTGAAGGTGCTTATGCCGCCGAAATCAGAGGATAGCGGCGGTCAGCCAGGGCAAATCAAGCAGATGCCGCTGATTGGCGGCCTGTTCGCGGCAGCAGGCGTGTTGGTGCTTGGCAATCTTGGCACAGTACGCATGATTTGGCATGGCATCATGAGCCTGGTTGCCCCCGGCGGCAACATCGACGGCTCGAACCTGTTCCAACGGATTTCCTGGACCTTCCAGGGATTGCCCCAGTTCCTCAGCGGAACAGGTTTGCCCTACAGCACCGGCGATTGGTATTGGATTCCCAGCCGGGCAATTCCGGATAATGTCATCACGGAGTTCCCGTTCTTTACCTTCCTTTATGCCGATCCTCACGCGCATATGTTCGCGCTGCCGCTAACCCTACTGGCGCTGGGTTGGGCGTTGTCGATCCTTTTCATCCGCTGGAATTGGCGCATGGAAGGCAGAGCTGGCCGCTGGCTGCCAATTTTACTCAGCTTTTTCTTTGGCGCGGTTGTGATTGGATCCTTGCGCCCTACCAACACCTGGGACTTGCCAACCTATTTGAGTCTGGCGGTTTTAGCCGTTATCTATACCGGATGTAAATACTTGCAACTGCCGCAAGGTCGCTTAGCATGGCTGCCGGGATGGCTGCGCCGATTGCTGGTCCCCGTCGCTGCTGCCGGAGGGTTAACGATCCTCTCATTCGTACTCTACCTGCCTTACTCGCACTGGTATGCTCAGGGTTACAATGAATTCATCTTGTGGGAAGGGCCATTCTCTCCATTCTGGTCATACATTACACATTGGGGTTTGTTCCTGTTTGTGGTGATCTCATGGTTGTACTGGGAAACCCACGAATGGCTGGCAACCACCCCTCTGTCAGCACTCAACAAATTACGTAAATGGAGGGGTTGGATCTATGCGGTCATTTGCGCGTACGTGCTGGCTCTGATTGGTCTGTTCTTCCGTGGAGTGGCCGTTGGCTGGTTGGCATTATCCGTGGCTATCTGGGCGGCGGTGTTGTTATTCCGCGCCCGTCAGCCAGATGGCAAGCGCGCGGTTGAATTTATGATCGGCTCGGCAGCAACGCTCACCCTGGGCGTCGAACTATTCACCCTGCGCGGCGATATCGGCAGGATGAACACTGTTTTCAAGTTTTACCTGCAATCCTGGACGTTGTTTGCTCTCTGCGCTGCAATTTGCCTGGTACTCTTACTGCCGGAAATGCGTAATCTCTGGAAAAACAGCTGGCGGCGGACCTGGATAACTGTGCTGGTCCTGCTGGCGGCAGGGGCAATGCTTTACCCGATCACTGCCGCGTCAGCAAAGATCAGGGATCGCATGAGCATTGAAGCTCCACGAACGCTGGATGGGATGAGTTATATGCTCACCTCGACCTATTTCGAGCAGGGTCAGGAGATGGATTTAAGTCAGGATTACGCGGCCATTCGCTGGATGCAGGAAAACGTCAAGGGATCGCCAGTGATCGTAGAGGGCGTTTCGACGGAGTACCGCTGGGGGGCGCGGTTCTCGATCAACACTGGGTTACCGGCGGTGCTCGGCTGGAATTGGCATCAGCGCCAGCAGCGCGCCATCGTGCCGGATATATCCGTTTGGAACCGGCTGAATGAGATCGAGGCATTCTACAACACGACCAGCTTAGCGGAGGCAAAGAAATTCCTAATCCGTTATGATGTCAGTTATATTGTTGTAGGTCAGCTTGAAAAAATTAATTACACCGCTGAAGGTTTGGCGAAGTTCCCTGATTGGAATGGCATGCTGTGGACTGAAGTCTATCATCAAGGTGATACAGAAATTTACCAGGTAATCAAGTGAGTTTACGATGACAGAGTACATCTACCACATTGCTCGTGAAAGAACCTGGCTCGACGCGTTGGAGTTCGGGGAGTATCTGGATGCTTCTCTCGGTCGAGAAGGATTTATCCACTGTTCGACCCGCGATCAGGTCATCCGCGTGGCAAACCTGCTTTTTAAGGGCCAATGCGATTTAGTCTTGTTAAAGATCGATCCGGCGATGGTCGCATCTGAGATTCGCTATGAAGGCGTTAATGACGAAAAATTCCCACACCTTTATGGGCCGCTCAACCTGGATGCTGTTGTGGATGTGATCCGCTTCGCGCCGGATGCTGAAGGTAGTTTCAATCTCACCGACGGAGAGCTTGAGAGTTGATAATCTTATGATATCTGTCCTGATCTGGTATCTCCTCATTACGGTTATCGGATTTTGTTGTTTGCCGCTGGCATTCCGTTTGTTCGGGGCGCTGCCGGATCGCGGCTATACCCTTGCGCGTCCCCTTGGATTGCTGTTGGGCAGTTATTTGTTCTGGCTGCTTGGCTCGTTTGGCGTGCTGCAAAACGATTCGGGCGGCGTGCTGATGGCTTTCCTGATCCTGGTCTTGATCAACCTGTCTCTGCTGCGCGGGAAATTGACCGAACTGCGCGCATTTTTCAACCAGCAGCGCCGCCTGGTGCTGTTTGCTGAAATTCTGTTTGCATTGGCGTTTGCTGCCTGGGCATTTGTCCGCTCAGCCAACCCGGAGATCACCTATACCGAGAAGCCAATGGAGCTGGCTTTCCTTAATTCGATCCTGCGCTCTCCCGGCATTCCTCCAAACGATCCGTGGTTGTCGGGATATGCGATTTCATATTATTATTTTGGCTACATCATGGTCAGCGCCTTGATCCGCTTGAGCGGGGTGAGCACGGCAATTGGTTTCAATCTGGCCATATCCCTGTGTTTCGCGCTAACCGCGCTGGCTGCTTATGGTATTTTGTTCAATTTGCTTGCGATCCGGTGGAAAAGGGAGGAAGAAAATTCCAGGAGCGTAATTTCATCCGCAGCTGGTTGGGCGCTATTGGCGCCGCTCTTTATTCTGATTGTGAGTAACATGGCGGGTTTTCTGGATATCCTTCATGCGCGCGGATTATTCTGGACGCAAATGCCCGACGGCAACTGGACTTCTGGATTCTGGACATGGCTGGGAATCAAAGATTTTAATGTCCCTCCGCCGCAGCCTTTCGGTTGGGTGCCAGCCCGCGGCGGGTGGATGTGGTGGCGCGGATCACGGGTGTTGCAGGATTTCAACCTGCTCGGCGGCGCGGAAGAAGTCATCGATGAGTTTCCATTCTTCTCGTACCTGCTTGCTGATTTGCATCCGCACGTGCTTGCCATGCCTTTCGTTCTGCTGGCCATCGGCTTAGCGTTGAATTTTTACATCCATTGCAGCCTGAATGGTTATGAGAAGCTCAATGTTGCTCCATTGCTGCGCAATTATGAATTCTGGCTTACGGCGCTGCTGCTTGGGGCGCTGGCTTTCCTCAACACCTGGGACTTCCCATTTTATATGGCTCTCTACAGCGCCGTTTTTGTACTGATCGGTTTTCGGCAGGCTGGTTGGGAAGCGCAGCGCCTATGGGATTTTCTTGGGATGTCCATGCTGCTCGGAATTGCAGGCATCCTGCTCTACCTGCCGTTTTATATCGGTTTTGCCTCGCAGGCAGGCGGGATCCTGCCAAGTTTGATCTATTTCACCCGCGGCGCTAATTTCTGGGTGATGTTCGCGCCGTTGCTCATCCCAATCCTGGGTTGGTTGATCTTCCTCGCTGCCCGCAACCGTCTGAGAAAAGAGCTGAAAGAGGGTTTTCTTTTTGCAGCAGCATTAGTCGCGAGTTTATGGCTGCTGATGGTGATCTTTGGCATACTGATCCAGCTGGTAGCAAGTGTTGGTCAGGGTACGCTGGCTTCTGCGGCGTCGATGCTGTTTGCCAAGATGGGTGGTTCTGGCAGCGATTTGTTCAGCGGTTTGATGCTTGCCCGGTTGAAAAGCCCTGGCGCCTGGTTGACCCTGTTGATTCTACTTGGCTTGACCTGGGCATCGTTCCTGGCGATTCGGAGCAGGTATCGCGAGATGTCCTTAACCCCCGAATCCAATCAAGCAATAAAAATTGAGGACGCGGGTCTTCGCGCCAACGGTTTTGTGCTGCTGTTGGTCCTGGTTGGCATTGGGTTGGCGCTTTTCCCGGAATTCTTCTATCTGCGCGACCAATTCGGCACGCGCATGAACACGATTTTCAAGTTCTATTTCCAGGTGTGGATCCTGTGGGGCCTCGCGGCTGCATACGCCTCGACGGAGTTATGGCGCAGGTTGCGAGGGTGGGGCGGCGCAGTGTTTCGATTGGGCTGGGCTGTATTGATCTTGATGGCTCTCTGTTATCCAGCCGTTATGCTGCCATACAAAATGGGGATGCCTGGTAAAGCAGTGAGTGAATTGACCCTGGACGGGATCGATTATCTGCGCAAGTACGATGCCGATGAGCTGGCTGCCTACCAGTGGCTTGCTCAATCGCCGTACGGCGTGGTCTCTGAAGCGATCGGCGGTAGTTATCAGACGGAATTTGCCCGAGTATCCGCGCACACCGGGCTGCCGACGGTGCTTGGCTGGGGAGGGCATGAAGCGCAATGGCGCGGCGGGAGCGAAGAAATGGGCTCGCGCGATCCTGATATCGCTGCGCTCTACCAGACAAGGGATTGGAACGAGGCAAAATCCATCATCAATCGTTATCAGATACGCTATATTTATATTGGCCCGAGTGAGCTCAGAACCTACAGAGTCGAGGAAACAAAATTTGCAGCTAATTTGGTGAGGGTGTTTGAAAATTCGTCCGTAGTGATTTACGAGGTGCCCTGGGCAATCGAATGGAGCCAGGATTAATTCGGATAATAATGAAATGAACACAAAGAAATCAACCAAAGTAACCATTGACCAGCTTCTTTTTGCGGCTGCTTTCCTGTTAGCGCTGGTCATCCGCTTTATGCGGCTGGCGCATACACCTCTGGCCGATCTCGAGGCGGATTTAGCCCTGCAAGCATTGGGATTGGCAGAGGGCAGCTTTGCAGGCAACCTCTCCGGTCAACCAGGTTACATCCTGCCGACAACCGTATTATTTGCCGTGTTCGGCGCTGGCGCCGCGCTTGCGCGGACCATCCCGGCACTGGCAGGCGCGGCCCTAGCACTGACTCCAGCCTTATTTGTAAAGCAACTTGGCCGTCTGGCAGCTTTGATTTTGGCGTTTGGTCTGGCGCTGGATCCTGGATTGACGGCACTCTCGCGCCAGGCTTCGGGTTTTTCCTGGGCTGTGTTATTCTCAGTGCTGACTTATGCTAGTCTAAAGAACAAGAAAGCTGTTCTCACCGGAGCTTCATTTGGATTGGCAATATTGGCAGGCGCATTATTCTGGCATGGCTTGCTCGGCGCGGTGCTGGGCTGGGGACTGTACACTGCATTATCGCGCTCCCCGAAAACCGATGAGGTCTCATTAGAAAATCATCAGGCAGTGCCCGCTGAATTCTGGAGGCGGGCCGTACCCGCAGCATTGGCAAGTCTGATCCTGGTCGGAAGCATGTTTTTGTTCGTCCCGCGTGGTCTCAGCGCAATTGGTAACGGATTAGTCGAGCACATCCAGGGTTGGCAGCTGAACGCCGCCGGAGAATCATTCCCGCTGCTGATACTCGCATTGGTCGTCTATGAAACCCTGGGGATGGTATTTGCCCTCTTTCAGGCTGTTCGCGTACTCTTCAGCCGGGAAAAGAAAGCTGTTGACCTCGTGCTGATTTTTTGGTGGTTTGCAGCGCTGCTTCTTGGCTTGCTATATCCCATGCGCAGTGAATTCACGCTTGGATGGTCGCTTATCCCTATGTGGTGTCTGGCGGCGCGCTGGTTGTCAGAGGAATTTACGCTCCAAAGGCTGGAAAGGGGTTGGTTTGCGGCCGGGCAAGCAGCTGTGTTGTTCATCCTGGCGATTTCTACCTGCGTCAGTTTAGGCGGGTTGTTGGACGCAAACCTGGCGCCCGATGAAGTAACCCTGCGCTGGGTTTGGGCAATCGGCGCTTTGCTGCTTGGGATGGCAAGTGTGTTGTTTGTTCGTTGGGGCTCGTCCAAAGTGACTGCTAAGGTTGGGATCATCTGGGGGTTGACTGCTTTACTCGCCATTTGGAGCATTTCTTCGTTATTCAGTGCTGCCGGCTTAGCGGGCAATACTGAATCTCAATTATGGCAGCAAAGACCTGCTGTGTATGAAGGCGACCTGCTGATAGAGTCGATTAGCGATATATCGGAATGGAACACAGGTTTAAAGAATAAGCTCGATCTGGCAGTAATAAACATCTCTTCACCGGCGCTCGAATGGGCTTTACGCGATTATGAAACGGTGAATTTCTATGAAGTTCTGCCAGTTGGGACTTCACCTTCGATGGTCATAACCCGCGAACAGGCTTCACCTGAATTGGCTGAATATTACAGCGGTCAGGATTTTGTTTGGGAGGCTCAGCCAAACTGGGCTGTGATGCTCCCTCGGGACTGGTTTAAATGGGCTGTATATAAATCTGCCCCAGTAGAATCGGATCTTCTGGTATTCTGGGTGCGTACCGACTGCTTCCCAGGATCAGGGCAAGATTTGGACGATTGAATTACAGGATTAGGACGGGATTATGCCATTACCGAGCTGCATCGCAATTGATGGGCCGGCAGCCTCAGGAAAGACCACAGTAGGCGAGCGGCTGGCGAAGAATTTAGGTTATTTGTTTTTCGATACCGGCAACATGTACCGTGCGGTGACCTGGGCTGCTTTGCAGGAGTTGGGCGGCGTCTGCGATGAAGAAAAGGTGATGAGTCTGGCAAGAAGGGTGGTCATCGATATCCAGCCGCCGTCAGCCGAGGATGGACGGCTGGCTGATGTGTTGTTGGACGGCAAGGATATCACCTGGCAGATACGCAGCCGGGAAGTGGATGCGAACGTCTCACCCGTTTCAGCCTATCGCGGTGTTCGCAAGGAGATGACTGAACAGCAGCGCAGGATCGGCATGCGGGGTAAAGTAGTTATGGTAGGCAGAGATATCGGAACAGTGGTGCTGCCCGAGGCTGACCTGAAACTCTACCTGGACGCATCCTCTGAAGTGCGCGCCAGGCGCCGGTATCAGGAGATCCTTGCCAGAGGGGGGGAAGCAACGTACGCGGAAATATTAGCGGGTTTACGGCGTAGGGACCAGATCGATTCCTCTCGCGAGGTGGCCCCATTGAAAGTTGCTGAAGATGCCATCGTTATCCAAACGGATAATTTAACCATCGATGAGGTCGTTTCGCAAATATTGGCGCTCACAAATCGATAATATTTCAGGTATACTGTAAGTTGATGTGGGATTAATTTTCTCCCTGATCAGATCGTTGATCGATTGCAGGAAATCAACCAAATATCCTTAATTGGAACTGGAGTCCCGCTATGTGTGATACGCTGGTCGCATTGGGGAATGCAACGCTAGATGGAAGCGTAATATTTGCTAAGAATTCAGATCGCGAACCGAATGAAGCTCATCATATTCTGATCATGCCAGCAGCGGAATACCCGCATGGCAGCATGGTTCAGTGCACTTATGTCCAGATCCCCCAGGTCGAACATACGCATGCTGTCTTGTTAGCAAAACCATTTTGGATTTGGGGCGCCGAGATGGGCGCCAATGAACATGGCGTTGTTATTGGCAACGAAGCGGTATTCACCAAAGTGCCATATGATAAAAAACCAGGGCTTATCGGCATGGATTTTATCCGTCTGGCTTTGGAACGTTGCAGCACAGCTTACGACGCCATGCAGACGATCATCGCTTTATTGGAACAATATGGTCAGGGCGGGAATTGCGGTTTTCGGAATAAACTGTATTACCACAACAGTTTCTTGATTGCTGACCATCAAGATGCCTGGGTGCTCGAAACTGCAGGGAAGATGTGGGCGGTAGAGAAGGTAAAATCGATCCGCTGGATATCAAACGCTTTAACCATCTCAAATCAATGGGATCTGGCATCCAAAGATTTAGTTTCGTATGCGGTGGATCGCAAGTGGTGCCAATCGAGTCAGGATTTTAGTTTTGCAGGCTGCTATTCGGATCATTTGTATACACCGTTAGCATACGGCAGAGAGCGGCACTCTTGCGGTACGCAGCTTTTACAGAAAGCAGCGGGGAAGATCACTCCGCGAACGATGATGGCAATCCTGCGCAATCATGGTTCCGAAGGTCAGCCGTGGCCACCCGACAGAGGCATCACCGGCGCGAATATTTGCATGCATGCTGGTTTTGGACCGGTCCGTTCAAGCCAATCGGTTGGATCGATGGTTTCGCGCATCGAAAAGGGGAACGCTGTCCATTGGGTAACCGCCACGTCCGCGCCATGCACCAGCGTTTTCAAGCCTATATGGTTGGATGCTGGTTATCCATTGCAAGAGCCGCCTCCTGATGGTGTATTTGATCCAGAATCACTTTATTGGCGGCATGAGGTATTCCACCGTAGGGTATTGAAGAATTTTAATGAGAACATTGAAGCCTTTAGCCAGGAGCGGGACAAACTCGAAGAGCAATTTGTCGAGCGAACGCTGGATATGCATTCCAAAACTGTGGAAGAACGGCGCGATTTCAGCCAACAATGTTTCCTTGAAGCGGAAGAAGCCAGACAACACTGGTTGAGGAAGATCGCATCCATCCGGTCGCGCAAGCAGCGCCTTTTATATGAACTGGCCTGGCGCGGCTTCGATCGGGCAGCGAAGTACAGGTTCAAAGATGATTATGTGAAATGAACCAGGCGTGCAATGCTATAATCTTTTGTAGGCTTTGCCAAGAAATCAAATGCATTTCAATACTTTAACCGGCTTGCAACAAATTCCTTTTATCGATCTGCCTTACCAGTTGCCTGGATGGTTCGGCTGGTTAATCCTGGCTGGCTTACTCCTTTGGGGGACGCTGAAATGTAGGCGCTTTTCTACCCCTCTGCAAGGACGCTGGCTGGTGATTTTTGCGTTGCTGCTTGCCAGCACGCCATTGGCAACTTTTTTCTTAAACGTACCGATGTCGCCCGGGGGCGTGCTGCCATTACCAAATCTACCGTTGGAGTCCACCCAGCCGGTGGTTATACTTCTTTTTGCGTTACCCTGGGTGATTGCGGCAGGAGTATTAGGCCCATTGCCGGCCGTTCTGGTTGGACTGACCAGCGGCTTGTTGCTGGCTTTCTTTTGGACACATACCTTCTTTACGCCTATCGAGGTTGGCGTACTGGCGCTGCTGTATTCCATCGCGGTGCGCCAGACTTACCGTACTAACTTCTTCAAATTGCTTCGCCATCCATTTGGGGCGGCAGTGTTCCTCGCCGTGGTAACCGTCCCGATTTTTCTTTTCAGCGCTTTCTTTAAAATTCCAGGAACTCTGGCTGAGCGTTTGGATTTTACGTTCACCCAAAACTGGATAAAAATTCTCTCAAGAGGGATTGAGTTAATGATAGCCGGCGGATTGGCTGAAATCATGGTTCTCATACCCAATCCGTTTTGGATGAAACCGCAAGAGCTCGTCCCGTCTCCTGCAGAAGCGAGCCTGAAAACCCGTTTTCTGACGGTCACATTGCCGATGATCCTGTCGCTGGTACTGGTGCTGACCCTGGGTGACTGGATCGTCGCTGGTCAGGCAGCTCGTAAGATGCTGGAGGACCGCCTGACCAGCTCGGCGCGGATCGCATCTGAAAGTCTGCCATATTTTTTGGAAAGCGGACAAAGCCTGATCCTGGATTTAGCGAAACCGGAGTTGGTCAGCTTGCCTTATATGCAATTGATGAACCGACTTGAGGCTGGCATCCACGCTGTGCCGTACTTCAAGCAACTCTTTGTGATGAACACCGATAAGGAATTGTTAGCCGGCTATCCCATGCCGGATTTTAGCCTTACCCAGCCTCTGGACAATCAAGAGAAACTGGCTTTGGATTTTGCGCTCAAAGGCGTATTGATCCAAACCTATACAGTGCTTCCGAATACCAGCGGGGAGTCAGCTCAGGTTTCATTCATCGCTGCGCTAATCGATGATCATGGCAACACGCGCGGCGTGATTCTTGGGCGGACGGATTTGAACTCAAATCCATTTACACAACCCGCACTAGCAGCATTGGAAGAAATCTCGCGGGACGGCGGCGAGGGGTATATCCTGGATGAGAGTCAAAACATCCTGTACCGCGCGCAGCAATCGACCTCGCTCATCCAGGAAGAAAAATATGTCAGCCGCATTCCCGAAGAGGCTGAGTTCTTCGAGGATGTTTCAGCAACCGGAACGCGTCAATTTATCTATTACCAACCAGTGGTTGGAAAACCCTGGTCGGTGGTGGTGTCGATCCCCGCAAGGGTAGCGCAGGAAATGGCTTTGAATATTGCCATCCCGCTGCTGGTGATCCTGATCGTTTTTGCCATGTTGGCTTATGCGTTGATCCAGATTTCGTTGGGTCAACTTACCAGGAAACTGCAGCGGTTGGAGGCGTCGGCCAGCCTGATTTCTAGCGGGCATCTCGCCACACCTGTGGCGATCAAGGGTGTGGATGAAATTGGCCGTTTGGGCGAATCGTTTGATCAAATGCGCGAGGGGTTGCGCGCTCGCCTGGAAGAGTTGGATAAATTGTTAAAAATTAGCAAAGGCGTCGCCGCGCACCTGGAAGTGGAGGATGCTATCCAGCCGATTCTCAATGCCGCATTGGGAGAGGAGGGTGTTTCCGCCCGGTCTGTGCTGATCGAGGCGGTGCGGGGAGATGTGCAAGGCGGCGGCTTCATCTCCTTCGGCGCAGGACCGAAGGCTGATCTTTACTCACACCTGGATGCGCAGATTTTTAAATTGATGTATTCACAGTCCGTTATTGCAATTTCAAATACCTACCGTGTGCGACGAATAATTACCGCTCCTAATCAGCCTCGCCCATCAGCTTTGATCGCCCTGGCGTTATACCATGAGAACACTTATTACGGAACCATATGGGTCGGTTACGACCACCCAAAAACCTTTTCTGAAGAAGAAGTTCGTTTTCTCAGCACCATTGCCAGCGAGACTGCAATGGCTGCCGCAAACGCGCGCTTATATGCCAGCGCGGAGATTGGCAGGCGTCGGATGGAGGCGGTTCTTTCGTCAACGCCGGAGCCTGTATTGGTCTTTGACGACAACGACAGGCTGCTGCTGCTCAATCCGGCGGCTCTACACGTGCAGGGATTGGTTAGCTCCGCGCTGCCAGGAGCGCGAATTCAAGATATCCTCAGCAATGGCGACTTGTTAAATTTGCTAACCGGCCCGTTGGAAGAGCGTATCGTCACCCGTGAGGTCAGCATGAGCAACAGTCGGGTGTATCACGCGCTGGTCGCGCCGGTGCTGGGGGAAGACCGCCAGGTTGGAAAGGTGTGCGTGCTTCGTGACATTACTCATTACAAACAGCTGGACACCCTCAAATCTGAGTTTGTGGATACCGTCAGCCACGATCTACGCGCGCCGATTACGTTGGTGAGTGGGTACAATTCCATGCTCAACATGGTCGGAGAGTTGAACGAACAGCAGAAAAACTATGTCGAAAAGATAAAAGCGGGATTGGAAAGCATGCGCACATTGGTTACCAATCTGCTTGATCTAGGACGAATCGACGCTGGAATAGGATTAAATTTGGAGGAAACCCAGCCGGAAGTGATTGTTAGCACGGTGCTTCAGCAACTTCAGCCCAATGCCAATCAGCGCAGTATCCAGTTGTCATTCGAACCCCGCCCGGAAGGCATGCGCACGAGTATTATCGCGGATGAAACACTGCTGCGGCAGGCATTATTAAATATTGTGGATAACGCCATTAAATTCACAAAAGTGAATGGGCAGGTACGTGTCAGGCTGCAACAAAACGGTGATAAGGTCTTATTCGAGGTTCACGATACCGGAATTGGAATTGCCCCAATCGATTTGCCAAATGTATTCGATAAATTCTACCGGAGTAAAAGGCGGGAGGGAATGGATCAGCGCGGTACCGGGCTGGGATTAGCGATTGTCAAATCGATCACGGAACGACACAACGGCGAGGTCTGGGCAAAAAGCCAGCTTGGAAAGGGCAGTACTTTTTATATGCAGATACCGGTCCGTTACCAGGAACCATCTAAAACGTAATCGATTAGCCGCGCGGGTGGAAATCTTAATCATACACTTGAATTTCCAGGATCGGTGCGATATAATTCCTTTGTCTATCTTAACAGTCGAATCAGAGTAGGCTAAACACGGGGAGAATATTAAAATATTACAAGAATTGAAATTGCTATGTTGTAAAAGTCCATTTTGTGGTATAATTACCGTTTGCATGTATTTATCCTTTTAGCGCTATCGACCCATAAACTTACGCTTGAGATTTGCTTCTCATGCGTTTAACTTGTTAAAATCCAGGGTTTCTGTCTGAGGAGGCGGTTAGTGGAAACAAAAAGCTTGGTCGCATTGCGTATCAGCCTGGCATCCCCGGATACAATTCGCAGCTGGTCTTACGGCGAAGTCCTTAAACCGGAAACAATCAACTATCGGAGATTGCGTCCGGAAAAAGACGGTCTCTTCTGCGAAGCTATCTTCGGACCAACACGTGATTACCAATGTTATTGCGGTAAATATAAGAATCCTCGTTATAAGGGGATCGTTTGCGATAAATGTGGCGTCGAAGTGACGCGTTCCTCCGTACGCCGTGAGCGTATGGGGCACATCGAATTAGCTACACCCGTGGCTCACATCTGGTATACGCGCCGAGTGCCTTCCTACCTTGGTTTGTTGCTCGATATTTCTCGGCGCAACCTCGACCGTGTGTTGTATTTT
The DNA here is from genome assembly GCA_034678305.1 of Bellilinea sp. Lineage (GTDB taxonomy): Bacteria > Chloroflexota > Anaerolineae > Anaerolineales > Anaerolineaceae > Bellilinea. The sequence continues at coordinate 91,455 of JAXDCA010000023.1, forward strand.
GCTCAGTACATTGTTACCTATGTCGACGAGGATGCCCGCCAAAAGGCTCTCAAACGGCTGGAAGATGAAATCAATGTGTCTGAGCGTGAGCAGGCGGCAGTGATCAATGCGCGTATTCTTGAGGTAAAGCAGGCACGGGATAAAAAGATTTCTGAGCTGACTCAACACCGCCAGGACATGGAATCGCGCCGTGACGAATTGATTGCACAAAAACTCGAGCCAGTTATCCAGGAAGGTCAAACGCTTGAGCGGCAATTGCAAGAAAAATTAGGTACTGTATCGAAGAAAGCCATTGCTTTTGCTTCCGCCAGTGTAGAGATTACCGCTGCTGGCGAAACGATCTCGATCCAGCATATTGCCGATGTTCAAAAAGTGGTTAAAGAACGATTGGAAGAGCTGGAAAATGAATTCAAGGATCAATTCCAGCGCGATCTTGAGCAAGCCAAGATGCAGGCGGACGAAATTCGCGCGCAGGCAGAGATTGAGATGGAAGGATTGCGCGGTCAGCTCGAAGATCAATCCGCGATTTCACAAAACGCCAATTCACGGCTGCGTGACGAATTACAGGAACTGCGGCCCTTTACCTTTCTCAGTGAAAGCCGTTACCGTGAATTAAAATCACGCTGGGGGCAGGTGTTCCGGGCTGACATGGGCGCGGAAGCCTTTTATGATGTGCTGCGCCGCCTGGATCTGGATAAACTGTCCGAGGATCTTTGGCATGAGGTGCGCACTTCCAAGAGCAAACAAAAACGCAAAAAAGCTACCACCCGTTTGAAAGTTGTCGAGGCATTCCGGCGCTCGCACAACCAACCCGAGTGGATGGTATTGACGGTGCTGCCGGTTATCCCGCCTGAGCTGCGCCCTATGGTTCAGTTGGACGGCGGGCGCTTTGCTACCTCTGATCTGAATGATCTCTACCGCCGGGTGATCAACCGCAATAACCGCTTAAAGCGGCTGCTCGAATTGGGCGCACCGGATGTGATCGTTCGTAATGAAAAGCGCATGCTCCAGGAAGCTGTCGATTCGTTGATCGACAACTCGCAGCGCGGTAAAGCGCTCTCCCGCCGCGGGAGGAGGGAACTTAAATCGTTGAGCGACATGCTCAAGGGCAAGAAGGGGCGCTTCCGCCGCAACTTGCTTGGCAAGCGCGTTGATTACTCAGGACGCTCAGTGATTGTGGTTGGCCCCTCTTTGAAATTGTTCCAGTGCGGTTTGCCAAAAACGATGGCGCTCGAGCTGTTCCGTCCGTTTGTAATTGCCCGCCTGGTGGCCCATAACTATGCCGCAAATGTCAAAGGCGCGCGGCGTTTCATTGAGCGTAACCGGCCGGAAGTATGGGAAGTACTCGAAGAAGTCATCCAGGACCGCCCAGTATTACTCAACCGCGCCCCAACCCTGCACCGACTGGGTATTCAGGCATTTGAGCCTGTATTGATTGAGGGCAGCGCGATTCACCTGCATCCGTTGGTGACTACTGCTTTCAACGCCGACTTCGACGGCGATCAGATGGCCGTGCACGTGCCGCTGTCTGAAAAAGCGGTCTGGGAAGCGCGCAATCTGATGCTTTCTTCTCGCAACTTGTTGAAACCCGCTGACGGCGAGCCCATTATTAGTCCATCCAAAGATATGGTTCTTGGCGTGTATTATCTGACGATGGAGAACAAAACCAAATCTGAATCGATACGCACCTTTACCAACCTGGATGAGGTGGAGCTGGCCTATCAGCTTGAACTAATCAAGATTCACGATAATATCAAGCTGCTCATCGAAACCAATTACGATGATCAAGGCTCCCGCCTGCCGGTTAAAGAAACCAGACTGGTCGTCACCACAGTTGGCAGGGCTTTATTCAACCGGATCCTACCTGACCAAGTCCAGTTTATGAATAATACCCTGGACAAGGGCGGTGTTAAAGACCTGATTGGCGAGGTGTATGAGTTATGCGGTGAGACGGTAACCACCGAGGTTGCTGATAAGATCAAAGACATCGGTTTCGAATATGCTATGATCTCTGGCGCGACGATTGCAGTTGCTGATATTTCCATGCCGAGTGATAAGGATGCCATTCTGCATCAGGCTCAATTGGATGTAGAGAACGTTCAGCGCGCTTACCGGCGAGGTCTCCTGACCGAGCAAGAACGCAATGATAAAGAGATCGAAATTTGGCAGAAAACGACCAAAGACGTCGCTGATGCGGTAAGAAAATCGATGGATCCTAACGGCAATCTTGCCACGATGGCAAACTCTGGCGCAACCAAGGGCGGCTTTGGACCGATTTCGCAGATGGCTGGCATGCGCGGCTTGATGGCAGATCCGGCAGGGCGAATCATCCGCCTGCCGATCCAGTCGAATTTCCGCGAAGGCCTGACAGCGTTGGAATACTTCATTTCGACGCACGGCGCCCGCAAGGGTTTGGCTGATACTGCTCTGCGTACCGCTGACGCGGGCTACCTTACCCGCCGCCTTGTGGATGTTGCCCAGGATATGATCATCAATGAAGTAGATTGCGGCTCGCTAGATGGTATTTGGATCCGGAAAACAGATGATGTCGCCGGTCAATCGATGGACACGCGCTTATATGGTCGTTTACTGGCGCAGCGCATCGTTGATCCTAAGACAGGTGAAGTATTGGCTGAGCATAATGATATGCTCGATCATAAGAAGATCCGCACCCTGCTGAACGCGAATATCGATGCAGTCAAGGTGCGCTCACCGCTCACATGCGAATTAATGCACGGCCTATGCGCGCATTGCTACGGCATGGACCTCGGGCGCGGGAAAATGGTCGAACTGGGCGCGGCAGTTGGTACCGTCGCGGCTCAATCCATCGGCGAACCGGGTACGCAGCTAACCTTGCGCACCTTCCACACGGGCGGTGTCGCTGCTGGCGGCGATATTACAACCGGTCTTCCACGCGTGGAAGAGTTGTTCGAGGCGCGGCGAATCCCGAAGGGCGAGGCTGTTATTACCCGCATCTCTGGTATCGCTCACATTATCGAATCTGACCGCTATGCTGAACAGCGCATGGTACGCGTCGAGAGCAGCAACATGGTCAGCGATGAATATGACATTCCGGAAGGATGGGAAATCGCGGTCAAGGATGAAGGCACGGTTTCACTCGGGGATCCGATCGCCACAATGGGCGAGGCTACAATCGCTGCCCAGCACACAGGGCGTGTACGAATCGATAACCGCAAGGTCGTTGTTTCCTATGAACAGCGCGAGAGTGAGGAGTACGACATCCCGAGTACGTCGCGTATTCTGATCAAGGAAGGCGAACACGTCGAAGCTGGTCAGGCTTTAACCGAGGGTTCATTAAATCCTCACACCATTTTGCGCATCAAAGGGCGCGAAGCCTGCCAGATGTATCTGTTGGTGGAAATTCAAAAAGTATATCGGGCGCAAGGGCAGAACATCAACGATAAGCACTTTGAAGTGATCATTCGCAAGATGCTCGGGCGCGTTCAGGTGATTCGACCAGGCGACTCGAACTACTTGCCCATGGATCTGGTCGACCGGCTAGAAATCCGCAGGCGGAACGAACAACTGACCTCGCAAACGAAGCAGCCTGCCCGTTATGTAGAAATCTTACTAGGCGTCACCAAGGCCTCGCTGAGCACTGACTCGTGGCTTTCGGCGTCCTCGTTCCAGCACACCATCAAGGTGCTGGCCGGAGCGGCCATCGCCGGCAGCGGCGATCCGTTGTTTGGATTGAAGGAGAACGTGATCATTGGCAAGCTCATCCCGGCTGGGACTGGCTTCCAGTATGGTCGTTTTATCAACGATGATGAGGATGCTGTGAACGAATCCAGCCGTGTGTCGGTGGTTAACATCACCAGCGCCGGGTAACAACATTCGAGTGCAGCAGAACCCGAGCGGGAGAACCCTCGGGTTCTTTTTTTTCCTAAAGCTGTCCTTCTGATTCATGATAAACTAAACAGGGTCAAATATTCTATATGGATAGTTAAAGGCTAATTTGTGAGGAGCATCTCATGGAAATCGGCTTGGTGAGACGAGTAGACATCGATCAGGAAATGCAGCAGTCGTACCTGGATTATGCGATGAGCGTGATTGTCGCTCGCGCGTTACCAGATGCGCGCGACGGCTTGAAACCGGTTCAGCGCAGAATTTTATACGGTATGTACGACATGGGCGTGAGAGCCGAATCGGGTTATAAAAAATCAGCCAGAATTGTCGGCGAAGTGCTTGGCAAATACCATCCTCACGGAGATCAAGCAGTCTATGACGCGATGGCGCGTCTGGCGCAGGATTTTACCATGCGGTATACATTGATCGACGGGCAGGGTAATTTTGGCTCGGTGGATGGCGACCCTCCGGCTGCCATGCGCTATACCGAAGCGCGCCTCTCGCCAGCGGCGATCGAAATTCTTAACCAACTCGATCGCAATACAGTTAATTTCACGCGCAACTTCGACGATACTCTCAATGAGCCTGAGGTGCTGCCGGCTGCCATTCCGAACTTGCTGGTCAATGGTACAAGCGGTATTGCGGTCGGCATGGCGACTTCTATTCCCCCGCATAATTTAGATGAAGTCATTGGGGCGCTTGGATACATGCTGGCTAAGTGGGAAAAGCTCGAGGATGTTAATGTTTCAGATTTAATGAAATTCGTCAAAGGACCGGATTTTCCAACCGGCGGGATTATCCTGCAAGAGAACCAGGGAGAAGAACTGCTGAGCGCTTACGCCACCGGGCGTGGAAAGGTGACCTTGCGGGGCAGGGTGCATCTTGAGGAGATGGGACGCGGGAAGAGCCGTATCATCATCAGCGAGTTGCCATACCAGACAAACAAAGCTTCGCTTATCGAGCGTATCGCTGAACTCGCCCGCGAGGGGGCATTGGAAGGTATCAGTGATTTACGTGACGAGTCCGACCGTCGCGGGATGCGCATTGTTATCGAATTATCCAAAGTGGCGGGCGTCGAGAATGTCTTGCGCGATCTCTACAAGCGCACGCCGCTGCAGACAACCTTCCGTATTTCGCTGCTGGCGCTGGTTGACGGGGAGCCGCGGCTGTTGTCTCTCAAACAGGCGCTGCGGGTATATTTGGAACACCGCATCAATGTGGTGAAAAGACGAAGCGAATATGATCTCGAAAAGGCCCGCCAGCGTGCTCACATCCTCGAGGGTTTGCGAGTGGCGCTGCAAAACCTGGATGAGGTCATCAAGCTGATCCGCGGAGCGCAGGATGTAGATGATGCCAGAGTTAGATTAATGAAGCGTTTCAAACTGTCTGAAATGCAGGCAAATGCGATCCTCGAGATGCAGTTACGCAGATTGGCTGCCCTGGAGCGTAAGAAAATAGAGTTGGAATATAAAGAAGTCAAGGCGTTGATCGAGGAATTGGAATCATTGCTGCGTTCGGCTAAGAAACTGCGCCTGGCGGTTTTGGAAGAGCTTTTGAAGATCAAGGAAAAGTATGGCGATAAGCGCCGTACACAGATCGTATCGTTGCGCGAAGGCGCGGAAAAACTAGAGTTGTTGACTACCAGCGATGTGGTGCCAGTGCAAACGGTATGGGTTGGGGTCACAGAGGACGGCATCATTGGACGCACCGCCGATGAAAAACTGGCTCGCTTGAGCGGAAAATTAGCGCCGCGCTGGATCATTCGCACGACCACACACCATACGCTGTATTTAGCAGCGACAGATGGGCGCACGGCGGCAATTACGGTGCCTTCTCTGCCAGAGGTGGAAAATTTTGCTGACGGCGCGAGTCTGCATAAGGTGTCACCCTTCGAAGAGGGTCAGGAAGTGGCGCAAATCTTTTCTCTGCCTGCCAAATCTGAGGATGAAGAGGAGCGCTATATCGTTACTGTGTCGCGCAAGGGCTTGATCAAGAAATCGGGCATATCTGAATTGCCCGGACCATCTGCGCAGTTGTTTACACTTGCAAAAGTTAATCCTGGAGATGCCCTTGGTTGGGCTTTCGAAAGCGACGGTAAAGCTGATGTCATCCTGGCAACCCGTAATGGTATGCTGATTCGCTTCTCGGAGGATGATGTTCGCCCGATGGGGCTGATCGCAGCGGGCGTGAATGGCATCAAACTGGTCAGCGATGATGAATTAATAGGCGCAGCGGTATATCAGCCCACGGCTCATTTGCTGCTCGTTTGCGCGAACGGAAGAGGTTGGCGTATCGCGAGCAGCGAACTGCCGCGTCAAGGCAGATACGGGCAGGGCGTCATCGCCTGCCGGCCAGAAAAATTCGGCGGCGTTGCGGGCTTCCTCTACGGTAAACCGTCCGCAAGCGGCTATTTACACCTGGCGCAATCAGTTTCCAAAACCGTTCGCATCGATCAAATTCCTGCAGGCAGGCGCCAATCCGCTGCAAAAGAGGTGTTGGCGGTCAGGCAGGGTGATCGGGTGACCAGTATCACTGCGCTCGATCTTGGCGCGGAGGAGGTGGAACCAAAGGGGCCGCCGCCAACTCGCAGGAAGCGCGGTGCCGCTGTGGAAGAGCCTGTCGAAACGGATGAATTTCCAGTGCCGTTACCAGGGTTGCTCGACGCTGCGGATGAAGATCAAAAGAAAGCAACGACAAGAAAGCCGCGTTCCAAGGCAGCCGTGGTAGCGAAGCCAACAACGGGCGAGCGAAAATCCGCTGCTGAGAAACCCGCTCCATGCGCGAAGCGTATCAATGAGACGAAAACGATCTCCTCTCCCGACGTAAAAACCAGGCGCGGTCAGGCTGCTGCTTCGAAATCCACAACTGCCAGCCCTGCCCCTGCAGCCAGATCCCGTCAGACTGCTGCGAAGCCAGCATCCACCCGAAAAAAGGCCGCAGCCAAAACCAGTCCTGCAGCGGGAAAGACCCCCCCGGAGGCTTCCGCCATTAAAACCAGCACGCGCCGGGCGCAAAAAACGATCGGTAAGGTCTCGCTAGCTGAACCGAAAACAACGGCGCGTAAACCCCGGACGAAAACCTCAACAACTACCACGAATTCCCCGGTCGCCAAAAAGCCGGCGACGGATAAAAGCACAGCCAGGAAAACAACGCGTTCATCGAAAACGAGTCAAAAAACCGGCACCTCAAGTCAGGGCAGCGCCGGGATTAAATCGAGGAAAACCAAATAAGTTTGTAGTAAATCAGCCGGTGGCTGCTATTCGGGTGCTGAAAAATTCGAATAATGGTAAGCGATCTTGCCGTCGAGCAAACCAATCGAATCACTGCCGTTGTGGATGCTGCCCTTGGTAGATGTGGCGGTCCAGTTAATGTGGCGTGAATTTCCCGTGCCCGTTACACCGTTGATCGTAAAATTCGCCGATGGCAGCAACTGGTTGAAAAGCGTGTTATACCAGGAGCGGATCGCCTGGCTTCCCTGGATGGCGCGCGCAAAGGTGATATGCACAGCGTCCGGCAGGTACAAAGAGATGACTTTTTCGACATCGTGAGTGTTAAGAGCTGCGATTAAAAGATCGCTGATGTCGCTGACTTGCTGCTCCGCGGTCCATTGATACTTTGTGACTGTTTCCCAGATTTCGAGCACATCCCGGCGGCATTCATCCCAGGAGAAGAAGTTTGCGCCCTTCAATTGCAGCTCTTTGGCGGTGTTCAAAAACTCGATCGTATCGGCGGGAGTGGGGCGCCACCCGCCAGTCTTGTAAGCTGGCCCAGTTGGGAAGATCGGTCGGAAGGGCTGCATAGCTTGGAATTCACGCACGCAGCGGCGTAAATTCGCTTCGGCATTGTGGTTTTGTTCCCAATACACCTGCGGCATGTTGTAATCAACTTTTTCGAGGAAGACGCTCCATGGCAACTGGCGGTGAAATGACGGAAAACGGTATGAGCTGATTGCCATCGGCAAGCTGGGCAGGCTGGCTCGCAGTTTATCCATAAATTTGTGGGCGACATTAGCTCTGCCTGGTTGTTTGTATTCGATCTCAGCGTCGATGACATAACCTTCCAGATCGAGTTCCTGCAAGCGTTGGACAGCGATATTGGCTTCACCGATAGGATTGTATCCATACACATAATGCCAGCCCCACACTTGAATGCCATTCGAACGTAAAGCCTGAATAACTGGTGGAAGGAGATCAACTTTGGTGTTCTTATCGAGGTTGTAGGCGTATGTGCCGTCCGCTATTTTTAAAATCACGTGGGTGTAGCCGGCTGCTTTGGCGGCAGCCGCAATGGCGGATGGATTTCCACCCTCACAGTTGACAACTTTCCAGATAAAAAACCCTTTCCCTTCGAGCGGCATTCAAACTCCTTCCAGCGGGCGGTAGATCAGGTAGTTGAGGATAGATTGCCTTCGAGCCCCAACTGGAGCGCGATCGTGCGCATGCTTATTATTACATTATCCACATGTTCCCACAGGTCCACGCCAAAATCCGCGGCTGCCTGGCTGATTTCTTCTCGGTTTGCGCCAGCGGCAAAAGCACGATCTTTCCACTTTTTCTTGACTGAAGCTGAGGTGAGGTCGTAGAGCGATCGCGAGGGGCGCACCAAAGCCACGGCGGTAATCAGACCAGTAATTTCATCGCAGGCGTACAAAGCTTTACGCATGAGTGTGTCACGCGGAACGCTGCCGGCGGAGCCATGGCTGAGGATGGCCTGGATGATGATCTCGGGGACGCCCTTCGAGCGCAGGATCGGTTCACCTGCCGACGGGTGATCGTCTGCGGTAGGGTGTATCTCCCAATCGAAATCGTGCAACAAACCAGTGATGCCCCATAGATTAACATCCTCATGGTGTTTTTCCGCGTAAAAACGCATGGCGGCTTCGACTGACAGCATGTGGTTGATCAGGTTTTCACCCTTTACATATTCTCGTACGATCACCATAGCAACGTCACGATCCATAATCCCTCGCAATTAATCCATATTTTCGTTGGTTTGACCTGTGAATATTGGTTCCGGGTCGCCGAGTACCGGCAGGGGATGGGTGATGAATACTTCTACTAGCGCAACGAGCGAGGCCGGGATTTCGCGCATTCGCCAATAGCTCATCGAGCGGGAATGATATATCCTCTGGTCAGCGCGGACGCCGTCCGCCTGCAGCCCAATACCATTGCAGGTCAGCAAAGCACGCGGCAGGTGATAGCGCTGGGTAACCAGGATGGCCTGTTGTAACCCGAAGATGTTCTTCGCCCGGTAGCAGGTATCGTAGGTGCGGCGCCCCGCGTAATCTAGCACTATGACCTCCTCAGGCACTCCGAGCTCCAGCGCGTATTCCTTCATGGACTGTGGCTCATTGTAATCGACGAATCGGTTATCGCCACTCATCAATAATTTCTCAACTTTACCGCTAAAGTACAATTCCGCGGCAGTTGCCACGCGGTCGCGCAAAATCGGGGAAGGTGAACCGTCATGCTTCAATCCTGCTCCAAATACGATGGCTGCCGGCGCTGAAGGAGATGCTTCCAGTGTGTGGATCTTTGCGCGCGCATATCCTGTTGTGATCAGGGTCGGCAGACCCAGGACAACTACCACAGCAAGCAATAGATAGAAGAGAAACAGGAACATTTTCTTGATTATACGTAATAACATAGGCTGATTTTACCATCTGGCGTATCTCCTGCGACTCAAGTAAGGTAGAGCAAGGATTGTGCCAGACCGAGATAGATTATGGATTTGGATTCCGCAAGGTATTACCGCCCAATCCATGTTGATAAATCTGCGCCGCTGAATTGAACCGCGGAACGGAGAGGATCGTAAATTGAATCGTCGACAATCTTTAAATCCTGGATATCATAACCTTCCAGCGTTTGGGTGAGGATTCGTTTCCCGTCCTCGGTGTCCACATAGTCCAATAAGGCGGTTAGGATTGGAGCGCGCACAGCTTCACCAACAGATGGAGTGAAGGAAAAATTCAGGTTTGGAATGATCGGTTCAGTCTGCCAGATGACGATTACACGATCGAGTGCATCTGGAAGGTCGCTCAACACCGCGCTTGAGGTGCGCGGATCACCAAAAATGGCAAAAGTTACCCCAAAGTCGCAAACTCCCTTGATGTACAAGGCACGGACAACCGCCGAGTAGGTTTGCGCCATTACTCCTGTATCTATATAAATATCTTCTTGCTCGAGAAGACCGAGAGGTAGAATATAACCGGATATTGATCCAGGCTCTACCCAGCATGGGCGTTTCCCGTCGAATTGCGAGAGCGCTGTGATCAAATCCGTAGTGCTCTTGTTCACAGCAGGATCGAAGTATGCAGTAAAGCCGCTCTCTATGTTTGCCAGGAATTGCGTGCCGTAGAAATAGGCGCCAAAGTGATTGGTCAATAAGCCGACATCCGTCAACCCCTTCTCATGCGCGTAAATGTAAGTCAGCGGTTGCAGCCAGGCAGCGTGGATTTCATGGTTCTCCAATGCAGCGAATAACTGCTCATCGCTTGGGAAAACGTGTGCTGAAATCGAAAGTGTCGTGCTGGTATTTAGATAGTCCAGCATCAAATTGACGCTTTCTTCGATTGGGGTTTCCGGCTGGGCGTTGACCAAACCAATGACCACTGGATTATTTGGATGACCGAGTGGAGTGGGGGTAGAGGTTGCTGTTGGAGCGGCTGTCGGTTGAATTTCGGGAGTGGGCGTAGGCGTAGGAGTTGCCTTGATGCAACCTGAAATGAGCACCAGACATAACAGGTACAGGATTTTTAGAATTTTAGCGGGGAATTTTGAAGATGAATTCACAATGATATGGCGATTATCTGGCGTTCAATCGAGTTGAGATACGATGGGAAGATTATAATCTTTTTAGTTGAATTTTGCCCGATTGATGTCGATATTGTATATGTAAATGACAATTGATACGGTGATTTATTGCCCGGGGATTAAACCCGTTGCGTCCATTTGGAATTGCCGTATTTAGTTTCAACCAGCTCCTCTGCACGGATCGACTCGTCGGCTTCTGGATCGGATTGAATAAATTTCAAATCTAGTTTCATCTCGAAAGCAGTACGGAATGCATTCGCTGCTTCCTCCCAGCCTGGTGAGTTTCCAAGGATCGATTCGACGGTGGCTGCATGAGATATCAATCTCCTGGCGGCTACCTCTTGGGAGGGTTGGTCAGGGTATGCTAAAACCTGGGTGATGCGCGTCAGATCGCCGTATAGCGGTAGAGAACCATGCTGTAAAATCCCATTTGAACGTCGAGCCTGCGCGCTGCCGATCAGTTTTTTTCCATTGACGGTAATTTCATAGTTGGATGGGACTTCGAAGCAGACAGCCCCATTTTGCTGCGCGCCGTCTGGTAGTGGATATTTCTGGTCAGCCCTGGGGCTTAAACCGAGGATCACCAACGCGTGGAGCAATGCTGCTGATATTCGGCGGTAGGATTCTAAAATCGAGCCAGAAACCCGCGGCTCATCCTGACGGGCAGCAACAGAATAGGTCAGCTCATCGGTGTGCAGAATAGCCCTCCCGCCAGTTGGTCGGCGGACTAAATCCCAGCCGCGTGATTCCAGGGCAGCCATGTCCACATCACGAACTGGCTGTGCCTGCCCGAGGGATAGACAGGGGGGAAACCATGCATACAAACGCAAGGTAGGCGGGCATTTCTGGTTGACAACTGATTCGAGGATGGCTTCATCCAGCGCCATATTCCAGGCGCCGCAGGCAGAATTGGATATGATTAAACGCCAAATATCTTTACACATAATCTTGAATTATATCTACGAATTTCAATATTCATGCTATAATGCCTTCGTTATTCAACTTCATCAATGATTACTCATTGCTGCTTGTAGGACCACAAGTTGGTTTGACCTTCCTTACTGATTGATCTCTTTTGATTTTTATTTGTATAAGAAAATATAATCGAAAGCAGTTATCCGTATACAACAGAGTTATTTCTAACGTAACAGGTGGTTCTGTGGAACATCAGTTTTTGTGTTATCTTTTCCAATATTGTATTAATTAACGGCGTTATATAATTTAAAAGGAGGTGATTACTCGACAGCATAATAATTAACCCAGTCGTTCTGCATAAGCGAGCTAGTATTAATGAGCTCAAAAACTTAACTTAGGAGGAAAGAGATGTATAAAAAATTGATGCCATTGATCAGTATTTTGCTGATCGCCGTTTTCGTTCTATCTGCATGCGGACCCAAAGCTGAGCCCGTGAGCGGCACCATCACTTTGTGGCATGCCTGGAAAGAGAACGAAATCGAAAGCTTGAATGAAGTGATCGCTGCATTTCAGGCTTTAAACCCTGATGCAAAATTCGATACTTTATACGTTCCCTTCGATGATCTGAAGGGTAAGTATGAAACTGCGACAGCGACAGGCGGAGGCCCGACCGTCTTGATTGGCGCAGCTGACTGGGGTCCTGGTTTTTATGATGCTTCCCTCGTTGCTGATCTATCGGCCGATTTGGATGCCAAATTCATCGACACGATCAATGAGGCCGCTCTTGGCGCCGTGCAGTATAAGGACGCTTTGATCGGTCTGCCTCAGACCCTCAAGGGTGTGGTTTTGTTCCGCAACAAGACCATCGTTCCTGCAGCTGCGACTTCTCTAGACGACCTGATTGCCAAGGCGAAGGCTGCGACTGCTGGCGATGTTCAAGGCGCAACACTTGAATACGGCTTCTTCTTCTCGGCTGCCCACCTGGATGCAGTTGGTGGAAAATTGTTGGAAACCAACGGCGATCCAGCCTTCAATAATGCGAAGGGTGTCGAATGGGTAAACGAGATCGTAAAATTCAAGGATGCCGGTACGTACTTCAATTACTCCGACGACGATGTTAACCTTTTCAAGGCTGGCAAATCGGGTATGATCATCGATGGCACCTGGAACACCGCATCCCTCGCTGATGCGATCGGTGCTGATAATTTGGCGATCGATCCCTGGCCTAAAGGATTATCCGGCTATGTTCAGACCGAGAACATCTACCTGAACGAGAACGCAACAGGCGCAGATCGAGAAGCTGGTCTGGCGTTCATAAAATTCTTCCTCTCGGAGGAAGCTCAAAACCTGCTTGCTAATCCAACTAAAGCTGGTCACATTCCGGCAACCAAGGGCGTCGAGGTAACCGATCCCTTGATGAAAGCCTCCGTCGAAGCGTTCGCCGGCGGGGCCGCCTTCCCGGTGATCCCTGAAATGGGCGCATACTGGGATCCGCTGAACAATGCTCTCAAGAAGGCTGTGGATGAGGGCGTCGATCCAGCGGTTGCACTACAAGAGGCCTACGATCTCGTAGTTGCCAAGGTTGCGGAGATCCGCGGTCAGTAGCAAACGTATGTCAAAGCAGGTGGGAAACCCTCCCACCTGCTTTTTGGTATGGTGATCGATCTGAGTTACCCTCGCTCGGATATTGTTATATATTAAGGTCGAAGGAGGTTGTATATGGCAGCCGCCGCAAAAACACCTGCGAAGCAAGAACCAGTCATTAGGCGAGAAAGGGTTACCGTCAAGAAATCGCTGGTGCCCTGGGCGTACATCGCTCCCGCTGGTTTATTGATGATGGTGATATCATTTTTTCCTCAGGTCTTCCAGGTATGGATGGCCTTTACAGATTTTCGAGTCAAGAACCTCCGATTCAATATTTTCTCGCCGGAAACCTGGGACAAATTTGCCCCTCAATGGGTAGGACTCGATAATTTTATAAAAATTCTGACCAACAACCTGGCGCTCGAAAACTATGATTTTTGGCGTCTGTTGGCATTCAATTTAACCTGGACGCTCGTCAATGTGGCTTTTCACGTCACGTTGGGAGTGATCATTGCCATGGCTTTGAACAGCAAAGGATTGATCGGCAGGCGGGTTTACCGGGCATTGTTTGTACTGCCCTGGGCTATTCCTGGCTACATCGCTGCCCTTACCTGGAAGAACATGTTCGATCAGAATTTTGGGGCGATCAATCAATTGATCGGGGTATTCAATAACATTTTTGGCACCTCTTTGCCGACCAATATCCGCTGGATAGCTGAAACCACGCCGCCGGTAGGAGGGTTGCTCAGCTTTCTACCACTGGCTTTTTATGCGCTATTGATAGCCAATGTCTGGCTTGGCTGGCCGTTTATGACCATTGTGGCCACCGGAGCGCTCCAGTCCATTCCAGAAGAATTATATGAAGCGGCTGATATCGATGGCGCGAGCGGCTGGAATAAATTCTGGAATGTCACCGTCCCAATGATCCGCCCGGCCATGGTGCCTGCGATCATGCTTGGAACGATATGGACTTTTAATAATTTCAACGTCATATACTTTATCTCGAAAGGCGATCCATTTGGGCGAACGGATATCCTGGTCACCCAGGCGTTCAAGCTCGTGTTCGAGCAGCGCCTGTATGGCGTCGCAGCTGCTTTTAGCATTGTAGTGTTTTTTATATTGTTAATCCTTACATTGATCCAAAACCGGGCGACCCGGGCAACGGAGGCCTACAATGCATAAGAAACGTCGCGCAATTCTTAAACAAATAGGCTTGCAAATTTTTCTGCTGGCTGTAACTGTTTCGGTGTTGTTCCCGATTTTGTGGATCGTTTCTATGGCGCTCGATCCGCGCGGCATCGATAAACCGCTCGAATTAACTTTAATCCCTCCTGGCGCTTCTTTTGATTCCTTCCGTAAAGTTTTATTCGAGCCTTTCGGGTTGCTATGCAAGGACCCGTCGGATCCTTCCTCGTGCATGACTTTCGGAAAACTGTTGATCAACAGTTTGTTGGTGGCGCTTGGCACCAGCCTTGCCGCAGTTTTGTTAGGCTCTTCCGCAGCGTATGCGTTCTCGCGGTTTAAATTTATTGGGAGGCAAGCCGGCATGCTGGGCTTCATTATTCTGCTAATGCTGCCGACGACTGCCACCCTGGCTCCGTTGTACGTCTTACTCAGCCAAATTAAATTAGCCGGTGAACCGCTACGAACCACCTTGTTCGGTCTTGCGATAGCCTATGCCTCTGGTACGTTGCCCTTCACGATATGGAACCTGAAGGGATACTTTGATACCATCCCCAAAGAGTTGGAAGAAGCTGCACTGATCGACGGCGCATCGGTCACTCAAACGTTCCTCCGGATCATCATTCCATTGGCGGTGCCGGCTCTGGCAGTCACTGTCTTATTCGCCTTTATGACCGGTTGGACAGAATTTGTACTGGCCTGGACTTTCCTGGAGAATCCTTCACGGTTCACCCTGGCGATGGCTCTGCGGTCGATGCAAGGCCAGTTTGCCACGCCGTGGTCGGAATTTTCTGCCATGTCCATCCTGATGAGCATCCCGATCGTGATTCTATTCTTCGCGCTGCAGCGTTACCTGGTGGGCGGATTGACCGTTGGCGGGGTAAAGGGATAACACCCTGGCCGCATGAAGGTTATTGGGGGGGGACGGAGTAATTCCGTTCCCCTTGTTTTTGATAAAGGGGAAAAATCCCATGAAAAAAACAATCATTTTAATCGTCCTTGCTGCGCTATCCATCAGTTCGTGCACAGCTATTTTCGAGACGGCTGCGCCAAAGATTCCCCCGACCGAAATCTCTGCCAGTGCGCCAGAACTATATGTAGCTGTGATCTGGCACCAGCACCAACCATTCTACGCCACTGACCCGGAAACCGGTTTGTTTGTGGCGCCGTGGGTGCGTTTGCACGCTGCCAAGGATTATGTGGATATGGCAGCGATGGTTGCGAATTATCCCAATATCCATGTTACTTTCAACCTGACGCCTTCATTATTAAAGCAAATCGACGAAATCTCCGCAGGGAAACGCGATCTACCCTGGGAGATGACCCTCGTCCCTGCTGATCAACTGACCGATGAGCAAAAAACCTACATCCTGCAGCGATTCTTTGATACGAATGGAAAGATCATCGCCCGCTTCCCGCGCTACGAGGAGTTGATGGATAAGCGCGGCGGCGCAGCCGATGATCAAATCCAAAAAGCGTTAGAGATATGGACTGCCCAGGATTATCTCGACCTGCAGGTTTTATTCAATCTTGCCTGGACTGATCCTGATTATCTGGCGCAAGAGCCGCTGGCAAGCCTGGTATCCAAGGGCAGAGATTACAGCGAAAAGGATAAACAGGTTGTGCTGGAAAAGCACCTGAAGCTGGTCGAGCAGGTCGTTTCAGTGCATCGTGATCTACAAAAGAGTGGGCAGATCGAAGTAACGACCACGCCCTACGCTCATCCTATCCTCCCGCTCCTGGTCGACACCGATCTGGCGAAAATCGCGGTGCCGGATATCAGCCTGCCGACGCGATTTTCTTACGGGAGAGATGCGGTCGAGCAGCTTGACCGCGGCATTGAGTTGTATGAAGAACTTTTTGGGCAGCTTCCGCGAGGCATGTGGCCGGCGGAGGGCTCGGTCGCTCAGGAGATTGTCGGCCCAGTATACCGCGCCGGCATCCAATGGATTGTGACCGATGAAGCGATTCTAGAGAAATCCCTTGGAATTAACCTGGCGCGTGCTGAAAATGGCATTCCAGCGAATCCTGAGCAGCTCTACCGGCCTTATCAAGTCGCTGAGCGCGAGGATCAGCCGGTCGCGATTCTGTTCCGCGATACTCAGCTGTCGAATAAAGTCTCTTTCGATTACAGCCAAATCGAAACTCAGGCAGCCATTGATGATTTCATCGGGCGCATTCATGCCATTCGCGATTCTCTCAAGAATCAAGAAGGCGGGCCTTTCCTGCTTACTGTCATTCTTGACGGTGAAAACGCCTGGGAATGGTATGACAATGACGGCAAGGATTTCCTGAATGGCATTTACAGCCGGCTTAACAGCGATGCCACCCTGAAAATGGTGACGCCGTCCGAGTTCCTCAGCCTGAATACAAGCGAATTGATGCTCATCCCCACTCTCTTCGCTGGTTCTTGGGACGGGGGTGACTTCAAAACCTGGATTGGCGAACCGGAAGAGAACAAGGGCTGGAATTATCTTGGCATTGCCAGGGCGACTCTCGAAGAATATGTACGCGGAAATAAAAAGGGACAGACCAGCGAAAAGCAGCTGGCAAAAGCGACCGAAGCGATACTGGCGGCAGAGGGATCTGATTGGTTCTGGTGGTTCGGTTCAGACAAGGATTCTGGCAATGACCCTGCCTTCGACGCCCAATTCCGTGAAACGTTGGGGCAGATGTACGATGCGCTTGACCTGCAAAGACCGGATTACCTGAGCGTGCCGGTCATCTACGCGGCGCCAATAGAGCCCGACAAATCTTTGGAAGGCGTATCCAGCCCTGACATTGACGGACAGGTAGGCGTGGGAGAATGGCAGCAGGCTGGCCAATTCACCTTCGAGGGCGCCAGGCCAGCTGGTCTTTCATTTGCTTTTTCGAAGGAAAAAATCAGTTTGTTGTTGGATCAAGCGCCTGAGGATGAGTTTTCGGTGTATATCAAAGTTCCCGCCATACAAACCGGCGCTCCCTTCTCGGTCGAGGGGAAACAGGTGCTCGAGATGGATGCAACCCATCGCGTAAAAATCGACGCGGGCGGGTCCGCGGCTGTGCTGCAGGCCTGGGACGGGCAAGATTGGGCAGTTGTTGCCAATACGCCGGTTGTAATTAAGAACGGCGCAGCGCTGGAGTTATCTTTTGCGCACAATGCTTTGTGGCCGACGCTGGATGCGGGTGACGCGCTCTTATTGCGCATAGCCACTGATAAGAGTTTGTTTCCAACTCAAGCTCCTGCTCGTTTGCTGACGCCAGACCTTGGGCGCATACGCTGGATGGTTGAGGTCGCCGATCCTGCGAATGATGATCATGGCCCGGGAAGTTATGTCTATCCGAGCGATGGTGTCTTCGTCAACGGCGTGTTCGATTTGCTTAAATTCCAGGTTGGGAGCGATGAAAACAATTTAGTTTTCAAGATTGAGCTGCGCGGACCTGTCGATAATCCATGGGGATCGACCAACGGTCTCTCGATACAGACCATCGAAGTGTATCTGGATATCGACGGCGCAGCCAACGGGGCGCGCATGCTGCGCAGCGCCCGTAATGCGGCTGTTTCTGATAGTTATGCCTGGGATTATGCGCTGACAATCTCCGGCTGGCAGAATGGTTTGTTTTATGCAAGCGATCCTGAGAATGCGGATATCAATGTACCTCTCACGATCATCACCGATCCCGGTCGGCGAACGGCGATGGTCAAGATTCCAAATAATATTATCCCTGGCGATCCCACCGGATGGGCATATGCGGTGGCTGTCTATTCACAAGACGGTTATGGCCCGAACGGTATCCGCGATGTGTTACCCGTTGCAGAGCGCTGGCGCATTGGCGGTGGACCGCAGGGTGTGACCAATATGCCGCGTTTGATGGATTATTTATGGCCCGAAGGAACAGTGCCATCGCAGGAAGAGATGCTTTCCAGCTATTCGCCTTCAAGCGGACTGGTGAGTGATCTGAAACCGGATGATTTTGCACAACTGGAGATGGTTAAGCCATAACAGTGATAAAACCACATGGCAAGGATGGTGCAACGATTATGCTCATCCTTGCCATTTCTATTTAAGAACATCCAATTTGCAGTTTAAAAATCAAGCGACTGCCCGATTTTAGAAAGAGTTAATGGCAAGGAGAAGTGATATACTATTTACCCACAATAAGTGTAATTAATGAAGCCCATTGCCATTATGAATCCAGAAAAAATCAACATCACCTGCTCTGATAAACCACGAGATACTATCGAAATCCTGCTGCCCGACGGCCGTGTTTTGCAAGGACCTCGAAATTTGCCGGTAGCAGAATATTTCAAAGCTTTGCCTGAATGGGAACACCCGCTAATCGTTGGCGCAGTCGTCAATAGCGAACTGCGCGAGTTGACTTATCCAATTTCAATGGATTCTAAAGTGCGGCCATTGACCGTGGCAAGTTCCGATGGAGCGCGCATCTACCGCCGATCGCTCACCTTCCTGTTGGCTGCAGCGTTTGTCGACCTGTTTCCAGAAGGAACTCTCAATGTTGACCACTCGGTATTTTCGGGCGGTTATTACTGCCAGGTCAGCGGACGACCGCCGCTCACCCAAGAAGAAATAACGGATCTTACCCATCATATGCGCAAGCTGGTCAAGCAAGATTTATCCTTCGAGCGCAGAATTGTCCCTTTGACCGAAGCCATTCAATATTTCGAGAGCCAGGGTTTTCAAGATAAAGTACAGCTATTAAAGTGTCGTGAAAAGGATACATTGGTGTTATATCGTCTTGGTGACCACCAGGATTATCACCACGGTTATATGGTCCCTTCGACCGGATACTTACGTTGGTTTGGCCTGAAGCGGCTAAGTGCGGGATTCATCCTGCGTTTTCCACGCCGGCATGCTCCTGAAGAGCTGCTGCCCATGGGAAATTACCCGATGCTGCTGAAGACTTTTCAACAGTATGGCGCCTGGCTGACAAGCCTGGGCATTGAAAGTGTTGGAGCATTGAATGAGGCTATTCTGACTGACCGGACAAGGGAAGTAATTCTTATTTCTGAGGCGCTCCACGAGCAGAAAATTGCTCAAATTGCCAGACAGATCGTGGATAGGGCGAAAACGACTCGCATCGTGTTGATCGCTGGCCCTTCCTCCTCAGGGAAGACAACCTTTTCCAAGCGTTTGACCGTGCAGATGCTTGCATATGGTGTATCACCTTTCGCGCTCGAAATGGATAGTTATTTTATCGATCGCGAAAAGACGCCAAAGGATAAAGAAGGTAATTATGATTTTGAAGCCCTCGAAGCGCTTAATATTGGGCGGCTGGAAACAGACCTTAAGCGGTTAATAAACGGCGAGGAAGTTCAACTCCCGCGATACGATTTCAAGAAGGGAATAAGTCTGGCAGGGGATGTTGTCAAGTTGGATCAGGATCAAATCGTGATCCTCGAGGGAATCCATGGGCTGAATCCCAGGTTGCTTCCGCATATACCTGCGGAACATACTTTTCGTATCTATATTTCCTGCCTAACACAATTGAACCTGGACCGGCACAACCGTATCAGCACCACCGACTCGCGTCTGATCCGCCGCATCGTGCGTGATGCGCGCGAGCGCGGTTATTCTGCGTTGGAGACAATCCGGCGTTGGGATTCGGTGGGTCGAGGTGAAAAGGATCACATTTTCCCCTACCAGGAAAATGCCGATGAAATTTTTAATTCAGCCCTGGTTTACGAGCTTTCTGCGCTGCGACCCCTGGCAGAGCCGTTATTACGCCAGGTACCGTATGGAGTCGATGAATACATCGAGGCAAAACGTCTGCTGGCCTTCTTGAGTTGGTTCAAACCGATCGACGCCGAATTAATTCCGGATAATTCCATCTTGCGTGAATTCGTTGGTGGTTCCATATTTACCCATTTCAAGTTGTGGAAGAATAGCCACGATACGCTAAAAGTGGTCTGACTCGCGAGCTTGTATCGGAATGAATAAAACGCCTTTTGCCAGGACGCTCAATATTGCCCACCGGGGCGCATGCTCGCTTGCGCCTGAGAATACCCTGGCAGCCGCAAGGAAAGCGTATCAGATTGGCGCTGACCTGTGGGAGTTGGATGTTTGCCTGACCAGGGATGGGGAAATGAACCTGCTGCATGACGACACACTAGAGCGCACATCGAATGCTGCCGAGGTATATCCCGAACGAGCGCCATGGAACGTAACCGATTTCACCATGGAAGAAATCCGTAAGCTGGATTTTGGTTCGTGGTTCAACCTGAAAGATCCATTCAACCAGATAGCCCTGGGAAATGTATCTGAATCAGAGCAATATTGTTATCAAGGCGAGCCTTCGCCAACCCTGCGCGAGGCGCTGCAATTCACAAAAGAACACCAGTGGAAAGTTAATGTTGAAATTAAAGACCTGCTTGGAACTGTTGGACACGATGTAATCGTTGAACGAGTGGTTGAATTGATCTGCGAGATGAGAATGCAAAAAGAGGTTTTGATCTCATCCTTCAATCACGATTATCTGGCTCGAGTTAAGGAGTTGGCGGCTGAGATCAAGACAGGGGTACTGGTCGAGAATGCAGATCCGAACCCATTGATGCTGGTTTCACGCTTGAATGCTCAAGCATACAATCCAAAATTCGGTTGTGTTACGCCTGAAGAAATCCACCGGCTGCGCGAGCATGGGATCGACGTTTTTATTTACACGGTTAATGATCCGCGGGAGATGAAATATCTAATCGACGCTCAGGCAAGCGGCATCTTTACAGATTTTCCGCAAACATTGAAGGATATTCTCTCGATGAAATAATCGACCTGAAAATTTATTATGAAGGAGTTTTTTGTTTAATAATAATAAATATACAATGAGACAGCCTGGCTTGAAATTTCACAAGCCAGGCTGTTGTTAGAAAGCCACAGGATTATCCGCCTTAAAATACAGGATCGTTCTGGCGAATTTGTTCCTTGAGGACAACACCAAGTCGGGAAATTCCCTCATTGATTTTATCCGGCTTGCAATATGAGAAGTTCAAGCGCATCGTATTTTCACCGCCGCCTCTGGGGTAGAAACTCACGCCAGGGACATAGGCAACTTTTTTACTGATCGCTTCTTTGAACATTTTTGTAGAGTCGCATCCCGCGGGCAGTTTTACCCACAAGAAAAGACCACCCTGAGGGCGAGTCCAGGTTACGCCTTCCGGCATATTCTCTTCCAATGATTCGAGCATGGCATCCCGGCGTTCGCGGTACGTGTCACAAATTAATTTAACATGTTCATCGAGGAAACCGCCGCGCCCAACTTCATAGGCAACGATCTGATTGAAGGTGGAGGTGTGCAGGTCAGTGCCCTGCTTGACGATCGTTAATTTGCGGATGACTTCTGGCGGCGCAATAACCCACGCCAGGCGTAATCCGGGGGCTAGGATCTTCGAGAAGGTGCTCAGATAGATGACATTGCCGGTGTACGATCCGTTTTGAACGCGCATGCGTGCATCGATTACCTCCACAGCGGGCAGGTGCTCGCCTTCGAAGCGCAATTGCGCATACGGATCGTCCTCGACAATCGGTACGCCATAACGGTCAGCCAACTCGACCAGGTAATTTCGACGCTCGAGAGATAGACAAACGCCCATCGGATTCTGGAAATTCGGCAGAGCATAGATGAATTTTGGACCTGTTCGCAGCGCCTGCTCGATATCCTCCGGAACCATGCCATCATCGTCTGTGTTCACGGTCACATATTCCGCCCCATACGGCATCCATGCTTGCAAGGCGCCAAGGTATGTTGGTGCTTCGACCAGCAATCGATCCCCGTGATTGATGAAGACTTTACCGATCAGGTCGAGAGCTTGCTGCGAGCCGGAAGTGATCAGGACATTTTCAGCAGTGACCTGGATACCTATCCGACTGGCATGGCGGGCGATCATGTCACGCAGCGGGGTGTATCCCTCTGTGGCGCCGTATTGCAGCGCCATCCGGCCTTTTTCGAGTAGAACCTTGTTGCAGGCTTCTTGAAACTCTTTGATTGGAAATACTTCAGGCGCAGGCATGCCGCCAGCAAACGAGATGATCTCAGGGTCTTCGACGAGTTTCAAGAGTTCTCGAATAGCAGATGCTTTCATGCGTTGCATGCGTTGAGCGTAGCGATGATCCCAAGGGGTTTCCATATATTCGTATTCTCCTTTTTTGACTTAGTTTTTCCTCATTCTGGGCATACTACTCAGAACAAGATTGGACAAATTAGATGATTACGGTTTTCCCTTGCATCGATAAAAGCGCCAATAATGATATCTCTCCTCTCGCCAGCCAAATGACTGTCCTAAAAACACCAGGTGTGCTTTTTTTTAGCACACCTGGTAAAGAGTACTTACTTCGGGAAGCGGCTAATAATGACCGCTATCGAGGGAAGTGTCATCCGGTCACCCAGGGTTAGCTCTGCTGGTGATTTTCCGGTCGATTTCGGAGCCCCCTGATAGATGTAAATTGAGGCGCCTTCTTCGCATGATTTCAAATCGATGAAACCTTGCCCGGTAAGATAACCTTCTGTGTCTATAGCGCAACTGGTCACGACGCCGATCACTTTTCCCTTGCGATCGATGATTGGATCGCCGTTATGCGCCATGCGCACCCCTTTATCCGCGAAGCGGAAGCGAACAACCACGCCGTTTCGTTTAGCCTCGCGTGCGATGAAGGCATCTCTACCGATGAACCAGGGTTTGTGTACTTTCACATAGCTGCCGAAGCCAGCTTCTGCGACACCGAAATTCAGATCGCCGCTCATTTCATGGCCGTATAGCGGCAAACCTGCTTCTGTCCGCAGCGAATCACGGGCGCCAAGTCCGCATGGTTTCAAGCCCAATGGTTCGCCGGCTTTCATCAAAGCATCCCAAAGCGCAGGGGCTTGATCCGGGTGCACGAATAACTCGAAGGCCATTTTTTCACCGGTATAACCAGTGCGTGAAACGACCAGGTCAAAACCGCCGACGACTGCTTCGCACAATTGGGTGCGTTTCAGCGCCATCACTTTTTTACGATTGGCAGCATCTACGCCGAGCGCAAGGAGAATATCGCGTGATTTCGGGCCTTGGATGGCGATGTCCACGCGCATGTCTTTCCCTTCCTTGGGATCACGTAAATTGCGTAAGACCACATTTTTGCCAAAGGCGCGTACCCACGGTTTGGTATTATCGACCTTTACTTTGCCTTCGCGGACATCATTCAGCCATTTCCAATCCTTATCGTCATTCGAGGCGTTAACGACCACCAGATATTTATCTTCACTCCGCCGGTATATCAGCGTGTCGTCGATTACGTTTGCATCGGGATCTAAAAAGTGGGTATAGAGCGATTCTCCAACACCGAGCGCAGCGATGTCATTTCCACAGACACTGTCGAGGAATGCAACTGCATTTGGCCCCTCGGCTTGCAAAACACCCATGTGAGCGACATCGAATAAACCAGCAGCCTGGCGGGTGGCGAGGTGTTCTTCGACGACCGAAGTGTACCAGACGGGCATTTCCCAACCGGCGAATGGAATAATTTTGGCGCCCAATGATTTATGGATTTCATACAGGCCGGTGCGTTTTAATGGCTGTTCTTCTTCTTGCCATTTGAATTCGGGCAAAGCAGTTCCATTACCATGGTCACCGCCAACAACATAAGGTTTTTTCTCGTTGACGGCTTGCCCTGTAGATTTGATGATTGGGCTGATATTTGATTCGTTGATGTGGATCGGGCCAGGGATTCGCCGTTTTAAATCAGGATCGAAAGCAATATAACCATCTGATAGATCTCGCAGCCAGGTAATTGCCAGCCCGGCATTTTTCACCGGCAGATGGAACACAAAATGATATGGCGTGACACAAGAGATGACGCCTTCGACTGTGCCTTTCGGCGTGTGGATGCTTGTATTTTGATGCTCCCCAGGTTTGAGGGATTCGACATCACTTGTGAAGATAATATTCACGTACTCACGCACATCCATGCCTTTTATGTCATAGGCGGCCCAGTCACCTTTACTTGCTGGGATATCATCGATGTAGTAATAGTGCGGATAACCGTGATTGGTAGGTTCGGTATCCTTGCCAGCTGATTCAGCTAGTTTACGCACGCGCAGCCGGGCGTCTTGCAATACATTAAAATCGACTTTGGCGCGCACAACATCGCCTTTACGGGTTTCAATGGTATAAGGTGTAGTCGCAAAGAGTACATCAGCAATGATATTGCCAACCTCGACCATATCATTCTCTTTGAGACCACGCTGAGTCATCCAGGGAGTGCCGTAGCGGATGCCGGTCGAGAATAATGCTGTTTTATCTCCGGGGATGGTGTTACGGTTGAGTACAATTCCAGCGACGTCGAGAATCCTTGATGCCATATCGCCGGCAAGTGCAACGCCGTCAGGGCCGACGATGGTCTTGCAATCGACGTTTCCCATATGGGTGTTGCTGCCGCCAAAAGCAATGCGCAATCCACGTTTTGCCATCTGATCGGTCAACGCGCCACAATTTTTGACGATCTGCTGCTGGAGCTGTTGGAATTTCTCCGTTTTGGCAATTTTGAGTGCAGTAGCAAGCGCGGCTATCGCATGCATGTGTGGTCCGCCTTGTTCACCAGGGAAGACCGCCCGGTCGATGCTTCGTCCAAATGCAGCATCGGTGGTCATAATCACTGCGCTGCGCGGACCAATCAAAGTTTTATGGGTGGTGAAGCTGATCACATGGGCATACCCAACCGGTGAGGGTAATACTTTCCCCGCGATCAAACCAGCAATGTGGGACACATCACCGAGCAAGATGGCGCCGACTTTATCCGCGATGGCACGGAATTTTACCCAATCGGGCGCCCAAGGATAAGATGAGTATCCAGCAATGATGATCTTCGGCTTATGTTCCAGCGCCAATGCTTCAACTGCGTCATAATCGATTTGCTCGGTTTGCGGATCGACGTTGTAATGAACGACATTGTAGAGCTTACCGGAGCGGTTGACGGATGATCCATGAGTCAAGTGTCCGCCGTGAAGCAGGTTCATGCCAAGAATTGTGTCGCCTGGATTGATCAACGCTTGATAAACAGCGTTGTTAGCCGGCGCGCCTGAAAGCGGTTGAACATTTACGTATATCTGATTTGCTGAAATACTTTCAGTCGCGAAGAGCTCGGCGCAGCGACGTCTTGCCAGCGATTCGATCACATCGGCGTATTCAACGCCTTTGTAATAACGCGGGTCAGCAAAACGCCTATAGTAGGTTAATCGGGCGTTGTAATCAAGAATTTCTTCTTCACTCATCCAACGAGTTTCTTCGTCTGGATAGCCCTCTGCATATATGTTTTGAAAAATGGAGCCCAAAGCTTCTCTTACTGCAAAGGGAGCGGCACTCTCACTCGGAATCAAGATCATCTTTCGAATTTGACGCTCAGATTCGATCTGGATCAACTCGTGAACTTCAGGATCGATTTCTTCTAACGATCCTCGGGTTAAATAATCAGCCATAAGCGCTCTCCTTGTTGCGGTGATATTTCTTATGTGAAAAAAATAGCAAAAACTGCCAATATTATTGTAAGCCGCACATTAGGACGGGTCAAGTCCATTTGTCCTTATGTGCGGCGCAGGTTGTAACTGAAAACAATTGAGGTTTATTTGAGGTTTGACACCAGCCAGGCCTGCATGGTTTGAAGAACATCTTCTTTGATAATATCGTTATGCAACTCGTGATAGCCGCCTTCCCATTCTTTGTAGGTGATCAAGCCGGCTGGCAACTTCGCCGCGAATTCTCGCGTGGCATCTGACGAAACAATCCAATCAGCGGAGCCTTGCATCAACAACAAGGGAAGAGGAAATTCGCGCGCGTGCTCGATAATCCATTTTCCTGAATTAATCAGATCCAATCCCAGGCGGGCAGAAACCATGTCATGAACGAGTGGATCCTTGTTATACCGTTCGACGACATCCACATCGCGGGATAAGCCGTTGCGATCCAATCCGTTTGCCATGCTGAATTTGGGCAGCAGAGAATATAGTGTTTTCCCAATGATTAATTTAAAACCCGGATCATAAGCCAATCCCAGAAAAGGGCTGGACGAAATGACCCCTTTTATTTGGGGTTTCCGTGAAAGGGAATAATTTAAAACAATATTTCCACCTAAACTATGCCCATAGAGAAATACAGGCAATTGAGGGTGACGCCGGTTTGCTTCTTGGATTAAATTATCGACATCATCGTTGTAGATATCAAAATCATCCACATGTCCGCGAAGCCCGCTCGATTTTCCATGTCCGCGGAGATCAAAAGTCATAAAGGAAAAACCGTGTCCGCAGAAGAATTCCGCTACATGAGCATAGCGACCGCTGTGCTCACCCAATCCATGTACCAGACAAAGGACACCCCTGGCGGGAGAAGCATGATTCCATTCCCTACCATATAACTTGACATCACTAGTTTGCAGCCAATAATCCTCAACATTTGCCATGTGTATTTCCTTTAATACGAAAGATATTGGAGGTATACATTCCGGCAAGTTTATCGTCAAATATTTATAAATGCAAGCAAAACACTCAAATTCCGCATATTGATTACCCCCTTATGATTAATAGACTAAACTTGAATGGCAAGGGGAGATTAGGATTTCACAAATCTTTTTGATCCATGTCCAATCCATCCATTTTTTCTAGCGATTTTATCCGGGTGAATAATGAATCACACTCGGTTGGGAAGGCAGGTCCAATCCACTTGGTTTTCGATAACCGGTCGATGAAAAAAGGCGGCAAGGAGTCGGCGACTGGGCAAGCTCCTCCGTAAGGATCGCTCGCGCCGTAGATCACTGTGCCAATCCCATACAGGAGGATGGCTCCCATGCACATCAGGCAGGGTTCGAGGGTGGTGTACAGTGTCATCGTTTTCGATTGCGCCAATAATTCCTCGGGGATGGACTTGAGCGCTTCTATTTCTGCGTGGCGGTAGAGCCTCCTGTTAGGCTGCCAGATGGCATTCCTGCCCCGCCCAATGATTTCTTGCTCAAGGGTGATCACTGCACCGATAGGCAGATTTCCGCTTTGTTCGGCTTCTATTGCAAGGGCGACTGCTTCGAGCATACATTCTCGATCGAAGGGGGAAATTGCCATGTTATTCTCCAATTGCTTGGTGTGTAAATGAAAGAAGGTCTATGACCATTATATGACCGAAATAGGACTTGGTTAATATTGCTACACGTATTGTTTCAATATTTAATAGGTATAATCGTTTGGCAGATAAACCCTGCGCACATTGAGCAAGATTGTTACAATGGTTAATCGGAATCAACCAGGAGTGAAGCAAAACAGTTGTATGGAACGAAGCAACTCTTGGACACCGTGAGGGTTATTATGCTTAGATTAGCCAAGCGAGGATGAGGCGTGGTTGAACCCAGCGATGATGAGGCAATCATCCGAGCTGCCAAAGGTGATGGCGAAGCCTTCACCGTGCTCTACCAGAGATACGTCAGGCGGATTTACAACTACATTTATTACCGAACGGGAAACCAGCACGACGCAGAGGATCTTACCGAGCGGGTATTTTTCCGCGCGCTCAACCATATCCAGCATTACCATAATCGCGGATTGCCTTTCTCAGCCTGGCTTTATCGGATTGCGCACAATCTGGTGGCGAACTGGTACCGGGATACAAAACGCCGGAAAGAGGTACCGCTCGAGGACCATAGCTATACAATCAGCCGCGGCGACCTGCCGGAAAGTCAGCTTATCAAGCTGCAGGAGGTCGAGACTTTGATGGCCGCACTTAGGAAACTGCCATCCGATCGGCAAAATTTATTGATTTTAAAGTTCGTCGAAAGATTATCGAACGAAGAAATTGCGCAAATTTTGGGCAGGACAGAGGGAGCCGTGAAAAGTCTCTATCACCGCACGTTATTGGCATTGAGGGATGAGATTGGCATCGATTTGAATGGAGAGTAAGAAATGTTAAAAATAGTAACTGATGGAGCAGCAGATATGCCGCAAGGATGGGAAGAGCGCTTTGGAATCAACATCCTTCCGTTGCGTATTCGCTTTGGAGAGGAAGAACTCCTACAGGGACGGGAGGTTACCAACCAGAATTTTTATCAACTGGTGAGAGAGAAGCGTGATTTCCCCAAAACATCGCTGCCTGGACCGGACGAGATCAAAGAGTTCTACCGTAAAATTACACAAAAAGGCGACTCGATCCTATCGATTCATGTTGCGAGCAAAATGTCTGGCACGTTCTCAGCAGTTCAAACAGCCGCGCGAGAGCTGTTAGGTGAGTTAGATGTATACCCGTTCGACTCAGGCGCTGGATCAGCCGCTTTAGGTTTTATGTGTCGTGAAGCCAGACTGATGTCTGACAATGGTTCGGGAATCACAAAAATTCTCGAATACCTTGCCGAAGCCCGTTCCAGGTTGACAATTATCTTTACACTGGAAAACCTTGAGTATGCCCGGTTGAGCGGACGTATAAACTCGTTTCAAACAGCACTCTCTTCATTGTTAAAAATCAATCCAATTATCTTTTTACGGGATGGATTGCTGCAGATGGGGAAAAAGGTGCGTACGCGTCAAAATGCGATAGATACCATTATCAATGAAGTTAAAAACCGTCTTGGCGGGCAAGAAGCAAATCTTGCTATCGTGCATGCGGATACACCCGAAACCGCGCAAGCGGTGATCGATAAGGTAAGGGCGGTTATACCCGCGCTTAAAGAAATCATTGTCACCGAGCTGGCTATTCCAGTTGCTGCTCACCTTGGACCTGGAACCATCGGCATTGTGGCCTATCCAACAAGGAAAGCATTATAACAATAGGCGGAATAATGGATATCGAACAGGTTGGGAAAATCGAAAAAGGCTTGGGAATATTTATGACGCCGATCGATCCTGATCCGGATTTTATACGGAAATTAGGATCAAGACTGCGCAATGCAAAGCTTGTTTCGATCGAAGGTCAGCCTTTGGGCGGATTCACGACTTTGATGGTAGTCCTGGCAGGGTTGATTGTGGGGATGATATCCTTAATTCTTATCCGCTGGTTGCGCCGGTTATAATCTATTTTCCGATCAATCGGCTTGACCATTTTACTTGCAAATCTTATTTCTCATTGAATTCCCAATTTTGCGAGCAGCTCGGTGTCGTCAGGTTCCACCAGAATGCTTCCATCCGTGAATACAATCGTTGGAACACTGCAGTAGCCGTGGTTGGTCTGTTCCACGAATTTGCGTCCTTCAGGGTCTTTATCGATATCGATATACCTGTAGGGGATTTGATTTTTGTCCAGCACTCTGCGGGCGCGGCGCGAATCGAAACACCAGTTGTTACCATACAGGATAATGATTTTGTTATCGACCATGATTTTTCCTTATTCACCATTTTGGCAATGCGTTGGGTGCAGACTCGTGCCGGGGAATCGTTATCAGACGAGCAGGTTTAAGATCGAGTTGAATGCTTACAAAGAATTTAATTGCAATAAAGACCTCATTTTAACGGATTATCGGCTGTGTGATGGCTGAAAATGATGGTTGGGGGATATGGATAATGATCAAATTTTAAACAGATT